>NZ_BNEB01000005.1:630185-1260371 GCF_016860545.1 Streptomyces asoensis | reverse complement strand
TGATCAGCCGTGTTGCGCCAGACATTCCGGGGCATGCCGAACGGCCCCGGGAACCGCAGGTCCCAGGGCCGCAAGGGTGATGCGATCACCCGGTCAGGCGTACAGCTCGCGCAGCCGGACCGAGAGGCATGTCACACAGCCCTCGAGTTTCTCGAACTCCCCGATGTCGACGACGACGGGCTCGAGCCCGAGGTCGGCGAGCAGCTCGGCGGACTTCGGCGCGGCCGCCGACATGAGCACGTGCGGGCCGCCGAGCAGCACCACGTGCGAGCCGGCCTCCTCGGGCACCGACAGGAAGCGCGGGAACAGCGAGGGCCGGTCCACCTTGGGGATGTGGCCGATCACCGTGCCGTCGGGCAGCGCGGTGACCGCCGACTTCAGGTGCAGGACCTTGCTCACCGGGACGGCCACGACCCGCGCCCCCAGCGGTTCGAACGCGGCGCGCACCTGCTGGACGCCGGCCGCGTTGGTCCGCCCGCCCCGGCCGACGTAGATCGTGTCGCCGATCTTCAGCACGTCCCCGCCGTCCAGCGTGCCCGGCTCCCAGATCCAGTTCACGGAGCAGCCCAGGCGCGCCACGGCCTCCTCGACCCCGAGCGTCTCGTCCCGCCGGGACTCGGCGCCGGAGCGCGCGATCAGGGCGACGTTGCGGTACATCACCACCGTGTCCTCGACGAACACGGAGTCCGGGCAGTCGTCGGCCGGGTCGACCTCCACGGTCTCCCAGCCGTGCGTGCGCAGCGCCTCGGCGTACGCCTCCCACTGCTCCAGGGCGAGCTCCACGTCGACCTTCTCCCGCTCGACGTGCGTGACCAGGCCTTCGGCGAGGCGCGGGCTGGGGCGGCGGATGAGGGCCTTCTTGCTGGGCACGTCCAGGTCTCCGAATCGGGTGGCACGGACCGGCGCCTCGGACGCACGGACCGGCGCCTCGGACACGGCGCCGGTCAGCCATCATGCAGGCCGGGACCACCAGGACAAAACCCCTCAGTAACAATGTGCCCCTCCTGATACCACCCGCCCCGGGCGCACCCGGGCCCCGGGTGCGCCCCGGCCTACGTCGGGCTCGCCACCTCCTCGGCCGTCGTCTCGCGCAGTTCCCCGTCCAGCAGCAGCCAGCGGGTGATGCCGATGGACTCCAGGAACGGCAGGTCGTGGCTGGCCACGACGAGGGCGCCCTCGTACGACTCCAGAGCGGTGGTCAGCTGGCGCACGCTCGCCATGTCGAGGTTGTTCGTCGGCTCGTCCAGCATGAGCAGCTGGGGCGCCGGCTCGGCCAGCATCAGCGCCGCCAGGCTCGCCCGGAAGCGCTCGCCGCCGGACAGCGTCGCCGCCTTCTGGTCCGCGCGGGCGCCCCGGAACAGGAAGCGGGCCAGCCGGGCCCGGACCCGGTTGTTGGTGGCGCCCGGCGCGAACCGGGCCACGTTCTCGGCGACCGTGAGCTCGCCGTCGAGGATGTCGAGCCGCTGCGGCAGGAACCGCAACGGCACGTGCGCGTGCGCCTCGCCCGCCTCCGGCGCCAGTTCCCCCGCGATGGTGCGCAGCAGGGTCGTCTTGCCCGCGCCGTTGCGCCCGATCAGCGCGACGCGCTCGGGGCCGCGCAGGTCGAGACCGCCGTCCACGCGCGCGCCGTACGCCAGGCGCAGGTCCATGAGGGTGAGGACCTCGCGCCCCGGCGGCACGGCCGTGAACGGCAGGTCGACGCGGATCTCGTCGTCGTCCCGCACGGCCTCCACCGCGTCGTCGAGCCGCTCCCTGGCCTCGGCGAGCTTCTCCTCGTGCATGATCCGGTGCTTGCCCGCGGACTCCTGGGCCGAGCGTTTGCGCGCCCCCATGACGATCTTCGGCTCGCGTTTCTGGTCGAACATCTTCTGGCCGTACCGCTTGCGGCGGGCCAGTTTGACCTGCGCGTCGACCAGTTCCCGCTTCTGCTTGCGCAGGTCGGCCTCCGCGACGCGCACCATGCGCTCGGCGGCGTCCTGCTCGGTGGCCAGGGCCTCCTCGTACGCCGAGAAGTTGCCGCCGTACCAGGTGACCTCTCCCGCCCGCAGGTCGGCGATCTGGTCGACGAGGTCGAGCAGCTCGCGGTCGTGGCTGACCACGACCAGCACGCCCGGCCAGGAGGCGACGGCCGCGTAGAGCCGCCGGCGGGCGTACAGGTCGAGGTTGTTGGTCGGTTCGTCCAGCAGCAGGATGTCCGGCCTGCGCAGCAGCAGCGCGGCCAGCCGCAGCAGTACCGACTCGCCGCCCGACAGCTCACCGATGGTGCGGTCGAGACCGACGTGGCCGAGGCCGAGCTCGCCGAGGGTGGCCAGGGCGCGTTCCTCGACGTCCCAGTCGTCGCCGATGGTCTCGAAGTGCCGTTCGTGGGTGTCGCCGGCCTCGATGGCGTGCAGCGCGCGCCGCCGGTCGGCGATGCCGAGCGCCGCGTCGACGCGCAGCGCGGTGTCGAGGGTGACGCTCTGCGGGAGGTGCCCGACCTCGCCGGCCGTGCGCACGGTGCCGTCGGCGGGGGAGAGCTCCCCGGCGATCAGCTTCAGCAGGGTCGACTTGCCGGAGCCGTTGACGCCGACGAGTCCGGTCCGGCCGGGACCGAAGGCGACGTCGAGCCCCTCGAGGACGGGGGTGCCGTCCGGCCAGGAGAAGGCGAGGGAGGTGCAGGTGATGGAATGAGTCAAAACGGGCCTCGTGGATGCGTGTGCGGTCAGGGGCGACACGTGTCGAGACACCGGGAAGCGGCGACCACCGCGGCAGCGGGGAAGCGCGAGCACAGGGAAGAAGTCCTGCTCCGCAAGGACGGCTCGAAGGCCGAGGTCGCACGCGGCGCACACACGACGACGGTGTGGCGCGGTGTCTCAAGACCTCAGACGAGCAACGTCCTTCTCCTATCGGCGGCAACAGAACCGTTCTACACCGTAGGAAGACCCGAGGGGACTGTCAACGGATTAACAGGCGTCGCGCATCAGCTCCGCGAGATCGTGGTCCAGGTCCAGCTGCCGGTGCTCCGTGCCGGCCGGCACCAGCTCGTGCGTGGCCAGCAGGAACCCCTCGATCTCCTCGGAGTGGACGTGCACGACGGCGGTGCCCTCGGGCGCGTGGAACTCCAGCACGGTGCGGCCGAAACCGTAGGGCCGCACCCGGACGTCGCCGTGACCCTCGGCGCCGTGCAGGCCGGCGGTGAGCAGGTCGCGGGCGAAGGTCCAGCAGACCTCGACGCCCTCCAGGGTGGCGGGGGCCGGGAAGGTCATGCGGACGGCGAAGGGATCCTGGCGGTCGTAGTGCAGGGTGGCGGGGATGGTCTGCATCCGGGGTGCCGCGGCGACCAGACGTGCCTCTACGGGCTGCTCGATGACGGTGGACAACGCCTTGCTCCCTCGTGACGGCGGGACGATCTTCCGGGCGGTGCGTCCGGACACTGGAAGAGACGCCGGAACCGGCCGATCCGTGCACACCCATTCCTAGTGACCTCGGTCACCGCCTTCATGCACCTGAGTGACTCACTTCTCCCGCCGCGACCCGTGGGGCGGGCGGGGCGGTCGAGGGCATCTGGACGGCGCCGGGGCCGTGGACTAGCTTCGCCCGCCATGAGGCGCTTGGGGAAGACGCGACGCACGGTACGGACAGGCGAACCACTGGCGGGCACGGGACGTGCGGGCACGGTTCGGGCGGCGTTCGGGCGAGCGGCGCCGGGGCGCGGCCGGGCGGCGGCGGCACTCTGCGGGGCGGCGCTCGCCCTCCTGGCCGCGCTGCCCGCCCAGGCGCACACCCCGGGCCCGCGGGCACCGCACTGGGACCTCGAGGAGACCGGCACGACCGGCGTCCGCTTCCGCGGTCTCGCGGCGGTCGACCGGGACACGGCGTGGGCGGCCGGCACCCAGGGCACCGTCGTGCGGACCTCCGACGGCGGCGCGAGCTGGCGCGACGTCTCGCCGCCCGGCGCCGCCGACCTCCAGTTCCGCGACGTCGAGGCGTTCGACGCGCGCCGCGCCGTCGTGCTCGCGATCGGCGAGGGCGAGGCATCGCGTGTCTACCGCACCGAGGACGGCGGCACGACCTGGACCGAGTCCTTCCGCAACACCGACGCCCGGGCGTTCTACGACTGCATGACCTTCTTCGACCGCCGCCACGGCCTCGCCGTGAGCGATCCGGTGGACGGCCGGTTCCGCGTCCTGTCCACCGCCGACGGCGGCCGCTCCTGGAAGGTGCTGCCGGACGACGGCATGCCCGCCGCCCTGGCCGGCGAGGCGGGCTTCGCGGCGAGCGGTCAGTGCCTGGTCGCCTCCGGGGCGAAGGACGTCTGGCTGGCGACCGGCGGCGCGGCGCACGCGCGCGTGCTGCACTCGTCGGACCGCGGACTGACCTGGACGGCCGCCGACAGCACGATCCCCGCCGGGGACCCCGCGCGCGGTGTCTTCGCCCTCGCCTTCCGCGATCGCGCGCACGGTCTCGCCGTCGGCGGCGACTACCGCGCCGACCAGCCCTCCCCGCGGTCCGCCGCCGGCACCTCCGACGCGGGCCGCACCTGGCGGCCGGCCGCCGTACCGGTGGCCGCCTACCGCTCCGGCGTGGCCTGGCTGCCGCACAGCCGGTCCGCCGCCCTCGCGGTCGGCCCCACCGGCACCGACCTGACCACCGACGCCGGCCGCACCTGGCGCACCGTCGACACGGGCTCGTACGACACCGTGGACTGCACCCGCGACGGCGGCTGCTGGGCGGCCGGGGAGCAGAGTCGCGTGGCACGTCTGGAGAGGTGAGCGCGTTCCGGGGTACCCGGTGGCCGCGGACACGGAAGGAGAGGGACATGCCACGCGGTTCCAGCCCCGAGCGGGAGCGCCAGTACGAGCACATCAAGGAAAGCGCGCAGGACCGGGGAGCGAGCGCCGGCCGCGCCGAGGAGATCGCCGCCCGGACGGTGAACAAGGAACGGGCCAGGTCCGGCGAGTCGAAGACCGCCGGCCGTACCTCTACGCAGGACATGTCCTCCGGCGAGCGGGGCGGACGGCGGTCCGGGAAGGGTTCCCAGGGGCCCACCTACGACCAGCTCTACGAGGAGGCCAGGCGGCGGGGCGTCAAGGGTCGCTCGGACATGAACAAGAGCCGGCTCCAGCAGGCGCTCGGCGACAAGGGCTGACGGGCCCGCGCCGGAACACGATCGCGGGCCGGCCCCCGGGAGCCGTACGCTCGTCCGCACGATGACGACCGTAGAGATTCCGGCGGGCTGGCCCGCGACCGAGGAAGCGGCCCGCGCCGTCCAGGACGAGCTGCGGGCCCGGGTGGTGCTCGGCGAACCGGGTCCACCGCCTGGCACGGGCCACGTCACGGGGGTCGACGTCGCCTACGACGACGAGCGCGACCTCGTCGCCGCCGCGGCCGTCGTGCTGGACGCGGCGAGCCTCGAGGTCGTCGCCGAGGCCACGGCCGTGGGCCGGATCTCCTTCCCGTACGTGCCCGGCCTGCTCGCGTTCCGCGAGATTCCCACGGTGCTCGCCGCCCTGGAGGCCCTGCCCCACCCGCCGGGCCTGGTCGTCTGCGACGGCTACGGCCTGGCCCACCCGCGCCGGTTCGGCCTCGCCAGCCACCTCGGCGTGCTCACCGGTCTGCCCACCGTCGGCGTCGCCAAGAACCCGTTCGCCTTCACCTACGACGACCCGGACGCCCCGCGCGGGTCGGCGGCCCCGCTGCTGGCCGGCGACGACGAGGTCGGGCGGGCCCTGCGCACCCGGGCGGGGGTGAAGCCGGTCTTCGTCTCGGTCGGCCACCGCGTCACCCTGGACGGGGCCTGCGCCCACACCCTCGCCCTCACCCCGCGGTTCCGCCTCCCGGAGACGACCCGCAGGGCGGACGCGCTGTGCCGGCGGGCCCTGCGGGAGGCGAAGGACCACGCCTCACCCGCGGTGGCCCGGCCCGTCACCTGAGTACCTCGCCTGAGTACCCGTACCGATGTACGCCCGGCCCCCGCCCGGCAGGCTGGCCGCATGACGACGCACCGTGCTCCCAAGCCCCTCGCCGACCCGAACCGCCCCGTCGAGCGAGCCGTGAACGCCGCGCTGGTCCTGGCCGTCCTGGCCGGACTCGGCTGGATCGTCGGGATGATCTACACGCTCGTCCAGTGGCCGCTCTGACGCCGAGGACGCCACGGACCCGGCGGACGCCATGGACGCGTCGGACCGCCGGTCAGCGGTGTGCCGCCACCCGGAAGCGGATGCCCGCCCGGGTGAGCCGTTCGGTCAGCGTGTCGCCCATCGCCACGGCCGTCGTCACCTGGCCCGCGGTCGGCGGGAGATCGTCGCAGGCCAGTGCCAGCGCCGCCTCCGCGAACATCTTCGCCGTCTCGTCGTAGCCCGGGTCGCCTCCCGACACCTCGGTGTACACCCGCCGGCCGCCGCCCTCGCCGACGAACCGCACCGAGAACCAGCTCCGCGCCCGCCTCTCGGCGCTCGGGCCCTGACCGGGGCTGAGCCGGCCGGACAGCCAGCGCCGCGCGGGCGGCACCTGAGCCGCCGCGACGAGCGTTCCGACCGCCGCGACCCCGCCCAGGGCGACGGGCAGCCGCCGCACGGCCGCGTAGTGCCGGTAGCGGAAATCGGGCCCGTAGCGCGCCAGCTCCCTCGCCGAGCGCAGCACGACCTGCGCGTCGATGGTCGGCAGGGGCAGGGCCCAGGCGCCGACCTCCGGCGCGAACCGGGGCGCGCCGACCTGCGCGGTGGCCCGGCGGCCCATCAGGCGCGGCTCGTGCCGGCCCCGCTCCCGCGCGGCGGCGACCATCTGCCGCCCGCGCGCGAACTGGCCCAGCGCGGAGGCGAAGGTGCCGCCCGAGAAGGTGGCGCCGGCGGTCACGAAGCCGTCCACCGTGAGCGGCACGCCCTCGGGGAGCCGGCGGACGGTGAAGTACACGCCCAGATCGTGCGGCACCGAGTCGAAGCCGCACGCGTGGACCAGCCGCGCGCCCGTCTCACGCGCGCGTGCGTCGTGCCGGACGTACATCAGATCCACGAACTCCGGCTCGCCGGTGAGGTCGAGGTAGTCGGCGCCGGTGTCCGCGCAGGCCGCCACGAGCTCCTCGCCGTACGACACGTAGGGGCCCACGGTCGTGGCGACCACGCGTGCGTGCTCCGCGAGCGCGCGCAGGGACGCCGGGTCCGAGACGTCGGCGCTCAGCACGCCGACATCGACGCCGAGCCGCTCGCGCAGCCGCTCCAGCTTCTCCCGGCTGCGGCCGGCGATCGCCCAGCGCAGCCCGGAGGGCGCGTGGGCGGCGAGGTACTCCGCCGTGAGCACCCCCACGAAGCCGGTCGCCCCGAAGAGCACGATGTCGTACGGACGGTCCGCCCTTTTCAGCCTGCTCATGACACCCCATCGTCGTTTCAGCCCGCGCCGCCGTCGGGGGCTGAGGCTAGCGTGAGCGGTGCGGAGGCCGACGGCAGGTGCCCCTAAAGTGTCTAAGCGCTTGCTCGCCCACCTCTTGTGCCCATGGGAACACGTTCTTAGCATCACTGGTGTTACATCGGTTGTGTCACAGCAAGGGGGCTGGATGACGACGGGACGGACGGCCGGGCACGGCCCGCTGACGGGCGTGCGCGTGGTGGAACTCGCCGGGATCGGCCCCGGCCCCTTCGCGGCCATGCTGCTGGCCGACCTCGGCGCCGACGTCGTCCGCGTGGACCGGCCCGGCGGCACCGCCCTGTCCATCGACCCCGCCCACGACGTCACCAACCGCAACAAGCGCTCGGTGATCATCGACCTCAAGGCCCCGGACGGCCCCGCGCGCGTGCTCGATCTCGCCGCCCGCGCCGACGTGCTCATCGAGGGCAACCGGCCCGGCGTCGCCGAGCGCCTCGGGGTCGGCCCGCGGGAGTGCCACGCCCGCAACCCCCGACTGGTCTACGGGCGCATGACCGGCTGGGGCCAGGACGGCCCCCTCGCCGACCGCGCGGGCCACGACGTCTCCTACATCGCCGTCACCGGCGCCCTCGGCCTCATCGGCGCCCCGGACCGGCCGCCGCCCGTCCCCGCCAACCTGCTCGGCGACTACGCGGGCGGCTCGCTCTACCTCGTCGTCGGCGTCCTCGCCGCGTTGCACCACGCGCGCGGGAGCGGTGTCGGGCAGGTGGTCGACGCGGCCATCGTCGACGGCACCGCGCATCTGTCCGCGATGATCCACGGCATGCTCTCCGCCGGCGGCTGGCAGGACCGGCGCGGCGCCAACCTGCTCGACGGCGGCTGCCCGTACTACGGCACCTACGAGACCGCCGACGGCGGGTACATGGCCGTCGGCGCCCTGGAACCCCGGTTCTACGATCGGTTCACGGACCTCCTCGGCCTCGCTGACG
This sequence comes from Streptomyces asoensis, assembly GCF_016860545.1. Lineage (NCBI taxonomy): Bacteria > Bacillati > Actinomycetota > Actinomycetes > Kitasatosporales > Streptomycetaceae > Streptomyces > Streptomyces asoensis. Next base: position 1,252,044 of record NZ_BNEB01000005.1, on the reverse strand, counting down.
TGCGGGACGCCCGCACCGACTGGACCCGCTGGGGAGAGCTCCGAGAGGCGGTCGCCGCCCGGTTCGCGACCCGCACCCGGGACGAGTGGACCGCCGTCTTCGAGGGCACCGACGCCTGCGTGGCGCCCGTGCTGTCCCTGCGCGAGGCCCCGCACCACCCCCATCTGGCCGCCCGCGGCACCTTCACCGAACACGGCGGCATCACCCAGCCGGCCCCCGCGCCCCGATTCTCCGCGACGCCCACCGCCGTCCGCACCGCGCCCGCGCTCCCCGGCGCCCACACGCGTGAGGTGGCCGACGACTGGGACGTACCGGCCCTGGCGGCGGACCCCCTGGAGCGGGCCTGCGCCCGGACCACCGCGACCACCGCGACCACCGCTGTGAAGGACCTCCCGCACCGGGGCGACCGACCCCGCCCGGCCCGGCCCACCCTCCCGAAAGGCCCATCAGTGAGCACCGAAGCGTACGTGTACGACGCGATCCGCACCCCGCGCGGGCGCGGCAAGGCCGACGGCGGCCTGCACGGCACGAAGCCGATCGACCTCGTCGTCGGCCTCATCCACGAGCTGCGCGGCCGTTTCCCCGGCCTCGACCCGGCCGCCATCGACGACATCGTGCTCGGCGTGGTCGGTCCCGTGGGCGACCAGGGCTCCGACATCGCGCGCATCGCCGCCCTCGCGGCCGGTCTGCCGGACACCGTGGCCGGCGTGCAGGAGAACCGCTTCTGCGCCTCGGGTCTGGAGGCCGTCAACCTGGCCGCGACGAAGGTCCGATCGGGCTGGGAGGACCTCGTCCTGGCGGGCGGGGTGGAGTCGATGTCCCGGGTGCCGATGGCCTCGGACGGCGGAGCCTGGTTCAACGACCCGATGACGAACCTGTCCGTCAACTTCGTGCCGCAGGGCATCGGGGCCGACCTCATCGCCACCGTCGAGGGCTTCTCCCGGCGTGACGTCGACGAGTACGCGGCCCTGTCGCAGGAGCGGGCGGCGACGGCCTGGAAGGAGGGCCGCTTCGACCGCTCCGTGGTGCCCGTGAAGGACCGCAGCGGCCTGGTCGTCCTCGACCACGACGAGCACCCGCGGCCCGGCACCACCGCCGACTCGCTCGGCAGGCTGAAGCCGTCCTTCGCCGACATCGGCGAACTGGGCGGATTCGACGCGGTCGCGCTCCAGAAGTACCACTGGGTGGAGAAGATCGACCACGTCCACCACGCGGGCAACTCCTCCGGCATCGTCGACGGCGCCTCCCTGGTCGCCATCGGCTCCAAGGAGGTCGGCGAGCGGTACGGGCTCACCCCCCGCGCGCGGATCGTCTCCGCCGCGGTCTCCGGCTCCGAGCCGACGATCATGCTCACCGGCCCCGCGCCCGCCACCCGCAAGGCCCTCGCCAAGGCCGGTCTGACCATCGACGACATCGACCTGGTGGAGATCAACGAGGCGTTCGCCGCGGTCGTCCTGCGCTTCGTCAAGGACATGGGCCTGTCCCTGGACAAGGTCAACGTCAACGGTGGCGCCATCGCCCTCGGCCACCCGCTCGGCGCCACCGGCGCGATGATCCTCGGCACGCTGGTCGACGAACTGGAGCGCCGGGACAAGCGGTACGGCCTCGCCACCCTCTGCGTCGGCGGCGGCATGGGCATCGCCACCGTCGTCGAGCGCGTCTGACCACCCCAGCGGAACCCACAGACTTCAACGGAGACCCCGTCATGACACAGAGCACCACCATCCGCTGGGAACAGGACCGCACCGGGCTCGTCACCCTCGTCCTCGACGACCCCGACCAGTCCGCGAACACCATGAACGCGGCCTTCCGCGCCTCCCTCGCCGCGGTCACCGACCGCCTGGAGGCCGAGAAGGACTCCGTCCGGGGTGTCATCCTCACGTCCGCGAAGAAGACCTTCTTCGCGGGCGGCGACCTGCGCGACCTCATCCGCGTCACCCCCGGCACGGCCCAGGAACTGCTGGACGGCGGGCTGGAGATCAAGCGCCACCTCCGCCGCATCGAGACCCTCGGCAAGCCCGTCGTCGCCGCCCTGAACGGCGCGGCCCTCGGCGGCGGCTACGAGCTGGCCCTCGCCTGCCACCACCGCGTCGCCCTGGACGCGCCCGGTTCGAAGATCGGCTGCCCCGAGGTCACCCTCGGCCTGCTGCCCGGGGGCGGCGGCGTCGTACGCACCGTCCGGCTGCTGGGCATCACCGACGCGCTCCTGAAGGTCCTCCTCAAGGGCACCAAGTACAGCCCGCGGCGGGCCCTGGAGAACGGCCTCGTCGACGAGGTCGCCGACTCGCCCGACGACCTGCTGGCCAAGGCCCGTGCCTTCATCGACGCCCACCCCGAGTCGCAGCAGCCCTGGGACCGGCCGGGCTACCGCATCCCCGGCGGCACCCCGTCGAACCCCCGGTTCGCCGCCAACCTGCCCGCCTTCCCGGCCAGTCTGCGCAAGGAGACCAACGGCGCCCCCTACCCGGCGCCGCGCAGCATCCTCGCCGCGGCCGTCGAGGGCGCCCAGGTGGACTTCGAGACCGCCCAGGTCATCGAGGCCCGCTACTTCGTCGAGCTGGCCGCCGGACAGACGTCGAAGAACATGATCCAGGCGTTCTTCTTCGACCTCCAGGCCGTCAACTCCGGCGTCAGCCGCCCCAAGGGCGTCGCACCCCGCCAGGTGCGCAGGGTGGCCGTCCTCGGCGCCGGGATGATGGGAGCGGGCATCGCCTACTCGTGCGCCCGCGCCGGCATCGACGTCGTCCTCAAGGACGTCTCCCTGGAGGCCGCCGTCAAGGGCCGGGGCTACTCCGAGAAGCTGTGCGCCAAGGCCGTGGCCCGGGGCCGTACGACCCAGGAGAAGGCCGACGCGCTGCTCGCCCGCATCACGCCCACCGCGGACCCCCAGGACCTGGCCGGCTGCGACGCGGTGATCGAGGCCGTCTTCGAGGACACCTCCCTCAAGCACAAGGTGTTCCAGGAGATCGAGCAGGTCGTCGCCCCGGACGCCCTGCTGTGCTCCAACACCTCCACCCTGCCGATCACGGCCCTCGCCGAGGGCGTCCAGCGCCAGGACGACTTCATCGGACTGCACTTCTTCTCGCCCGTGGACAAGATGCCGCTCGTCGAGATCATCAAGGGCGAGCGCACCGGCGACGAGGCGCTCGCGCGCGCCTTCGACCTGGTCCGCCAGATCAGGAAGACGCCGATCGTCGTCAACGACTCGCGCGGCTTCTTCACCTCACGGGTGATCGGCCACTTCATCAACGAGGGCGTGGCCATGGTCGGCGAGGGCATCGAGCCCGCGTCGGTGGAGCAGGCGGCCGCGCAGGCGGGCTACCCGGCCAAGGTCCTGTCCCTGATGGACGAACTCACGCTCACCCTCCCGCGCAAGATCCGCAACGAGTCCCGCAGGGCCGTGGAGGAGGCGGGCGGTGTCTGGCCGGGGCACCCCGCGGAGGCCGTCATCGACCGCATGGTCGACGAGTTCGGCCGCACCGGCCGCAGCGGCGGAGCCGGCTTCTACGAGTACGGCGAGGACGGCGCGCGGGCCGGGCTCTGGCCGGGCCTGCGCGAGCACTTCACGCGCGCGGACGCCCGGATCCCCTTCCGGGACATGCAGGAACGGATGCTGTTCGCCGAGGCCCTCGACACCGTCAAGCTCCTCGAGGAGGGCGTCCTGACCTCCGTCGCGGACGCCAACATCGGCTCGCTCCTCGGCATCGGCTTCCCCGGCTGGACCGGCGGGGTCCTCCAGTACATCAACGGCTACCAGGGCGAGGACGGGGTGGGCACCGGGCTCCCCGGATTCGTGGCACGCGCGCGTCAGCTCGCCGAGCGCTACGGCGACCGCTTCACCCCGCCCGCGCTGCTGGTCGACAAGGCGGAGAAGGGCGAGACCTTCACCGACGGCCGCTGAACCGCCGGGCCCGCCCGCGCCGGTACCGGCGCGGGCGGGCCCGGCGAGGGGGTCCGTCACCGGGTTCCGTCAGCGGGAGCCGTCCGCGGGCGGCTCCCCGAGCCACTCCCGCAGCTCGTCCGTCAGCGACCGCTGGAACGCCGTCAGCAGCGCCTGGACGACCAGGGGCTGCATGTGCGCCGACAACGACCTGACCGCCTGCGCGTCGCCCTGCGGCACCTCCTCGCGCAGCATCCGCGACAACTCGTGGGCCGCGGCGCGCGCGTGGTCGAGGAGAACCGTCCGGGCGGCGCGGATCGCCTCCGGCGACAACGGCACGTCGAGGAGCCGCACGCCCAGCCTCAGCAGCCCGGCGTCGACCCGGTAGACGCCTTCGCCGCCTTCGTCGCCCTCTCCGGCTCCGTCCGCGTCCCCGTCGGCCACCTCCAGCACGCCCATCGCGGTGAGGCGGTCCACGTCCTGCGGGCCCAGCGGCCGCCCCGCCCGCCGCCCGAGTTCCTCACGCCCCACCGTCTCCACGGCGTCCGGCGCCCACGAGGCCACCACCGCGCGGTGCACGGCGAGGTCGTGCGCGTCGAGTCCGGGCGGCAGCCGGTCCAGATAGCGTTCGATCGCCGCCAGCGTCAGGCCCTGCCGCCGCAGCTCCTCGATCAGCGCCAGGCGCGCGAGATGCCCCGCGCCGTAGTGGCCCACCCGGCGCGGGCCGATCACCGGCGGAGGCAGCAGCCCCTTGGTCCCGTAGAAGCGCACCGTCCGTACCGTGACGCCCGCGCGGGCGGCGAGCTCGTCGACCGTGAGGGCCGGCTCCTCGGTCTCGATCGTCATGTGCAGCAGTATCGCTGTCACACCGGTGATGACAAACCGCTCGGTCCGGGGCCCCGGCCGCTGTCGGTGCCGTCGTCTACGGTGGCGGCATGCCGGAGATCACGTACGTCCGGGGCGACGCCACCGTCCCGTCGGTGAAGGGCGCCAAGGTGATCGCCCACGTCTGCAACGACCTCGGGGGATGGGGCAAGGGGTTCGTCCTGGCGCTCTCCCGCCGCTGGCCGGAGCCCGAGGCCGCCTACCGCGCCTGGCACCGCGGGCGCGCCTCGAACGACTTCGCCCTGGGCGCCCTCCAACTCGTCCGGGTCCAGCAGGACGTCTGGGTCGCCAACATGATCGGACAGCACGGCACCCGGACGGGCAGCAAGGGGGTTCCCGTGCGCTACCCGGCCGTCGACACGGCCCTGGCCCGCCTCGCCGACCACGCGATCTCCCTCGGCGCGTCGGTGCACATGCCCCGGATAGGCTGCGGGCTGGCCGGTGGCAAGTGGTCCCGCGTCGAACCGCTCGTCACCGGGCGGCTGGTGGAGCGGGGCGTGGCGGTCACGGTGTACGACCACGGGGAGGGGTAGCGCTCATGCACGCCGACAGCGGGAACCACGACAGCTCCGCAGGGGCCGGGACGGCGGCCGGACGTTCCGGCGACCCCGGAGCCTTCGACGTCCTCGTCCTGGGCGGGGCGGGCGTGGACACGATCGTCCACGTGCCGGAGCTGCCTCTCCCGTACGCAGACAGCTACATGATCGACGGCGGGATCCGCGCCCGCGCCGGACAGACCGGCGACTTCGTCGCCCTGGGCCTGGCCGCCCTGGGCCTGGACGTCCATCACCTCGACTTCCTGGGCGACGACCCCGAAGGGGACCTGGTCCGCGCCCTGCACCGGGACAAGGGCATCGCCCTCACCACCGTCCCGCAGCCCGCGGGCACCAAGCGCGCGGTCAACCTGGTCGGCCCGGACGGCCGGCGCCTGTCGCTGTACGACAACAGCCGCGGGCGCCCGGACGACCGCTTCCCGGCGGACACCCTGCGCGCCCTGGCCGCCGCGAGCCGCCACGCGCACGTGTCCATCACCCACCCCTGTGCCGAGGCCCTGCCCGTCCTGCGCGAGGCGGGCGTCGGCATCTCCACCGACCTGCACAACTGGGACGGGGAGAACCCCTACCACGAGGCCTTCGCCCGGGAGGCGGACGTCGTCTTCGTCTCGGTGGCCGCGCTGGCCGACCCGGAGGCCACCATGCGCCGCATCGCCGAGCGGGGCCGCGCCGAAGTCGTCGTCGCCACGGCCGGCGCGAAGGGCGCCCAGCTGCTCGCCGACGGCGAGATCACCCATGTCCCGGCCGCCGTGCCCCCGGGACCGGTGGTCGACTCCAACGGCGCGGGCGACGCCTTCGCGGCCGCCTTCCTCTTCGGCCGCCTGAGCGGCGAACCGCCCCTGCGGTGCGCCGGGTTCGGCGCGCTGGCCGGGGCGTACGCGTGCACGGTGCCCGCCACGCAGAGCGCCGCGCTGCCGCGTGACGCGCTCCTGGCCCGGGCCGCGGCCAGCGGCCGGTAGCGCCTGCCCGGACCGGAACGGGGGCCGGAAGTACCCGGCCCCCGTGCGCCGGCGACGTTCAGTGCGCGTGCACACCGTTCGTCGCCGCGATCTTCTTCCAGGACTTCGGCTGCACGGGAGCCGCCGACGCCTTCGCGAAGGAGGTACGCGCCGCCGGCGCGGCCGGCTTGACGGGCTGGAACAGCCAGGTGTCGAACAGGGCGCCCAGCTGCCTGCCGGAGATCCGCTCGGCGTACGCCCGGAAGTCGGCGACACTCGCGTTGCCGTACGCGCGCTCGCGCGGCCAGCCCTTCAGCACCGCGAAGAACGCGTCGTCGCCGATCTCCTCGCGCAGCGCCTGGACGGCCAGCGCGCCTCGGTCGTAGACGGCGATGTCGAACTGGTTCGCCGCGCCCGGGTCGCCCGGCCGCACGGTCCAGAAGGCGTCGTCCGCCGGATGCGAGGCGTAGACGTAGTCCGCGAGTTCCCGCGCCGTCCCCTCGTCCTCGTGCTCGGACCACAGCCACTGCGCGTACCGGGCGAAGCCCTCGTTGAGCCAGATGTCCTTCCACCCGGCCACGGACACGTCGTCGCCGTACCACTGGTGGGCCAGCTCGTGCACGACCACGGAGACGTTGGAGCCGTTCGCGAACTGCCGGGGGCTGTAGAAGGGCCGGGTCTGCGTCTCGAGCGCGTACCCGGTGGTCGTGTTCGGCACGTACCCGCCGAGCGCGTCGAAGGGATAGGGCCCGAAGTACCCGCTCAGCCAGTCGGCGATCTCCCCGGTGCGCTCCACGCTCGCCCGCGCCGCCCCGGCGTTGCCGCCCAGGTCCTTGCTGTACGCGTTGACGACCGGGATGCCGCTCTCGCTCGTGCCGGTGGTGACGTCGAACCTCCCGACGGCGAGCGTGGCCAGGTAGGTCGCCTGGGGCTTGGCGGAACGCCAGTTCCAGCGGGTCCAGCCGAGCCGTGAACTCGTCGACTGGAGCGTGCCGTTGGAGATGGCCTGGGAGCCGTCGGGCACCAGCACCGAGACGTCGTAGGTGGCCTTGTCGAGCGGGTGGTCGTTGCTGGGGAACCACCACCAGGCCGACTCGGGCTCGTTGGCGCCGACCCCGCCGTCCGGGGTGCGGTGCCAGCTGGTGAAGCCGTACGCCTGCTTCGAGGAGGGGATCCCGCGGTAGCGCACCACCACCGTCACCGCCGCCCCCTTGGCCAGCGGCGTTGCGGGGGTGATCTCCAGCTCGTGCTCGCCCGAGGTCGTGAACGCCGCCTTGGCGCCGTCGACGCGCACCTCGCTCACGTCCAGCAGGAAGTCCAGGTCGAACCGGGACAGGTCCTGCGTGGTCCGCGCCAGGATCGTCGCCGTCCCCTCCAGCTCGTCCGTGGCCGGCTGGTACTTCAGCCGCAGGTCGTAGTGGGAGACGTCGTATCCGCCGTTGCCGTACGCCGGGTAGTAGGGGTCGCCGATACCCGGGGCGCCGGGGGAGGCGCTCGCGGCCGATGCCGGGATCGCCAGCAGGACGGACGCGGCAGCGAGTGCGCCCGGCGCGATGATTCTGCGGTGCACGGAAGCTCCAAGTCGTAGGGTCGCACGGTCTGTTCGGAGCCTATTGACTCCCTGTGCCCCAGGACCTGCCCACCGCCGCTCCTGTCACACGATCGCCATTCGGCCGTCATGGTCGGCCCCGCCGCAGGGGCGTGTTCCGGCCACCGGGGGCCCGCAACGGCCCTCTTCTGCACGGGAGTCGGCCCCGGTACCGTCCCGCGCATGTCGACACGCATGCGCTTCACGATCTGGAGACCGCTGGCGACCGCCGCCGTCACCCTGCTGGTGGCCGTCTTCCTCACCCCGGGAGCGGCACACGGCGCCCCGCGCGAGAGCCGTCCCGTCTACTCCTACGAGAACGCCGTCCGGGAGGCCGTCTGGGTGGACACCGGGCTCGACGGCGACGCAGACGGCAGGGCGGACCGCGTCGCCGTCGACATCGTGCGCCCCCGCGAGGCCGCCGCCCGGGGCCGCAAGGTGCCCGTCATCATGGACGCCAGCCCCTACTACTCCTGCTGCGGACGCGGCAACGAGAGCCAGCGCAAGACCTACGACGCCGACGGCGACATCGTCGGGATGCCGCTCTTCTACGACAACTACTTCGTGCCGCGCGGCTACGCCTTCGTCGGTGTCGACCTGGCCGGCACCAACCGCTCCGACGGCTGCGTCGACGTCGGAGGCCCCTCCGACATCCGCTCCGCCAAGGCCGTCGTCGACTGGCTCAACGGCCGCGCCAGGGCCTACACCACCCGCACCGGCACCACCACCGCCGAGGCGGACTGGACCGACGGCAGAACCGGCATGATCGGCAAGAGCTGGGACGGCACCATAGCCAACGGGGTGGCCGCCACCGGGGTGAAGGGCCTGAGGACCATCGTCCCGATCTCCGCCATCTCCACCTGGTACGACTACTACTTCTCCCAGGGCGCCCCGCTCTACGACTCCGGGCCCGACTGGCTCTCCGACTACGTCGAGAGCCCCGCGGCCCGCGCCGGGTGCGCCGCGGTCCAGCAGCGGCTCGTCGACGGGGCGCCGCGCACCGGTGACCTGACACCGCTGTGGGCCGGACGCGACTACGTCAAGGACGCGCGCAAGGTGAAGGCCAGCGTCTTCCTCGTCCACGGCCTCCAGGACCTCAACGTCCGCACCGCGCACGTCGGCCGGTGGTGGGACGCCCTCGCGAAGAACGGCGTCACCCGCAAGATCTGGCTCTCCCAGACCGGCCACGTCGACCCCTTCGACTTCCGCCGCTCGGCCTGGGTGGAGACCCTGCACCGCTGGTTCGACCACGAACTGCTCGGCTACGACAACGGCATCGACCGCGAGCCCATGGCCGACATCGAACGCCACCCTGACCAGTGGGCCACCTCCGCCGTGTGGCCGCCGCACGGCACCCGGAACGCGACCCTGCGTCCCTCCACCGGCGACCGGCCCGGCGTCGGCACCCTCGGACTGCGCAGGGGCACCGGCACCGCCGCCTTCACCGACGACCCGCGGCTGAGCGAGAGCGACTGGGCCGCGCGGATCGACACCCCGACCCCCGACAAGGCCGGGTTCGTCACCGCGCCCCTCCGCCGCGACCTGCGTCTGTCCGGTTCCTCCGAGGTCACCGTCACCGCCACGCCCACGACGGCGACGGCCCACCTCACGGCCGTCCTCGTCGATCTCGGACCCGACACCGTCCGGGACTACGCCGCGAGCGGCGAGGGCATCACCACCCTCACCGACCGCAGCTGCTGGGGCGCGAGCACGGCGGGCGACAGCGCCTGCTTCAAGAACACGGCGGCGAAGACCGCCGACGTGGCGCAGACAGTCGTCAGCCGGGGCTGGGCCGACCTCGGCACCTCTGCCGACCCGGGCCACGGCGTCCCGCTCACCCCGGGCAGGGCCTACACCCTCACCCTCGACCTGGCGGCCACCGACCACGTCTTCCCCGCCGGTCACCGGCTCGCGCTGATCGTCGCGGGCACCGACAAGGACCTCATCGATCCGCCCGCCGACACCCCGACCCTCACCCTGGACCTGGCCCGCACCTCCGCCCGGGTCCCCCTGGCCGGAGGCGCCGACGCCTTCGCCCGCGCCACGGCGGGAGCGGCACCGGCCGCCCCCGGATCCCGGCCGCTGGACGGCGTCGGGACACCGCACCGCACGTACCGCGTCCCGTAGGACCGCCGTACCGCGTCCCGTAGGACCGACCCCGGCCGCACCGCGGCCGGATCAGCCGGAGGCGGCCGCGCGCACCAGCGCGGCCGCCTCCCGCGCGCACCCCCACGCCACGGTGACGCCCGCCCCGCCGTGCCCGTAGTGGTGCACCACCGGCCGTCCGTCGGGCAGCTCCGCCCGTTCCAGCCGGACCGCGTCCCGGACCGGCCGCAGCCCCACCCGGTGCTCCAGGATCCGCGCCCCGGCGACCTCCGGCCGCAGGGCGGCACAGCGCCGCACGATCGCCTCGGCCACCTCCGGGTCGGGCTCCAGCGACCAGATCCCGTCCTGCGCGGTGCCGCCCAGCAGCAGCCGCCCCGCGTGCGGGAACAGGTAGGCCATCTCACCGTCCGGGCCCGTCGAGACGAGCCAGGTGTCGAGGCCCGGGTTCTCCACGACGACGAGCTGCCCCCGCACGGGCCGCACCGACGCGTCCGCCGCCAGTTCCCGGGCGCCGAGCCCCGTGCAGTTGACCACCACCGCGGCCTCGGCCTCGGCGAGATCGGCGACCGTGCGCTCCTCGACCGTGCCGCCCGCGAGGCGCAGCCGCTGCCGGAGCCAGGGCAGGAACACCGCCATGTCGATCAGCGGCAGCCGCAACCGCACGCCCGTCCCCGCGCCGTACTCGCGCGCCGTGGAGCTGCGCAGACCCGTCAGCCGGCCAGCCGCCCAGCCCTCGACCTCCGCCGGATCCGTCTCGCCGAGGACCCCCTCGACCAGCCGCACACCGGTCTGCGCGGGCCGTGCGGCCAGCCGTTCGTAGACCTCCAGCGAGCTCAGCGCCCAGGCCCGCGCCGACGCCTCGGGCTCGATGTGGTACGGCCACCACAGCGCACCGGCCACGGCCGAGGTGGTCCGCTCGACCGGCTCGCGGGTCCAGACCCGGACCCGCGAGCCGCCTTCGGCCAGCGCGAGGGCCGTCGTCAGCCCGATGACCCCGCCGCCGACCACGATCACATCGCTGTTCCACCGAGTGTCCACGGCCGGACGGTAACGGAGCGCGCACGGCAGGGCGAGGCGACGGACGGTCCCGCGGCACCGCACCCCGCCACGGCCACTAGGATCTACGACCTGATGACTGCCACCCTCGTCGCCAAGAACCTCGCCGCCGGCCACGGCGACCGCTCCCTCTTCTCCGGGCTCGACCTCGTCGTCGCCCCCGGGGACGTGATCGGGCTCGTCGGCGCCAACGGCGCGGGCAAGTCCACCCTGCTGAAGCTGCTCGCCGGGCTCAGCACGCCCGAGCAGGGCGAGCTCCGGCTCTCCTCGCCGAACGCCACCGTCGGCCATCTGCCCCAGGAACCGGAGCGCCGCCCCGGTGAGAGCGTGCGCGAGTTCCTCGCCCGCCGCACCGGCGTCGCCGAGGCCCAGCGCACCATGGACGAGGCCACCCAGGCCCTGGTGGACGGCGCGCCCGGAGCCGACGACGCGTACGCGACGAGCCTGGAACGCTGGCTCGACCTGGGCGGCGCCGACCTGGACGAACGCGCCGCGGAGGTCGCCGACTCCCTCGGCCTCGGGATCGACCTCGACCAGCCGATGACCTCGCTGTCCGGCGGACAGGCCGCCCGCGCGGGCCTCGCCTCCCTGCTCCTGTCCCGCTACGACGTCTTCCTCCTCGACGAGCCGACCAACGACCTGGACCTCGACGGCCTGGAGCGCCTCGAACGCTTCGTGACCGGTCTGCGGGCCGGCACCGTCGTCGTCAGCCACGACCGCGAGTTCCTCACCCGCACCGTCACCAAGGTCCTCGAACTCGACCTCGCCCAGCAGCAGGTCAACCTCTACGGCGGCGGCTACGACGCCTACCTGGAGGAGCGGGACACGGCCCGCCGGCACGCCCGCGAGGACTTCGAGGAGTACGCCGACAAGAAGGCGGCCCTCCAGGACCGTGCGCAGACCCAGCGTTCCTGGATGGACAAGGGCGTGAAGAACGCCCGCCGCAAGGCGGGCAACGACAACGACAAGATCGGCCGCAAGTTCCGCAGCGAGGCCAGCGAGAAGCAGGCCGCGAAGGCCCGGCAGACCCAGCGCATGATCGAACGCCTGGAGACCGTCGAGGAGCCGCGCAAGGAGTGGGAACTGCGCATGGAGATCGCGGCCGCCCCGCGCTCCGGCGCCGTGGTCGCCACCCTGCGCGAGGCCGAGGTGCGGCGCGAGGGCTTCACCTTCGGGCCGGTGTCCCTCCAGATCGACTGGGCCGACCGCGTGGCGGTGACCGGCGCGAACGGCGCGGGGAAGTCGACGCTCCTCAGCGCGCTCCTCGGCCGGATCCCGCTGGACGCCGGACAGGCCTCGCTGGGCTCGGGCGTCCTGGTCGGCGAGGTGGACCAGGCGCGGCAGCTCTTCCACGGCTCCGAGGCCCTGCTGGACGCGTTCCGTGCGGCCGTGCCCGACACCGAACCGGTCGAGGTGCGCACCCTGCTGGCCAAGTTCGGCCTGAAGTCGGACCACGTCATGCGGCCCGCGGCCACCCTGTCACCGGGCGAGCGCACCCGTGCCGCGCTCGCGCTGCTCCAGGGCCGGGGCGTCAACCTGCTGGTCCTCGACGAGCCGACGAACCACCTGGACCTCCCGGCCATCGAGCAGCTGGAGTCGGCCCTCGACGCCTACGAGGGCACCCTGCTGCTGGTCACCCACGACCGGCGCATGCTGGACGCGGTCCAGGTCACCCGCCGCCTGGAGGTCGCCGACGGCAAGGTGACGGAGCGGTAGGACGCCGGCGCGGTCGCCGGGCGGGGCAGCATGCCCGCCCGTCCGGGCGCCGCAACGGATCCGGCCCGCCCCGCGTCGCGCGGGGCGGGCCGTTCCGTGTGGGCTCAGGGCTGCGCACGGGCCACGGGGGTCCACCGGTCGGGTGCGGACCGGGTGCCCGCGAGGGCTTCCCGGCCCGCCGGAGCGGGCCCTGGCCGGTGTCCCGTCAGCGCCCGCCCTTCTTCGGGTCGACGAGGCCGGCCCGGCGCAGGGCGTCGGCCATCGCGCTGTTGGACGGCGCGGGAGCCTGACGCGAACCGCCGCCGCCTCCACCGCCGCCGGTCCCGCCGCGCTGCCCGCCGCCCCCGCCGCGCTGGCCGCCCTGCTGCCGCTGCTGAGGCGGACGTCCGCCGCCGCGCTGCGGACGGCCGCCGCCGGAGCCCTGGCCCCCCTGCGGGGAGGCCTCGTCGTCCAGCCGGAGCGTCAGCGAGATCCGCTTGCGCGGGATGTCGACGTCGATGACCTTCACCTTGACGATGTCACCGGGCTTGACGACCTCCCGCGGATCCTTGACGAAGGTCTTCGACAGCGCGGACACGTGCGCCAGACCGTCCTGGTGGACACCGACGTCGATGAACGCCCCGAAGGCCGCCACGTTCGTCACGACGCCCTCCAGGACCATCCCCGGGGCCAGGTCGGAGATCTTCTCCACGCCTTCCTTGAAGGTGGCCGTCCTGAACGCGGGCCGCGGGTCACGCCCGGGCTTCTCCAGCTCCTTGAGGATGTCCGTGACGGTCGGCAGACCGAACGTGTCGTCCACGAACTCCGTCGGCCGCAGCGAGCGCAGCACGCCGGTGTTGCCGATCAGGGACGCCACCTCCTGCCCGGAGGTCTTCACCATCCGGCGCACCACCGGGTACGCCTCCGGGTGCACGCTGGAGGCGTCCAGCGGGTCGCTGCCGCCCCGGATGCGCAGGAAGCCGGCGCACTGCTCGTACGCCTTGGGGCCGAGGCGGGCCACCTTCTTCAGCTCGGAGCGGGAGCCGAAGGGCCCGTTGGCGTCCCGGTGGGCCACGATGTTCTCGGCGAGACCCGAGGAGATCCCGGACACCCGGGACAGCAGCGGCGCCGAAGCCGTGTTGACGTCCACACCCACGCCGTTCACACAGTCCTCCACCACCGCGTCCAGCGAGCGCGACAGCTTCACCTCGGACAGGTCGTGCTGGTACTGGCCGACACCGATCGACTTCGGGTCGATCTTCACCAGCTCGGCGAGCGGATCCTGGAGCCGGCGCGCGATCGACACGGCGCCGCGCAGCGACACGTCCATGTCGGGCAGCTCCTGCGAGGCGAACGCGGAGGCCGAGTACACGGAGGCGCCCGCCTCGGACACCATCACCTTGGTGAGCTTCAGCTCGGGGTGCTTCGTGATCAGCTCACCGGCGAGCTTGTCGGTCTCGCGGGACGCCGTGCCGTTGCCGATGGCGACCAGGTCGACCGCGTGCTCCCGGGCCAGCCGGGCCAGCTTGGCGATCGCCTCGTCCCACCGGTTCGCCGGGACGTGCGGGTGGATCACGTCCGTGACGACGACCTTGCCGGTCGCGTCGACGACGGCGACCTTCACGCCCGTGCGGAAGCCGGGGTCCAGGCCGAGCGTCGCGCGTGTGCCGGCCGGGGCGGCGAGCAGCAGGTCGCGCAGGTTGGCGGCGAAGACGTCGACCGCCTCGTCCTCGGCGGCCGTCCGCAGCCGCAGCCGCAGGTCGATGCCGAGGTGGACGAGGAGGCGGGTGCGCCAGGCCCAGCGGACCGTGTCCGCGAGCCACTTGTCCCCCGGACGGCCCCGGTCGGCGATGCCGAACCGGCCGGCCACGATGCCCTCGTACGACGAGGGTCCGGGCTGCTCGGACGGCTCCTCGGGCTCCAGGACGAGGTCGAGGACCTCCTCCTTCTCGCCGCGCAGCATCGCGAGGACCCGGTGCGAGGGCAGGGCGGTGAACGGCTCGGCGAAGTCGAAGTAGTCGGCGAACTTCGCGCCCGCCTCCTCCTTGCCCTCGCGCACCTTGGCGGCGAGCCGCCCGCGGGTCCACATGCGCTCGCGCAGCTCGCCGATCAGGTCGGCGTCCTCGGAGAACCGCTCGGTGAGGATGGCCCGCGCGCCGTCGAGCGCGGCCTGCGGGTCGGCGACGCCCTTGTCCGCGTCGACGAACGCGGCGGCCGCCGCGAGCGGGTCGACCGCCGGGTCGCCGAGCAGCCCCTCGGCGAGGGGTCCCAGACCGGCCTCGCGCGCGATCTGCGCCTTGGTGCGCCGCTTGGGCTTGTACGGCAGGTAGATGTCCTCCAGCCGCGCCTTGGTCTGCGCGCCCAGGATCTGCGCCCGCAGCGCGTCGGTGAGCTTGCCCTGCTCACGCACCGACTCCAGGACCGCCGTCCGCCGCTCCTCCAGCTCCCGCAGGTAGCGCAGCCGCTCCTCGAGCGTGCGCAGCTGCGCGTCGTCGAGCATCTCGGTCGCTTCCTTGCGGTAGCGCGCGATGAAGGGCACCGTCGAGCCGCCGTCGAGCAGCTCCACGGCGGCCTTGACCTGCCGCTGCCGTACGCCGAGTTCCTGGGCGATCCTGTCTTCGATGGACACTACTTCGATGGACCCGGGTGTCGTCACGATCCCGTACCGCCTTCTCCACTGGGGTTGCGCCGCAATTGTGGCAGGTCGCACCGACACCCGGGGATCAGGGCGCGGCCGTCGGCCGGGCTCTCAGCCGGACGTGGTCCAGGTGAAGCGCGGCTCCCTGCGCTCCAGGAACGCGGTGACGCCCTCGGTGGTGTCGCCGTTGCCCCGCGCCTGCGCGTTCCAGTGGGCGTCGCGGTCCACACGCCCGTCGGCGAACTCCTTCGCGGCGGCCTGCGTCAGCTGGGAGCGGGACACCAGCACGCGGGTGAACTCCGCGACGCGCTCGTCGAGTCCGTCGGCGGGCAGCACCTCGTCCACGAGGCCGGTGCGCAGGGCGCGCTCCGTGTCGATCAACTCGCCCGAGAACAGCAGGTACTTGGCGGTGGCCGGGCCCACCAGGGACACCAGCCGGCGGGTCGCGGTGGACGGGTAGACGAGCCCGAGCCTGGCCGGCGTCACGCCGAACAGCGCGCCCTCCTCGGCGAACCGCAGGTCGCAGGCGGCGGCCAGCTGGGCGCCGCCGCCGACACAGTGTCCCCGCACCGCGGCCAGGGTCGGCTTCGGGAACGCCGCCACGGCCTCCTCGGCCCGCGCCGCCAGGGCCTGCGCCTCCTCGGGCGACCCCTGGAGCGTGGAGATGTCGGCTCCCGCGCAGAAGGTGCCGCCGGCGCCGGTCAGCACCAGGGCCCGCACGGCGGGGTCGGCGGCCAGCGCGTCGAGCAGCGGGGGCAGCCCCGCCCACATCGCGGCCGTCATGGCGTTGCGCTTCGCCGGGTGGTGCAGGACGACGGTGGCGACCGCGTCGGTGACGCCGTGCAGCAGTTCGGGCTCCATGCCCCGGATGCTAACCACCGGGCGCCGCCCTGATCACGGCGGCCGGTGCCACCGGGTGCGGTGGGGCCTCGGGAGGGCCGAGTGCTGTGGAGGGGCGCAAAGGACGCGAAGGGCCGCAAAGGGGAGGAGCGGCGCCGCCGAACGCGTACAACCCGAAGAGTGCGCGAAGGCGGCGCGAAACAGACAGGAGCGATCCTCCGGTCGACTTCTGCTTACGCATCCGGTCGAAAACGCTCGATAACCGCTGACTTCTGTTCAGTCATCCGGGACGGGGTGTGTCGTTGCCAACACTTCCCGTGTGGCGACAATCGAGCGCGAGGGTGGCGACCGGACAATGGACGATCAGGGGCGCGGGCCCGACCCACGCCCGGAGGGCGCCCCGGGCGAGGCCCCCGAACCCGGCGCGGGAACCGTGCCGCGGCAGCTGCCCTACGAAGGTGTCTGGCGGTTCACCGCGTCCGCCGTGGACGCCTCGGTCCCCCAGGCGCGGCACGCGGTGCGCGATCTGCTGTACCGCCAGGGCGTGCCGGTCTCCGACGACCTCGCCCAGGGGCTCCTGCTGATCGTCTCCGAGCTGGTGACCAACGCCGTGCGGCACGCGGCGGTGCTCTCGCCGGTCCTCGCCGTGGAGGTCGCCGTCGGGGCCGAGTGGGTGCGGGTGGCCGTCGAGGACAACCACCCCTACCGCCCCACCGCCCTGGAGACCGACCACGGCCGCACGGGCGGCCGTGGCCTGCTCCTGGTGCGCGAGATCACGCGTGAGGCGGGCGGGGTCTGCGACATCGAGCACACGGCGGGCGGCGGCAAGGTGGTCTGGGCCGCACTGCCGCTCAAGCCCGCGCGGGTGCCCTGAGGGTCACCAGCCCGCCGAGGGCCCCGTCAGTTCTCTGACCGCCGGGCGCGCCGCGTCGAGCACGGTCATGAACCAGGAGGAGAACGTGCCCTTCGCGTGCAGCTCCGCCAGCTCGGCGGGTGTCACGAAGGACGTGTCGCCGACCTCGTCCGCGTCCGGCCGCGGCGCCGACTGCACCAGCCCGACGAAGAGGTGGTTGTACTCCTGCTCCACCAGGCCCGAGTCGGGGTCCGGGTGGTTGTAGCGGACCGTGCCCGCCTCGGCGAGCAGCGTGGGGGAGACCCCCAGCTCCTCGAAGGTGCGCCGCGCCGCCGCCGCGAACGGCGCCTCACCGGGGTAGGGGTGACCGCAGCAGGTGTTGGACCACACGCCGGGGGAGTGGTACTTGCCGAGCGCCCGCTGCTGGAGCAGCAGCCGTCCGCGCTCGTCGAAGAGGAACACCGAGAAGGCGCGGTGCAGCTGTCCCGGCGGCTGATGGGCGGCGAGCTTCTCCGCGGTGCCGATCGTGACGCCGTCCTCGTCGACCAGCTCCAGCAAGATCGCGTCCGCGGTGCCGTTCGACGACGTGTGTGTCGCGGTGGCAGGTGTGATCGGCATACCCATCCTTAACATCGGTCCTCGCGTCCCCAGTCTGCCGTACGCGTCCGGCACTCCCGGCACTTCACACGAAAGCGCGCATGTTCCGCGCCCGGCAGGGGCCCCCGCCAGCTGATCTTGCCCGGCGCCGGGCACGGGGAACCGTCCGGAACGCCTGTGCGGACCGGGCCGGACCGCGGCCGCCCGGGCTCAGTGGCAGAGCCGCGCCTCGTGCTCCGCGTGGCCGATCGGCTCCAGCTGGAAGGTGCAGTGCTCGACGTCGAAGTGGTCGCCCAGGCAGCCCTGGAGCTCGTGCAGCATCTTCTCGTGGCCGATCGCGTTCAGGACGTCCGAGCGGACCACCACGTGCGCCGACAGCACCGGCATCCCGGAGGTGATCGTCCACGCGTGCAGGTCGTGAATGTCCTCCACCCCGTCGAGGGCGAGGACGTGGGACCGCACCTCCGCCATGTCGACGTCCTTGGGGGCCGACTCCAGCAGCACGTCCAGTGTCTCGCGCAGCAGCTTCACGGTCCGCGGCACGATCATCAGGCCGATCACGAGCGAGGCGATCGGGTCGGCGGCCTCCCAGCCGGTGGTGAGGATCACCACCGCGGAGATCAGCACCGCCACCGAGCCCAGCGCGTCGGCCGCCACCTCCAGGAAGGCCGCGCGCACGTTCAGGCTCTCCGCCTGGCCGCGCATGAGCAGCGACAGGGAGACCATGTTCGCCACCAGGCCGATCGCGCCGAACCAGATCATCAGCCCGCCCTCGGTGGCCGCCGGCGTGAAGAACCGCTGGACGGCCTCGTACAGGACGTAACCGCCGACCCCGAGCAGCAGCAGACAGTTCGCCAGGGCGGCCAGGATCTCGGCGCGGGCCAGCCCGAAGGTGCGGTTCTCGCTCGGCGGGCGGTTGGCGAAGTGGATGGCGAGCAGCGCCATGCCGAGACCCAGCGCGTCCGTCGCCATGTGCGCCGCGTCCGCGACCAGCGCGAGGGAGTCGGCGAGCACCCCGCCGACGATCTCGACCACCATGACGCCGAGGGTGATCGACAGCGCGGTGCGCAGCCTGCCCCGGTACGCCGCCGCGGCCGTACCGCTGGCCGGCACGTGCGCGTGCGTATGGCCGTGGTCGTGCCCAGCCCCCATGGAAGCAGCCCTTCTGTGGTCCGTCGCGGGCCGTCGCGTTCTGCCCCGGGACCACAGTCAACTACGGGTGGGGGGTATCCGGCAACGCGGCACTGAACACCGTTGTCATATGCCCTGACCTGCGCAAACGAACCGCAGGTCAGAGGAGTCCCGGCCATGCCCGGGGAAGCGGCACGACCGTCCCGTCACACGTCCCGCGCACCGGCCGGCGCCGGGAGCCCGCCCCACCGTGCCCCGGGCCCGCGCCCGCCCGCCGTGCCCCGTGCCCGGTGCCCTGGGCCTCTCGGCCCGTGTCCGCGCCCGGGCGCCGGGCTGCCCGGCCCGCGTCGGGCCCGCGCCCCGGCCCTCTCGGCCCGGGCCCGTGCCCCGGGCCTCCCGGCCCGTGTCCGGGCCCGTGCCCCGGCCCCGCGTCGCGCCCGTGCGCCGGGCTCCCCGGCCCCGTGTCGGGCCCGTGCGCCGGGCTCCCCGGCCCGCGTCGGGCCCGTGCCCCCGGCCTCCCGGCCCCGTCGGCGCCCGCGCTGGGGCGGGCCCCGTGGCGGGGTGGGCTATGTCCTGGGATGTCGGATCCCGGGGGGTGCGGTTTGTCGCCCGGGCCGCCGATCACCGATGATGATCGCGGCGAGGACGGTCCGGACGGGTCCGGGTCGTGCTGCCGGATGCACGTCGATCGTGCCTGAACGGGCGGTGAACACGGCCTTCCCGGCATCCGATAGCCTCTGCCGACATGCCGCCCGCCTGGCGCGGCCACCGGTGAGGTCGCCGGTGCGGCCCAGGGGCGCCTCCACCATGTACATGACCGGCGTGCACGCGCCGGACCCAGGGAGTGAGTTCGGTTGCCGACCGCCATCCTCACCGGCTCGCCGGTTCCCGGATCGTCGATCGAGGGCGACCTGCGGTCCCTCGGCTTCGACGTCCGGACCGCCTCCGACGCCGGTGAAGCCGAGGCCCTCCTCGCCGCCGTCCCCGGAGACCTGCGCGTCGCCGTCGTGGACGCGCGTTTCGTGGGCCACGAGCACGCGCTGCGTCTCGGTCTCACCGATCCCCGCTTCCCGATCGCCGCGATCCCGGGAGCGGTCACCGCTCAGCCGGCCGGCCGTCAGGCCCTGACCCGCGCGATCGCCCGGGAGAACTCGGCGAGCGGCAGTGCCGCCCCTGGCAGTGCCGCCCACGGCAGCGCCCCCGCGCGGGCGGCGGCCGGCGTGGAGGACGTCGACAGCCTCGCCGACCGGATCGTCACCGCCCTCGACGCGGACGGCGCCGACGTGCACCGCCCCGAGCTGGGCAGCCTGGTCGCGGAGGTCCCGGCCGACCCCCAGGCCCGCAACGAGGCACGGCAGGCCGTCGCCGCCGTCGACGACGAGGCCGTCCGCCTGAAGTCGGCCGTCAAGGCCCGCGACGGTTTCTTCACCACCCACTTCATCAGCCCGTACTCGCGCTACCTGGCCCGCTGGTGCGCCCGCCGCGGCCTCACCCCGAACCAGGTCACCACCGCCTCGCTGATCACCGCGCTGATCGCGGCGGCCTGCGCGGCCACCGGCACCCGGGGCGGCTTCGTCGCGGCAGGCGTCCTGCTGATCGCGTCGTTCGTCCTGGACTGCACCGACGGCCAGCTCGCCCGGTACTCCCTCCAGTACTCCACCCTCGGCGCCTGGCTCGACGCCACCTTCGACCGCGCCAAGGAGTACGCCTACTACGCGGGCCTCGCGCTCGGCGCCGCCCGGGGCGGCGACGACGTATGGGCCCTGGCGCTCGGCGCCATGGTCCTCCAGACCTGCCGGCACGTCGTGGACTTCTCCTTCAACGAGGCCAACCACGACGCCACCGCCAACACCAGCCCCACCGCGGCCCTCTCCGACAAGCTCGACAGCGTCGGCTGGACCGTCTGGGTGCGGCGGATGATAGTCCTGCCCATCGGCGAACGATGGGCCATGATCGCCGTTCTCACCGCTGCCACCACCCCCCGCATCACCTTCTACGCGCTGCTCGTCGGCTGCGCGTTCGCCGCGACCTACACCACGGCGGGCCGGGTCCTGCGCTCGCTCACCCGCAAGGCCCGGCGTACGGACCGGGCGGCGCAGGCGCTGGCGGACCTCGCGGACAGCGGCCCGCTCACCGAGCTGCTGGCCCGCAGGCTCCCGGCCGGCATCCGCATCCCGGCGCCGCTCGGCGCGTCCGCCGGCGTCGTCCTGCTGGTGCTCGCGGCCGCGTTCGACGGGCCGGGCTTCTCGCTCCTGCTGGCCGCCGTCCTGTACGTCCTGCTCTGCGCCGACGCCGTCGCCCGCCCCCTCAAGGGCGCCCTCGACTGGCTGGTCCCGCCGCTCTTCCGGGCCGGCGAGTACTGCACGGTCCTGATCCTCGCCGCCAAGGCCGGGGCCGACGGGGCCCTTCCCGCGGCTTTCGGACTGGTCGCCGCCGTCGCCTACCATCACTACGACACGGTGTACCGCATCCGCGGCGACGCCGGAGCGCCGCCGGCCTGGCTGGTGCGCGCCATCGGGGGCCAGGACGGGCGCACGCTGCTCGTCGCCGTGCTGGCCGTGGCGCTCACCGCCTCGCAGTTCACGGTCGCGCTCACGGTCCTCGCCGTGGCCGTCGCCGTCGTGGTGCTCGTCGAGAGCATCCGCTTCTGGGTCGCCGCCCACCGGGCAGGCGCCCCTTCCGTACACGATGAAGGAGAACCCGCATGATCGGCCTCGTGCTGGCGGCCGGCGCCGGACGGCGTCTGCGCCCCTACACCGACAGCCTGCCGAAGGCGCTGGTGCCGGTGGGGCCCGCGGGCATAGAGGGCGAGCCCACGGTGCTCGACCTGACGCTCGGCAACTTCGCCGAGATCGGTCTGACGGAGGTCGCGGTCATCGTCGGCTACCGCAAGGAGGCCGTGTACGCGCGCAAGGCGGCGCTGGAGGCGAAGTACGGCCTCAAGCTGACCCTCATCGACAACGACAAGGCCGAGGAGTGGAACAACGCCTACTCCCTGTGGTGCGGCCGTGACGCCCTCAAGGACGGGGTGATCCTCGCCAACGGCGACACCGTGCACCCGGTCTCCGTGGAGAAGACGCTGCTCGCCGCCCGCGGTGAGGGCCGGCGGATCATCCTCGCGCTGGACACCGTGAAGTCCCTCGCGGACGAGGAGATGAAGGTCGTCGTCGACCCCGCCAAGGGCATGACGAAGATCACCAAGCTGATGGACCCCGCCGAGGCGACCGGCGAGTACATCGGCGTCACCCTGATCGAGGGCGACGCGGCCCCCGAGCTGGCGGACGCGCTCAGGACCGTGTGGGAGACCGACCCGCAGCAGTTCTACGAGCACGGCTACCAGGAGCTCGTGAACCGCGGCTTCCGGATCGACGTGGCGCCGATCGGCGACGTCGAGTGGGTCGAGATCGACAACCACGACGATCTCGCCCGTGGACGGGAGATCGCGTGCCAGTACTGACCCGGCTGATCCCCTCGCCGGTCGTCGTGGACATCCGCCCGGGTGCCCTCGACGACCTGGTCGGGGTGCTCGCCGACGAGCGCATCTCGCACTCGGGCAAGCTCGCCCTCGCCGTCAGCGGCGGCTCGGGCGCCCGGCTGCGCGAGCGCCTCACCCCGGCCCTGCCCGGCGCCACCTGGTACGAGGTCGGCGGCGGCACCCTCGACGACGCCGTCCGGCTGGCCGCCGACATAAAGGCCGGGCACTTCGACGCGGTCGTCGGCCTGGGCGGCGGCAAGATCATCGACTGCGCCAAGTTCGCCGCGGCGCGGGTGGGCCTGCCCCTGGTCGCCGTGCCGACGAACCTCGCCCACGACGGCCTGTGCTCCCCGGTCGCCACCCTCGACAACGACGCCGGGCGCGGCTCCTACGGGGTGCCGAACCCGATCGCCGTCGTGATCGACCTCGACGTCATCCGCGAGGCCCCGGTGCGCTACGTACGGGCCGGCATCGGCGACGCCGTCTCCAACATCTCCGCCATCGCGGACTGGGAGCTCGCCAACCGGGTCAAGGGCGAGAAGATCGACGGCCTCGCCGCCGCGATCGCCCGCCAGGCCGGCGAGGCGGTGCTGCGCCACCCGGGCAGCATCGGGGACACCGACTTCCTCCAGGTGCTGGCCGAGGCGCTCGTGCTGAGCGGCATCGCCATGTCGGTGTCGGGCGACTCCCGCCCGTCCTCCGGCGCCTGCCACGAGATCAACCACGCCTTCGACCTGCTCTTCCCCAAGCGGGCAGCCGCCCACGGCGAGCAGTGCGGACTCGGCGCGGCCTTCGCGATGTACCTGCGCGGAGCCCACGAGGAGTCGGCCTACATGGCCCAGGTGCTGCGACGGCACGGACTGCCGGTCCTGCCGACGGACATCGGCTTCACGGTGGACGAGTTCGTCCGCGCCGTGGAGTTCGCCCCCGAGACCCGGCCCGGCCGTTACACGATCATCGAACACCTCGACCTCAAGACCGAGCAGATCAAGGACATCTACGCCGACTATGTCAAGGCCATCGGTAGCTGAACTCAGACCGGTCGTCCACCCTCCGGGGGTGAAGGACCGGCGCAGCGGTGAGCACTGGATGGGACGCCTCTACATGCGTGAGGTGTCCCTGCGGGTCGACCGCTACCTGGTGAACACCAGGGTCACGCCCAACCAGCTCACGTACCTGATGACCGTCTTCGGCGTGCTCGCCGCCCCGGCGCTGCTGGTGCCGGGGATCACGGGCGCCGTCCTCGGTGTCGTCTGCGTCCAGATGTACCTGCTGCTGGACTGCGTCGACGGCGAGATCGCCCGCTGGAAGAAGCAGTACTCCCTCGGCGGGGTCTACCTGGACCGGGTCGGGGCGTACCTCACCGACGCCGCCGTGCTCGTCGGCTTCGGCCTGCGCGCCGCCGACCCGTGGGGCAGCGGCCGCATCGACTGGCTCTGGGCGTTCCTCGGCACGCTGGCCGCGCTCGGCGCGATCCTGATCAAGGCGGAGACCGACCTCGTCGGTGTCGCCCGGCACCAGGGCGGACTGCCGCCGGTCAAGGAGTCGGCGTCCGAACCGCGCTCCTCGGGCATGGCGCTGGCCCGCCGGGCCGCCTCGGCGCTCCAGTTCCACCGGCTGATCCTCGGGATCGAGGCGTCGCTGCTGATCCTGGTCCTGGCCGTCGTCGACCAGGTCCGCGGCGACCTGTTCTTCTCCCGGCTCGGTGTCGCCGTACTGGCCGGCATCGCGCTGCTCCAGACCCTGCTGCACCTGGTGTCCATCCTCGCGTCGAGCAGGCTGAAGTGAGCGCGCCGGTGAAGGTCGGCGCGGTCGTGATCACGATGGGCAACCGTCCCGAGGAGCTCAGGGCCCTGCTCGACTCGATAGCCGGGCAGGACGGCGACCGGGTCGAGGCGGTCGTCGTCGGCAACGGCTCGCCCGTCCCGGACGTCCCCGAGGGCGTCAGGACGATCGAGCTGCCCGAGAACCTCGGCATCCCCGGCGGCCGCAACGTCGGCATCGAGGCCTTCGGGCCCAGCGGCCGCGACGTCGACATCCTGCTCTTCCTGGACGACGACGGCCTCCTGGCCCGCAAGGACACGGCCGAGCTGTGCCGCGAGGCCTTCGGCGCCGACCCCCGGCTCGGCATCGTCAGCTTCCGGATCGCGGACCCGCAGACCGGTGTCACCCAGCGCCGTCACGTGCCCCGGCTGCGGGCCTCCGACCCGATGCGCTCCTCCCGGGTCACCACCTTCCTCGGGGGCGCCAACGCCGTACGGACGAAGGTCTTCGCCGAGGTGGGCGGACTCCCCGACGAGTTCTTCTACGCCCACGAGGAGACCGACCTGGCGTGGCGGGCCCTGGACGCGGGCTGGATGATCGACTACCGGTCCGACATGGTGCTGTACCACCCGACCACCGCGCCCTCGCGGCACGCGGTGTACCACCGGATGGTCGCCCGCAACCGGGTCTGGCTGGCCCGTCGCAACCTCCCCGCCCCGCTGGTCCCGGTCTATCTCGGCGTCTGGCTGCTGCTCACGCTGGCGCGCCGCCCCTCCGGGTCCGCGCTGAAGGCGTGGTTCGGGGGTTTCCGGGAGGGCTGGAGCGCTCCGTGCGGGCCTCGCAGGCCCATGAAGTGGCGTACGGTGTGGCGGCTGACCCGACTGGGCCGGCCTCCGGTGATCTGACAAGCTCGTTCCTGAGGGCACCCCGGGCCTTTCCGGCGGGCCCCCCGGCTCGTGCCGGCCTCGTCAAGGCTGCGCATCCCGAAGACGAAAGTTCCTACTTGTGAGTGAGACAACGCATGACGTCGGAGTCGTGGTGACGGCGTCTCCGTCGCCCGACGAGGGCCTCACGGCGGCGCAGCTGGCCGCCAGGTACGGGCTGGCCGTGAGCGGCGCCCGGCCTCCGCTGCGGGAGTACGTCCGCCAGCTCTGGGGGCGCCGGCACTTCATCATGGCGTTCTCCCGGGCCAAGCTGGCCTCCCAGTACAGCCAGGCCAGGCTCGGCCAGCTGTGGCAGGTGGCCACCCCGCTGCTGAACGCGGCCGTGTACTTCATGATCTTCGGCCTGCTGCTGAACGCCGGCCGGGGGATGTCGAAGGAGGTGTACATCCCCTTCCTCGTCACGGGCGTCTTCGTGTTCACCTTCACCCAGAGCTCGGTGATGACCGGGGTGCGGGCGATCTCCGGCAACCTCGGCCTGGTGCGCGCCCTGCACTTCCCGCGTGCCTCGCTGCCCATCTCGTTCGCCCTCCAGCAACTCCAGCAGCTGCTGTACTCGATGCTGGTGCTGTTCCTGGTGGTGATCGGTTTCGGCAGCTACCCGGACGCCTCCTGGGCGCTGATCGTCCCGGTGCTGGCCCTCCAGTTCTGCTTCAACTCCGGTCTGGCGCTGATCTTCGCCCGGGCCGGCGCGAAGACCCCGGACCTGGCGCAGCTGATGCCGTTCGTCATGCGGACCTGGATGTACGCGTCCGGCGTGATGTTCTCGATCCCCGTCTTCCTCGCGGACAAGCCGCAGTGGGTGGCCAACATCCTCCAGTGGAACCCGGCCGCCATCTACATGGACCTGATGCGCTTCGCGCTCATCGAGGAGTACGCCGCCGAGAACCTGCCGGCGCACGTCTGGGCGGTCGCGGGCGGCTGGGCCGTGGTCGTGGCGCTCGGCGGATTCGTGTACTTCTGGCAGGCGGAGGAGAGGTACGGCCGTGGTTGAGCCGCTCCCGGGACAGCGGGTCCCCACGGTCATCGCCGACGAGGTCCACATCGTCTACCGCGTCAACGGCGCCAAGTCCGGCAAGGGCAGTGCCACCGCCGCGCTGAGCCGTATCGTCAAGCGCGGTTCCGCCGACTCGGCCCGCGGGGTGCGCAAGGTGCACGCCGTGCGCGGTGTCTCCTTCGTCGCCCACCGCGGCGAGGCCATCGGCCTGATCGGCTCCAACGGCTCGGGCAAGTCCACGCTGCTGCGCGCCATCGCCGGGCTGCTGCCGCCGGAGAGCGGCCGGGTCTACACCGACGGCCAGCCCTCGCTGCTGGGCGTCAACGCGGCCCTGATGAACGACCTCACCGGCGAGCGCAACGTCACCCTGGGCGGGCTCGCCATGGGGATGTCCCGCGAGCAGATCAAGCAGCGCTTCCAGGAGATCGTCGACTTCTCGGGCATCAACGAGAAGGGCGACTTCATCACCCTGCCGATGCGCACCTACTCCTCCGGCATGCAGGCCCGGCTGCGGTTCTCCATCGCCGCCGCCAAGGACCATGACGTCCTGATGATCGACGAGGCCCTCGCCACCGGCGACGCCAAGTTCCGGGGGCGCTCCGAGGAACGCATCCGGCAGCTGCGCGAGCACGCCGGCACGGTGTTCCTGGTGAGCCACAGCAACAAGTCGATCAGGGACACCTGCGACCGCGTGCTGTGGCTGGAGAGGGGCGAACTGCGGCTGGACGGCCCGACCGAAGAGGTCATGCGGGAGTACGAGAAGTTCTCGGGCAAGTAGGGCGATTCGGCCAGGGCCCCGCCGGAACTGTCCGGCGGGGCCCTGCGTCTGCAAAGGAAACGTCAACTCCGGTGAGGCCCAGGAATCTTGACGCCAATCGGTGTGTTGTTGTGATGTCCCGGACACCCCCGCGAACCGTGCAGCGTTGTACAACGTAAGCTGGACCGGCCCCCGAAACGCGTCAAGTGGGGTGATAACGCTCAGCGCCCACCGCCGGGACCCGCGCGAGCGTCCGGGCGGCGTGTCCGAAATAGTGTGTATTAGGTCGGCAGTGTAGAACGGGAGATGTGACGGCGATGGCTACGGAAACTCCCCAGCTCGACGCAGGCCGTGCCGTCCCCGCCCCGGGCGGACGACGATGACGGCACCCGCCGTGCCACGCGTCGGCGATCCGGAGCGCGGCACGCTCGACAAGGCCGCGGACGAGAACTTCCCCGTAGCCCCCTTCTTCCTGCCCAAGGCCTGGCGCGCCGACCTGATGGCGGTGTACGGCTTCGCCCGGCTCGTCGACGACATCGGCGACGGCGACCTCGCCCCCGGCGGCGCCGACGCCCGGCTGCTCGGTGTGCCGGCCGCCGACGCGCACGACCGCCTCCTGATGCTGGACGCCTTCGAGGCCGATCTGCGGCGGGTCTTCGACGGGTCCGACGGCCCGCCGCGCCATCCCCTGCTGCGCCGCCTCCAGCCCACAGTGCGCGCCCGCGCGCTCACCCCCGGGCCCTTCCTCGGCCTGATCGCGGCCAACCGGCAGGACCAGCTCGTCAAGCGCTACGAGACCTATGACGACCTGCTCGCCTACTGCGAGCTGTCCGCCAACCCGGTGGGCCGCCTGGTCCTCGCCGTCACCGGCGCCGCCACCCCCGAGCGGATCCGCCGCTCCGACGCGATCTGCACCGCACTCCAGATCGTCGAACACCTTCAGGACGTGGCCGAGGACCTCGGCCGCGACCGTGTCTACCTGCCCGCAGAGGACATGAAACGTTTCCACGTCCGGGAAGCGGACCTGGCCGCGAAGACCGCGGGCGCGTCGGTACGCGCCCTGGTCGCGTACGAGGCGCAACGCGCCGGCGACCTCCTGAATGAAGGCGCCCCCCTGGTGGGTAGCGTTCACGGCAGGCTGAGGCTGCTGCTCGCGGGATTCGTGGCGGGGGGAAGGGCGGCGATCACGGCGATCACCGCCGCCGGACACGACGTACTTCCCGGCCCGCCCAAGCCCGGCAGGTTCCAGCTGCTGCGCGAGGTGGGCGTGACCCTGCGAGGAAAGGGGTGATCCGGGCCGTGGAGCCGTCACCGCACGTGTCCGCGCCGGTACTCGCCGCCTACGGCTACTGCGAGACCGTCACCGGCCAGCAGGCCCGTAACTTCGCGTACGGCATCCGCCTGCTGCCCACGTCCAAGCGCCGCGCGATGTCCGCGCTGTACGCCTTCTCGCGCCGCGTCGACGACATCGGCGACGGCGCCCTGGACCACGAGGTCAAGACCGCCCGGCTCGAGGACACCAGGGCGCTGCTCGCCCGCGTCCGCGCCGGCGAGGTCGAGGAGGACGACACCGACCCCGTCGCGGTCGCCCTCGCGCACACCGCCCGCACCTTCCCCGTGCCGCTGCGCGGCCTGGACGAGCTGATCGACGGCGTCCTGATGGACGTACGCGGCGAGACGTACGAGACCTGGGACGACCTGAAGGTGTACTGCCGCTGCGTGGCGGGCGCCATCGGTCGGCTCTCGCTCGGCGTCTTCGGCACCGCGCCCGGGGCGCGCGGCGCCGAGCGCGCGCCGGAGTACGCCGACACGCTCGGGCTCGCGCTCCAGCTCACCAACATCCTCAGGGACGTCCGCGAGGACGCCGAGGGCGGCCGTACCTATCTGCCCGCCGACGACCTCGCGAAGTTCGGCTGCTCGGCCGGGTTCGACGGCCCGAAGCCGCCGGAGGGGTCCGACTTCGTGGGCCTGGTCCACTTCGAGGTGCGCCGGGCCCGGGCCCTCTTCGCCGAGGGCTACCGGCTGCTGCCCATGCTCGACCGCCGCAGCGGCGCCTGCGTCGCCGCGATGGCCGGCATCTACCGGCGCCTCCTGGACCGCATCGAGCGCGACCCCGAGGCCGTCCTGCGCGGCCGGGTCTCGCTCCCCGGACGCGAGAAGGCGTACGTGGCCGTGCGCGGGCTGTCGGGCCTCGACACCCGGCACGTGTCCCGCCGCACCGTCAGGAGGAACCCCTGATGGACACGGCGCCGGACACCGAGGGCCGGGGCGACCGCACCGGCGGAAAACGGCACGCAACCCTCCGGTCCGGCGCGGCGTCCCTGACTGCGACGACCGGCGGTGCAGAGTTCGACCACCACGGACGGTCCGCACGGGAGGGCGCAGGATGAGCGACGAGCAGCACGCGGACGCCGCCGGCGCGTCCGGGCCCCCGGCGCGCGGCGCCGTCGTCGTGGGCGGCGGACTCGCCGGGGTGACCGCCGCGCTCGCCCTCGCCGACGCGGGAGTGCGCGTCACCCTGCTCGAAGGCCGGCCCCGGCTCGGCGGCCTCGCCTTCTCCTTCCGGCGCGGCGACCTCACCGTGGACAACGGACAGCACGTCTACCTGCGCTGCTGCACCGCGTACCGCTGGTTCCTCGACCGCATCGAGGGCAGCGCGCTGGCACCGCTCCAGGACCGTCTCGACGTGCCCGTCGTCGACCTGGCCAGACCTGCCGGGCGGCGGCTCGGCCGACTGCGGCGCGACGCGCTGCCCGTCCCCCTGCACCTCGGGCGCAGCCTCGCGACGTATCCGCACCTGTCCCTCGCCGAACGCGCCGCCGTCGGCCGGGCCGCCCTCGCGCTCAAGGGGCTGGACCTCACCGATCCGGCACTCGACACCCAGGACTTCGGCAGCTGGCTGACCGCGCACGGCCAGTCGCCGCGCGCCGTCGAGGCCCTCTGGGACCTGGTCGGGGTCGCCACCCTGAACGCGGTCGCGGGCGACTCCTCCCTGGCGCTCGCCGCCATGGTGTTCAAGACCGGTCTGCTGTCCGACCCGGGCGCCGCCGACATCGGCTGGGCGCACGTCCCGCTGGGCGACCTGCACGACGGGCTCGCCCGCAAGGCCCTCGACTCCGCTGGCGTGCGGACCGAGGTCCGCACCCGCGTCACCTCGCTCTCCCGCGACGGCCGGGGGACCTGGAGCGTCCAGGTCCCCGGCGAGACGCTCCACGCGGACGCGGTCGTCCTCGCCGTACCGCAGCGCGAGGCCTACGACCTGCTCCCCGACGGGGCGCTGGACGACGCCGGGCGGCTGCTGGACATCGGCACCGCGCCCATCCTCAACGTGCACGTCGTCTACGACCGCAAGGTGCTCGACAAGCCCTTCTTCGCCGCGCTCGGCACGCCCGTGCAGTGGGTCTTCGACCGCACCGCCGCCTCCGGGCTGCGCGAGGGCCAGTACCTCGCCCTGTCCCAGTCCGCCGCGCAGGACGAGATCGACGAACCCGTCGCCGCCCTGCGCCGGCGCTACCTGCCCGAACTGGAGAGGCTGCTGCCCCGTACGCGCGGCGCCGAGGTGAGGGACTTCTTCGTGACCCGGGAGCGTACGGCGACGTTCGCCCCCGGGCCCGGCGTCGGGCGGCTTCGGCCCGGCGCCCGCACCAGAGCCCCCGGCCTGTACCTGGCCGGAGCGTGGACCGCCACAGGGTGGCCCGCGACCATGGAGAGTGCGGTCCGCAGCGGTGTCGGCGCGGCGGACGCCGCGCTCGGCACGCTGGGCCGGCCCCGCCCCCGCCACCTCTTCGCGTTCGAGGAGGCGGCCTGATGCTCGATCAGCACGGCTCGGCACACCCCCGCACCCTCTCCGGCACCGCAACAAGAGGAGAAACAGTGCCCACTGTGCCCCCGGCCACGCCGGCCGCTCGGCGGACCGCGGTGGATGTGACCGCGCTCCTGGAGCGCGGCCGCACCCTGGCCACACCGGTGCTGCGGGCGGCCGTCGACCGTCTGGCACCGCCCATGGACACGGTCGCCGCCTACCACTTCGGCTGGATCGACGCCCAGGGCAACCCGACCGACGGCGACGGCGGCAAGGCCGTGCGTCCCGCCCTCGCGGTGCTGTCCGCCGAGGTCACCGGGGCCGCCCCCGAGGTCGGCGTCCCCGGCGCGGTCGCGGTCGAACTGGTCCACAACTTCTCGCTCCTG
The DNA here is from genome assembly GCF_016860545.1 of Streptomyces asoensis. Classification (NCBI taxonomy): domain Bacteria; kingdom Bacillati; phylum Actinomycetota; class Actinomycetes; order Kitasatosporales; family Streptomycetaceae; genus Streptomyces; species Streptomyces asoensis. Next base: position 1,221,161 of record NZ_BNEB01000005.1, on the reverse strand, counting down.
CACGACGACCTGATGGACGGCGACGAGCAGCGCAGGCACCGCGACACCGTCTGGAAGGTGCACGGTCCCGCCCAGGCCATCCTGGTCGGCGACGCCCTGTTCGCCCTCGCCGGCGAGATCCTCCTCGAACTCGGCACGGTCGAGGCGGCCCGGGCCACCCACCGGATGACCGTCGCCACCCGGGCCCTCATCGACGGCCAGGCCCAGGACATCTCCTACGAGCACCGCGACCGGGTCAGCGTCGAGGAGTGCCTGGAGATGGAGGGCAACAAGACCGGCGCCCTGCTCGCCTGCGCCAGCTCCATCGGCGCCGTGCTCGGCGGCGCGGACGCCCGCACCGCCGACGCCCTGGAGAAGTACGGCTACCACCTCGGCCTGGCCTTCCAGGCCGTCGACGACCTCCTCGGCATCTGGGGCGATCCCGAGGCCACCGGCAAGCAGACCTGGAGCGACCTGCGCCAGCGCAAGAAGTCCCTGCCGGTGGTGGCCGCGCTCGCGGCGGGCGGATCCGCCTCCGAGCGGCTCGGGGAGATCCTCGCCGCCGACGCCAAGAGCAGCGAGTTCGACAGCTTCTCGGAAGGCGAGTTCGCCGCACGCGCCGCGCTCATCGAGGAGGCGGGCGGCCGTGACTGGACCGCCGAGGAGGCACGCCGTCAGCACACGGTCGCCCTGGAGGCCCTGAACGCCGTGGACATGCCCGAGCAGGTGCGGGACCGGTTCACGGCGCTCGCCGACTTCGTCGTCGTACGGAAGAGATGATCCCTATCGGTCGAATAGCCCTCGCGTAGTCGCCGGCCGGTGTGCGAGGAGACGGCACCGGCCGACGGCGGACCCACAGCAGACGCAACGCCATGCACACTGCACGAAGGGGAAGCCATGACAGCGACGACCGACGGAAGCACCGGGGCTCTCCCGCCCCGCGCTGCCGCGGCCAGCGAAACCGACATCACCATCCCCGTGGCGGCCGGGGTACAAGAAGCCGCCGCGCACGCGATGCAACGCGCCACCGACTTCCTGCTCGCCGGGCAGGACGCCGAGGGGTGGTGGAAGGGCGACCTCGAGACCAACGTCACGATGGACGCCGAGGACCTGCTGCTCCGTCAGTTCCTCGGTATCCGCGACGAGGCCACCACCCGGGCCGCCGCCCTCTTCGTCCGCGGCGAGCAACGCGAGGACGGCACCTGGGCCACCTTCCACGGCGGCCCGCCCGACCTGTCCGCGACCGTCGAGGCCTATGTCGCGCTGCGACTCGCCGGCGACGAGCCCGGGGCGCCCCACATGCTCCGGGCCTCCGCGTGGGTCCGCGAGCAGGGCGGTATCGCGTCCGCCCGGGTCTTCACCCGGATCTGGCTGGCCCTGTTCGGCTGGTGGAAGTGGGAGGACCTCCCCGAACTCCCCCCTGAGCTGTTGTTCTTCCCTAAATGGTTTCCCCTGAGCATTTACCAGTTCGGCTGCTGGGCGCGGCAGACGATCGTGCCCCTCACCGTCGTGTCGGCGAAGCGCCCGGTGCGTCCGGCGCCGTTCCCGCTGGACGAACTGCACACCGACCCCGCCCGGCCCAATCCCCCCAAACCCCTGGCACCTGTCAACAGTTGGGACGGGCTCTTCCAGCGGCTCGACAAGGTGGTGCGCGGCTACCGGTCGGTCGCGGTGCGCCGGCTGCGCCGGGCGGCCCTGAACTCCGCCGCCCGCTGGATCATCGAGCGACAGGAGAACGACGGCTGCTGGGGCGGGATCCAGCCGCCCGCCGTGTACTCGCTGATCGCCCTTCACCTGCTCGGCTACGACCTCGCCCACCCCGTGATGCGCGCCGGACTGGAGTCGCTGGACCGCTACACCGTGTGGCGCGAGGACGGCGCGCGGATGGTCGAGGCCTGCCAGTCGCCGGTGTGGGACACCTGTCTGGCGACCATCGCGCTCGCCGACGCCGGACTTCCCGCCGACCACCCGCAACTGGTCAAGGCCGCCGACTGGATGCTCGGGGAGCAGATCGTCCGGCCCGGCGACTGGTCGGTGCGCCGGCCCCAACTCCCGCCGGGAGGATGGGCCTTCGAGTTCCACAACGACAACTACCCCGACATCGACGACACCGCGGAGGTCGTCCTCGCCCTGCGCCGGGTCAAGCACCACGACCAGGAACGCATGGACCGGGCCGTCGCGCGCGGCGTGCGCTGGAACCTCGGGATGCAGTCGAGGAACGGGGCCTGGGGAGCCTTCGACGTCGACAACACCAGCCCGTTCCCCAACCGGTTGCCGTTCTGCGACTTCGGCGAGGTCATCGACCCGCCGTCGGCCGATGTCACCGCCCACGTCGTGGAGATGCTGGCGATCGAGGGGCTCTCGCACGACCCGCGCACCCGGCGCGGCATCGAGTGGCTGCTGACCGAACAGGAGCCGGACGGCTCGTGGTTCGGGCGCTGGGGCGTCAACTACGTCTACGGCACGGGGTCGGTGGTGCCCGCCCTCACCGCGGCCGGCCTGTCCGTCCGGCACCCCGCGATCAGGCGGGCGGTCGGCTGGCTGGAGCGGGTGCAGAACGAGGACGGCGGCTGGGGCGAGGACCTGCGCTCCTACCGGGACGCCGCCCGCTGGAGCGCCCGGGGCGCCTCGACCGCCTCACAGACCGCGTGGGCGCTGATGGCGCTCCTGGCGGCCGGCGAGAAGGACTCCGAGGCCGTCGCGCGCGGTGTGGCCTGGCTGGCGCGGACCCAGCGGGAGGACGGCTCCTGGGACGAGCCGTACTTCACCGGCACCGGCTTCCCGTGGGACTTCTCGATCAACTACCACCTCTACCGGCAGGTCTTCCCGCTGACCGCCCTCGGCCGGTACGTCCACGGAGAACCGTTCGGCCAGCAGTCCGCCCCGCACGCGGCCCACACCGAGGCAGAGGGGAGCTGATGAGCACGCAGCCCGTCCCGGACCCGCTGCTGATCGCCTGCGCCCTCGGCATCGAGCACCTCGCCCTGCGCATGGGCGACCGCGGCGGAGCCGACGGTCCCGTCACCGTCCTGCGGACGGGCATGGGCCCGAGGGCTGCGGAGCGTTCCGTCACCCGGATCCTGGCCGACCCGGTGTTCGCGGGGGCGGCCGTGCTGGCCACCGGATTCTGCGCGGGGCTCGCCCCGGGCATGCACCCCGGCGACCTGGTCGTCGCCGAGGAGACCCGCGACCCGCGCGGCGCCGTCCCCTGCGTCGGCACCGAACTGCTCGTCAAGGAACTCGCGCGCACCCTGCCCGGGCGCACCGTCCACACCGGCCCGCTCACCGGCTCCGACCACGTCGTACGCGGTCACGAGCGGGCCGACCTGCTGGCGACCGGCGCGATCGCCGTCGACATGGAGTCGGCGGCCACGCTCCTGAGCGCCGTGCGCGGGGGAGTACGCCCGGTTGCGGCCGTCCGGGTGGTCGTGGACGCTCCTGAACATGAACTCGTCCGGATCGGCACGGTACGCGGTGGAATATCGGCTTTCCGCGTTCTCCGCTCGGTCCTGCCTGCTTTTTTCGAATGGCACCGTAATGTTCTGCTCCCCCGGAGGTGAGCCGCATGGCCATGCCGTTGCGTCAGTCCATCAAGGTCGCTACATACCTGGCTGAACAGAAGCTCCGCAAGCGGGACAAGTTCCCGCTCATCGTGGAGCTGGAGCCCCTCTTCGCCTGCAACCTCAAGTGCGAGGGCTGCGGCAAGATCCAGCATCCGGCCGGAGTGCTCAAGCAGCGCATGCCGGTCGCCCAGGCCGTCGGCGCGGTGCTGGAGTCCGGTGCGCCGATGGTGTCCATCGCGGGCGGCGAGCCCCTGATGCATCCTCAGATGGACGAGATCGTGCGGCAGTTGGTGGCGAAGAGAAAGTACGTCTTCCTCTGCACCAACGCCATGCTGCTGCGCAAGAAGATGGACAAGTTCACCCCCTCCCCGTACTTCGCCTTCGCCGTGCACATCGACGGGCTGCGGGAGCGGCACGACGAGTCGGTGGCCAAGGAGGGCGTGTTCGACGAGGCCGTGGCGGCCATCAAGGAGGCCAAGCGGCGCGGCTTCCGGGTGACCACCAACTCGACGTTCTTCAACACCGACACCCCGCAGACCATCATCGAGGTGCTCAACTTCCTCAACGACGACCTCAAGGTCGACGAGATGATGATCTCGCCCGCCTACGCCTACGAGAAGGCCCCCGACCAGGAGCACTTCCTCGGTGTGGAGCAGACCCGGGAACTGTTCAAGAAGGCCTTCGCGGGCGGCAACCGGCGCCGCTGGCGGCTCAACCACTCGCCGCTGTTCCTCGACTTCCTCGAGGGCAAGGTCGACTTCCCGTGCACCGCGTGGGCCATCCCCAACTACTCGCTCTTCGGCTGGCAGCGGCCCTGCTACCTGATGAGCGACGGGTACGTGCCCACGTACCGCGAGCTGATCGAGGAGACGGACTGGGACAAGTACGGCCGGGGCAAGGACCCGCGCTGCGCCAACTGCATGGCGCACTGCGGCTACGAGCCGACCGCCGTCCTCGCCACCATGGGTTCCCTGAAGGAGTCCCTGCGCGCCATGCGCGAGACCGTCAACGGGAACCGGGAGTGACCGCGTGAGCGCCGTCGCCCTGGGCCTGCCCGGGATGCCGGTCCGGCCGGTGGCGGCGCGCCGCGTGTCGCGGCGGATCCAGGTGGGGTCCGTCGCGGTCGGTGGGGATGCCCCGGTGTCGGTGCAGTCGATGACGACGACGCGTACGTCGGACATCGGTGCCACGTTGCAGCAGATCGCTGAGCTGACGGCGTCGGGCTGCCAGATCGTGCGGGTGGCGTGTCCGACGCAGGACGACGCGGACGCGTTGGCGACGATCGCCCGTAAGTCGCAGATCCCGGTGATCGCGGACATCCACTTCCAGCCGAAGTACGTGTTCGCGGCGATCGAGGCGGGGTGTGCCGCGGTGCGGGTGAACCCGGGCAACATCAAGCAGTTCGACGACAAGGTCAAGGAGATCGCGCAGGCGGCGAGGGAGCACGGCACGCCGATCCGGATCGGGGTGAACGCCGGTTCGCTGGACCGGCGCCTTCTCCAGAAGTACGGCAGGGCGACTCCGGAGGCTCTGGTGGAGAGCGCGCTGTGGGAGGCGTCGCTGTTCGAGGAGCACGGTTTCCGTGACATCAAGATCTCGGTGAAGCACAACGATCCGGTGATCATGATCGAGGCGTACCGTCAACTGGCGGCGCAGAGCGATTATCCGCTGCACCTGGGGGTGACGGAGGCGGGGCCTGCGTTCCAGGGGACGATCAAGTCGGCGGTGGCGTTCGGTGCGCTGCTCTCGCAGGGGATCGGTGACACGATCCGGGTCTCGCTGTCGGCTCCTCCGGTGGAGGAGGTCAAGGTCGGCAACCAGATCCTGGAGTCGTTGAATCTGAGGCAGCGGGGTCTGGAGATCGTGTCGTGTCCGTCGTGCGGGCGGGCGCAGGTGGATGTGTACAAGCTGGCCGAGGAGGTCACGGCGGGTCTGACGGGGATGGAGGTCCCGTTGCGGGTCGCGGTGATGGGCTGTGTCGTCAACGGGCCGGGTGAGGCGCGTGAGGCGGACCTGGGTGTGGCTTCCGGCAACGGCAAGGGGCAGATCTTCGTGAAGGGCGAGGTCATCAAGACCGTTCCCGAGTCGAAGATCGTCGAGACCCTCATCGAGGAAGCCATGAAACTGGCCGAACGGATGGAGGGGGAGGGGGCCGCCGCGGGCGCCCCCGGCGTCACGGGGAAACCGGCAGTGACGGTGAGTTGAGGCAAGGCACGGACCGAGAGGGGGCCCGACGTGACGATCCTGGAGAACATCCGGCAACCACGCGACCTGAAGGCGCTGTCCGAGGCGGAACTCGGTGAACTGGCCGAAGAGATCAGGGAGTTCCTGGTGCACGCGGTCGCCAGGACCGGCGGACACCTGGGACCCAACCTGGGCGTCGTCGAACTGACCGTCGCGCTGCACCGGGTCTTCGAGTCGCCGGCCGACCGCATCCTGTGGGACACCGGCCACCAGAGCTATGTCCACAAGCTCCTGACCGGCCGTCAGGACTTCTCGAAGCTGCGCGGCAAGGGCGGACTGTCCGGCTACCCCTCCCGCGAGGAGTCCGAGCACGACGTCATCGAGAACAGCCACGCGTCCACCGCCCTCGGCTGGGCCGACGGTCTCGCCAAGGCCCGCCAGGTGCGGGGCGAGAAGGGCCACGTGGTCGCCGTCATCGGCGACGGCGCGCTCACCGGCGGCATGGCCTGGGAGGCGCTGAACAACATCGCGGCGGCCAAGGACCGGCCGCTGATCATCGTCGTCAACGACAACGAGCGCTCCTACGCGCCGACCATCGGCGGACTCGCCAACCACCTGGCGACCCTGCGCACGACCGACGGCTACGAGAAGGTGCTGGCCTGGGGGAAGGACGTCCTGCTGCGCACCCCGGTCGTCGGATCCACGGTGTACGAGTCGCTGCACGGCGCCAAGAAGGGCTTCAAGGACGCGTTCGCACCGCAGGGCATGTTCGAGGACCTCGGTCTGAAGTACGTCGGCCCGATCGACGGACACGACCTCAAGGCCGTCGAGTCCGCGCTGCGCCGGGCCAAGCGCTTCCACGGCCCGGTGCTGGTGCACTGCCTGACCGAGAAGGGCCGGGGCTACGAGCCGGCGCTGGCACACGAGGAGGACCACTTCCACACCGTCGGTGCGATGGACCCGCTCACCTGCGAGCCGCTGACCCCCGCCGGCGGGCCGTCCTGGACGTCCGTCTTCGGGGACGAGATCGCGGCGATCGGCGAGGAGCGCGACGACGTCGTGGCGATCACCGCGGCGATGCTGCACCCCGTGGGCCTCGGCAAGTTCGCCGCACGGTTCCCGGACCGTGTGTGGGACGTCGGCATAGCCGAGCAGCACGCGGCCGTGAGCGCGGCCGGCCTGGCGACCGGCGGCCTGCACCCCGTCGTCGCCGTCTACGCCACGTTCCTCAACCGGGCCTTCGACCAGCTGCTGATGGACGTGGCCCTGCACCGCTGCGGAGTCACCTTCGTGCTGGACCGCGCCGGGGTCACCGGCGTCGACGGGGCGTCCCACAACGGGATGTGGGACATGTCCGTGCTCCAGGTCGTGCCGGGTCTGCGCATCGCCGCGCCGCGCGACGCCGGACAGCTGCGCGCGCAGCTGCGCGAGGCGGTCGCGGTGGACGACGCGCCGACGCTGGTCCGCTTCCCCAAGGAGTCGGTCGGCCCCGAGGTGCCGGCCGTGGGCCGGGTGGGCGGCATGGACGTACTGCGCCGCGACGACCGGGCGCAGGTGCTGCTGGTGGCCGTCGGCGTCATGGCGCCCGTCTGCCTCCAGGCCGCCGAGCTGCTCGCGGCGAGGGGCGTCGCCTGTACGGTCGTCGACCCCCGCTGGGTGAAACCCGTGGACCCGGCGCTGCCCGGTCTCGCCGCGGAACACCGGCTGGTCGCCGTCGTCGAGGACAACAGCCGGGCCGCCGGCGTCGGATCCGCGGTGGCGCTGGCCCTGGGCGACGCCGAAGTCGACGTACCCGTGCGGCGGTTCGGGATCCCGGAGCAGTTCCTCGCACACGCCAGACGCGGCGAGGTGCTCGCCGACATCGGTCTCACACCCGTCGAGGTGGCGGGCCGGATCAGCGCGAGCCTCGCCCTCGGGGAGCCCGGGTCCGCGGCCGCCGGGCCGGCCGGAGAAGTCAAGGAGAGAGCGGAATGAGCACGGAGTTCGACCTCGGCGCCCTCCTGGCCGAGCGCGGAGCCGAGCGGTACGAGCTGCACGGCCGGTACCTCAACCACCAGCTGCCGCGCATGCTGCACACGATCGGCTTCGACAAGGTCTACGAGCGCGGTGAGGGCGCGTACTTCTGGGACGCGGACGGCAACGACTACCTGGACATGCTCGCCGGGTTCGGGGTGATGGGGCTGGGCCGCCACCACCCCGTCGTCCGCAAGGCGCTGCACGACGTCCTCGACGCCGGGCTCGCCGACCTGACCCGCTTCGACTGCCAGCCGCTGCCCGGACTGCTGGCCGAGCGGCTGCTCGCCCACAGCCCGCACCTCGACCGGGTGTTCTTCGGCAACAGCGGTACCGAGGCGGTGGAGACGGCGCTGAAGTTCGCCCGCTGCGCCACCGGCCGGCCGAGGGTCCTGTACTGCGACCACGCCTTCCACGGCCTCACCACGGGCTCGCTGTCGGTGAACGGGGAGTCGGGGTTCCGCGACGGGTTCGCGCCCTTGCTGGCCGACACGGCGGTCCCGCTCGGCGACCTCGACGCGCTGGCCGCCGAGCTGGCGAAGGGCGACGTCGCCGCGCTGATCGTCGAACCGATCCAGGGCAAGGGGGTGCACGAGTCGCCGCCCGGCTATCTGCGGGCCGCACAGGAACTGCTGCACCGGCACAAGGCGCTGCTGATCGCCGACGAGGTGCAGACGGGGCTCGGCCGCACCGGTGACTTCTACGCCTACCAGCACGAGGAGGGCGTCGAACCGGACCTGGTCTGCGTGGCAAAGGCGCTCTCCGGCGGCTACGTACCGGTCGGCGCCACGCTCGGCAAGGACTGGATCTTCAAGAAGGTGTTCTCGTCGATGGACCGGGTGCTGGTGCACTCGGCGAGCTTCGGGTCCAACGCGCAGGCCATGGCGGCGGGGCTCGCGGTGCTGTCCGTGCTGGAGAACGAGCAGATCGTGGCCAACGCCCGGGCCACCGGTGACCTGCTGAGGTCCCGGCTCGCGGCACTGGTCGACACGTACGAGCTGCTGGCCGACGTCCGCGGGCGCGGTCTGATGATCGGCATCGAGTTCGGCCGGCCAAGGTCGCTGAAGCTGCGCAGCCGCTGGAGCATGCTCCAGGCGGCACGCAAGGGGCTGTTCGCCCAGATGGTCGTCGTACCGCTGCTCCAGCGGCACCGCATCCTCACCCAGGTCTCCGGCGACCATCTGGAGGTCATCAAGCTGATCCCGCCGCTGATCATCGCGGAGCCGGAGGTGGACCGGTTCGTCGACGCCTTCACCGCGGTGATGGACGACGCGCACGGCGGCGGCGGTCTGATGTGGGACTTCGGCAAGACGCTGGTGAAACAGGCCGTCGCCCACCGCTAGGCGCCACGACAGGGCACCGGACCCCGCCCGCCGCCGGGACACACCGCCCGGCTTTTGCCTCTGAGGCAAGGGATTTGCCGCAGAGGCAATTCGGGCGGGAGAATGGGCGCATGAGCCCGCTCGAGTCAGCGGCCTCGACGGAACAAGCCGAGGCCCTTCCCGCCGTCGCCCCCCAGCTGCGCTCCCTGCGCCGCCGGGCCGCCCTCACCCTGGAGGCCGCGGCCCGCGCCGCCGGGCTGTCACCCGCCCATCTCTCCCGACTGGAGACCGGACAGCGTCAGCCCTCGCTGCCGATGCTGCTCGCGCTCGCCCGTGTCTACGGTACGACGGTCTCGCAACTGCTCGGCGAGACGGCCCCCGACCGGGACGCCGTGGTGCGCGCCGAGGCCATGGAGCCGACCCACGCGGGCGGCTGGACCTACTGGCCCGCGGGCGCCCCCGGGCGCGGGATGCAGGCCCTGCGCGTCCATGTCCCGCACGGTTCCCAGGGGGACGTCGTGCGGGTGCACCCGGGCGAGGAGTGGCTGCACGTCCTGCGCGGACGGCTGCGCCTGCGCCTCGGCGACACCACGGACGTGCTCGGGCCCGGTGACAGCGCGCACTTCGACTCGCTGACACCGCACCGCATCGCCGCCCAGGACACGGAGGGCGTCGAGCTCCTCTTCGTCCACACCCTGCTCCAGAGCCCCACCGCCGCCCTGTGCCTGGGCCCGACCCCCTCGCGGACCGGAGAGACGTCATGAGCGACCTCGAAGAGAAGTTCCCCCGCACCCTGTGGATCCGGCTGATCATCTACATCGCCGTGGGTCACCTCTTCGCCGGGTTCCTCTGGCTGCTGTTCTCCGTCGGCGCCAACCAGTAGGACCCCGGACCCGGGGTCCCGAACCGACAGGACCCCGGACCGGGAGCGCCCCGGGACCGCCGCCGGTCCCGGGGCGCTCCCGGTTTCAGTCCAGCAGTCGGTCCCGCAGCCGTTCACGGGTCCCGGGGGCGAGTCCGAGGCCCTGCTCCAGGTAGGCGTCGACGCCGCCCCACGTCTCCTCGATGGTCTCGACGGCCGCAGCGAGGTACTCGGCGCGCGCGTCGAAGAGCGGGCCGAGCAGCTCCATGACCTCGGGGGAGTAGGCGGCGGACGAGGTCGGGCTGCGGCGCACCTGGTAGCGGCGGTGCTTGGCGTTGGACTCCAGGTAGTCGGCGAGGATCGCCTCGCGCTCCACCCCGACGGCCAGCAGCGTCACCGCCACGGACAGACCCGCCCGGTCCTTGCCCGCCGCGCAGTGCATCAGCGCCGGCACGCTGTCCTCGGCGAGCGAGTGCAGCACGCGCGCGTGCTCGGCCGTACGCTCCTTGATGATCTTGCGGTAGGAGGCGGTCATCCGCCCCGCCGCCCTGCCGTCGCCGAGGATCGCGCGCAGCTGCTCGATCTCGCCGTCACGCACCATCTGCCAGAACTCGGCACCGTCCGCCGGGTCCGACAGCGGCAGGTTCAGATTGCGCACGCCCGGCAGCGCGACGTCGGGTCCCTCGAGCTTCTGGTCCGCGGCGTTGCGGAAGTCGAAGATCGTGTGCAGCCCGAGCCCGGCGAGGAACGCGGTGTCCGCCTCGGTGGCGTGCGCGAGGTGACCGCTGCGGAACAGCACCCCGTGACGCACCCGCCTTCCGTCGACGGTGGGCAGGCCGCCCACGTCCCGGAAGTTGCGTACGCCGGCCAGCTCGGGCTCGGTCGACGGGACCTGCTGCGTCACGGAAGCTCCCTTCCTGTCGGGTCGGCGCCGGCGCGGCTCTGGGTGGCCGACGGGACGCCACCCCGACGATACGACATGGATTCCCCGGGCAACGAGATGTCCACAGGGTGATGCGGCGGACGTCCGACCAGGTGAGATGTTGTGCGACGGAAGTTGCCCGAGGGGCCGACCGCACTCGATGATGTTGATGCTTGATCGCACCTGTTCGAATCAGTGGGGGTTTGATGCCCGAGATCGCCGACAACGGCCGCACCTGGCTCCTTTCCGGGCCCACCAGCAGCTACGCCCTCCACCTCACCGAGGCCGACGAGCTGATCCATCTGCACTGGGGTCCGGGCATCGCCCTCGCGGACGCCGAAGCGCTCGCCGCGCTCCCGGGGCCCCCGCGAGGGGCGTCCTTCGAGTCCCCGCTCGACGGCCGCGAGGAGTACCCGGTCGAGGGCGGCCCCCGCTTCGTGCGGCCCGCCCTGTCCGTGCGCACCGACGAACGGCGCGGCACGGAGTGGTCCTACGAGGACTTCGACACCGAAGGCGACGAGCTGCGCCTGCGGTTCCGGGACGCCGGCCTGGCCCTCACCCTGCACTACCGGATGCGGGACGACGTCGTCGAGCGCTGGGCGACCCTGCGCAACGAGGGGGAGCGGCCGCTGGAACTGCTGCGCGCCGACTCCGCCACCTGGACCCTGCCCGAGCGCGAGGACTGGCGGCTGTCCCAGCTGCACGGCCGCTGGGCAGCCGAGTCCCGGCTCACACGCTCCCCCCTCACCTACGGCGAGCAGGTCATCGGCAGCCGGCGCGGACACACCGGGCACCAGCACCTGCCCTGGGTCGCCCTGGACACCGATGCGACCGAGGAGCGCGGCGAGGTCTACGGCTGCGCGCTCGCCTGGTCGGGCTCCTGGCGGATCGCCGTCGCGCAGCTGCCGGACGCGCGCGTGCAGATCTCCGGCGGCGCCGGGTACGACGACTCGGGCCTGCTGCGGCTGGCCGCGGGGGAGTCGTTCACCACGCCCGTCTTCGCCGGCCTGTGGAGCGACGGCGGATTCGGCGGCGCGAGCCGCGCCTGGCACGCCTACCAGCGCGCGTACGTGATCCCGGACGCGGAACAGGACCGGCCGGTGCTGTTCAACTCCTGGGAGGCCACCTACTTCGACATCTCCGAGGAGCAGCAGGGCGCGCTCGCCCGGCGGGCCGCCGCGATGGGCGTCGAGCTGTTCGTCGTCGACGACGGCTGGTTCGGGGCGCGCACCGGTGACCACGCCGGGCTCGGCGACTGGCGTCCCAACCCCGACCGGTTCCCGCACGGGCTGAAGCCCCTCGCCGACCAGGTGCACTCCCTCGGCATGCAGTTCGGCATCTGGGTCGAGCCCGAGATGGTCAACCCGGACAGCGAGCTGTACCGGGCGCACCCCGACTGGGTGCAGTTCCAGTCCGGGCGCAAGCGGACGGAGTTCCGCAACCAGCTCGTCCTGAACCTCGCGCGCGAGGACGTCCAGGAGTACCTGTGGGAGCAGCTCCACGGGCTCCTGTCCAGCGCGCCCGTGGACTACGTGAAGTGGGACTTCAACCGCTGCTTCACGGACGCCGGCTGGCCGGACGACCCCTATCCGCAGCGCCTCTGGGTCGATCACGTGCGCGCCCTGTACGCCCTCCTGGACCGGCTGCGGGCGGCCCACCCCGGCGTCGCCTTCGAGTCCTGCTCCGGCGGTGGCGGGCGCATCGACCTCGGGGTCATGAGCCGCACCGACCAGGTGTGGACCTCCGACAACACCGATCCGCTCGACCGGCTCGACATCCAGCACGGCTTCAGTCAGATCCATCCCGCCCGGGTGATGGCGGCCTGGGTCACCGACAGCCCCAACACCCAGCTCAACGACCGGGTCAGCTCGCTGCGTTTCCGCTTCGTCAGCGCCATGGCCGGCGTCCTCGGGGTCGGCGGGGACCTCTCGCAGTGGAGCGAGGAGGAGCTGACGGAGGCGCGCCGGTGGGTGGACCTCTACAAAGAGATCCGTCCCCTCGTGCAGCACGGCGACCTGTACCGGCTGAAGCCCCCGACGGGCGGCGCGAGCGCCGTGCAGTACGTGCGCGGTGACGAGAGCGTCGTCCTCGCCTGGCTCCAGGCGCAGCGGTTCGGCGAGCCCGTTCCCGCGCTGCGGCTGCGCGGGCTCGACCCGACGGCGTCGTACGAATGCCGCGAAACGGGCGAAGTTCACCGAGGTGCCGTACTTCTGCACCACGGGCTGCGCCTGGGGTTGCGTGGTGACCTCGATGCGACGGTTATCCGGCTGCGTCGCATCTGAGCTTTCTGCCCGAATTGGTTCCTTCGTTACAACTCGCTCTGGAATAAAGGAACCTGGAGAGCCGTCACGTGAGCAGCGTCATAGTCGTGACCGTACGTCGTCCGTCATGTCCACGTAATTCGCGTGCTTTTAAGGGCCCTTGGCCGGGAGTGGCCCGGTCGATTCACGGAAAGTGACCAGGGATCCGCACAGGGGATCAAGAGAAACGCGGGGGCAGTGCAACCTCTGCTTGTCCCTGTGCGTCCTGGTCGCTTACGTTCCACACCAATCCGGACGGACGCCGAATCCTGCCACCGCCCGGAACCCGCACACTCACCCGTGCATGGCAGGAGCGGGGGACCCACAGGCAACACCGCCTGTTCCGGTCTCCGGAACAGGCTCAGGGGTAAAGCCGCGCCTCGGCGCGGCCGGGCATCTCCAGTCCGCACCCGACAGCTCACCTCGCAGGCGCCGGAGAGGAATTCCCCATGCCCGCGAAGGGTAAGCACCGCCGCCCGAAGGCCCAGCGCCTCACCCGCTCCATCGCCGCAGCCGGAACCGGCGGCGCCGCGCTGGCCCTCCCGCTCATGGGTGCCGCCGGCGCCCACGCGGCCCCCGCCCAGTCCGTCGCCCGGGCGGCTTCCGAGGCCGCCCCCGCGAAGACCGTCCAAGCCGCTCCGGTGGCGCAGAAGGCGGCCCCCGCCACCAGTGCGAAGAGCTACACCGTGCGCTCCGGCGACTACCTGTCGAAGATCGCCGACGAGCAGGACGTCAGCGGTGGCTGGCAGCGTCTCTACCAGGACAACCGCCAGGCCGTGGGCAGCGACCCGTCGCTGATCCACCCCGGACTGAAGCTGTCGATCGGCAAGAAGGCCGCGACCGGCGGCACCTCCTCGTCGACCGGTTCGTCGTCGAAGCCCAAGTCGTCCTCCTCCTCGAAGGCGTCCGGCACCAGGGCGTCCACCTCGGACTCCTCCGCCTCGTCCTCCGGTTCGTCCTCCTCGAACACGGCCACCCAGGCCTCGCAGAGCGGCGGCGGCAACTCCAGCGGTTACGTCCTGCCGGTGGCGGGCGCCACCGTCGGCACCGCGTACCACACGGCCGGCAGCATGTGGTCGAGCGGCTACCACACCGGCACCGACTTCGTCGTGCCGACCGGCACGACGCTCAAGGCCGTGGGCGCGGGCACCGTCGTCTCCGCGGGCTGGGGCGGCGCGTACGGCAACCAGGTCGTCATCCGGCTCGCCGACGGCTACTACGCGCAGTACGCCCACCTGTCCCAGCTGTCCGTCTCGGCCGGGCAGACCGTGTCCGCGGGCCAGCAGGTCGGTCTCTCCGGTGCGACCGGCAACGTGACCGGCCCGCACCTGCACTTCGAGATCCGCACGACGCCGGACTACGGCTCCGACGTGGACCCGATCGCCTACCTCCGCTCGCACGGCGTCTCCGTCGGCTGACCCCCCGACCCGACGCCCCCGCGCCTGACACGCGGCCGAAGGCCGGACCCCGATCCCCGGGTCCGGCCTTCGGCATGTCCGGCTCCGGAGCCCGGTGGGCGAGCTTCCGCCGGGCGAGGGCTCCCTTTGCGTGTTCATGATCGTTTCATTGCGTTCGTGTGGCAGCCCCCGCCGCCCCGTCGACAGACGGGACGGGGTGCGGGCACAGTGATCCCGGTCAGGGGGCAAGCGCTTTCTGTCGCTCTTCGGAGGTTCGGTGCCGGACTCGTCTGCGTGCCCGCCGCACACGCCGGCGCGGCCGTCCCGCGCCGGATCGTCGAGAGCCTCGGCCGCGGCCTCGTCGCCGCCCTGTCCGGCTCGGGGACCTTCCTCGGCCGGCGGCTGCTCGGCACGGGGGCGCCCCACGTCCACAGGCCGTCCCTCACCACCTCCGCGCACTGAAGGAGCCGACCGACATGACCACCACCCGCAGGGCCTTCGGAGCCCTCGCCGCAGGCACCGCCCTGGCCGCCCTCGCCCCACCGGCCACCGCGAGCACCCGGCCCCGCCGCCACCGCCCGCTCGCCCACGACGACTTCCGCCGCGGCCTCGGCCAGTGGGCCGTCGAACTGGAGCGGGGCGGCACGGTCACCGCCGCCCGCGGAACGCTGGAGGTCGACGTGCCCGCCGGCGCGACGATCTGGTTCAAGCGGCCCTTCCACGGACCGTACGTCCTCGAGTACGTCGCCACGCCCGTCTCGGCGGGCGGGGTCAACGACCGCGTGTCCGACCTCAACAACTTCTGGAACGCCGTCGACGCCCGCTCGCCCGACGACCTGTTCGCCACCCCCCGCAGCGGCGCCCTCGCCGAGTACGACCACCTCAGGACGTACTACGTCGGCTACGGCGCCAACGGCAACACCACGACCCGGCTGCGCCGTTACGTCGGCGAGGCGGGGGTGCGCCCGCTGATCTACGACTACACCGAGCCGCTGCTGGTCGCGAACCGGCCCCACCACGTCCGGATCGTCTCCGACGGCCGGACCGTCCGCTGGTGGAACAACGGTCGCCCGGTCTTCGACTACACCGACCCGGAGCCCTACACGGGCGGGCACTTCGCCTTCCGCACCACCTGGAGCCATTTCCGGATCAACGACTTTCGCGCGTGGTCCCTTATTCCCTGATTGGCAAATTCTTTAAGGGTGTCCTATCTCACCGCCCGTCAACCCTTTCCTACGATCGCGTAGGTCACATTCGAAGGTGAATGATGAACTGCTGTGGCAGACGATTCGAAGAGTGACAACAGATCAGTGATCGGGTCGTACGTGGCGGTGGGGGACAGCTTCACCGAAGGCGTCGGCGACCCTGGCCCCGACGGGGCGTTGGTCGGCTGGGCCGACCGGTTCGCGGTACTCCTCGCGGACCGGCGGCCCGAGGGCGACTTCGACTACACCAACCTCGCGGTCCGCGGAAAGCTGCTCGACCAGATCATGGAGGACCAGCTCGCCAGGGCGGTGGAAATCGCCCCCGACCTGGTCTCCTTCTGTGCGGGCGGCAACGACATCCTGCGTCCCGGAACCGACCCGGACGAGGTCGCCGAGCGCTTCGAGCGCGCGATCTCGGCCCTGACCGCCGCAGCCGGCACCGTCATGGTGACGACCGGCTTCGACACCCGTGGCGTCCCCGTGCTCAAGCATCTGCGGGGCAAGATCGCCACGTACAACGGACATGTCCGTGCCGTCGCCGACCGCTACGGCTGCCCGGTGCTCGACCTGTGGTCCCTGAAGTCCGTACAGGACCGCAGGGCCTGGGACGGCGACCGGCTGCACCTCTCCCCGGAGGGGCACACGCGCGTGGCGCTGCGCGCCGGACAGGTCCTCGGCCTCGACGTACCGGCCGACCCCGAGCAGCCCTGGCCGCTGCTCCCGCCGCGCGGCACGCTGGAGGTGCGGCGCGACGACGTCCACTGGGCCCGCGAGTACCTGGTGCCGTGGATCGGACGACGGCTGCGCGGGGAGTCCTCCGGCGACCACGTGACCGCCAAGGGCGCGCTGTCGCCCGACGACATCAGGATGCGGATCGCCGCCGTGGCCTGAGCCGTGAACGGCAGCCCCGGAGCGGACCGGCCGTGCGGCGACGCGCCGTCGGTCTGCTCCACCGGCGGGGCGGGCGCACGGTCGGTCGGGGTGCCGGCCGGCGCCGGGGCAGGCGGTGGAGGCACCCGGACGGCGTTCACCGCGGGACGGGCGCCGTCGCCCGGCGCCACGACAGCGGTCCGCGTGCGCCTCGGCGCCACGACGGCCGGCCGTTCCTCAGCCTTCCCGGGGGCCCGACTCCGCGTCGTCCAGGCCGAGTTCGCGGGTCAGCGCCTCGTCGACCCACTCCTGGGCTCGGGTCCGCGACACCGTGCCCGCGTAGGACGTCAGCTGTACGGCGAGTCCGTCGAGCAGGGCCGTCAGCCGCAGGGCGGTGCCGGCCGGGTCGGGGCAGGAGAACTCGCCCGCTGCCACGCCTTCCGCGATGACCTCGGTCAGCGCCGCCTTCCACTCCCGGTCGAGCTCCCGCGCCACCTCCCGCAGCGCGGGCTCCCGCAGGGACACCGCCCAGCCCTCGATCCACAGCCGCCAGCCCTTGGCCTGACCCGTGGGCGCGTACCACCGCACCGCCGACCGCAGCCGCCGCAGGGCCGTGGTCCGGCGGCCGGTCAGCTTGCGCAGCCGCGCCAGATCGCCCTCGGCCGCGTGGGCGAAGGCATCGGCGACCAGCTTCTCCTTGGTCGAGAAGTGGTAGAGGACCAGGGCGTTGCTCACCCCGAGGGCCGCGGCCACGTCGGCGATCCTGACCGCCGCCACGCCCCGCGCCTCGATCTGCTCGATGGCCGCCCGCAGCAGCTCCTCGCGCCGCTCGGCCACACTCAACCGGACCCTCGCCACGACGTCACCCTAATCCGTCCCCCCGGCCACCGGCGGACCGGCCCGTGCGCCCGGCGGCCCGTCATGCCGCCCCGCACGCGCGCGTGTCACGAGCCCGGACCGGACGAGAGGGCGGGGCCAGGCCGGTGCGCCCCTGGCGACACGCACGCGTGTCACGAGCCGGGCTCCGCCTCCACCGCGCCCTCGCGCACTGCTGTCCCCCGGGGAGCGGGCCGGTGGCGGCCGAACCGTTGCGCGATCACCGGCAGCCGGGCGGCGGCTACGGCGTGCGCGGCGGTCCGGGGGGTCGTCCCGTCCGCCTGCGCGCGCGCGAGCACCAGCTCCACCAGGGCGCGCATCGAACGGCGGGTGTGCGTGAACGCCTCCTGCGCGTCGGCCCCGATGTCGCCGAAGAGCGTCCACCACCACCAGGCGTTCGTCCCGGAGTTGACGACGACGTCCGGCAGCACGGTCACCCCGCGCGCGTGCAGCAGTTCCTCCGCCTCCGGCAGGACGGGCATGTTGGCCGCCTCGGCGATCCACCGGGCGCCGATCCGCGCCTGCTCCTCGACCCCGATGGCGTACGACACCGCGGCCGGCACCAGCACCTCGGCCGCCACCGACAGCCAGGCGTCGCCCGGCAGCTCCACGTCCCCGGGGCGCAGGGCGGCGCGGTCCACGGTGCCGTGGGCGTCGCGCGCGGCCAGCAGCGCCTCCACGTCGAGCCCGGACGGGCAGGCGATCGTGCCCTTGACGTCGGCGACGGCCACGACCGTCAGCCCCGCGCGCGTGAGGAACCTCGCCGTCGCCCCGCCCATGGTGCCGAACCCCTGGACGGCGACCCGCGTCCCGGCGTGCGGGACCCCGGCCCGGTCCAGCGCGGCCAGGACCGACTCGGCGACCCCGCAGCCCCCGACCAGCTCGTCCAGGCCGATGCCGTCCACCTCGATCGTGAAGGCGGCCGCGAGCCGGGCCCGGGCGGCCGGCTCGTCCTCCAGCAGCGGGTAGACCGCCTGCACGGTCGACACCAGCCCCGCCTCCGCGGCCGCCCGGTCCACCAGGTCCTGGGACAACCCCAGGTCCTCGCCCGTGGTCCAGCAGCTCTCCACGTACGGCCGTACCGCCCGCAGGTACCGCACCAGCAGTCCGTACGCCTCCGGATCCCGGGGATCACAGTCGATACCGCCCTTGGCGCCGCCCAGGGGCACGTAGCGGGCCTCGGGGTCGTAGTGCAGCGCCTCCTTGAGGCTCATGCCGCGCGCGAGCCCGGTCACCTCCTCCAGGGTGCAGCCCGCCCGCATCCGCAGCCCGCCGCTGCACACCCCGCGCACCAGGGCGTCGACGACCAGATGGCCCTGGCGCCCGGTGACGTGGTCGGTCCAGGTGAGCGACAGGAAGGGGGCGGTCATACGGACTCCTCGACCGGCGGGCGGGGTGCACGGCGGCGGAACCCCACCGATACTGAACGGTTGGTCAGTATCGGAAGGCGGACGGCACCGTGTCAAAGGGTCCCTGCGCGCGGATGTGACCGGGGTGACCCGGGCGCCGTCGGCGGGGGCGACCATAATGGAATGCCTCAGCGACTCCACCTGGAGGTACCGTGTCCGGTTTCCGTTCCCTGAGCTCCGGGCTCCGCGCTCTACAGCCCGCGGCCTTCGGCGCGGATCCGAGCGGTGAGCGCCTCGCGCGCATCCGCAGATCGCCCCACTTCAAGGACGGGGTCTTCCAGAACCCCGGCGGCCCGGCGCGCACCCGTCCCTCGGGCTCGACGCTCGACTTCGCCAAGGTCTTCTTCGACAAGGAGGAACGCCCCCGCCGCGCCCCCGCGGGGACCGTGCCGGTGCACCCCACCACCCTCGCCGACCTCGCCGCGCCCCCGGCCTCCGGGCTGCGGCTGACCTGGATGGGGCACTCCAGCGTGCTCGCCGAGATCGACGGACGGCGCGTCCTGTTCGACCCCGTCTGGGGGGAGCGCTGCTCGCCCTTCTCCTTCGCGGGGCCCAAGAGGCTGCACCCGGTGCCGCTGCCGCTGGCCGCGCTCGGCCCGGTCGACGTGGTCGTCATCTCCCACGACCACTACGACCACCTCGACCTGCCCACGATCAAGGCGCTGGCCGGCACGGACACGCTCTTCGCGGTGCCGCTCGGCGTCGGCGCCCACCTCGAGCACTGGGGCGTGTCCGCCGACCGGCTGCGCGAGCTGGACTGGCACGAGGCGACGAAGATCGGCGGGCTCACCCTGACCGCCACCCCGGCCCGTCACTTCTGCGGACGCGGGCTGCGCAACACCCAGCACACCCTGTGGGCCTCCTGGGTGGTCGAGGGCGAGGACCACCGGATCTACCACAGCGGTGACACCGGCTACTTCGACGGGTTCGAGGAGATCGGCGCCCAGCACGGGCCGTTCGACGCCACCATGATCCAGATCGGCGCCTACTCGGACTTCTGGCCCGACATCCACATGACTCCCGAGGAAGGCATGCGCGCCCACCTGGACCTTCAGGGCGGCACCGGCGGAGTGATGCTGCCCATCCACTGGGCCACCTTCAACCTCGCCACGCACGCGTGGACCGACCCCGGCGAGGGCACCCTGGCCGCCGCGCGCGCGGCCGGGGCGCGGGCCGCCCTGCCCCGTCCGGGCGAGCCCTTCGAGCCCACCGCCGAGACGTTCCCGGACCAGCCGTGGTGGCGGGACGTGGCGCTCGCCCCGGCGGCCGGCTGGCGCCCCCCGGTCGAGCCGGCAACAAAGGCCAAAGCCGATACCGAGAGTGACGACAGCCGGGGAGCCGTCGAGGGCGGCGAGGCCCCGGAGGCGATTCCGGCGGGCTGAGCCGGACGGCGACGGGGCGACCGTGCGGGTCGGGGAGTGAAAAGCTCCCCGGCCCGCTTCGTCGTTTCCGGACCGGCTTCGACCAGGTCCGATCGAGTACTTTCCGAGTTGCCTTCGTCGTGGCCCCCGCATATCGCTCTGCCGTGCGAAGCGTCATACCAGAGCGGGACGCTCGCCGGGGGACTTTGTCAACTGCCCACCGCACCTGATGCGTTGCCGACTACTGTGAGTGGCCGTCGGGCGACACCGGGCCGAATTCTTGGGCTCTCCCGACCGACAGCCAGGCTCGACGGACCAGTACGAGGACACCGATGTCTCACCTCCGCGCACCAGCCGCACGCGCAGACCGCCGTGAGGGCGGGCGGCACGGGCGCCCGGTCGCCCGCCCGGCACCGGCGGCGGCCGAGACACACATACGGCCCCAGTTGCTGAGGCTCGCCGTGCTCCCGCCGATCGCGGTCGCCCTCAGCGCCTGCGCGGTGGTCCTGTTCACCGTGCGCTCCACCGGCGTCCGCCCCGGTCCGGTCCTGTGGGCGGTCCTGGCCGGCGGGGTCGCGGTCACCGGCGTCGGCATCGTGATCGCCGCCGTGGCCGCCGACCGTGCCGCCCGCTCGGTCGGCGACCGTCTCGCCGCCCTGCGCCGCGGCAGCGTGCGCGGCGAGGCCGACCTGCGCGCCGCCGTCGAGGCGCTGCGCCGGGGCGAGGTCCCGCCCCAGCGCAGCTCGCGCGGCGGGCCGCCCGGCGACGCGGACGACTTCGAGCTGCTCGCCGCCGACCTCGCACGGGCCCGCGAGGGGGCCGTCACCGCCGTGGTCCAGGCCGCACAGCTGTCCAGCCAGGCCGGCAGCGAACAGAAGCTGGAGGTGTTCGTCAACCTCGCACGGCGCCTTCAGTCCCTGGTGCACCGCGAGATCTCCATCCTCGACGAGCTGGAGAACGCGATCGAGGACCCCGACCTGCTCAAGGGGCTCTTCCACGTCGACCACCTCGCCACCCGCATCCGCCGCCACGCGGAGAACCTCGCCGTCCTCGGCGGGGCCGTCTCGCGGCGGCAGTGGAGCAACCCGGTCTCCATGACGGAGGTGCTGCGCTCCGCCATCGCCGAGGTGGAGCAGTACTCGCGGGTGAAGCTCGTCCCGCCGGTCGACGGCGAACTGCGCGGTCATGCCGTCGCCGACGTCATCCACCTGCTCGCGGAGCTCGTCGAGAACGCCACGGTGTTCTCCGCCCCGCACACCCAGGTGCTGATGCGCGCCAACCTCGTCACCTCCGGGCTCGCCGTCGAGGTCGAGGACCGGGGCCTCGGCATGCCCGCCGAGGAGCAGAGCCGGATGAACGCGCTGCTCGCCGACCCCGACCAGGTCAACGTCGGACGGCTGCTCGCCGACGGGCGCATCGGGCTCTTCGTCGTCTCCCAGCTCGCCCGGCGGCACGGCATCCGGGTCCGTCTCCAGGGCAACATCTACGGCGGCGTCCAGGCCGTGCTCGTCGTGCCGCAGGCACTGCTGGGCTCCGCGCCGGGTGTCCTCGGGGCGGCACCGCGCGGCCCCGGGACCGACGTCGGTGGCCTGCCCCTCGCGCAGGCCACGCCCCCGGCGCAGCCCGGGCGCCCGCCCCTGCCGCCCGCCCCGCGACCCCGGACCACCGGGTCAACGGGCCCGGCCCGGCCACCCGCCCCGCGCTACCCCACCGGCGCGACGACCGCACCGGCGCCCCCGGATCCCTCACCGGCCCCGCCCCTCACGGGAGAAACGGACGGCGCGGGCAGGTCGTACGCCCCTGGCCAGGGCACGGACGGCGCGGGCAGGTCGTTCGTCCCGGGGGACGGCTCCGACGGCGCCGGGCACTCGTTCGTCGCCGGGCAGGGGACGGCCGGCGCGGGCCGGGCGTTCGTTGCCGCGGACGGCTCCGATGGCGCGGGCCGGGCGTTCGTCACGGGGGACAGCTACGACGGTGCCGGGCGCTCGTTCCTCGCCGGGCAGGGCACGGACGGCGCGGGCCGGGCGTTCGTCACTGGGGACGGCTCCGACGGGGTCGGGCGGTCGTTCCAGGGGCTGGGGGAGGGCGGAACGGCGCCCGGTGGGGTCGTGGGGCTGCCGGACGGGCCGGGCGTCACCGGCTCGGGTCCGGTGCACGCGCAGCCCGCCGCGGAGCAGGGGTACGCACCGGCACCGGGGACGGAGGCGGCGCACGAGCCCGGCGCGGGGCCGACGGGGGCCGTGGGGACGGCGGGGTCCGTCGGGCAGGGCGCGCCCGCGCCGCTGCCCGTTCGCGGGGCCCGCGCGGCACGGCCCAATCCGGCCGAGGCCGTGCCCGGCATCCGGCGCGACGACCGCCCCGTCGTCGAAGGGAACGCGGGCCTCGCCCCCACCCCCCGCGTCGGCACCGTGCGCGGCACGATGGGCAAGCCCCAGCTGCCCCGCCGACGCGCCCAGGAGCACATCGTGCCCCAGTTGCGCGGCGGCCCGGCCCCGCGCCCGGACACCGATCAGCCGGTGGGCCACGACCCCGGCCTCATGGCGGCCTTCCAGCGCGGCGTGGGCCTCGCCGAGGCCCAGCAGAGCCTGGAGGCGGACGCAGCGGACCGGGCCGCGTTCCGGCCGCCCGCCCCCCTCGACGTCCTGCTCGCCGAGCCCGCCCGCCCGGCGTACGACGAGGGCCACGGGACCGGCGCACGACCGCGGCCGCCGCACCCCTCCCCGATAGCGCAGGCCCACCCCGCGCACGCCGCCGCGCCGCCCGAGGCGTACGGCACGCGCGACGGGCTGGACCTGCCCGGTCCCGACCGATCCACCGCCCGGCACGACGGGAGCGCACCGGCCGGATGAGCACGGTCACCCCCACCCCCAGCGCTCCCGTAGACCTTCGTACCCCAAGGAGTCGATCCACCATGGCGAGCGATGCGCCGACCGGCCAGGTATCCGATCTCGACTGGCTGATGAGCGGCCTCGTGCAGCGCGTGCCGCACACCCTGAGCGCGGTACTGCTCTCCTGCGACGGCCTCGTGAAGTCGGTCCACGGCCTCGACCCCGACAGCGCCGACCACATGGCGGCCCTGGCCTCCGGCCTGTACTCCCTGGGCCGCAGCGCGGGCGTGCGGTTCGCCGACGGAGGCGACGTGCGGCAGGTCGTCGTCGAGCTGGACTCGACGCTCCTCTTCGTCACCACCGCCGGCTCGGGCGCGTGCCTCGCGGTGCTCGCCGGCCGCGAGGCCGACGCGGCCGTCCTCGGGTACGAGATGGCGATGCTCGTCAAGAGCGTGCGGCCGTACCTCATGACCGCGCCCCGGCAGCACGCCGTGGAGCAGCACACCGTGCAACCGTCGGTGATGGGGCCTTGAGGGTGGCGGCGGCCGGCGACGGGCCCTGGCTCGACGACGCGGCCGGACGGCTGGTGCGCCCCTTCACGGTCAGCAACGGCCGGACCAGACCCAGCGTCGCCCTCGATCTGATGTCACAGGTGATGGCCACCGGGTCGACCCCCCTCGGCTACCTGGGCCCCGAACACGCGACGGCGCTGCACCTGACCAGCGCACCCGTGTCGGTGGCCGAGATCGCGGCCCATCTGAAGCTGCCGGCAGCCGTCACGAAGGTGCTGCTGTCGGACCTCCTCGACTGCGGGGCGCTGACCACCAAGCCCCCCGAGTACCACCACATCCCGACCGACCGGGCCCTTCTGGAGGCAGTGCTCGATGGACTACGACGACAGCTGTGAGTACGACGGGTACGGCGGACAGGGCCCCTACGACGGCGGCGCAGCCGATCCCTTCCCCACCGCCCTGAAGATCCTGGTCGCGGGGGGTTTCGGCGTCGGCAAGACGACGTTCGTCGGCGCCGTCAGCGAGATCGCGCCGCTCAGCACGGAGGAACTCCTCACCACCGTCAGCGCCGCGACCGACAACCTCGACGGCATCGAGAACAAGGTCGAGACGACCGTCGCGATGGACTTCGGCCGCATCACGCTCGATCCGAGCCACGTCCTGTACCTGTTCGGCACACCCGGCCAGGAGCGGTTCTGGTTCATGTGGGACGAGCTGTCCGAGGGCGCCCTCGGCGCCGTCGTCCTCGCCGACACCCGCCGTCTGGAGGAGTGCTTCGCGGCCGTCGACTTCTTCGAGGAACGCGGACTGGCCTTCATCGTCGCCATCAACGAGTTCGACGGATCCCACCGCTACAACCCCGAGGAGGTGCGGGCCGCCATCGACCTCGCCCCCGACGTGCCCGTCGTGCGCTGCGACGCCCGTATCTCGGCCTCCGGGGTGCAGACCCTGCTGACCCTCGTCAAACACCTCATCGCCCACGCCCCGGCCGCTCCCCAGCCGAGCCGCGGCGCCCACATGTGATCCCCGCCCCCGACGCCCCGGAGCCGCACATGACACACGTCCCCCGTGACGGAGCACGGCCATGAGCTACGAGCCGCCGCGCCCCGCCGGACGTCTGCTGCTCACGCCCGAGGACAGCGAGGCCCCCGCCCGTGCGCGGCGGCTGCGCGGGCTCGGTCTGGGCGCCCGGCCGGAGCCCGCCCTGGACGCCTTCGCGGCCCGCCTCGCCGAGGTGGCCGGAGCGCCCTACGCCATGGTCAACTTCCTCGACGAGCAACGCCAGTTCTTCGCCGGGCTGCACACCCCCCAGGGCGGCCCGGCCGCGCGGGGCGGCAAGCCCGAGATGGGCCGCCGGCTGCCCCGCGACTACGGCTACTGCCCGCATGTCGTCGTACGGGGCAGGGCACTGGTCCTGGAGGACGTGGCGGACTACCCGCGCTTCGCGGGCAACCCGGTCGTCGACGAGTTCGGCATCCGCTCCTACCTGGGCGCACCGCTCGTCGACACGAGCGGCATGGTGCTCGGCACGGTGTGCGTCGCCGACCTCACGCCCCGGTCCTGGGGCAGGGCCGGTCTGGAGACCATCAAGGCCACGGCAGCCGACCTGGCCGGCCGGCTGCAACGCCACGAGGCCGGCGGATTCCCCGTGCCCTGAGGGCGGCCGACCCGTCTCAGGGGGCCCGCCAGATGTTGTCGAAGGCCGCGTCCTCGATGGACCTGCGCTGCCGCACCGCCTCCAGTTCCGTCACGGCGTCACCGACCGCCGCGAGGACCGTCCCGACCGCGTCGCCGGGCGGACCGGCGAAGGCGTCGGCCGGCTCCTCGCGCAGTCCGGCGGCCCAACCCAGCACGGCGAGCACCGGCTCGTCCGCCTCCCAGCGCTCGGTGGCCCGGCCGCGCGCCGGTGAGTCGAGCGGCCGTGTGTCCGCGGACCTGAAGGACAGCCGGCCCTGGCGTGACCGTCCCACAAGCCCGTCCGCCTCCAGCCGGGCCGCGTAGGCCGCCGCGAGGCCCTGCCCGCGGCGCCACAGCCAGTCCTCCACCCGCTCGTAGGGCGCCGCCCGCACGAGCGACGACGCGGCGTCCGCCAGCAGCGGGTCGTCGGGGGCCGCAGACGTACCGGGCACGATCAGGTCGCCGTCGACGGCGACCGCCCCGGCGCCGACGAGATCGATCACCTCGGCGCCCGCGAGGGCGAGCGACAGATCGCCCTGTCCGACGGGGCGGACGGGCTTCACGTCCATCGCGACGAGCATCAGGTCCCGTGCTGTGGTCATCAGGGGCTCCACGTCAGTCGGCCGGCCTTGCGAGGGTTGCGGTCCAGGGTGACACGCCCCACCGTGGTGTGCGGGAAGCCGCTGCGGGTGTCCGGGGCCACCCGTGTGAAGCGCAGCTGTGGCGGCGCTTAAGAAAAGCTCGATGGACCCGGCCGGGTGAAGTGCGGCAGATTGCTGGGCGAATCCACCTGTCTTCCCGGACACGGGGCCTTTCGGCCTGCTCGCGTCCGGGCCCTCTCACCACAGGAGCCGTAGCGTGAAGGCGCTGGTCAAGGAGAAGGCGGAGCCCGGGCTGTGGCTCGCGGACGTCCCCGAGCCGGCCGTCGGGCCCGGCGACGTGCTGATCAAGGTGCTGCGCACCGGCATCTGCGGCACGGATCTGCACATCCGGGCCTGGGACGGCTGGGCGCAGCAGACGATCAGCACCCCGCTCGTGCTCGGTCACGAGTTCGTCGGCGAGGTCGTCGAGACGGGCCGGGACGTCGCCGACATCAAGGCCGGGGACCTGGTGAGCGGCGAGGGCCACCTCGTGTGCGGCAAGTGCCGCAACTGTCTCGCCGGGCGCCGCCACCTGTGCCGGGCCACCGTCGGCCTCGGGGTCGGCCGGGACGGCGCCTTCGCGGAGTACGTCGCCCTGCCCGCGTCCAACGTGTGGGTGCACCGGGTCCCGGTGGACCTCGACGTGGCCGCGATCTTCGACCCGTTCGGCAACGCCGTCCACACCGCGCTGTCCTTCCCGCTCGTCGGCGAGGACGTCCTGATCACCGGCGCCGGACCGATCGGCCTGATGGCCGCGGCCGTCGCCCGGCACGCGGGCGCCCGCAACGTCGTCGTCACCGACGTCAGCGAGGAGCGGCTGGAGCTGGCCCGCAAGATCGGCGCGAGCCTCGCGCTGAACGTCTCGCGGGCCTCCATCGCCGACGGACAGCGTGAGCTGGGGCTGCGCGAGGGCTTCGACATCGGCCTGGAGATGTCCGGCCGGCCCGAGGCGATGCGCGACATGATCGCGAACATGACGCACGGCGGCCGGATCGCGATGCTGGGGCTGCCCGCCGAGGAGTTCCCCGTCGACTGGTCCCGGATCGTCACCTCGATGATCACGATCAAGGGCATCTACGGCCGCGAGATGTTCGAGACCTGGTACGCGATGTCGGTGCTGCTGGAGGGCGGCCTCGACCTCGCGCCCGTGATCACCGGCCGGTACGGACACCGCGACTTCGAGGCGGCCTTCGCCGACGCGGCGAGCGGCCGCGGTGGCAAGGTCATCCTCGACTGGACCGCGTAAGTCACCCGCATTCCCTAGGAGCTTCCCCCATGTTCGACTCCGTGCGCGACGACCTGCGCGCCACCCTCGACGAGATCCGCGCCGCCGGTCTGCACAAGCCCGAACGCGTCATCGGCAGCCCGCAGTCGGCGACGGTCGCCGTCACCTCGGGCGGCTGGCCCGGCGAGGTCCTCAACTTCTGCGCCAACAACTACCTCGGTCTCGCCGACCACCCCGAGGTCGTGGCCGCAGCCCACGAGGCCCTCGACCGCTGGGGCTACGGCATGGCCTCGGTCCGCTTCATCTGCGGTACGCAGGAGGTGCACAAGGAGCTGGAGGCGCGTCTGTCGGCCTTCCTCGGCCAGGAGGACACGATCCTCTACTCCTCCTGCTTCGACGCCAACGGCGGCGTCTTCGAGACCCTCCTCGGCCCCGAGGACGCGGTGATCTCCGACGCCCTCAACCACGCCTCGATCATCGACGGCATCCGGCTGTCCAAGGCCCGCCGCTTCCGCTACGCCAACCGCGACATGGCGGACCTGGAGCGGCAGTTGAAGGACGCCTCCGACGCACGCCGCCGGCTGGTCGTCACCGACGGCGTGTTCTCCATGGACGGCTACGTGGCCCCCCTCGCCGAGATCTGCGACCTCGCCGAGCGCTACGACGCCATGGTCATGGTCGACGACTCGCACGCCGTCGGCTTCGTCGGCCCCGGCGGCCGCGGCACTCCCGAGCTGCACGGGGTGATGGACCGCGTCGACATCGTCACCGGCACCCTCGGCAAGGCGCTGGGCGGTGCGTCCGGCGGCTACGTGGCCGCCCGGGCGGAGATCGTCGCCCTGCTCCGCCAGCGCTCGCGCCCCTACCTCTTCTCCAACACCCTCGCCCCGGTCATCGCCGCCGCGTCCCTGAAGGTCCTCGACCTCCTGGAGTCGGCCGACGACCTGCGGGTGCGGCTCGCCGAGAACACCGCCCTGTTCCGCCGCCGGATGACGGACGAGGGCTTCGACATCCTGCCCGGCGACCACGCCATCGCGCCCGTGATGATCGGCGACGCGGCGAAGGCGGGCCGGATGGCCGAACTGCTCCTGGAGCGCGGGGTGTACGTGATCGGTTTCTCCTACCCGGTGGTCCCGCAGGACCGGGCCCGCATCCGGGTGCAGCTCTCCGCGGCGCACTCCACGCAGGACGTCGACCGGGCGGTCGACGCGTTCGTCGCGGCCCGCGCCGAGCTGGAAGCGGCCTGAGCCGGTTCCGGGCCGGGGACCCGGCCGCCGCGGGCGGTCCGGGCGGCCCGGACATATTGCGATAATCGATCCATGATCGAAGCGCGGCGGCTCCACATCCTCCGTGCGGTGGCCGACCACCGCACGGTGACCGCGGCTGCCGCCGCGCTGTACCTCACCCCCTCGGCCGTCTCCCAGCAGCTGACGGCCCTGGAGCAGGAGACCGGTCACCGGCTGGTCGAGCGGGGCGCCAAGGGCGTACGCCTCACCCCCGCCGGCGAGATCCTGCTCGGTCACACCAACGCCGTCCTCGCCCAGCTGGAGCGGGCCGAGGCGGAACTGGCCGCCTACGGTTCCGGGGCGGCCGGCACGGTCACGGTCGCCGCCTTCGCGACCGGCATCGCCCTGGTCGTGGCGCCCGCGGTGGCCCGGCTCGCCCGCTCCGCGCCCGGCATCCGCATCCGCGTCCAGGACGCCGAGGGCGACGCCAGTCTGCCGATGGTGCTCGACCGGCAGGTCGACGTCGCCGTCGCCGTCGAGTACCGCGGGGCCCCGGCCGCCGACGACCCGAGGCTCACGCACGTCCCGCTGTACGCCGAGCCCTTCGACGCCGTCGTACCGGTGTCGCACCGGCTCGCCGACGCCCGCGAGGTCCCCCTCGCCGAGCTGGCCAAGGACCCCTGGATCGGCCCGTACCCGGGCAACCCCTGTCATGACGTGGTCGTCCTGGCCTGCGAGACGGCGGGTTTCCAGCCGCGTCTGGAGCACTCCTCGGACGACTTCCGCGCGGTCGTCGCGCTGGCCTCGGCCGACGCGGGTGTGGCGCTCGTCCCGCGCTCGGCGCTGCGCGGCATGGACCTCACGGGCGTGGTCGTGCGGCCCGTCGACGGTGTCGCGCCCACCCGCCGGGTCTTCGCGGCCGTCCGCCGGGGAGCGGAGGAGCATCCGCTGATCCGTCCGGTGCTGGACGCGCTCGGCGAGGCCGCCGCGCTGTGAGCCTTCCGTAACAGCGCCGTCTCATATCAGGGATACCTTCCCGGATATGAGACAACAGGCGGACGGAACGGGGGCGGCCGGCTCACCGGACCCCGTCGACGTGCGGATCGCCGGGCGACTGGCCCAGCTGCGGGCCGAGCGCGGCTGGTCGCTGGGGGAGCTCGCCGAACGCAGCGGGGTGAGCCGGTCCACCCTGTCGCGGGCCGAGCGCGCGGAGATCAGTCCGACGGCCTCGCTGCTCAACCGGCTGTGCCACGTCTACGGACGGACCATGTCCCGGCTGCTGGGAGAGGCGGAGGCGCAGGCCGCTTTGGTGGTGCGCGCCGGCGAGCAGTCCGTCTGGGAGGACCGGGCCTCCGGCTTCGTCCGGCGCTCCGTGTCCCCGCCGCACCCAGCGCTGCGCGGTGAACTCGTCGAAGGGCGGCTCGCGGCGGGCGCCGACCTCTCCTACGACCGGCCGCCCGTGGCGGGTCTGGAGCAGCACCTCTGGGTGCTGGAGGGCGCCCTGGAGGTGACGGCCGACGGGGTCGCGCACCACCTGGACGCCGGGGACTGTCTGCGCCTGCGGGTGTGGGGACCGACCCGGTTCAGGTGCGCGGGCGACGACGAGGTGCGCTACGTGCTGGCGGTGGTGCTGCCGTGACCGCGTGCGTGATCCGTCTCGACGCGCCCCGACTGCGGGCGTACGAGACGCAGTTGGCCGATCTGCTGGTCGACGCGGTGGACGGGGGCGCCTCCCTCGGCTTCCTCGCGCCGCTGGAGCGGGCGGCGGCGGTCGCCTGGTGGCGGGAGCGGGCGGAGGGGGTGGCCGCCGGGCGCCTCGCGGTGTGGGCGGCCCGGGACGGGGATCGCGTCGTCGGCACCGTCGGGCTGGCCTTCCCCGACAAGCCCAACAGCCGCCACCGCGCCGAGCTCGTCAAGCTGCTGGTCCACCGCGACGCCCGCGGCAAGGGCCTCGGCCGCACCCTGCTGACCGCCGCCGAACGCAGCGCCGCCGCGCTCGGCGTGACCCTGCTCCATCTGGACACCGAGACCGGCAGTCCGGCCGAGCACCTCTACCGCGCCGCCGGGTGGGCCGGGGCCGGGACGATCCCCGACTACGCGGCGGACCCGGCCGGTGTCCTGCGCCCGACCACCCTGTACTACAAGCACGTCACCGCCGGGTGACTGTCAGAGGCAGCGGCTACCGTGCGGAGCATGCCGGACGCCGAAGACGTACGCCGTATCGCCCTGTCCCTGCCCGACACCACGGAGAAGATCTCCTGGAACATGCCCACCTTCCGGGTCGCGGGGAAGATGTTCGCCACCCTGCCCGAGGAGGAGACCTCCCTGGCGGTGCGCTGCCCCAAGGAGGAGCGCGACGAACTGGTGCTCGCCGAGCCCGGGAAGTTCTGGATCGCCGACCACGAGGCCCAGTTCGCCTGGGTGCGGGCCCGGCTGGCCGCCCTGGAGGACGAGGCGGAGCTGCGCGACATCCTCGCCGACTCGTGGCGGCAGGCCGCCCCGCCGCGGCTGCTGGAGGCGTACCCGGATCTGGGGACGCCCCCGGGGGACTGACGGCGTCCGGCCGCCCGTGCCCGGGAAACGGGTGCGCGACCACCGACCCGAGTGCGGTATGGTTTCCCTGCGTGTTCGGCCAGGGGAAACCCCAGGTCAGACGGGCAACGGGACGTGGCGCAGCTTGGTAGCGCACTTGACTGGGGGTCAAGGGGTCGCAGGTTCAAATCCTGTCGTCCCGACCAGCTTCATCGCAGGTCGGAAGGTCGTTTCCACACCATGGTGGAAGCGGCCTTCGTCGTTTCCGGTCCGCCGCCGCCCGCCCGCGCCCGGTCGGCGAGGCCGACCGGCGGCGGCCCCCGCGCACCACGGGCGGGCGGGGGCGGCGGCGGGCGGCACCGGTCACGGCGCCGCCCGGCCCGCCGGTGCGGGGGTCGGGCTCAGGAGGCCGAGAGGCCGACATGGGCCAGGGCCTGCCGCAGCAGGAACCCGTGCCCGCCCGGCATCTCGCTCTGCACGGCGAGCGACGCGGCCTCCTGCGGGCTGAACCACACCAGGTCGAGCGCGTCCTGCCGGGGACGGCAGTCGCCGGTCACCGGCACGATGTACGCCAGCGACACCGCGTGCTGGCGCGGGTCGTGGTACGGGGTGACGCCCTGCGTGGGGAAGTACTCGGCCACCGTGAACGGCTGGAGCGAGGTCGGCACCCGGGGCAGCGCCACCGGGCCCAGGTCCTTCTCCAGGTGACGCAGCAGGGCGTCCCGGACCCGCTCGTGGTGCAGGACCCGGCCGGAGACCAGGGTCCGGCTGACATTGCCGTCCGGCCCCATCCGCAGGAGCAGGCCGACGCTGGTGACTTCGCCGCTGTCGTCGACGCGCACGGGCACGGCCTCGACGTACAGGATCGGCATACGGGCGCGAGCCATCTCGAGCTCGTCGGAGCTCAGCCAACCCGGCGTGGTTTCGGTCAAGTCAGACATTGCTTGATCATACTTTCAGTGTCCGTCGGGAAGCCGGTAGACCCGGCGGGCGTTGTCCGCTCCGGCCCAGCGTGCCAGGCGCAGCGCGTCGGTGAGGCCCAGTTCGTCGGCATCCACCCGGTCCTGGAGGAGATCCCCCAGGCCACGGCGGAACGCCAGCGCCCCGAGCAGGTAGAACTCCGCGACACCGTAGGCGTCGGAGCTGTACAGGAGTTTGCGGAACGGTGTGATCTCCAGGGCCTCCTCCAGGACCGCCCGCGCTCGCGGGGGACCCACATGATGCAGGGTGAGCCCCACGTCCAGATACACCTCCTCGAAGACGGCGGCCAGGTAGGCGGCCTGCCGTTGGTAGGGCCAGCAGTGCAGCAGCAGTACCGGGATCGTGCCCGCCGTCAGGTGCAACCAGTCCGTGAGGAGGCTGGGATCCACGCGGTGCAGCCGGATGTCGTTGTCGCCGAACCCGGTGTGCAGCTGGAGGGGCAGCCCGAGATCGACGGCCGTCCACAGCAGCTCGCGGACCAGCACCGGGTTCGTGAGCCGCCCGCCGTCCGCCAGCCAGCGCGCGGCGGCCCGGGTGACGTCGGCGTCCCCGGGCCGCGCCGGGTCCAGGGCGAAGCCGGTCCGGTAGGCGGCCACCGACTTGACCGCCACCACCCCGGGCCGCCGCACCGCGTCCAGGGCGGCGGCCCGGAACGCGTCGGCGTACGCGTCGGCCTCGACACCCCGGGCGGCCACCGCCTCCGCGACGGACTCCAGCCGGACGACCTCGTGGGCCCGCGCGCCCCCGGCGGCCTCCGCCAGTTCGGCGGGTGTCGTCAGACGCTGCGGAGTGAACCCCGTGTCGACGCAGAACACGCCGGTCCGCGCGGCGCCGAGGAACCGCCGGTTGACCTCGGCCGGGCCCAGTTCGGCGCGGCGGGCCAGGTAGGCGTCGGGCGGGGCGTGCCGTTCCAGGCCGAGCAGGGGCGCGCAGTGGCGGCGCACGGCCACACCGGCGGGTGTGTCGAAGGCGGAGACGCCGGGCCACGGTTCGCCCTCGGTGAGCAGCGCCTCGAAGCCCGGCCGGTCCAGCGTGCCGGTGGTGACCCCGTGGCAGTGGTGGTCGGTCAACTCCATTGCGTCGAGGGCCTCGTGGACCGGGCCGCCGCCCATCTCAGTACTTCCAGCGGTAGGCAGCGGCCACCCGCTCGTCGTCGAGCCCCTCGACGGCGTCGATCTCGCCCTGCCGCACGGCGCTCACCGCGTCGGCGAGCACCGGGCCGAGCGCGGCCCGCAGCACCTCGTCCGCGCGGAACTCGGCGACCGCCCCGGCGAGCGAGACGGGCAGCCGGCGCACGCCCCGGGCCTCGGCCGTCCGGGCGTCGAGCCCGGCCGGGTCCCCGGTCGTCTCCTCGGGCAGGACGGCGCCCGACGCCAGCCCGTCCAGACCCGCGGCGATCAGAGCGCCGAGGGCCAGGTACGGGTTGGCGGCCAGATCGACCGGCTTGACCTCCAGATTGGCCTGCTGGGCGCGCAGGCCCGCCGTACCGCGCACCAGACGCAGCGCGCACTCGCGGGTCTCCAGGCCCCACGCGGTGAACACCCCGGCCCACTGGGACGGCCTGAGGCGCAGATAGCTCGCCGGGCTCGGCGCGGTCACCGCCGTCAGGGCGGGCAGGCGGGACAGGACACCGGCCACGAAGCCCTCCGCGTCGGGCGTCATCCCGTGCCGCCGGTCGCCGCCCGTGTGCAGATTGACGCCGTCCCGCCAGGCCGAGAGATGGACGTGCCCGCCGTTGCCGACCCCTTGCGCGCCGACGGCCGGGGAGAAGGACACCCGCAGGCCGTGGCGCCCGGCCACGGCACGGATCGTCTGGCGGACCAGGACGCTGCGGTCGGCCGCCGCCACCGGGTCGAGCGCGCCCACCGAGATCTCGAACTGGCCCGGCGCGTACTCGGGATGGATCTGGTCGACGTCCACGCCCTGCGCCGCGCACGCCGCCATGAGGTCGGCGGTGTAGTCGCTCAGCTCGACCTGCCGGGTCGCGCCGTACGCCGGACCGGTGGCCGCCGGGACGAACTCCCCGGCGGGCGCCGAGTCCAGGCCGACCGACCACTCGATCTCGACGGCCGCCCGGAAGGCGAGACCGTGCTCGCGGGCCGCGTCCGCGACGACGCTGCGCAGGAAGGTGCGCGAGCAGCCCGGGTGCCGTTCGCCGTCCTGGGTGACACGGTCGACCGGAGCCCAGGCCCAGCCGGGCTGCGCCGCCAGGGCGACGAGCCGGTCCAGGTCCGGGAACAGACGCAGGTCGCCGTCCGGGGAACCGAGCACGTCGGTCGCCACGATGCGGTCGTCGGCCAGGAACGTGTCGAACACCGGCGACATCCCGACGCCCCAGGCCGCCGCCGACCGCAGCGCGGACACGGGGACCGTCTTCACCCGGCCGACGCCCGCCGTGTCGACGTAGGCGAGGACGATGCCGTGGACACCGCCGGCGGACAGCTCGCCGCCGAGCGCGGCGGCCCGCTCGACGTCTCCGAGGCGCCCACCGGGGACGGGGTCGGCAAGGGTCGTCATACGTCCTCCACGGTCGGTACGTCCGTTGCGTGCCGTGCGTCCGTCAGCGTTTCACGGCCACCGCCCCGTACTGCGGCACCACCGCGAGGGAATCGGCCTCGCCGCGCCAGCGCGAGCAGGAGACCAGGCCCGGCTCCAGCAGTTCCAGGCCCTCGAAGAACCCGGCGATCTCCGCGCCGCCGCGCGCGGTGATCGGCGGGGTGGCGTTCTCGTTCCAGAACTTCATCGCCGCGATCTGGCCCTCGCCGCCCACCTCGCTGTCATGGGTGGGGTGCGTCAGCACCAGGAAGCTGCCGGCGGGGACGTCCGCCATGACCTCGCGCACGATGTTCCTGGCCGCGTCGAGGTCCAGTACGAAGTTCAGGATGCCCAGCATCATCACCGCGACCGGGCGGGTGAAGTCCAGGGTGGCCGAGGCGCGTTCGAGGATCTGGGCCGGGTCGTGCACATCGGCGTCGATGTAGTCGGTGACGCCCTGCGTGGTGCCGGTCAGCAGCGTGCGGGCGTGCGCCAGCACGATGGGGTCGTTGTCGACGTACACGATCCGCGAGTCGGGCGCCACGCGCTGGGCGATCTCGTGGGTGTTGTCGGCCGTCGGCAGCCCGGTGCCGATGTCGAGGAACTGCCGCACCCCCTGTTCCTCGGCGAGGAAGCGCACCGCCTGCCCGAGGAACCAGCGGTCCGCGCGCGCGATCTCCCGGATGAGCGGGAACATCCCGGCGACGTGCTCGCCCACCCGCTGGTCGACCTCGTAGTTGTCCTTGCCGCCGATCCAGTAGTTCCACACCCGCGCGTTGTGCGCCACGCTGGTGTTCAGCCGTGCCGACCCGCTCACCCGACCGCTCCCTCTCACGTTCCGCCCGACCGCGGGCCCCGCGGGCCCGCCCTGTCCGCCATTGTGCCGCCGGATGATCAACGGTGTCCCCGGTAGGGTGAAATTCCGGTGACCCCGCAGCAGGAAGCACGACATGCCCTACTCGCACGCCCCCCGTCCGACCACGTCCGACCCCGTGACGGGACCCCTCGACATCCGGCTGATCGTCACCGACATGGACGGCACCCTCCTCGACGACGACAAGAAGGTGCCGCGGGACCTGTGGGAGACACTGGCGCGGCTGCGCGAGCGCGGGGTGCTGTTCACCCCGGCGAGCGGCCGCCAGTACGCCACGCTGGCCGAGGAGTTCAGCGAGGTCGCCGACGGCATGGTCTTCATAGCGGAGAACGGCACGTACGTGGTCCGCGACGGCGAGGAGCTGAGCTCCGACCCGCTGGAGCCCGCGGTGGTCGCGCGGGTGACGCGGATCGTGCGGGACCTGACGGCCGGCGGCGCCGAGGTGGGCGCCGTCGTGTGCGGCAAACGGTCCGCCTACGTCGAGCGCGACGACGAGGCCTTCCTGGCCGAGGTGGGCCGCTACTACGTCAGGCACCGGGTCGTCGAGGACGTCACCGCCGTCGACGACGACATCCTCAAGGTCGCCCTCTTCGACTTCGGGTCCGCCGCGCGCACCACCGCCCCCGCGCTCGCGCCCGTGGCCGGCACCCACCAGGTCGTCGTCTCGGGCGAGCACTGGGTCGACGTCATGAACCGCACCGCCAACAAGGGCGCCGCGCTGCGCGCGCTCCAGCGGGAGCTGGGTATCACCCCGGCGCAGACCATGGTCTTCGGCGACTACCTCAACGACCTGGAGATGCTGGACGCCGCCGACTGGTCGTTCGCCATGGCCAACGCCCACCCGGACGTGGTCGGCAGGGCCCGCCACCTCGCGCCCTCCAACAACGACAACGGGGTGCTGCGCACCGTCACCCGCCTGCTCCACCTCTGACATCCGGCCGCTCCCCGGCCGTCCGGCCCCACCGGCTGCGGCCACGGGGACCGCTCTCGTAGGCTGCGCGGTATGAGCGAACCGGCCGTCGTCGCCCGTCTGACCCGGGAGATCACCTCGGGACTCGACTCCGCCGATCTGGAGGGCTTCTACCAGGACCTGCACCGCCACCCCGAGCTGTCCTTCCAGGAGCACCGCACCGCAGCGAAGCTGGCCCTGCGGCTGCGCGCGGCCGGGTGCACGGTGACCGAGGGGGTGGCCCGCACCGGCGTGGTCGGGGTGCTTTCCAACGGGGACGGGCCGGTGGTGGGGCTGCGCGGCGACATGGACGCGCTGCCCGTGCGGGAGGCGACCGGGCTGCCCTACGCCTCGGCCGTCGACGGGGTGATGCACGCCTGCGGCCACGATCTGCACGTCACCTGGCTGGCGGCCGCCGCCGAGGCGCTCGCCGCGGCCCGCGCGCTCTGGTCCGGGACGCTGGTCGTGGTGGGGCAGCCCGCCGAGGAGGCCGGAGGCGGCGCGGCCGCCATGGTCGCGGACGGGATCCACGCCCGGTTCCCCCGCCCCGACGTGCTGTTCGGCCAGCACGTGGCGCCGGGGCTCGCCGGCTTCTACCCGCACACGCCCGGACTGACCCTGTCGGCCTCGGACGACGTCGACGTCGTCGTGCACGGTGTGGGCGGGCACGGTTCGCGTCCCGAGTCGACGGTCGACCCGGTCGTGACGGCGTCGTACGTCGTGACCCGGTTGCAGACGGTCGTCGCGCGCGAGATCGCGGCGGGTGAGTCGGCGGTGGTGACCGTGGGGCGGTTCCACGCGGGGACCAACTCCAACATCATCCCGGCCGAGGCCCGGCTCGGGGTGAACGTGCGCACGCAGGACACCGGGGTGCGCGAGCGGGTCCTGACCGCGATCCGGCGGATCGTCGAGGGGGAGTGCGCCGCCGCCGGCTGCCCGGTCCCGCCCGAGGTGACGGTCCGCGCCGGTTGCCCGACCACGGTCAACGACGCCGCACTGGACGCGGAGATCGCCGCGGTACACCGGGAACTCTTCGGCGAGGCGACGGTGTTCGACTTCGGCCGGGCGATGGGCAGTGAGGACTTCTCGCTGCTCGCCCCGGCGGGCGTGCCGTACGACTACTGGTACGTGACCTCGACCCCGGCGCCGGTGTGGGACGCGGCACCGGGGGAGGACCTGAGGGAGAAGTTCGCCGCTGTCCCCGGCAACCACAGCGCGCTGTTCGCGCCGGACCCGTCCGTGCTGGTGCCGGGAGTGCGCACGCTGGTGTCGGCGGCGCTCTCCCGGCTCACCGGCTGAGCCGCGGCGAGGACCTCGCGCGGTGCGGGGGCCTACGGCTTGAGCGGATCATGTCCGATCGTCATCAGACGGCGACGCGTGCGGGCGTCCTCGGCCCGGGGTTCGTTCTCCGGGTCGGCCTGCGCGGTGACCGTGTCCACGACCCGGTACATCACCCGGATGTCGTCGTCGGTCAGGTCGGTGCGCCGCTTCTGGAGGATCGCCAGCACATGCTGCCCGGTGGGCGTCCCCGCCTCCTCGGGCAGGGGCTCGGCGTTCTCGTCGGCGTCACGCACCCGCAGCCAGGCGGCCAGTTCCTGCGAGGTCATGTTCACCGCGCGGTGGAAGTCCTCCCACAGCGCGTCGAGTTCGAGGGCGTCGGGCACGACGGGTGCACTCCTCTCGTGTTCTCTCGTGGCGGTTCGCTCACGGCCCGGGTCAGTTCTCGCGCGGCCAGTTCTCCGCCTCGAACATCCACCGCTGCTTCTCCAGGTCGGCGGTGATGGCGATCAGCAGGTCCTGGGTGACCGGATCGGCCTCCTCGGTCGCCGTGATCCGCTCCCGCAGCCGTCCGATGGCCGCCCCGAGGCTCTCCGCGATCAGCCGGACGACGTCCTCGTCGCGCAGCCAGCCGTCCTTCGGCGAGGGCAGGGTGAACGCCGAGGCGATCGTCTCCGGGCGGCCGTCCGGCGGCAGGCCCAGCGCGGCCGCGCGCTCCGCGACGGTGTCGGCGAAGGCGCGGGCGGCGGAGACCACCTCGTCGAGCTGGAGGTGGATCGAGCGGAACCGGGGTCCCACGATGTTCCAGTGCGCCTGCTTGCCGATCAGGGACAGACCCAGGAGGTCCACCAGCGTGCTCTGCAACGCGTCGAAGGTGACCTGGCGGGCCGGTTCGGGCAGGGGGCTCTTCACGACAGTCATACGGTGCTCCTTCTCATCGCGTCGTGTGCGGCGCTTCGTACCGAGGGCGTCGTGCTCATCGCCTCGTACTCAGCGCGTCCTCTCTTGCGGTACGGAGCAGCTGCGCGCGCTCGTGCTCGGCCGTCCCGCCCCACACACCCGACGTCAGCCCGTCGGCCAGCGCGTAGGACAGGCATTCGGGGCGCACGGTGCACCGGGCGCAGACGCGTTTGGCCGCTTCGGTCTCCCGTAGGGCGGGTCCTGCGGTGCCCACGGGGAAGAAGAGCTCGGGGTCCTCACCCACGCAGGCGGCTGCGCGCAACCACTCCATGCAGGCGCGGGTGCCCAGGCCTCACCGGCGCAAACAGCGCGGCCCGGGTCCGTCCCAGGAAGCGAGCACCCCGTCCAGGAACCGTGTCACCTCGGCGAAGGCCTCGGCGCGGTCCGTCTCGTGGAAGACCTCGTGCCGCGCCCCGGGGAAGATCCGGACGGTCGTGGAGTCCGGGGCGAGCCGCTCCACGCCGGCCCTGCTGCCGGGCAGCGGGACCAGCCGGTCGGCGTCCCCGTGCAGCCACAGCACGGGCAGCGGTCCGATGCCGCCGCCGTCGGCCACGGTCCGCAGGGTCCGCGCGAACGCCTCCAGAGTCGGCCGCTTCATCGGCCCGTGCCAGACCAGCCCGTCCGCCGCGTACGCCGCGCCCACCGCCGGGTCGCGGGAGAGGGCGGCGGGAGCGACGGGGACGTCGGGGATCTCCTCCATCGCCAGCAGGCGCCCCGGCAGCTCCCAGTCGCCGATCACCGGGCCGGACAGGACGAGCCCGGCCAGGGTGTCGCCGTACCGCTGGGCGTAGCGGGCGGCGATGAGACCGCCCATGGAGTGCCCGATCACGAACAGCGGCAGTCCGGAGTCGGGGTGGACGCTCCGGGCGAGCCGCGCCACGGTGTGCACGTCGGTGACCACGTCCTCGAAATCCTCGATCACCACGCGTTCGCCCGCCGACCTCCCGTGGCCGCGGTGGTCGGGGGCGAAGACGGCCGCGCCGTACCCCGTCAGGACCGCGGCGAGTTCCCCGTAGCGGCCGGCGTGCTCGCCGTAGCCGTGCACGACGAGGACGAGGCAGCGCGGCCGCGGACAGGGCCACTCCCGCACGGCGATCGCGCCGTGGGTCCCGGTGACGACGTGCTCGGTCATCGCTGCTCCTGCCGACGCGGTGGGGTCCGCCCGGTTCCTCCCGGCGGACCGGGGATCTTTCCAGGGGACGGGCCCGGGGTCTATAGTCCAAAACTAGCAGTGCTAACCAAGGAGTCCTGACGTGCGTCCCGTCCACTTCGCGGCCGCCCGCCGCACCCCCGTCGGCCGGCTGCGCGGAGCCCTGTCCGGCATCCGGCCCGACGACCTCGCCGCCGCGGTCCTGCGCGGCCTCGTCGCCGAGGTGCCCGCGCTCGACCCGGCCCGCATCGACGACGTCTACTGGGGCGCCGCCAACCAGGCGGGGGAGGACAACCGCAACGTCGCCCGGATGGCCGCCCTGCTGGCCGGGCTCCCCGAGACCGTGCCCGGCGCCACGGTGAACCGGCTGTGCGCCTCCGGACTCGAGGCCGTCACGACCGCGGCCCGCACGATCGCCGCGGGCGAGGCCGACATCGTCCTGGCCGGCGGCTCCGAGTCGATGAGCCGCGCCCCCTTCGTGCTGGCCCGCCCCGACGAGGCCCTTCCGCACCGCGTCGAGACCGTCGACACCCGCCTCGGCTGGCGGCTCGTCAACCCGGCCATGCGCGAACTGCACGGCCTGCTGGCCATGGGGGAGACCGCCGAGGAGGTCGCCGAACGGTACGGCATCACGCGCGAACGGCAGGACGAGTTCGCCCTGCGCAGCCACCGACTCGCCGCGCAGGCCCGCAAGAACGGCCACTTCGACGACGAACTCCTCCCCGTGCTGCGCCCGGACGGCGTGCTCGTCGACGCCGACGAGGGCATCCGCGAGGACACCTCGCCGGAGAAGCTGGCGAAGCTGAAGCCCGTGTTCCGTGAGGGCGGCACCGTCACCGCGGGCAACGCCTCGCCCATGAACGACGGCGCCGCGGCCCTCCTCCTCGTCAGCGAGGAGGCGCTCAACGAACTGGGGCTGGAGTCCCTCGGCCGCTATGTCGCAGGCGCCTCCGCCGGGGTCCACCCCGACGTGATGGGCATCGGCCCGGTGCCCGCCACCCGCAAGGCGCTCGCGCGGGCCGAGTGGAGCGTCGACGACATCCAGGAGGCCGAGTTCAACGAGGCGTTCGCCGCCCAGGTGCTCGCCTGCGTGGACCGGCTCGGGATCGACCCGGGCGTGGTCAACCGCAGCGGCGGGGCCATCGCGCTCGGCCACCCCCTCGGCTGCTCCGGCGCCCGTATCCTCACCACCCTCCTGCACCGCATGCGCCGCACGGGAGCCGAACGCGGTCTGGCCACGATGTGCGTGGGGGTCGGCCAGGGCAGCGCGGTACTGGTGGAACGCCACTGACGGCCCTGACGCCACTGACGCCCGCGCGCCGACCGGCGCGGGGCCGGGCCCGGCGGCCACCAGGCGAGACGCCCTTCGGCCCGCCGGATGGGTGTGCGTAGCATCGGTCTCCGCATGAACACGATGAACCTGTGGCACATCACCGGCTGGGAGTTCGCGGCGCTCGCGCTGGCGGCCCTGCTCGTCGGCTTCTCCAAGACGGCCGTCAGCGGGGCCAACACGGTCAGCCTCGCCATCTTCGCGGCGGTCCTGCCCGCCCGCGCGTCCACGGGCGTCCTGCTGCCCGTCCTGATCGCCGGGGACGTCCTGGCCGTCCTCACCTACCGGCGGCACGCCCACTGGCCCACGCTGTGGCGGCTGTTCCCGGCCGTCGCGGCCGGCGTGGTCTTCGGCACGGTGTTCCTGGTGTGGGCCGACGACGGGATCGTGCGCACCTCGATCGGCGCGATCCTGCTGCTGATGGCGGGCGTCACGCTGTGGCGCCGCCGCACCGCCGACGCGGGCGACGCCCCCGACGCGGTGACCACCCGGGCCGGCCGCATCAAGGCCCGCTCCTACGGCGTGCTCGGCGGCTTCACCACCATGGTCGCCAACGCGGGCGGCCCCGTGATGTCGATGTACCTGCTCTCGGCCGGCTTCCGCAAGCTCGGCTTCCTCGGCACCTCCGCCTTCTTCTTCCTGATCGTCAACGTCGCCAAGGTGCCGTTCAGCGCGGGACTCGGACTCATCGACGGCCGCTCGCTCCTGCTGGACGCCGCCCTCGTCGTGTTCGTCGTGCCGGGCGCGCTGCTCGGCAGGTGGGCCGTGCCCCGCATCGACCAGCGGCTGTTCGAGCGGCTGGTGATCGCCGCGACCGTGGTCGGCGCCCTGCAACTGCTGCGTTAGCCCCGGCCCCGCCGCGGCGGCTACGTGCGGTCCGGGCCGCGGCGCAGCAGGTAGGTGTCCATGATCCAGCCCTTGCGCTCGCGTGCCTCGGCGCGCAGCCGCTCGATACGGGGACCGGCCTCGGCGATCGGGCCGGAGACCAGGATCTCGTCCGGTGTGCCGATGTACGCGCCCCAGTAGATGTCGATGTCGTCCCCGGCGTACTGCCGGAAGGCCTGGTGGGCGTCCAGCATCACCACCACGTCGTCCACCCCGTCGGGGAACCCCTCGGCGAGCCGCCGGCCCGTCGTGATCTGCACCGGACGCGCCACCCGGTTCAGCCCCGTGCGGTGCCGGGCGACGAGCGCCGAGACACTGCTGATCCCGGGCACGACGTCGTACTCGAAGGCCACCGTCCCCTCGGCGAGCACCTCGTCGAGGATGCCCAGCGTGCTGTCGTACAGGGCGGGGTCGCCCCAGACCAGGAACGCACCGGTCTCGTCCGGCCCGAGCTCCTCGGCGATGAGCCGCCCGTAGATCTCCGCACGGGCGCTGCGCCAGTCGCCGACGGCGGGGGAGTAGGCCGCACCGCCCGCCCCGCGGTCCCGCTCGGGGTCCCGGGCCTCGACCACCCGGTACGCGCCCTGCGGCAGATGGGTCTCGAGCATCTCGTGCCGCAGCCGCGTCAGGTCGCTCTTCACCTCGCCCTTGTCCAGGACGAAGAACACGTCCGTGCTCCGCAGCGCCCCGACCGCCTGGAGGGTCAGCTGCTCGGGGTCGCCCGCGCCGATACCGATGACATGAATCCTTCGCACGCCCCGAGTCTGCCGTACGTCACCGGCCGTGACCGTGCCGGGTCAGCGCAACCGGGGCGCCAGGGCCCGCGCGTCCACCGCGGCGCCGGACGACTCCACCGCGTCCGCGAGGTCCCGCGCCCAGCGGGAAAGGGCGGCGAGGTCCATCGCGTAGGGCCGGTCCTCTCCTGCTCCGGCCGCCCACTCCTGCGCCCCCGCCGCGCCGCGCCGCAGCAGCCGCGCCCCGCCCCGGGCGTTACCCCGGGCCGCGTGGGTGAGGCCCACCGCGAGCTGGGCCAGGGCGCGCCACAGGGCGCGCTCCGGCGCGGGGCCGGACTTCCAGGCGTCCTCGAACACCTCGTGCGCGTGGAACGGCCGCCCGGCGTCCAGCAGGGCCTGGGCCTGCGTGACGGTCTCCTCCGGCGTGCGCACGACGCCCTCGGGCTGGCGCGCCACCCCGGCCGTGCCGTACGGCAGGGGCCGGCCCAGGCCGTCCCGCGGCCGGGCGTTGCGCGCCCGCCCCTCGTCGTCGCGGTCCCGGGCGGCGGTGGCCCGGCCGCCGCCCGTCCCTGCTGCGCTGTCCGAACGGTCCATACGACGATTGTCCCGCGACCGGGCCCTCTTCGGCGCACTCCCCGGTGTGGGGTAAAGTGCTGTTCGCGCGATCGCACGGCGGACGCCGTGCGAAGCGCACCGGGACGTGGCGCAGCTTGGTAGCGCACTTGACTGGGGGTCAAGGGGTCGCAGGTTCAAATCCTGTCGTCCCGACCAGCTTCACAGCCGGTCGGAAGCCGTTTTCCCGTTCATCGGGAAGACGGCTTCGGTGCGTCCGGGTCCGGTTCTCTGCGGAGGCGGACCCCGGGTACCGGCCGCCCGAGGGTGACCCGGGAGTAACCGGGGAGGCTACGCTGGGATCATGCCGTCCCCGCGCCGTACCGCCCGACAGGCCGACCTGCTGGAACGCCTCGTCGCGCTGCTCACGGCGGAGGGGTTCGCGGACCTCACCCTGGACGACCTCGCCGAGCGGCTGCGCTGCTCGAAGACGACCCTGTACCAACTCGCCCGCAGCAAGCAGGGGCTGGTCGTCGAGGCGGTCAAGCACTACTTCCGCGGGGCCACCGAGGCCGTCGAGAAGCGGGTCGCGCTCACCGTCGACCCCTCCGACCGCGTCCGGGTGTACCTGACCGCCGTGGCCGAACAGCTGCGCCCGCTCTCGCGCCGCTTCCTCGACGACGTGGCGGACTTCCCGCCCGCCCGCGAGGTGTACGAGTCCAACACCCGGATGGCCGCGGAGCGGGTGCGGCGGCTGATCGCCGAGGGCGTCTCGGACGGCGCCTTCCGCGAGGTGCACACCGCGTTCGTCGGCGAGGTCGCCGCGGCGACCATGCGGCAGATCCAGCAGGGCGAGCTCCAGGCCCGCACGGGGCTCAGCGACGCGGAGGCGTACGAACAGCTCGCCTCGCTCATCGTGCACGCCGTGTCCTCCTGAGACGGAGACTTTCCCCCGCTCACCCGCTGTCCCGCGGCACCCTCGTGCAGTACTGTGAATGATACGTTCGTACGCACTTCAGTATCACTTCCAGTACTCACCGGTACTCCTACGTGG
Source organism: Streptomyces asoensis (assembly GCF_016860545.1). NCBI lineage: Bacteria > Bacillati > Actinomycetota > Actinomycetes > Kitasatosporales > Streptomycetaceae > Streptomyces > Streptomyces asoensis. The sequence goes on along the minus strand of NZ_BNEB01000005.1, from coordinate 1,176,975 downwards.
AGGTCACCATGCCTGCCACTCGTGCCCTGCCGACCGAGGAAGCCGTCGAGCTCATCCAGCTCACGCGCACCCTCGCCGCCAAGGAACTCGCACCCCGGGTCGCCGACGCGGAGGCGGACGGGGCGTTCCCCAGGGACGTCTTCCGCACCCTCGGGCGCAGCGGCCTGCTCGGACTGCCCTTCGCCGAGGAGGACGGCGGGGCGGACCAGCCGTACGGGGTCTACCTCCAGGTGCTGGAGGAGGTCGCCGCCGTCTGGTCGAGCGTCGCCGTGGGCATCTCCGTGCACGCCCTGTCGTGCTTCCCGCTGGCCCGCTTCGGCACGGCCGAGCAGCGGCGCACGTGGCTGCCGGACATGCTCGGCGGTGAGCTGCTCGGCGCCTACTGCCTCTCCGAGCCGCACGCCGGCTCCGACCCGGCGGCCATGCTCACCCGCGCGGTCCGCGACGGCGACCACTACGTGCTCGACGGCACCAAGGCGTGGACCACGCACGGCGGTTACGCGGACTTCTACACGGTCATGGCCCGCACCTCCGAGGACCGCGCGCACGGCATCTCCTGCTTCCTGGTCCCCGCCGACGCCCCGGGGCTCAGCGCCGACCCGCCGGAGCGCAAGATGGGTCTGACGGGCTCGGCGACCGCGACCATGCGGCTGGAGAACGTCCGGGTGCCCGTCGAGCGCCGGATCGGCGAGGAGGGGCAGGGACTGAAGATCGCGCTCGCCTCCCTGGACTGCGGCCGGCTGGGCATCTCGGCCGTCGCCACCGGACTCGCCCAGGGCGCCCTGGACCACGCGGTGCGCTACGCCCGGGAGCGGGAGACGTTCGGCAAGCCGATCATCGAGCACCAGGGCCTGGCCTTCGTCCTCGCCGACATGGGCGCCGCGATCGAGTCGGCGCGGGCCACCGCGCTGTCCGCCGCCCGGTTGAAGGATCTCGGCCTGCCCTTCACACGGGAGGCGTCGATCGCCAAACTCGTGGCCACGGACAACGCCATGAAGGTGACCACGGACGCCGTGCAGGTCCTCGGGGGATACGGGTACACCCGTGACTTCCCCGTGGAGCGCTTCATGCGCGAGGCCAAGGTCATGCAGATCTTCGAAGGAACCAACCAGATCCAGCGCATGATCATCTCCCGTGCGCTGGACCGCGACGAGGGCGGTGTGCTCACCGTCCTCGGCAAGGAGTGATGATGCAGCTCGAGAACACCGCCGCCCTCGTCACCGGCGGTGCGTCCGGCCTCGGCGCGGCCACCGCGAAGGCCCTCGCCGAGCGCGGCGCCCGGGTCTTCGCCCTCGACCTCAAGGACGGCGTCGACAAGGCGCCCGAGGTACCGGGGGTGACCTACGTGTCCGCCGACGTCACCGACCCCGAGCAGGTCGGCGCCGCCGTCGCCGCGGCGGCCGGCTCCGGTGTGCCCCTGCGCACGGTCGTCAACTGCGCCGGCATCGGCCCGTCCGCGCGGATCCTGGGCAAGAAGGGGGTCCACGACCTCGCCCTGTACGCCAAGGTGATCCAGATCAACCTGATCGGCACCTTCAACGTGCTCGCGCTGGCCTCCGAGGCCATCGCGCAGACCGAGGCCGACGACGACGGTCAGCGGGGTGTCGTCGTCAACACCGCGTCGATCGCCGCCTACGACGGGCAGATCGGACAGGCCGCCTACGCGTCCTCCAAGGGCGGGGTGGTCGGGCTGACCCTGCCCGCCGCCCGCGACCTCGCGCAGTACGGGATCCGGGTGTGCACCATCGCTCCGGGCATCGTGGAGACGCCCATGCTGGCGACGGTGTCGCAGGAGTTCCGCGCCTCGCTCGCCGAGGGCGTGCCCTTCCCGCGCCGTCTGGCCAGCCCGCAGGAGTACGCGAAGCTGGCCCTGGCGATCGTCGACCACGACTACCTCAACGGCGAGACCATCCGGATGGACGGCGCGCTGCGGATGGCCCCGAGGTAGGTCCCTACACCCTGACCAGCAGCTGGAAGTCGAACGCGTAACGGGACGCACGGTAGACGTGCGTCCCGTACTCGGCCGGCCGGCCGGTGTCGTCGTACGCCGTGCGCTGCATGGTGAGCAGGGCCGCCCCCGCCTTCTCGGCGAGGAGGGCGGCCTCCTCCGCGGTCGCGGAGCGGGCGCCGATGGTCTGCCGGGCACTGTGCAGGGTGATGCCGGCGGCCCGCAGCAGCCGGTACAGCCCGGTCGACTCCAGCCGCTGCGTGCCGAGGTCCAGCAGGTCCGGGGGCAGGTAGTTGCACAGGAACGCCACCGGCTGTCCGTGGGTGGCCCGCAGCCGCTCCAGGACGATGACCTCGCTGCCCTCGGCCACTCCCAGTGCGGCGGCCACGTCGGCGGCCGCCGGCACCCTTTCGTTGCGCAGGACGTGCGTGGTGGGCCCCTGTCCGGCCGTCTCCAGATCGTCGTAGAGGCTGCTCAGTTCCAGCGGCCGTTTCACCTGGCTGTGCACGACCTGGGTGCCGACCCCGCGCCGGCGCACCAGCAGGCCCTTGTCGACCAGCGACTGGATGGCCTGGCGGACCGTCGGACGGGACAGGCCGAGCCGGGCCGACAGGTCGATCTCGTTGCCCAGGAGGTTGCCGGGGGCGAGCGCGCCGTGCTCGATCGCCGACTCCAGCTGCTGGGCGAGCTGGTAGTAGAGCGGCACCGGACTGGTGCGGTCGAGGGCGAAGGGCAACGCGTCCAGCGGAGAGCCGGGCACGGCACGGGATCGGTCGCCGGTCTTCGCCACCGGGGCACCTCCTCGGTTCGTCGGGTCGGGCGTGCGCTCGGGCGCCCCGTCCGCACGTGGTCTTCGCGCGTGAGGGGGACGTCCCGGCGCAAAGGGGAGAGATCGACTCGGGTCGACCCGTCGTGATCAGGTCGGTGGCGGGGCCGGGCCGGCCATGTGCGACGCTCCTCCGGGTGGTCGGGGGATCAGGCGTCCCCCAGGTGTAGGTCCAGGGGACCCGCACTGTCAAGAGTTTGTACTTACATTCGGACCTTTACGTGAAATGATGTCTTAACAAAGTATTGACAGTGGGCTCGGCAAGGGATTGGATCCCGTCCCAGCAGCGCACGGCCGGGTCCGAGGCACCTGAACAGTCGCGGACCCGGCTCCAGGGCCCCAATCTGAGTAGAAACGGGCCCCCGGAACCCTTCGACCGCCTCCTTTTCCCGAATTCCCGTCGTGTTTCTCCGTCGCACAGTGAGGTGCAGGAAAGATGGACAGCTCTTCTCCGTTCCGCTCGCGCAGAATCGCTCCGGCCGTGGCCCTGGCCGCCGCTGTGACCCTGACTCTCGCGGGTTGTTCCAGCAGCTCGGGCGGCAAGAAGTCCGAGGAGAGCGCGGACGGCGCTTCCGCGGGCAAGGCGAGCACCCCGCAGATGACGGTCGCGCTGGTGACCCACCAGTCGCCCGGTGACACCTTCTGGGACATCGTCCGCAAGGGTGCGGAGGCGGCCGCCGCCAAGGACAACGTCAAGCTGGTCTACTCCGCCGACCCGAACGCCGGCAACCAGGCCAACCTCATCCAGAACGCCATCGACCAGAAGGTCGACGGCATCGCGGTCACCCTCGCCAAGCCCGACGCCCTCAAGGACGTCATAGCCAAGGCCAAGACCGCGAAGATCCCGGTGGTCGGCCTCAACTCCGGTGTCAGCGAGTGGAAGAACCTCGGTCTGATGGAGTTCTTCGGTCAGGACGAGACGGTGGCCGGCGAGGCCCTCGGCAACCGGCTCAACTCCGAGGGCGCCAAGAAGGCCGTCTGTGTCATCCAGGAGCAGGGCAACATCGGCCTGACCCAGCGCTGCGCCGGTGTCAAGAAGACCTTCTCGGGCACGACGGAGACCCTGTACGTCAACGGCACGGACATGCCGTCGGTGAAGTCCACGATCACCGCAAAGCTGAGCCAGGACAAGGCCATCGACTACGTCGTCACCCTGGGCGCCCCGTTCGCGCTGACGGCGGTGCAGTCCAAGGCCGACGCGGGCAGCAAGGCCAAGATCGCCACCTTCGACCTCAACAAGGACCTCACGAGCGCCATCGACAAGGGCACGATCGAGTTCGCGGTCGACCAGCAGCCGTACCTCCAGGGCTACCTGGCGGTCGACTCGCTGTGGCTGTACAAGAACAACGGCAACTACATGGGCGGCGGCGAGCAGCCGGTGCTGACCGGTCCGGCCTTCGTGGACAAGACCAACGTCGACGCGGTCGCCTCGTTCGCCGCGAAGGGCACCCGGTGATGAGCATGACCCAGCATGCCGAGCCGGCGGTGGGGACACCGCCGGCCCCCGGCCGCAAGGAGAGCGACGGCCGGACCAAGCAACGCCCGCCCGTCCTGCGCCTGTTGGCCCGCCCCGAGGTGGGCGTGTTCCTCGGCGCGGTCGCGGTCTACGTGTTCTTCCTGATCGCTGCGCCGCCGGTGCGCGAGGGCAGCGCGATGGCCAACATCCTCTACCAGTCGTCGACGATCGGGATCATGGCGCTCCCGGTCGCCCTGCTGATGATCGGCGGGGAGTTCGACCTGTCCGCCGGTGTCGCGGTGATCACCTCGGCGCTCACCGCGTCCATGCTCAGCTACCAGCTCACCATGAACGTCTGGGTCGGCGTGGTCGTCGCCCTCCTGGTGTCCCTGGGGATCGGGTTCCTCAACGGCTGGATGGTGGTCAAAACGGGGCTGCCGAGCTTCCTGATCACGCTGGGCACGTTCCTGATCCTCCAGGGCGTGAACCTGGCGGTGACCAAGCTCGTCACCACCAACGTGGCCACGGACGACATCAGCGACATGGACGGCTTCGCCCAGGCCAAGAAGATCTTCGCCTCGTCCTTCGAGGTCGGCGGCGTCCAGGTGAAGATCACCATCGTCTACTGGCTGGTGTTCGCGGCGATCGCCACCTGGATCCTGCTGCGCACCCGGTACGGCAACTGGATCTTCGCGGTCGGCGGCAACAAGGAGTCCGCGCGGGCCGTCGGTGTGCCGGTGACCTTCACCAAGATCTCGCTGTTCATGCTGGTCGGCTTCGGCGCCTGGTTCGTCGGCATGCACCAGCTGTTCACCTTCAACACCGTCCAGTCCGGCGAGGGCGTGGGCCAGGAGCTGATCTACATCTCCGCGGCCGTCATCGGCGGCTGTCTGCTGACCGGCGGCGCCGGCAGCGCCATCGGCCCGGTCTTCGGCGCGTTCATGTTCGGCATGGTGCAGCAGGGCATCGTCTACGCCGGCTGGAACCCCGACTGGTTCAAGGCCTTCCTCGGCGTCATGCTCCTCGGCGCCGTCCTCATCAATCTGTGGGTCCAGCGCACGGCCACCCGGAGGTGACCTCAATGACCACCGACGGAACCGGCACGCACGGCGCCATCCTCGCGGACACCGTCCCCGAGGGCGGGGACACCCCGCTCGTCGAACTGCGGAACGCGGGCAAGTCCTACGGCAACATCCGCGCCCTGCACGGCGTCGACCTCACCGTCCGCCCCGGCCAGGTGACCTGTGTCCTGGGCGACAACGGCGCCGGCAAGTCCACCCTCATCAAGATCATCTCCGGGCTGCACCAGCACACCGAGGGCGAGTTCCTCGTCGACGGCTGCCCCGTGCGCTTCAGCACCCCGCGCGAGGCGCTCGACAAGGGCATCGCCACGGTCTACCAGGACCTCGCCACCGTCCCCCTGATGCCGGTCTGGCGCAACTTCTTCCTCGGCTCCGAGATGACCAAGGGCCCCTGGCCCGTACGCCGTCTCGACATCGACCGGATGAAGAAGACGGCCGACCAGGAACTGCGCAACATGGGCATCGTCCTGGACGACCTCGAACAGCCCATCGGCACCCTCTCCGGCGGTCAGCGCCAGTGCGTCGCCATCGCCCGCGCCGTCTACTTCGGCGCCCGCGTCCTCATCCTGGACGAGCCGACCGCGGCCCTGGGCGTCAAGCAGTCCGGCGTCGTGCTGAAGTACATCGCCGCCGCCCGCGACCGCGGTCTCGGCGTCATCTTCATCACCCACAACCCGCACCACGCCTACATGGTCGGCGACCACTTCAGCGTCCTGCGCCTGGGAACCATGGAACTCACCGCCTCCCGCGACCAGGTCAGCCTCGAGGAACTCACCAACCACATGGCCGGCGGCACCGAACTCGCCGCGCTGAAGCACGAGTTGGCCCAGGTGCGGGGCGTCGACGTCGAAGAGCTGCCGGAGGAGAAGGACCTCACCGCGCCCGTCGCGAACCCCGGCGAGAAGGCGTCCTGACGCGGGGAACGTCCGCGGTCCCACGAGGACCGGGGTCCCTCCTTCCGCCCGGGGCGTGAGGCGGGAAGGGACCGGGCGCGTCGCGCCGCCGCCGACGGGCGGCGGCGCGCCCGCGCTCGTATGGTGGTGGTTGATGGGCCGCATGCGGCCCGTGCCCCATGGTGCGGCCGTGGCCTGCGGCGGAAACCTCCTCATACGGGAGCGAGCCCATGAGACACCCGTATCTCCGACTGCGCACGGGAATCGTCGTCGCCACCGCCCTGGGGGCCCTGGTGGCGGTACCGGCCGCGAGCGGGGCGGTCACCGCGGCCCCGCCCACCGCCGCCACCGCGACCGAGCCGCCGTCGCCGTCCTCGTCCGGGGACGGCGTCGTCGAACTCACCCCGGCCGTGCGGCAGCAGGTGGACGAGGCCGTGCAGCGAGTCATGAAGCAGGCGAGCATTCCCGGAGTGACCGTCGGCATCTGGACGCCCGACAAGGGCGAGTACGTGAAGTCCTTCGGCGTCGCCGACAAGAACACCGGGCGGGCGATGAACCCCGGCCTCTACATGCGTATCGGCAGCGAGACCAAGACGTTCACGGTCACCGCCCTGCTCCAGCTCGTCGACCAGGGGAAGGTCGGCCTCGACGACACCATCGGCAAGTACATCGACGGCGTGCCGAACGGCGACAAGATCACACTGCGTCAACTCGCCGGAATGCGCAGCGGGTTGTTCAACTACTCGGCGGACGAGGACTTCTTCAAGGCGCTGACCTCCGATCCGCAGCGGCCCTTCACCCCGCAGCAGTTGCTCGCCTACTCCTTCAAGCACCCCGTGCTCTTCCCGCCGGGCGAGAAGTTCTACTACTGCAACACCAACCTGATCCTGCTCGGCCTGGTCGTCGAGCAGATGAGCGGCCAGCACCTCGACGACTACATCCAGGACCACGTCCTCGACCCCGCGGGCCTCGACCACACCCTGTTCCCGACCGGCAACGAGTTCCCGACCCCGCACTCGCAGGGCTACACGGACCAGACCGCGACCGGTGCGGTGGAGGACTCGGCCGACTGGGACCCCTCCTGGGGCTGGGCGGCCGGCGCGATGATCTCAAGGCTGGACGACCTGCGGGTGTGGGCGCGCACCGTGGCCACGGGCGTGCTGCCCGACGGCAGCCGGATGATCAGCCCCGCCACCCAGCGGCAGCGGCTGATCACGCCGCCGACGCCCATCCCGGGCGCCGGGTACGGGCTCGGCATCTTCGACGTGCAGGGCTGGATCGGCCACAACGGCTCGCTGCCCGGCTACGAGTCCCTGACCATCTACCTGCCGTCGGCGCGGGCCACCCTCGTGGTCCTGCTGAACACCGACATCAACTACAAGAACCAGGAGCCCAGCACCCTGTTCGGCGACGCCATCACCACGATCGTCTCCCCGCAGCACGTCTTCAACCTGCCGGCGGAACCCGCGGCGCGGTAGGGACGTTCGGACAGGTACAGGATGAGTGGAGTCGTGTACGGGGAGGGCGAGATGCAGGAGCAGGAGCAGGAGCGGACGCCGGAGGGTTCCGGCGCCGCGCAGGAGCGCCGCCGGGCGCGGTTCGGCGCGCTGCCCGAGCGGGTGCGCCCGCAGGACATGGTGGAGGAGCGGCCGGCCACGCCGAGGGACCCGGCGCGGGACGCCTACGACCCGGACGAGTTCGCGGTCCGGTACGGCCTGTGAACGGGTGAGGGCGGCCGGGGAGAGCACGCTCCCCGGCCGCCCTCGTGACGGGCCCGTCGGCTCAGGAGGCGCGGACCTCGGCGATCGTCACCGGCCGGTGCTCGTGCAGGGACAGCGTGCACGCCTCCGCGATCCAGCCCGCCTCGAGGGCGTCCTCGATCGTGCAGGGCGAGGTGCGGGTGCCGGCCACGACCTCGGTGAACGCGGTGAGTTCGGCGCGGTAGGCGGCCGTGAACCGGTCCATGAAGAAGTCGTGCGGGATGCCCGCGGGGAAGGTCACGCCGGGCTCGACCGACCGCAGGGGCAGCTTGTCCTCCAGGCCCACGGCGATCGAGTCGGTGAAACCGTGGATCTCCATCCGCACGTCGTAACCGCGCGCGTTGTGCCGGGAGTTGGAGACCACCGCGATCGTGCCGTCGTCGAGTGTGAGGATCGCGCCGGTGGTGTCGGCGTCGCCCGCCTCCTTGATGTAGTCGGCCCCCCGGTTGCCGCCGACGGCGTACACCTCCGTCACCTCGCGGCCGGTGACCCAGCGGATGATGTCGAAGTCGTGCACCGAGCAGTCCCGGAAGATGCCCCCGGAGGCGGCGACGTACGCGGCGGGCGGCGGGGCCGGGTCCAGCGTGGTCGAACGGACCGTGTGCAGCTTGCCCAGTTCGCCGGCGCTCACGGCCGCCCGCGCGGCGACGAACCCCGCGTCGAAGCGACGGTTGTAGCCGATCTGGATGGGCACGTCGCTTCCACGGACGGCGTCGAGCACCTTCACGCCCTCGCTCATGGTCTTCGCGACGGGCTTCTCGCAGAAGACGGGGATGCCCGCTTCGACGGCGGCCAGGATCAGGCCCGGATGCGCATCGGTCGCCGCCGCGATCACGACACCGTCCACCCCGGCGGCCAGGACGGCCTCGGGGGAGTCGGCGACCTCGGCGCCGAACCGCTCGGCGGCGCTCTTGGCGGCCTCCGCGAACGGGTCGGCCACCACGAGCGACGCGACGGCGTCGAGTCCGGAGAGGGTCTCGGCGTGGAAGGCGCCGATGCGGCCGAGGCCGAGGATTCCGATACGCATGTGCTCCGCTGCTTTCCTGGTGTCTTTTCGGTTGCTGTCTGTCGGCCGGGGCCCGGTTCTGGTCCGGTCGTCCGTCGGGCTCGTTCCCGGTCCCGCCCGGCCGGCCGGTGCGGTCAGTCGGCGAACGTCCCGGGGTCGCGCAGGGCGGTCTTCTGCGGGGCGCTCCGGACGCGGTCGTCGGCGCCGGGCTTCGCGCGGTACCCGCCCGTGCTCGCGCCCGGGGTGCGCTGCCCGGCGACGGGCGCGCCGAGGACGGCGGTGGCGCGGTCGACGGCCGCCGGGGCGGGGAAGGCCCGGCGGAGGGCGAAGACGCCCGGCCCGCCGGTCAGGGGCCGCACACGCCCGGCCGGCCGGCGGTCCGCCGGCGCGGTCCGCGGCCGCGCACCGCCGCGGACGAGGAGGCCGTGCTCGACCGCCGTGGCGTGCGGACGGCCTGCGAGGTCGCAGGTGCGCCCGGTGGGCGTCCGGAAGGCGTCCAGGTCGCAGCCCCGTCCGGTCAGCCGGACAGGACCCCGCACGGAGGTGAAGGACATCGTCGTCCCTTCGATGACAATGGCGGCTCAGCGCTGCCATTCTTGTCATGACAAACCCGTCGAACAACCGGCAGGCGGCCATCAAAAACCCCTCAAGCCGAATCCTGGGAGCTTTCCGTGGGTCACCCGTTCCCCATCCGAGAGATCGCACGTCAGGCGGGGCTCAGCGAGGCCACCGTCGACCGGGTCCTGAACGGCAGGGGCGGGGTGCGTGAGTCGACGGCGCAGGAGGTGCGGCGCGCCATCGCCGACCTGGACCGGCAGCGCACCCAGGTCCGGCTCGTGGGCCGCACGTTCATGCTCGACATCGTGATGCAGGCGCCGGAACGGTTCACCACCGCCGTCCGGGCCGCCCTGGAGGCCGAGCTGCCCTCCCTGCACCCGGCCGTCCTCCGCTCCCGCTTCCATTTCCGGGAGACCGGACCGGCCCGGGAACTGGTCGCGACCCTAGACCGGATAGCCCGCCGGGGCTCGCAGGGCGTCGTCCTCAAGGCGCCGGACGTCCCGGAGACCAACGCCGCCGTCGGCAGGCTGGTGGCCGCCGGCATCCCGGTCGTCACCCTGGTCACGGACCTCCCGGCCAGTGCCCGCCTCGCCTACGTCGGTATCGACGACCGCGCCGCCGGAGCCACCGCCGCCTACCTCATGGGCCAGTGGCTCGGCGACCGCCCCGGCAATGTGCTCACCAGTCTCAGCAGCGGTTTCTTCCGCAACGAGGAGGAGCGCGAGATGGGGTTCCGCAGCGTGATGCGGGCCCGCCACCCCGAGCGCACGCTGGTCGAGATCGCCGGGGGACAGGGGCTGGACGCCACCCAGTACGAGCTGGTCAGGGCCGCGCTGGAACGGGACCCGGACATCCGCGCCGTCTACTCCATCGGGGGCGGCAACCACGCCACCCTGCGCGCCTTCGCCGACCTCGGCCGGGAGTGCGCCGTGTTCGTGGCGCACGACCTCGACCACGACAACACCCGGCTGCTGCGCGGCCACCGGCTGTCCGCGGTCCTCCACCACGACCTGCGTCACGACGTGCGCGAGGCGTGCCACACGGTGATGCGGGCCCATGGCGCGCTGCCGCCCGCCGGTCCCATGCCGCCGTCGGCGATCCAGGTGGTGACCCCGTACAACCTGCCGCCCCGGGTGGCGGCCGGCTGAGACGGCCGTCACCCGGGGCGCGGGTCCCGCGGGAGGTTCAGCGGCGCGGCGCCGGGGCCCCGGCCACCGGGGCGACGCGGGCGGCGCCGCGGCAGAAGGCGATGCCCAGGGCCAGCAGCCAATAGCTGAGCACGGCCCCGAGGAGCGCGGTCGTGCCCCAGCCGTTCGCCGCGTAGAAGAACGCCGGGTCGTTGCCGAAGAACAGCGACGGGACGAAGGCCAGGTTGATCCCGGCCAGGACGTACGCCGAGCGGACGGTCCAGCGCGGCAGGAGCCGGGCGCGGCCGACGGCCTGGCCGAGCGCGGTCAGGAAGAGCGCCAGCATCAGCTTGGAGATCGTCCCGTAGAGGACGTAGGTGCCGCTGACCTCGATCGTCGGGTCGATCGGGTGGTCGGCGGCGATGACCGCGCCGGCCTCCAGCCCCATCGAGACCAGGGTGACCGTGGCGTAGACCAGGCCCGTGGAGAAGGCGAGGGAGCCCGCCCACGCGTGGTCGGGAGCCACCCGGCCGACCAGTTCGCGCAGCGCCGTCACGAAGACGACCAGACAGGCCAGCGCCACGATCCCGATGAGCAGCCGGGACAGGACGTTGCCGTCCGGGGGCGCGCCGTCGTAGACGAAGTAGAGCGGCACCTGGACGATGAGCGCGACCGCGGCGGCCACGGCGGCGAGGCCCGTCAGACGGCGGGCGATGGTTTCGGGCATGAGGGTCCCCCGGGATCTCGGTGCGACGGATTCGGCGCCGGCGTCCGCCGAGCGGTGCTCGCGTTCGCCGACCCCTGAAGCCTGCCGTTCCCGGGCCGCGAGGTCCCTGGGCCTGGGAGCCGGATCGGGGGTGGTCCTGACGCCACCCCTACGGGTGCACGTCCACCCAGGAGCCGCTGTGCGCGGACCGGGTCATCGCCTCCAGCGCCGTCGCGCTGTGCACGGCGTCCGTGAGCGTCGCCCCGCGGGGGACGCCCTCGGCGACCGACCGCAGGAAGCGGTACGCCTCCACGACCTTGAGGTCGTCGTAGCCCATGGCGTTCGCCGCACCCGGCTGGAAGGCCCCGAACTCGCCGTCGCCCGGACCGACGTACACCGTGCTGACGGGCTGGTCCTGGTACGTGGTGCCGCGACTGACGCCGAGCTCGTTCATCCTGCGGAAGTCCCAGAACACCGCGCCCCGGGTGCCGTGCACCTCGAAGCCGTAGTTGTTCTGCTCGCCGACGGAGACCCGGCAGGCCTCCAGCACCCCCCGGGCGCCGGAGGCGAAACGCAGCAGGCAGCTGACGTAGTCCTCGTTCTCGACCGGACCGAGTTCGCCGCCGGCGGCGAGGCTGTGACCCGCGGTGGCCCCCGTCGGGCGGGCCCGCTGGGGGACGAAGACCGCCGTGTCGGCCGTCAGGGACGCGATGTCGCCGAGCAGGAACCGGGCCAGGTCCACGCCGTGCGAGGCCAGGTCGCCCAGGACTCCGCTGCCGCCCCGCTCCCGCTCGTAGCGCCAGGTCAGAGCGCCGTCGGGATGGGCCGCGTAGTCGCTGAAGAGGCGGACGCGGACATGGGTGACGGTCCCGAGTTCACCCGAGGCGACGAGGTCGCGGGCCGCCTCCACGGCCGGCGCGTTGCGGTAGTTGAAGCCGACCGCGCCCTGCACCGAGGCCGCGGCCACCGCGTCGGCCACCGCCCTGGCGTCCGCGGGGGTCAGCCCCACCGGCTTCTCGATCCAGATGTGCTTGCCGGCCTCGGCCATCGCGACACCGATCTCGCGGTGCAGGAAGTTCGGCGCGGTGATGCTGACGGCGTGCACCCGCGGGTCGGCGGCCACCTCGCGCCAGTCCCGGGTGAAGGACGCGAAGCCGAACCGCCGCGCCGCCTCCTCCGCCCGGCCGGGCACCTCCTCGGCGACGGTCACGAGTTCCGGACGCACGGCCAGCTGCGGATAGTGGTGCCGCACCCGGGCGTACGCCTGGGTGTGCACGCGGCCCATCCAGCCGAATCCGACGACGGCCACTCCGAGCGCATCCACCATGCCAGTCACCACAGCCCTTCCTTGGACCGCTCCATCACCCGACCCGGCCACCCTGCGGGCCGCTTCCCTCGCATGTCAAGGCTCCTCGACTCCTTTGACAGCCCGGACGCCGTATGGAACGGTCCAAACATGAGAGCGCCGACCATCCGTGACGTCGCCGACCGCGCCGGGGTGTCCAAGTCACTCGTCTCCCTGGTGCTGCGCGGCTCCGACCAGGTGCGTGCCGAGAAGCGGGAGGCCGTCCTGCGGGCCGTACGCGAACTGGGCTACCGGCCGAACGCGGCCGCGCGCAGCCTGAGCGAACGGCGTGCCCAGCCGGACTCCCCGCCGCCCGCCGCCGGCGCCACCGGGGCTCCCATGGTCGGCGTCCTGCTGCACGACCTGCGCAACCCCTGGTACGTGGACCTCCTGGACGGCCTCAACTCGGTGCTGCACAGCAGCGGTCGCCACATGCTGCTCGCCGACGCGCGGCTGCACCGGCGCGTCGGTCAGGACCCGGCCGGACCCTTCCTCGACCTGGGGGCCGACGGACTGGTCGTCGTCGGCACGCTGCCCGATCCGGCGGCCCTGGAGACCGTGGCCGCCCGGATGCCGGTCGTCGTCGCGGGGGCCCGCGACCCGGTGCCGGACGCGGTGGACGTGGTGGCCGACGACGACGAGCACGGAGCCCGCCTGGTCACCCGGCACCTCCTCGGTCTCGGCCACCGGCGCATCGCCCACCTCACGGGCTACGGCGCCGTCGCCGAGCTGCGCAGGCGCGGCTTCGAGGCCACGATGCGGGAGGCGGGCCCGGGGCACGAGGCGCTCTTCGCGGCCGGTGACCTGACGGAGGAGGGCGGCTACCGGGCGACGGTGCGGCTGCTCGCCCGCGCCGACCGCCCCACCGCGGTGTTCGCCGTCAACGACATGACGGCGGTGGGCGTGCTGTCGGCGGCCGGGGAACTGGGTCTGCGCGTGCCGGACGACCTGTCGGTGGTCGGCTACGACAACACCGGTATCTCGCGGCTGCGGCACGTCTGGCTCACGACCGTCGACGGCGCGGGCCACGAGGTCGGGCGCCGCGCCGCCCGCTGTCTGCTGGACCGCCTCGAACGGCCCGGTGGACCGGGGCGAGAGCACCTCGCCGCGCCGGCCCTGGAGGTCCGGGGGACGACGGCGCGCCCGCCCGCGCTCACAGGGTGATGGCGTAGGCCTTGCGCAGCGTCTCGTGGACGGTCCAGGTGGTCCGGTCGCCCTCGCGCAGCACGGCCAGGTCGCCGGGGCCGACGTCCAGGGTGGGACCGCCTTCGACCTCGATGGTCGCCGACCCGCTGATCACCACGAACAGCTCGTCCGCCTCGGTGTCGGTGACGACGCCCGGCGTGATCTGCCAGATCCCCCTGACCCGGGAGCCGTCCGCCGACTCCCACACCACCTTGCCGGTCACCTCGGGGTTCCCGGCGACAATCTGGCGCGGATCGAGCGGTTCCGGCTCGAGGTCGGCGTCGGGGATGTGGAGGACGAAGCTGGGGTGCAGGGGGCCACGGGGGCCGGCCGTGCTGTCGGGGCTCGTGCTGTCGGCGCTCATGGGGCGACCCTAGCGAGGCCCGCCGGCCCCCGGCTCTGGACACTGTGTGGACCGTCGGTCCAGGTGGGAGGACACTTCGTCACGGCTGGCGGCCGCCCGGGGGCCGGGTGATCGTGGAGCCCATGGCGGACGACACCACGGCGGCGCGCGAACGGCACGGGCACGACCGGCGCGAGGCCCTGCTCTTCGGCGGTGTCTACGGCGCCGTCCTGGCGAGTTCGATGGTCGCCGCGCTCAGCCAGTACGGGCACACCTCCCGCGACAGCCGCCGCTACGACGCCGCCTGGCTGCTCGTCACCGCGTGCGCCTCCGCCCTCGCGCACGGCTACGCCCACTACATCGCCGAGCGGGCCCCGCACCGCCGGGGCGACGCGCTGCGCACCCTCGTCGAGGAGTGGCCTCTCGTCGGGGCCGTACTGCCCACCGTGCTGATCCTGGCGGGCGCCGGCTGGGGCTGGTGGCCGGCGGGCGGGGTGGAGTACGCCGCGTTCGCGCTGAACATCGTCCTGCTGTTCGCCATGGGTCTCATCACCGCGCGCTCGTCGCGCCGTCCGTGGGCGGTCGCGGTGCTGACCGGGGCCGTGGACGCGCTGCTCGGCGTGATCGTGGTCGTAGCCAACGCGGTGATCAAGTAGCCCTCGCGGTCCCTGACCCACCACCTGACGTGAGCCTGGCCCGGACCTGGGCCCGCAATACGGCGGACAAAATTGTTGACAATCTTGTTTCGCTAGATTTAGGTTCGACAGGCACTCACTCAGGGAGGGCAACCATGCCGAAAGAAGCCCGTCCGAGCACCGGGGAGCAGGCCAGACAGCATGCGCTCGCGCAGCTGCGGCAGGCGATCCTGCACGGCGAGATGGCACCGGCCCAGCGGCTGGTGGAGAACGAGCTCGCCGAGCAGTTCGGTGTGACGCGGGCCAGCATCCGCGCGGCACTCATCGATCTGGAGTCCCAGGGACTCGTCGAGCGGATCCGCAACCGCGGCTCGCGGGTGCGGGTGGTGACCGTGGACGAAGCGGTCGCCATCACCGAGTGCCGCATGGTCCTCGAAGGGCTGTGCGCGGCGAAGGCCGCCGTCGCGGCCGACGACGACCAGCTCCTGCGGCTGACCGACCTCGGCACGGCGATGACCAAGGCCGTCGCCGACGGCGAGCCGGTCACCTACTCCGAGCTGAACCACGA
This sequence comes from Streptomyces asoensis, assembly GCF_016860545.1. Taxonomy (NCBI): domain Bacteria; kingdom Bacillati; phylum Actinomycetota; class Actinomycetes; order Kitasatosporales; family Streptomycetaceae; genus Streptomyces; species Streptomyces asoensis. The sequence continues at coordinate 1,161,537 of NZ_BNEB01000005.1, read as the reverse complement.
ACTGCACCTGCGCATCCGGGAGTTCTCCGGACAGCAGACGGCGCAGGAACTGCTGGAACGGCTCAATGCCCAACTGGTGCGCCACCGCTTCCAGCTGGCGCTGAGGCCCGGCAGGCCGCAGCAATCCCTGAACGAGCACCTGACCATGATCGAAGCGATCCGGGCCAGGGACCCCCGGGCGGCCGAGACGGCCGTCCGCGCCCACCTGACCAGCGTGATCGAGGCGTTGCGCGACTGATCACCGCTGCGCCGGGCGGGCGCCCACCTGTCACCAAGGAGATCCGAGAATGACCCAGCCCAACGCGCCCGCCGGCCCCCCACGATCGACCCTTGTCGTCACCGCCCACGCCGGGGACTTCGTGTGGCGGGCGGGCGGCGCCATCGCCCTGGCCGCCGCCCGCGGGGAGAAGGTCACCATCGCCTGTCTGACCTTCGGCGAACGCGGCGAGTCGGCCAAGGCGTGGCGCGAGGGCAGGACGCTCGACGAGATCAAGGCGATGCGGCGGGACGAGGCCGAGCGCGCCGCCGCCACCCTGGGCGCCGAGGTCCGCTTCTTCGACGCCGGCGACTACCCGCTCCTGGCCACCGCCGAGCTGACCGACCGGCTCGTCGCCGTCTACCGCGAGACCCAGCCGGACGTGGTGCTCACCCACCCGACCGAGGACCCCTACAACGGCGACCACCCGGCCGCCCACCGCACGGCGCTGGAGGCGAGGGTGCTCGCCCAGGCCATCGGCTACCCGGGTGAGGGCGAGATCATCGGCGCGCCGCCGGTCTTCTACTTCGAGCCTCACCAGCCGGAGATGAGCGGCTTCAGGCCCGAGGTCCTGCTCGACATCACCGAGGTGTGGGAGACCAAGCGCAAGGCCATGGAGTGCCTCGGCGCCCAGCAGCACCTGTGGGACTACTACACCGACCTCGCCGTGCGCCGGGGCGTCCAGCTCAAGCGCAACGCCGGCCCGAACCTGGGTCTGGCGCACAGGACGATGGCCGAGGCGTACATGCGTCCCTACCCGCAGATCGCCCGGGAGCTGTCATGAGCGGCGTCATCGTCACCGGCCCGCCGAAGGCCGACCTGCCGGACGTCGACGCGCTGGCCGGCTTCGGGGTGGCCACCGTCGGCGAGGCGATGGGCCGGACGGGCCTGCTGAGTCCGGCGATCCGCCCGATCCAGCAGGGCGTACGGGTCGCCGGCACCGCCGTGACCGTGCTGAGCTGGCCCGGCGACAACCTCATGATCCACGCGGCCGTCGAGCAGTGCGGCGAGGGAGACGTCCTCGTCGTGACCACCACCTCGCCGTCCACCGACGGCATGTTCGGCGAGCTGTTCGCGACCGCGCTCCAGCGGCGCGGGGTGCGCGGCCTGATCACCAACGCCGGTCTGCGCGACACGCAGGAACTGCGGGACATGGACTTCCCCGCCTGGTCGCGGGCGGTGTCCGCGCAGGGCACCGTCAAGGCCACCGGCGGCTCGGTCAACGTGCCGATCGCGATCGACGGCCAGGTGATCCGGCCGGGCGACGTGATCCTCGCCGACGACGACGGTGTCGTGGTCGTCCCGCGCGAGCGCGCCCGCGCCACAGCGGAGGCCTCACAGGCCCGCGAGGCCAAGGAGGCCCGCTCCCGCGCCGCCTTCCTCGAAGGCGAACTCGGCCTGGACCGGTACGGGTTGCGGGACACGCTGAAGCGGCTCGGCGTCACGTACCGGACGTACGACGAGTACCGGGGGGAGTCCTCGTGACCCGCCCGCCCGAGGCGCTGCCCTGTCTGCTGATGCGGGGCGGCACCTCCAAGGGTGCCTACTTCCTGGCCTCGGACCTCCCGGCCGAACCGGCGCTGCGCGACGAGCTGTTGCTGCGGGTCATGGGCAGTCCCGATCCGCGGCAGACCGACGGCCTGGGCGGGGCGCACCCGCTCACCAGCAAGGTGGCCGTGGTCTCGCCCTCGGCCGACCCGAATACCGACGTCGACTATCTCTTCCTCCAAGTGGGCGTCGAACGGGCTGAGGTGAGTGACCGTCAGAACTGCGGCAACATCCTCGCCGGTGTGGGCCCGTTCGCCGTCGAACGCGGCCTGGTCGCCGCGGGGGAGGAGCGGACCACCGTGCGGATCCGCATGGTCAACTCCGGCGGCCGCGCCACGGCGGCCTTCCCCACGCCGGGCGGCAGCGTGCGGTACACCGGCGACGCCGAGATCTCCGGGGTGCCGGGCACGGCCGCGCCCGTGCTGATCGAGTTCCCGCCGGGCGACGCCCCCCTGCTGCCCACCGGCCGCGTCCGGGACGAGATCGACGGCGTGCCGGTGACCTGCGTGGACAACGGGATGCCGACGGTGCTGATCGCGGCCGCCTCTCTCGGGGTCACCGGCTACGAGCTGCCCCGGGACCTGGAGGAGGACGTCGCGCTCGCCGACCGCCTCCGCGGGATCCGGCTGGCGGCGGGCCGTCTGATGGGTCTCGGTGACGTCTCGGGGACCACCGTGCCCAAGCTCACCCTGCTCGCCGCGCCCCGGGACGGCGGCGCGGTCACCACCCGCACCTTCATTCCGGTGCGCTGCCATCCCTCCATCGGGGTACTCGGTGCGGCCGGTGTCGCCGCCGGCCTGCGGATCGAAGGCGGCGTGGGAGCGGACCTGGCGAGGATCGATGCCGGAAGTGACCGAATTCGCATAGAACATCCCACGGGATTCCTGGATATCGAAAGTAGCCTCGGGGCGACCCCCGGCGGTCTCCCCTCCGCCCGCCGCACCGCCGTGGTGCGCACGGCCCGCAAGATCTTCGACGGCATCGTCTTCCCCCGGCCCCCCGGGACGGCTCCCCTGCCCGCACGCTCCCCTGGAGGTCCACGATGACTCCGCCGCTCGGCGACATCGCCCACATCGGCCACGCCCAGCTCTTCACCCCGGATCTGGACGCCAGTGTCGGGTTCTTCACGGACTACCTGGGGCTCACCGTCAACGGGCAGGACGGCGACACGGTCTACCTGCGCGCGTTCGACGACTACGAGCACCACAGTCTGGTGCTCACCGCACGCGAACGGCCCGGCCTCGGCCGGCTGGCCCTGCGCACCTCGGGCGAGGAGGCCCTTGGGCGCCGGGTCGCGGCGATCGAGGCGGCGGGCGGTACCGGCCACTGGACCGAGGACGAACCCGGCCTCGGCAAGCTGTACGTCACCACGGACCCGGACGGCCACGAGCACGCCCTGTACTGGGAGAGCGAGTACTACCGGGCGCCCGACGAGCTGAGGCCGGCGCTGAAGAACCAGCCGCAGGCCAAACCCAACCGGGGCGTGGGCGTGCGGCGCCTGGACCACGTCAACTTCCTCGCCGCCGACGTGCTCGCCAACTCCGAGTTCCAGCAGAACCTGCTGGGGGCCCGGCCCACGGAGCAGATCCGCCTCGACTCGGGGAGGATCGCGGCGCGCTGGCTGACGTACACGAACAAGTCGTACGACGTCGTCTACACCTCGGACTGGACCGGCAGTTCCGGGCGGCTGCACCACATCGCCTTCGCGACCGACACCCGCGAGGACATCCTGCGCGCGGCCGACCTGGCCATCGACAGCGGGGTGTTCATCGAGACGGGTCCGCACAAGCACGCCATCCAGCAGACGTTCTTCCTCTACGTCTACGAGCCGGGCGGCAACCGGATCGAGCTGTGCAACCCGCTCACGCGCCTCGTGCTGGCCCCGGACTGGCCGCTCGTCACCTGGACCGAGGAGGAGCGCAAGAAGGGGCAGGCCTGGGGGCTGAGGACGATCGAGTCGTTCCACACGCACGGCACGCCGCCCGTCGGCTGAGAAGCCCGCTTCCGGGTGTGCGCAGGGCGCCGGACCAGGGGGCCGATGGATTGTCGATGAGATTGTTGACAAAAGTGTTGACTCTCTCGGGACCGGTCCTTAGCGTCTTGCGCACACCGGGTCAGCCGCACGAGCCGCGCCGGCCCCCTTCACTCGTCCCCTCCAGGGAACGCCTCCTGGACGAGAGGAAAACAACGATGTCCTCCTCCCCCGTGCTGTCCGCCCGCGGCAGCAGACTGGCCCTCCTGGTCGTCGGTCTGTGCTGGCTGGCCGTCCTCTTCGACGGCCTCGACATGTTCATCTACGGCTCGGTGCTGCCCCACCTGCTGGAGACGAAGACCTTCGGCCTCACCCCGGACACGGCGGGCGACCTCGGCAGCTACGCCACGTTCGGCATGCTGGTCGGCGCCCTCACCGCGGGCACCGTCGCCGACCGGACCGGCCGCAAGAACCTGATGGTCGGGTGCGTGGTCCTGTTCTCGCTGGCCTCCGGCGTCTGTGCCATGGCCGGCAGCGTCGAGGTGTTCGGCCTCGGCCGGACCCTGGCGGGCGTCGGCCTCGGCGGTCTGCTGCCCACCGCGATCAGCATGGTCTGCGACTACGCCCCGCGCGGCCGCGGCGCCCTCGTCATCGGCCTGCTGATGACGGCCCACCACGCCGGCGGCATCCTCTCCGCCTACGTCGCCAAGTGGCTCGTCGACCCGGTCGGCTGGCGCGCCGCGTTCTGGGTGTGCGTCCTGCCGCTGCTCTTCGCCCCGGTGCTCGCCAGACTGCTGCCCGAGTCGCTGAGCTTCCTCCTCGCCAAGGGCCGTACCGACGAGGCCCGCGAACTGGCCACCCGCCACGACGTCGAGCTGCCCGCCGCCACGTCCGGCAAGCAGGGCGCGGCCGACCGCTGGAACGCGCTCAAGGACCTGTTCCGCGGCGGGGAGTGGACCCAGACCCTGCTGTACTGGCTGGCCTCCTTCGGCGGTCTCCTCCTCGTGTACGGCGTCGCCACCTGGCTGCCCACCCTGATGCGGGCCGAGGGCTACGCGCTCGGTTCGGCGCTGTCCTTCGTGGTCGTCTTCAACCTCGGCGGCATCGTGGGCATGCTGGCCGCCGGGCGTGCGGCCGACCGGTTCGGCGCGCCGCGCATCTCCGCGATCTGGTTCGCGCTGACCGCCGCCGGCGTGTTCCTGCTCAGTGTCCACATGCCGATGGCCGTGACGATGGTCGTCGTCTTCCTCACCGGTGTCTTCCTCAACAGTGCCCAGACGATGATCTACGCGACCGTCTCCATCCGCTCCTCCGCCGGCAACCGGGCCACCGCCGTCGGCTGGACCTCCGGCATGGGCCGCTTCGGCGCCGTCTTCGGCCCGTGGCTGGGCGGTCAGCTGCTCGCCTCGAACCACGGGGACCGGGGATTCACCGCGTTCGCCCTCGCGGGCCTGTCGTCCATGGTGTTCATCGGCATCGCCGCGCTGCGCAGTGCGAAGGGGGCTTCGCGGGGGGCGGGGCGGGAGGTGGTGGGCGCGGTGTAGTGCTGCGCACGGCTTGGGGTGGGGGAGGGGGGCGCGGCGTTGTCGGCTGCGGGTGGGTGGGGGCTTGTCGCGCAGTTCCCCGCGCCCCTGAAGGTGCGGGGGGTGGGGATCGGTTGGACGATCGGGGTATGGGTGAGCGGTGGGAGGTTCGGCGGGCGGGGGTGCGGGGCGCGCCGCACCGGGTGCTGATGATTCCGGGCGCGCTGTGCACGACCGAGTTCTACGCGGACGTCATGGCCGAGCCGGCCCTCGCGGGGCTCGACATGGTCGCGGTGACCCAGCCGGGCTTCGGGCCCACCGAAGCGCCCGAAGACGTGTCCATGGAGCACTACGCCCGGCTGATGGCCGGCTTCGCCGCGGACGCCGGCTGCGACACGGTGGTCGGGCACAGCCTCGGCGCGAACGTGGCGCTGGAGATGGCCGCGCTCGGCCTCTTCACGGGCCCGCTGGTACTGCTCTCGCCGACCTTCTCGCGCGGCGACGAGGCGACGTTCCTGACCCTGCTCAACGGCCTGCACCGGGTGCCGGTGCTGCGCGGCGCGGTCTGGGCGGCCATGCTGAAGCTGCTGCCCGTGGGCGTGAAGCGCCAACTGCCGCCGCGGCGCGCCGAGGCGCTGGCGGCGGCGATGACCGGCAACGACCCGACGACGTGCCGCCGGATGGTCCGTGAGTACTACGCCTACCTGGACCGGTACCCCTCGCTGGTCCCGAGACTGTGCGGGGCCGGGGTGCCTGCCTGGGTGGTCCGCGGCGACCACGACGAGATCGGTCTGACCGACGAGGAGCGGCGCGGCCTGGAGGCCTGCCCGCGGATCCGCACCGTCACGGTGCCCGACTCGGGACACTTCGCGCTCGTGGAACAGCCCGCGCTCGTCGCCGAGGTCGTCATGGAGGCGGTCGCGGCGGGCGTGCGCTGAACCCGGCCCGACGGGACGGACGCTGACTCCGCCGGTGATCCGGTTCCCGCCGCCGTCCCTCCCCAAGACATGGCTGTCCGGCGCGAGGAGGTCTTCGGGCCGGTCCTCGTCCTGCGCGCGGTCGACGACTCAGGATTCGGGCTCGCGGCCGCGCTGTTCACCCGCGGCCTCGCCTTCGCCCACCGCTTCGCCGACGAGGCCGAATGCGGGCAGGGCGCCGTCCACTTCGGGGGCTGACGATCGGCGGGCGCCGGGACAGAATCGGCGGCGACGACAACGGAGAGGAGGCGCCGATGGCTGACGAGACGATCGGCATCGTCGGGGCGGGCATCGTGGGTCTGGCCACGGCCCGCGAGATCGCCCTGAGCAGGCCCGGTACCCGGGTCATCGTCTTCGAGAAGGAGCAGGAGGTCTCGCTCCACCAGACCGGGCACAACTCGGGCGTCGTGCACGCCGGCATCTACTACACGCCCGGCAGCCTCAAGGCCGACCTCACGGTACGGGGCGTGGCCCTGCTGCGCGCCTACTGCGAGGACCGCGGGCTGCCGTACCGGGAGATCGGCAAACTGGTGGTCGCCGTCCGCGAGGACGAGCTCGGCCGGATGAACGCCCTGTACGACCGGGCCAAGCACAACCACGTGCCCGACCTGCGGAAGGTCTCCCGCGAGGAGATCCGGGAGATCGAGCCGAACGCCGGCGGGATCGCGGCCCTGTACTCCCCGCGCACCGCGATCACCGACTACCCGGCGATCGCCCGCGCCTTCGCCGGGGACGTCGTCGGCTCCGGGGGGGAGGTCCGCACGGGCTTCGAGGTCACCGGCGTCGGCGAGGTGCCCGGCGGCATCGAGGTGGTCTCCGGGGCCGAACGCGTGCGGGTGGACCGGCTGGTGCTGTGCGCCGGACTGCACTCCGACACGGTCGCCGGGCTCGCGCGGGACCGGCGCGATCCCCGCATCGTCCCGTTCCGGGGCGAGTACATGCTCCTCAGACCGGAGCGCACGGACCTGGTGCGCGGTCTGATCTACCCGGTGCCCGACCCGCGCTACCCGTTCCTCGGCGTCCACTTCACGCCCCGCGTCGACGGCTCCGTGGAGGTCGGGCCCAACGCGGTCCTCGCCCTGGCCAGGGAGGGCTACACCCGCACCCGGATCTCCCCGGCGGACCTGCTCGGCCTGGCCGCCTACCCCGGCACCTGGCGGATGGCGGCCCGGCACTGGCGCACGGGCATCAGGGAGTACCGGGGGTCGTTCTCGGCGGCGGCCTTCATGAAGGACGCGAGGCTGTACGTCCCCGGCGTCGGCGTCCGGGACGTCGTACGCGGAGGCGCCGGAGTGCGCGCCCAGGCCCTCGACCGGGACGGCACCCTCGTCGACGACTTCCGCATCCACCGCGTGGGCCGGGTCACCGCCGTCCGCAACGCGCCCTCGCCGGCCGCCACGGCCTCCATGGCGATCGCCGGGCACATCGCCGACGCCGTCTTCGGCGGCACCTCCGGCGACGGCTGAGCCGCCGGTGCGCAGAGGCCCCGGAACTGATGGACGGGGCCGGCGTGCACCGGTTGTGACGTCTCAGCCCGTCCGTGGAGCGTCCGCGGCGGTCGCCTTTCGGATGTGACGGGCCATCAACAGATAGGTATCGCGGGCTTTTTCCTCGTCCTTGGTGTCGTAGCCGTGGTCGGCCCCGGCGACGTCGTGGTGTCCGGCGAGGGCGCCGGCCGCGCGCAGCCGCTCCGCGTAGCGCACCGCCTCGTCCCTGAGCAGGTCGTGCCCGGCCGTGACGACCAGCGCCGGGGCGATCCCCTCCAGGCCCGCGGTGTCACCGGCGTGCGCGGGCGAGACGAGCCGGTGGGTCCGCTCGCGCGGGTCCGGCACGTACGAGGTGTCGAAGACCTCCGCCATCCAGGGCCGCAGCAGGGGCCTGGCCACGGCGGCCTTCTTGTCCTTCGCGCCGGTCGCGAGATCCAGCGGCGGATAGTGCAGCACCTGGAGCGCGACGGACGGCCCGCCCCGCTCCAGCGCCTGGCGTGCAACGGCCGCCGCCAGTCCGCCGCCCGCGCTCTGCCCGCCCACGGTGAGGCGCCCGCCGTCCCACCCGTGCTCCGCGCCGTGCTCGGCGACCCAGCGGACGACGTCGTAGGCCTGGGTGGTCGGGCCGGGGAACGGGTGCTGCGGCGCGACGACGTACCGGACGTTGATCACGACGACCCCCGCCTCGGCGGCGAGCGCCCGGCACAGGGCGTCGTCCACCTCGGGCATCGACATGACGTAGCCGCCGCCGTGGAAGTTGACGTGCACCGGCGGGCGGTGGGCCGTCCCCGCGGGCGGCCGGTACACCGTCACCGGCGCCGGGGCGACGGAGGTCGGGACGGTGTGGGCGGTGACGTCCCGCGGGTACTCGGGCAGGCGGGCCTGCCAGAAGGCGGTGGACCCCGCCCCGCGCGTCCGGCGGCCCGCCAGCCGCGTGAGGCCCTGCATCGTCTTGGCGGCGAGGGCGGCCACCGCCGGTCTGGCCAGGAGGGACATGGGGTTCCGTTCGTCGAGCCGTACCAACGATCGACAGGATTCCTGTCGAACTCAACGGGGGGAAGCTAACACGGCGGGACCCCGGTGCGCACCCGTCCGTCACTCCCGGCGGGCGACGATCCGGTACGCGTTGGCCAGGCCCAGCCGGTGCGCCAGCGGGCGCACCGCGAACCGGTCCAGCAGGGTCGCCGCGACGAGTACGGGGATGCCCGCGATCAGCAGCGCCGCGCGCAGCGCGCGGCGCGCCCCGTTCGGCGGCCGCGGCAGCCACGGCGCGTCGTCCCGCGGCGCCGTGTGGTCCAGCGCCAGCCACACGGCGGCCAGCAGGTCGACCGGGTCGTGCGGCTCGGCGTGCTGCTCCGCCACCACCGTGAACCCCAGCTCCGTGAGCCGTTCGCGGAGGTTGGCCACCGGGACGAAGTGCAGGTGCTGCGGCTGGAGCCAGGGCAGCCACCACCGCCCCAGCAGCCGCGCGTAACGGCTCTCGGGATCGGGCACCTCGATCAGCAGATGGCCCCCCGGCCGCACCGCCCCGAGCGCGGCCCGCAGTTCACGGTCGGGGTCGGTGCTGTGCTCCAGGTAGTGGAACATGCTCACCACGTCGTAACCCTCGGCGAGTTCGGGCGCGAGGTCGGGGAAGCTGCCCCGGTAGCCGTGCCGCACCCGGCCCTCGCGCTGAGCCAGTTCGACGCCGTCGGTGAAATCGAGCCCGTCGAAGGCCGTCGCGGGCAGCACCTCGCGGGCGGCCGCGCAGAAGTGGCCGTGGCCGGTGCCGACGTCCAGCCAGGTCTTCGGCTCCGGGTCGTGCGCCAGCATCGACTCCGCCCGCCCCCGGTACATCTTCGTGCGGCTCCCGAACGTCTCGCCGAGCTTCTTCTCGCCCAGTCCGTCGTAGAAGTCCCGGTAGTAGAACTCCAGGCCCTCGGCGCTCAGTCGCGGGTTCTGGAAGGTGTGCCCGCAGTCCTCGCAGCGGTCCAGCACGAAGCGGCCCGGCTTGTGCTGGAGCAGGTCGGTGGTGCGCAGCCGGCAGGTCAGCGACCGCGAACCGCACCAGGGGCAGCTGGAGCGCCGCGGTTCGAGGAAGCGTTCCGGGCCGGCCGCGAGGTCCGCCAGGTAGGCGGGACGCGCCTCGGCGATCCGCTCGGCGGGCCTGCTCTCTTCGCTCATCCGAACTCCCCTGCGAGGTCCACGAGATGGGACGCCGCTGCGGAGGACCCGCCCGCGGCGCGGAACACCGTGCCGATGCGGGCCGCGGCGGCGCGGTACCCGGGTTCGTGCAGGACGGCGTCGAGGGCCGCGCCGAGCTGCCGCGCGCCGGTCCGGCCGAACCGCACCCGCCTGCCGGCCCCGGCGTCCACGACCTGTCCGGCGACGACCGGCTGGTCGTCGCGGATCGGCGCCACGACCAGGGGGATCCCGTGCCACAGGGCCTCGCACACGCTGTTGTGCCCGGCGTGGCACACCAGCGCACCGGCCCCCCGGCCCACCCGCTCCAGCAGGGCGAGCTGGGGTACCCACGGCGTGATCAGCACGTCCTTGTCGTCGCCGGGCGGGCCGAGCGTGCCGCCCGGGTCGACGACGACGCCCTGCACCCGGTCGGCCCGCTCCCGCAGCACCTCCCGGCACACGTCCAGGAAGCGCCCGCCGACGTCGGTGTTGGCGGTGCCGAGCGTGACCAGCACGGTCGCGCGGCCGCCGTCCAGCCACTCCCAGGGGAACCCGGACACGGCGGGGCGGGCCGCGATCGAGGGACCGACCCAGCGCACCCCCTCGTGCGGGCCGCCGCCCGCCAACTCAGGTGTGCTGAAGGCCAGGACGAGACGGGGCGAGAACCGCGGGTCGGCCGTGCCCGCCGGGTCGCCGATCGCCGCCCGCAGTGCGGCCAGCCGCTCCGCCAGCCACTCCCTGACCCGGGGCAGCCCGGCGAGGGGGTCGGTGAACTCGGCCGAGGTGGTCGCCGAGGTCGCCCACGGCACCCCCAGCCGCTCCGCGACCAGAGCGCCGGCGAAGGCCTGCTGGTCGGCGACCACGACGTCCGGCCGGAACGCCCCGACGGCCGCCCGCACGCCCGGCGCCATCGTCTCGGCGAGCGGCAGCAGGTACCACTCCCACAGGAACTTCAGCGCCTCCGGACCGCGCAGGTCCGCGGGCCGCTCGCCCCGCGGCGCCGGGCCGCAGGCGTAGACCTCGCCGGCCGCGGGGCCCGCCAGCCCGGCGACGAGGTCCGGGTCGGCGCAGGCCCACGCCACCCGGTGCCCCCGGGCGACGAGTTCGGCGGCGACACCGACGACCGGGTTGACATGACCGGCCAGCGGAGGCACGACGAACAGGAACCGGCTCACCGGGCCGCCTCCGCCGCCACCCGCCCGGCCTCCTCGACGAGGGAGAGGATGTGCCCGCCGACCGTCCCCGGGGCCTCCACGAGGACCGAGTGCTCATGTCCCGGGATCACCACCGTCCGGCAGTCCGGCAGCACCGACCGCAGCCACGGCGCGAGCAGGGCGAGGTCCGAGTCGCCCCCGTACAGAGCGAGCACCGGACAGCGCACGGCGGCGATCTGCTCCTCCGTCAGCACGCGGCTGGCCGGGATGTCCCGGCCGAGCGTGGTCTCCCGGGCGAGCCGGGCCGCGCCCCTGGCCAGGCGGGCGGTGTTGTGGCTGCGGTGCGCGGTGATCCAGGCGATCGCGTCGGCCTCGTTGTGCGCGAGCTCGGTCACGACCCGGTCCAGGATCCCGCCGAGCTTCACCGCCCAGGCGGCGGTGGCCGGTTCGGACTCGACGAGGGTGACGCTCGCCGCCCGCCCGGGGTGCCGGGCCGCGTAGCCGAACGCGATCGTGCCGCCGTAGGAGTTGCCGACCAGGTGCACGGGGCCCGTCACCCCGAGCCGGTCGAGCAGGGCCGCCAGGTCGTCGACGCCGTCGTCCAGCGAGTACCCCGTGGCGGGCCGCTCGCTGCGTCCGTGGCCGCGCAGGTCGTACATGACGACGTCCAGTCCCGCGGCCGCGAACGCCGGGGCCACGGTGAAGTAGTAGCTGGCCAGGCTGTCGGTGAGCAGACCGTGCACCAGCACCACGGTCGCGTCGGCCCGCCGGCCGTGCCGGGGGCCGGTCCGCTGTACGTGCAACCGGACGCTGCCGGTGTCGACCATCGCCATGGCTCAGCTCGCCTCCGCGGCCTTCAGGCTCGTCACGACGTACTCGACGAGCCGGCCGACGGTGAGTTCGATGATCTCGTCGAACTCCATGCCGGCCAGGAACTCGGCGAAGTTGATCCGGTCGCCGTAGCGCTCCTGGAGCAGCCCGGCCAGCGTGACCAGGTCGATGCTCTCCAGCTCCAGGTCGCGGTTGAAGGTGGTCCGCATGCCGATCCCGATGTCGTCGAGGCCGTACTCGTCCCGCAGGAGCCGCGCGAGCATGCCGGTGACGTCGGCGAGGACGGCCTGCTCGTCGGCGGTGACGGGGATGCGGGGGGTGGGGTGCGTCATGGGGTGTCGTACTCCTCTGCGGTGGGGTGTCCCGTCGTCCAGGCCACTACGTACGAACGGGCGGGCAGCCGGGGCGGGTTGGCCGCCGGCGCGCAGTGCACGGGGTAGGCGCGGGCCAGGCGGCCCGCGACGGTCAGCCGGTCACCGGCCGGGCTCGCGTCGAGCACCGTGAAGTCGCGCGGCCGGCCGCCGAATCCGGTCCCCTCCGCCTTGGCGACGGCTTCCTTGGCCGCCCAGAAGCGGGTGAACCACAGCGCCACGGGATCGCCGCCCTCCGCCGACAGGCGGTGCAGCAGCCGCAGTTCGGCCTCACCGAGCGCCGCGGCGAGCGCCTCAGGAGCGCGGTCGGTGACCTCCTCGATGTCGATCCCCGGCCCCGGGCCGGGCCCGCGCGGCCGCGCGATCGCGACGCCCGCCTCGGCGCAGTGCGCCAGCGACACGTCCAGCGGTGGCAGTTCCCGGCCGTGCACCCCGGTGACGTACGGGCGGCCCCGGTCGTCGTTGCCCACCCGCAGTTCGGCCGGGAAGACCGGACCCTCGCCCTGGTCCCACAGCCACTGCCGTACCGCGTCCTTGACCGCGATCCGGCCCAGCAGCCACTGCCGGCGCCCGCGCGGCGTGTGCTCCGCGTACTGCGAACGCTCCGGTCCGCCCAGGGAGTTGCGCATGATCAGCTCCCGGGAGGCCAGGTCGGGCCACCGTTCGTGCAGCAGCTGCCAGCCGCCGGGACGGGTCCGCGACAGCGTGTGGCGCCCCGGGAAGCGCTCGACGGGCCGGGTCTCGGGGTCGTTGTCGAAGCGGCGGTCCTGCCAGCCGTGCAGCTGCGCCCACACCGTCCCGCCGACCGTCAGCTGCACGTCGGCCTCGAGGAACGCGTCGGTCAGCCCGGTGATCCGCACCAGGCACCCCACCTCGCTGCCCGGCGCCGGGTGCGGCCCGTGGAAGCGCATCTCCCGCATCCCCACGGGGAACACCACGGTCCGTTCCGTGCGGGTCGCCATGATCCAGTAGCCCAGGATCTGGCCGACGTTGTCCAGCAGCGCACCGGGAGCGGCCGGGGCGGTGATCACCCCGCGCACATGGCGGTCGCCGATCGCGGTGAGCTCGGTGACGCCCTGGAAGGCCGGGCCGTGGAACATCCACCGCTCGTCGTAGAGCTGCGCCGCGGTGTGCTCCGGGACGCGCTCGGTGCCGGGGTCGACGGCCCAGGGGGCAGGGGGCGGGAGCGGATGGGCATCGGCCAGTTCGACGGTGGCACGGGCCCGCGGGCCGAAGGAGACGGCGAGCCGGTCCGCGCCCTCGGCCGTGACGGTCACGGGCACGTCGACGGCCGGTGTGGCGGTGAGCCACTCCTCGAAGCGCGCGCCGTGCACGGCGACCGGCACCCGGCCGGGCGCCGCCTGCCGGACGGCGTCCATGATGTGCTGCACGATCGTCGTCGCCGGGACGACCGGCCACCGGTCGGCGACGTCGGGCCAGCCGGGCCGCTGGGGGAAGAAGCAGTGGTCCAGCAGATACGGCATGGCCTCGGGGGAGACCCGCACGCTGCCGCGCCAGGGTCCGGCCGCTCGCGCGGAAGCAGGTGCGGGTGCGGGAGCCGGTACGGATGCCGGGGCTCGCGCCGTCATGAGGGCCGCCGCGGTGTCCGCCGTCTCCCGGAGCAGGGCGGACAGTTCCGCCGCCATCGGCGAGCCCCCGGCCAGCGCCTCCAGCCCCGACCCGCCGACAGGGCCCGCCGTGTCCGAGGAGGAGGGCCCCACGGTACGCGGCGCGGTGAGTCCGGCGCGCAGTTCGGCGAGCCGCTCCGGCGCGAGGGACACCAGCGCGCCGTCCAGGTCGAGCCGTACCGGTGGTCGTCCGGTCCGCCCGGGGCGGGTGCGTGGGGAGTCGCGGTCCGTGCCGGGCGGCAGGGCGGGCGCGACCGCGGCTCCCGCCGTCCATACCGCGGTGGCCGCCCGGCGCAGCTGGGCGAGGCCGGTGCGGTGCGGCGAGTTGGCGGCGACGACCAGATGGTCGCGTTCGCCCAGGGTGTCGGAGACCAGGGAGCCCAGCTGACCGGGACCCGCCTGGACGAAGACCCGGTGGCCTGCCGTGTACAGCGCCTCGGTCAGCTGCCGGAAGCGGACCGGCTCCAGCAGATGGCGGACGAACAGGGCCCGTGCCCCCGCCTCGTCGCGGGGGAAGGGCGCGGCCGTGGTGCCCGACCAGACCGGTGTGTGCGGCGGACGCAGCCGGAACCGTCGGGCGGCCTCCTCGATCGGGCCGAGATGCGGTTCCAGCATGGGCGTGTGGAAGCCGGAACGGAACGGCAGCACCTGGCTGAGCACGCCCCGGGCGCGGAAGGCCCGTACGAACTCCTCCACCGCCGGCTCGGGGCCGCACACCATCGACTGGCCCGGCGCGTTGTCGTGGGAGAGGACCAGGCCCGCCCCGGTCCCGCCCTCGTCGCGCAGGGCGGCCAGGACCCGCTCGGCGGACGCGCCGACCGCTGCGAAGGCCAGCCCGGGCACCGACACCGAGTCGGGGTCGAAGCCCGCCATGAACGCGTCGACCTCGTCCCCGGCGTACATTCCGCCCGCCGTCATGGCCGTCCACTCGCCCACACTGTGTCCGGCGACCGCGTCGGGCACGATCCCGCTGCGGCGCAGTGCCGCGTCGAGGAGCCGGCCGACGGCGACGACCGAGAAGCCGTGCCGGCCGACGTCGCCGGTCCGGTCCCCGGCGACCGCGGGCGCGGGCAGCGCGAAGTGGGCGGCCACGTCGTCGACCCGCGGGGTGAAGTCGCCCTCCAGACCGGGGAACAGGAACGCCAGGGTGCCCCGCCCGGCGCCCAGCAGGGGTCCGGGCCGGAACCAGACGTCACCGCGGCCGTGCCAGGCGCGTCCGGCGGCGACCGCGCGGCGCGCCAGCGCGAGCCGTTTCGCGCTCGGCTCGACGACGCCGAGGCGGGCCGGACCCGCGTCCGGGTGCGGCAGGGACGCGGCGAGTCCGGCGGCCCGCACCGTGGCGTCGTCGGCGTCCAGCAGCGCGGCGAGACGGGCGGGGGAACCGGCGGCGAGCAGCAGCACGCGCTCCGGCTCGGCGACCGCGAGCGCCGGCCGGGCAGCCGCCGTCGCGCGGGGCCCCCGGGCTCCCGGCGCCTCCTCCAGCACCACGTGCGCGTTGATCCCGCCGAACCCGAAGGCGTTGACGGCGGCCCGGCGCACCGGCTGCCCGGGGCCCGTCTCCCAGTCGGCCGCCTTCTCCAGGGTGCGGAAGCGGGTGCGGGCCAGGGCGGGATGCGGGTCGTCGCAGTGCA
Organism: Streptomyces asoensis; assembly: GCF_016860545.1. Classification (NCBI taxonomy): domain Bacteria; kingdom Bacillati; phylum Actinomycetota; class Actinomycetes; order Kitasatosporales; family Streptomycetaceae; genus Streptomyces; species Streptomyces asoensis. The sequence goes on along the minus strand of NZ_BNEB01000005.1, from coordinate 1,145,996 downwards.
GCGTGGGGAGCAGCGTGCCGTGGTGGACCGCGAGCGCGGCCTTGACCAGGCCCGCGACCCCGGCGGCGGGCATGGTGTGCCCGATCATCGACTTGACCGAGCCCACGACGGCGTCCTCGTCACCCGGGCCGAACACATCGGCCAGGGTGGCCAGTTCGGCTCCGTCGCCGGCCGGGGTCGCGGTGCCGTGCGCCTCCAGCAGCCCCAGCGAGCCCGGCTCGGCCGGGTCCAGACCGGCGGCCCGCCACGCCTGCCGCACGGCCCGCGCCTGACCGCCCGGATCGGGGTTGACCAGCCCGGCCGCGCGGCCGTCGCCGGCCACCCCGGTCCCGCGGATCACGGCGTACACCCGGTCGCCGTCGCGTTCCGCGTCGGCCAGCCTCTTGAGGACGACGACGCCGGTCCCCTCGCCGATCAGGATGCCGTCGGCGTCCCGGTGGAAGGGGCGGATGCGCTGGCTGGGGGAGAGGGCGCGCAGCTGGGAGAAGACGCTCCACAGGGTGATGTCGTGGCAGTGGTGGACCCCGCCCGCGAGCATCAGGTCGCAGCGTCCGGTGGCGAGTTCGCCGACCGCCTGGTCCACGGCGACCAGCGAGGAGGCGCAGGCCGCGTCCACGGTGTAGGCGGGCCCGCGCAGATCGAGCCGGTTGGCGATCCGGGACGCGGCCAGGTTGGGCACCAGGCCGATCGCCGCCTCGGGGCTGTCCGGGCCGAGCCGCTCGGTGAACGCCTCACGGACGCGGTCGAGTTGGCCGGGGGTCAGGTCGGGCAGCAACTCCCCGAGCGTGTGCACGAGTTGTCCGGCGGTGCGGACCCGCTGGTCGAGCCGGACCAGGCCCGGGGTGAGGTAGCCGCCCCGTCCGAGGACCACGCCGACCCGCCCCGGGTCGGGCAGCCGGTCCCGTCCCCCCGCGTCGTCGAGGGCGGCCGAGGCCACGTGCAGCGCGATCAGCTGGTCCGGCTCCGTCCCGGCCACCGAGTGCGGCATGATCCCGAACCGGGTGACCTCCACCTCGGCGAGCGCGTCCACGAACCCGCCGCGCCGCGCGTACACCCGGTCCGCCACGGCGGGACCGGACGCGGTGCCGGGGCGGTAGTAGGCCGCGTCCCAGCGCCCCGGCGGCACCTCGCCGACGGCGTCCACGCCGTCGCGCAGGTTCCGCCAGTACGCGTCCAGGTCGGCGGCGCCCGGCAGCATGACGGACATGCCGACGATGGCGACCGGCACCTGAGAGGCCGTCACCGACGGTCCGCCGGCGCCCTGTCGGGGTGACATCACCGCGCGGTCACCAGCCCGAGGCGGTGTAGACGACGGCCGTGGCGGACTCGTCGCCCCAGGCCAGCTCCCGCAGCAGCGCCGCGGTCCCCTCCTCGGGATCGATCAGCCCGACCCCGCGCCTCGCGTAGGCGCGGGCCAGCTCCGCGCCCACCATGCCGGCGTGTCCGGGCGCGGGCGCCCACGGCCCCCAGTGCACGGTCAGCGCGCGGTGCCCGGTGCGGGCGGCGAACGCCGCGCCGAGGGTCTCCAGCGCGTCGTTGGCGGCCGCGTAGTCCACCTGGCCCCGGTTGCCGAGGACGGCCGAGACGGAGCCGAACAGCACGGTGAACGCGGGCGCGGTGGACAGGTCCGCGAGCGCGGTGAGCAGGGCGTCCGCGCCGGTCGCCTTGGTGGCGTAGACCCGCTGGAAGGACTCGGCGGTCTTCTCCGCGACGAGCTTGTCCTCGATCACTCCGGCGGCGTGCACCACGCCGTCCAGCCGGCCGTGCTCGGCGTGGATCTCCTTCACGGCCTGGAGGACCGCCCCGGGCTCCCGGAAGTCGACGCAGCGGTACCGGGCCCGGCCGCCGAGCGCCGCCACTTCGGCGAGCGTGGCCGTGATCTCCCGCTGGGCCAGCAGCAGCGCGGCCGCCCGGTTGATGTCCGCCGGGGTGCCGCCGCCGCGGGCCGCGAGCACGGCCCGCAGTTCGGCCGGGGTGCGGGCGGCCGCCGTGTCCGCGGCCTCGGGGCCGTCCGGCGCGGGGGTGCGGCCCAGCAGTTCCAGCCGGCAGCGGGCGGCACCGGCGAGCGCTGCGGCGAACTGCGCGGTGATGCCCCGCGCGCCGCCCGCGAGCAGCACCACCGAGTCCCGGTCCAGTCCCAGCGCCGCCGCCTCGGCCGCGCCGTCCCCGGCCGGTCCGGCGCCCGTGCTGCCCAGCGTCCCGAGCGGCGCCTCCACCAGCTCGAAGCCGTGCCGGCCGGCCGCGGTCCGCAGCACCACCGGGAGGCGGTCGGGCGCGACGGCCTCCGCGGCCACGGCGTCCGCGACGGCGGTGGGCGAGACGTCGGCGAGTTCGACGAGCCGGGCCGCGGTCCGCGGGTACTCGCGCACCACGGTCCTGAACAGGCCGCGCAGTCCCGCCGTCCGGGCGTCGGGTGCCCCGTCGTCGGCGCCGCGGACGCACAGCAGCGTGCGCGGACCGCTCGCCAGGGCCGCCTTCAGGACGGGAAAGGCGTCCGGCAGCACGGGGCCGTCGCCCCCGTCCGCGAGCGCCCCGAGATGGAGCACGCCGTCCACGGGCCCGTCCGCCTCCGTCACCAGGTGGTCCCGTGCCCGTACGGCGACCTGCGCGCCGTAGGACAGCAGCCGGGCCGCGGTCTCGGGGGCCTCGCCCAGCAGGATCCACCGGGTGCCCGCGAGCACGGCGGTCGGGGCGCAGTCCTGGGCGGCGCCGGCGCCCGTCAGGTCACCGGCCCGTTCGCCGCCCCGGTCGCCTGTCGCGCCGTCGAGCAGGACCGGCCGCAGGACGTACCTCCTGGGAGGTTCACCGGACACCTCCGGCGCGCCCCCGGACGCCGGCACCGAGGCCTCCCCGGTCTCCGCGGCTTCCCCGGCCCCCGGGCCCGCCGTGGCCGGCACGGGCCGGCCGGGGTGATCCGCGGGAGGCGTGTGCGGGGGAGCGGGCGAGGCGGCGGGTGCGCCCGGGGCGTCCGGCGTGTGCACCGGGTCCGGTCCGTCGGGGCCGTCCGGCGCGGTCAGCCGGGCCGTCAGCCAGTCGGTCACCGCGGCGGCCGTGCGCGCCTTCGCCAGTTCCTCCAGCGCGTCGTCGTCCAGCGAGGCGAGGTCCGCACCGGCCGCCGAGCCCAGGCGCCTGGCCAGCTCGCCCGCGATCTCGGCGCGTTTGATGGAGTCGATGCTCAGGTCGGCCTCGAGGTCGAGGTCGGGCTCGATCATGTCCACGGGGTAGCCGGTGCGTTCGCTGATGATCTCCAGCACGATCCGCAGCACGTCGGCCGGTCCGGTGGGCCCGTCCGGCCCGGGCGGGGCGGAGTCCCCGTCGGCAGGCGTCCGCGGCACCGGGGCCTGCTCCCGGTCCGGCGCGGCGGCGGGCACCGCCGGTTGTCCGGCGGGCACGGTGGGCAGCGCCTGGATCACCTGCGCGGGCCCCGCGACGGGGGCGGGCCGCGCGCCCGGCGCGGCGCCGAAGTAGGTGAGCAGCACGTCCCGTTGGGCGGCGATCATCTCCCGGCTGGTGCGCAGGAACTCGGAGATCAGCGCGTCCCGGTCGGACGGGACGCCGTGCGGTGGGTTCGTCGTCACAGTCGCCACGGTCCTCTCGATGGGTTCCACGACTCGTCGGGCCGGTGCGAGCGCGCCCGGCAGGAGGGCGCCGTCGGCGGTGCGGACCAGGTGCCCGTCGACCGTCCAGCCGGGGCGCGCGGGCACGGGCGTGCGTACCGCGTCCACGGCGTCCCGGCCGCGCAGCAGCCACTCCGTGCGGACCGGCCGGCCCGCGACGGCGAGCCGGGCCAGGGCGTCGAGCCAGTCGCGCAGACCGCCGCCGGGGCGGGGCTCGCAGGCCACCGCGCGGTGCGGACGGTCGCCGAGGATCTGCCCGACCAGCCTGGTGAGCACCGACCCGGGACCGGCCTCCACGAAGACGCGCGCACCCGCCTCGTACATCGCCTCGATCTGCTCGGCGAAGGCGACCGGGGCCCCGATCTGGGCGGCGAGCGCGGCCCGTACGGCGTCCGGTTCCCCGGGGTACGGCGCCGCGGTGCGGTTGGACCACACGGGGAACTCGGGCGCGTGCACGGGCCGGGCCGCCAGCGCCTCGGCGAACCGGTCGGCGGCACCGGCGACCAGCGGGCTGTGGAACGCGCAGGCGACGGGGATGCGCTTGGCCCCCAGACCCGCCTCGCGCAGCAGCCGTACGGTCTCGGTGACGGCGTCCGTCGGGCCCGAGATCACCGTCTGCTCGGGCGAGTTGCGGTTGGCGACGACCACGGAGTCCGGCGCCCCCGCCGTCCGCAGCGCCCGCACCACGTCCTCGGCGCCGGCGGCCACGGCGGCCATCGTCCCGGGATCCCCGCCGGCGGCCTCCGCCTCCCCGCCGGACCCGCTCGCCCCGGCCGGCCCGGTCACGCCCGCGGCGGCCAGGATCGCCGCCGCCCGCTCCGCGCTCAGCTCCAGCAGGGTTTCCGGGCTCAGGGCGCCGGCCGCGCACAGGGCGACCAGCTCGCCGTAGCTGTGCCCGGCGGCCATGTCCGGGACGACCCCGGCGGCGCCGAGCACGGCGTGCGCGGCGAGCCCGGCGACACCGAGGGCCGGCTGCGCCACCCGGGTGTCGGTCAGCGCGGCCTGCTGACGGTCGCGCACGGCGTCGTCGAACGCGGCCGGCGGATACAGCGCGTCCGCGTGGGCGCGTCCCAGCTCCAGGTAGGGGCGCAGCTCCGGGAAGGTGACGAAGAGGTCGGCGAGCATGCCGGTGCGCTGGCTGCCCTGCCCCGGGAAGAGGAACGCGACCTTGCCGTCACCGGGTTCACCGGGCGTGGCCCGGTGGATCCCGCGCACGGCGTCGAGCCCGGCCGGATCGCCCGACAGCCGCCGCAACTTGTCCACCAGGTCGTCCACATCGGTCGCCACGACCGCGATCCACGCCGGTTCCCCGCTCGCGTCCGACCGGCGTGCCGCGCTCAGCGCCAGGTCGCGCAGACGCCAGCGGGCGCCCTGCGCCTGCGCCGCCGCGAGGAGTTCGTCCACCGCGCGCCGGGCCGCGGCGGCGTCCCGCCCGCGGAAGACGAACAGTTCGGCCGGCCAGGCGTCCAGTCCCCGCACCGGTGGCGTTCCGCCGGCGTGCGCGCTCACCACCACATGGAAGTTGGTGCCGCCGAAGCCGAACGCGCTGACCCCGGCGATCCGTTCCCCGGGTGGCGCCGCCCAGGGCCGGGCCCGCGCGTGGAAGGCGAAGGGGCTCCGCTCCGCGTCCCAGGCGGCGTTGGGCGCCTCGACGTGCAGGGTGGGGGGCCGGACGCCGGTGTGCAGGGCGAGCAGCGTCTTGATCAGCCCGGCGAGTCCGGCGGCGCACTTGGTGTGCCCGATCTGCGATTTCACCGAGCCGATGACACAGGAGCCGGGTGCCGCCCCGGCCCCGGCGAACACCTCGCCGAGGACACGCAGTTCGGTGCGGTCGCCGACGACGGTCCCGGTGCCGTGCGCCTCGACCAGACCGACGTCGGCGGGGGAGACGCCCGCGTTGCGGTAGGCGCGTTCCAGAGCGGTGCGCTGGCCCTCGGGCCGGGGCGCGGTGAGGCCCAGGGACCGTCCGTCGCTGGAGGAGCCGAGGCCCTTGATCACGCCGTAGACCCGGTCGCCGTCGCGTTCGGCGTCCGCGAGCCGCTTGAGGACGAGGCAGGCCACGCCCTCGCCGAGGGCGATGCCGTCCGCCGAGGCGTCGAAGGCGCGGGAGCGGCCGGTGGGGGAGAGGGCGTGCACGGAGGAGAACAGCACGTAGTCGTTGATGCCGTTGTGCAGGTCGGCGCCGCCGCACAGCACCAGGTCGGAGGTCCCGCCGGACAGCTCCTTGCAGGCGACGTCCACCGCGGCCAGCGAGGAGGCGCAGGCGGCGTCGACGGTGTAGTTGGCGCCGCCGAGGTCGAGCCGGTTGGCGATCCGGCCGGAGATGACGTTGGCGAGCATGCCGGGGAAGGAGTCCTCGGTGAGCCGTGGCAGCTGCTCGTCCAGTCCGGCCGGCACGGAACCGTGGAAGGAGGGCAGCACCGCCCTCAGCGTGGCCGCGTTCGACAGGTCGCTGCCCGCCTCCGCGCCGAACACCACCGAGGTGCGGGAGCGGTCGAAGTCCCGTTCGCCGTCGCCGTACCCGGCGTCCTCCAGGGCGCGCCGGGCCGCCTCCAGGGAGAGCAGCTGCACGGGCTCGATGCTGCCGAGCGACGTGGGCGGGATGCCGTACCGCAGCGGGTCGAAGGGGATGCGGGGGAGGAAGCCGCCCCACTTGGACGGGGTCGACGTGCCGTGGTGGACGGCCGGGTCCCAGCGGTCGGCCGGCACCTCGCCGACCGCGTCGACGCCCCCCACCACGTTGGCCCAGAAGGCGGGCAGGTCGGGCGCCTGCGGGAACATGCAGGCCATCCCGACGACGGCGACGTCCAACGGGGCCGGGACGGCGGGCTCCCGCTGCGGCTCCACCGCGCCCGACTCGGCCGCACGCTCAGAGAGTTGAACGGCCGCACCTTCCGTCACGGACGTGTGCAGCGCCGCGAGCGTGGTGGTCGCCGAGCGCAGCACCGCCACCTGCCCGGCCATGAACATGCCCTCGGCGAGCTGGCGCCGCTCGTCGACCGGGGCGAGGGCGCCGTCGGGGTCCCGGGTGACGCCCTTGCTCGCGATGCGCAGCCGTCCGACGTTGAGCCGCTCCAGGGCCTCCCAGGTCTGCCGGTCCCCGGCGCCCTCCGCGCGCAGCCGCCTCTCCTGCTCGCGGTAGCCGGCGGCGAACGGGCTCGGCAGACAGCGGGTGGCGTGGCCCGGCGCCGACTCCAGCAGGGTGGTGCGCTCGGCGTCCACGACCTGCCGCTGGAACAGCGGCCGGATGGCGCCGTGGGCGACGGCCTCCTCGGTGAACAGGTACGCGGTGCCCATCAGCAGGCCCACGGCCGCGCCGCGCGCGGTGAGCGGGGCGGCCAGCGCGGCGACCATCGCGGCGGACCGCTCGTCGTGCACTCCGCCCGCGAAGAACACCTCCAGGCCGTCGGCTCCGTGGACGGCCGAGAAGTCCTCCAGGACCGCCAGCTGGGCCTCCCAGAGCGCGAAGCCGGCCCGGGGGCCGACGTGCCCGCCGCACTCGGAGCCCTCGAAGACGAACCGGCGCACCCCGGCCTCCAGGAACTGCCGCAGCAGCCCCGGCGACGGCACGTGCAGGAAGGTGCGGATGCCGTCCCGCTCCAGCGCCTGCGCCTGGGAAGGGCGTCCGCCCGCGATGATCGCGTGCGTCGGCCGCAGCTCCCGTACGGCTTCCAGCTGCGCGGTGCGCACGTCCTCCGGCGCGAAGCCGAGCACGCCCACCCCCCAGGGCAGGCCGGCCACCGCGTCCCGGGTCTCGGCGAGCATCGCCCGGGTCCGCGCGCCGTCCGCCAGGGCCAGGGCGAGGAAGGGCAGCGCCCCGTCGCGGGCCACCGCCGCGGCGAACGGGGCCCCGTCGCTCACCCGGGTCATCGGCCCCTGCGCCACGGGCAGCCGGGTGCCGAGCGCCCGGCTCATCGGGGACCCGGACCGCAGCGCCCGTGAGGCGGTGTCGTCGCGCAGGGCGTCCAGGACGGCGTCCCGCAGCGCCCGCACGCTCCTGCGCACATCGCCCCAGCGTTCGGCGAACCGGGCCGCGAGGAAGCCGTCCTGGCCGACCGGGAGCAGCTGGGTGCGCGGGTCCCGGGCGCCCAGCAGCGCCGCCACGTCGTGCGGCCCCGCGTCACGCGCGGGCCGCGGGGCGTCCGGGCCGCGACGGCGCAGGACCCGGTGTCCGGCGAGGACAACGGTCTCGGAGCCGTCGAGGGTGCGCAGGGTCGCGGCGGCGGGCCCGGTCAGCGCCGACTCGGCGAGCAGCGCGAGCTGGCTGTCCAGGACGACACCTGCCGCGCCGCCGGCCACCGCCGCGGCGGCCGTGTGCGGTCCGATGCCGCCGCACGCCCACACCGGCGAGGTCACCCCGGGTGCCGCGAGGAGCTGCTGGAGCAGGACGAAGGTGCTCAGTTCGCCGATCGGTCCGCCGCACTCGGCGCCGCGGGCGATCAGCCCGTGCGCCCCGGCGCCCAGCGCGTCGAGCGCGCCCGCCAGGTCCGTGACCTCGGCCAGCACCCGGTGGCGCTCCGCCAGGGCGGCGATCGACCGGAGGGTCGCGGCGGTGTCCGAGGTCCCCGGGGCGCCGGCCGGCCACGCGCCCACCACCACGGTGTGCGGGCCGTCTGGCTCCAGGTCGGCGGGGTCGAGCCGGCAGTGCGCGCCGATCCGGACCCCGAACCCGCCGGGGGACGCGCGGCGCATCCGGGAGAGCGCCTCGCGCGATCTTCGGTCACCGGATCCGAGGTCCAGTACGCCGAGTCCGCCGGCCCGGCCGACGGCCAGGGCGAGCCCGGCATCGGGTTCCCCGAAAGGAGTGATGCCGATGATCATGTCCTCGGAACGCACAGCGGACGTCATTGATTCTCCGAATCAAGGTGAGACTGCACGGTGGGGGGTTCGGGACAACAAAGGCGGCTCACCGGATTCCAGCGGGCACAGGACCACCGCGGAACGCCGTTCTGAAGCGCGTGCTCGAAACGCGTTGAAGGTAGTGCGCTGGTTACTCACTGGTCAACGTTCGAACGATCGGCCGGTGACCAGCCGCAACGATCCGGTCAGTCGTGGACGGGGGCCAGGGCGTAGGAAATCGGATGAATTCCTTTCGGGGCCGGCCCCGTTCACCCCCCACTCACACTGTAGAAACATGAACGAACGCAGGAAATGGGTTCCTCTGGACCGCATGTCCGGATCGGAACGCACATTCCCGGCACCGACGGGGCGGCCGGGGAAATTCCGTGTACCGCTCCCGGAGTGACCGGGAAGGGCTCGTGCCGGAAGAATCCTTGTTTCGTCGCCGGATCCGCAGGTCCGGGCGGAGCGGGGTCCGCGCCGGTGCGGCCCGGCCCGTTCGGCGCAGGGCGCCGAGGGCCGTACGGGTCCCGGGCGGCGGAGTCCGGAGTGTTGCCCGTCGGACCGGTATGAAGATCAGCTCATAGTGCGCGTATGACGCGTACTCGTACGGCGCTGCTGTGCGCCGCCGCCCTCCTCGCCTCGACCCTTCAGACGGCCGCCGCGGCCGCGGCCGCCGGACCCGGTCACCACGACCGGGCCTGCGCCGCCACCCGCGCGCCGCGGGGCCAGGCGCGCGAGGTGCTCGCCCTCGTCCGCGCGGCCCGCAAGGAACTCGACCTCAAGGCCGCCCTGTTCAAGGTCACGGTCGACGGGCGCGAGCTGGTCACCGGAGCGGTCGGGCAGTCCCTCACGGACGTGCCCGCCACCCCCGCCCAGCACTTCAGGACGGGCTCGGTCGGCATCGCCTTCATGGGCACGGTGCTGCTCCAGCTCGTCCAGGAGCACAAGGCCCGCCTCGACGACCCGGTCTCCCGCTGGCTGCCCGACCTGCCGCACGGTGACGAGATCACCCTGCGCATGCTCGGCGACTCGACCTCGGGGCTGCACGACTACGTCACCGATCCGCTCTTCCTGAAGAAGCTCTACGCCGACCCGTGGCAGCACTGGACCCCGGAAGAGGTCGTCGGGATCTCCCTCAGTCACCCCCTGTGGTACCGGCCGGGCACCAACTGGAGCTACTCGCACGCCAACTTCGTCCTCCTCGGCCGCGCCCTGGAGAAGATCTCCGGCACCCCGCTCGACCGCCTCCTGCGCGAGCGGGTGATGAACCCCCTCGGGCTGCGCAACACCCGCAGCAACGACACCGCCCTGATCCCGCCGCCGGTGCTGCACGCCTACGACGACGAACGCGGCACCTACGAGGAGTCCACCTACTGGAACCCCTCGTGGACCACCGCTCCCGGCGCGGTCCTCACCCAGGACATCTGCGACCTGGCGCGCTCCGGTCAGGCCGTCGGTTCGGGCGAACTGCTCTCCAGGCGCGCCTTCCGCACCCAGCTGGACCCCGGCACGGTCGGCCTCGGACACCAGACCGCCACCTGCCCCGCGACGGTCTGCCTGCCGATGACCGAGGACTTCCACTTCGGCATCGGCGTCATCGTGAGGAACGGCTGGGTCGTGCAGAACCCGTCCTTCTTCGGCTACGCGGCCGTGATGGCGTACGAGCCGCACAAGCGGCTGTCCATCGCGGTGTCCACGACGGTGGGCCCGGACGCCCCCGACGGCAACACCGCCCAGACGATCACCGAACGGATCGCGGACCTGCTGGACCCGGAGCACCCGCTGTTCGGCTGAGTCGCCCGCTCAGCGCCCGGCGCGCACCCCGTCCAGGGCGATGGCCAGGACGCGGTCGCGCTGGGCGTCGTCCACGAAGGCCGTCGCGGTGACCCCGGCGACGAGCCGCAGCAGATCGCCGAAGTCCATGTCCCGGCGGGCGGCCCCCGCCCGCTGGGTCCGCTCGAACAGCGGGCCGCCCGCCGCGTACATCGACTCACGGCAGGCCTGGAAGATCTCCGACTCGTCCTCCAGCGCCTCGCGCACCGCCCGCTTGGTGACCATGTAGCCGGCGAACCGCTCCAGCCAGGCGGTCAGCGCCTCCCACGGTTCCAGGTCCGCGAACTCCACGGCCGACCGGCACAACGCGTTGACCTCGTCCGCGTACACGCTCTCGAACAGGGACCGGCGGGTCGGGAAGTTCCGGTACAGGGTGCCGATGCCCACTCCCGCGCGCCGGGCGATGTCCTCCAGGGACGCCTCCGCGCCGTGCTCGGCGAACGCCTCGCGCGCGGCGGCCAGCAGCGCGTCGTAGTTGCGGGCCGCGTCCTTACGGACCGGGCGCTGGGCCGCGACGATCTCGCTGACGGGGAACGGCTGAGCCGGCACTGCTGCCTCCCTGGCGTGAACCGGTTGAACCGGAGGGGTGCCTCCGCTACAGTGGAGGAGTGCCTCCACTTTAACAGTCCGAGGCCCCTCCTCCTCTTTCCGGGTCCTTCCGAGAGGTCCGTCATGCCCCGCTCGTCCACGCGCCTCACCTTCGCGGTCCTCGCGACCGGTGCCGGCGTGTTCTCCATGCTCCAGTCACTCATAGCCCCGGCCCTGCCGACCGTGCAGCACGCGCTGCACACCTCGCAGTCCACCGCGACCTGGGTGATGACCGCGTACCTGCTGTCCGCCTCCGTCTTCACGCCGATCCTCGGCCGGGTCGGCGACCTGGCCGGCAAGAAGCGCACCCTCGTCGGCGTCCTCCTCGCCGTCCTGGCCGGCTGTCTCCTCGCCGCCCTCGCGCCGAACATCGGCGTGCTGATCCTCGCCCGGGTGGTCCAGGGCGTCGGCGGCGCGCTGTTCCCGCTCTCCTTCGGCATCATCCGGGACGAGTTCGCCCCCTCCCGGGTGCCCGGCAGCATCAGCAACCTGTCCGCGGTGATCGCCGCGGGCGGCGGCGTCGGCATGGTCGCCGCCGGACCGATCGTCTCCGCGCTCGACTACCGCTGGCTGTTCTGGATCCCCGTCGGCATCGTCGCCGCCGCCACGCTCATCGCCGTGCGCTATGTGCCCGAGTCGCCCGACCGCGCCGAGGGCAGGGTCAGCTGGCTCGGCGCCGTGCTCCTGTCGGGCTGGCTGGTCGCCCTGCTGCTCCCGCTCAGCCAGGCCGGCGGCTGGGGCTGGGGCTCCGCACGGGTGATCGGCCTGTTCGCCCTGGCCGTCGCCCTGTTCGCGCTGTGGCTGCGCACCGAGGCCCGCTCCCGCACCCCGCTGATCGACCTGCGCATCATGCGCCTGCCCGCCGTGTGGACCACCAACCTCGCCGCCCTCCTGTTCGGCGCGGGCATGTACGCGATCTGGTCCTTCCTGCCCGGCTTCGTGCAGACCCCGTCGACGGCCGGGTACGGCTTCGGCGCGAGTGTCACCACCTCCGGGCTCCTCATGCTGCCGATGCTGCTCGCCATGTTCGTCTCCGGGGTGCTCAGCGGGCGCCTCGAACCCCGGGTGGGCGCCAAGGCGCTGCTCACGGCCGGCGCCGCGCTCGGCGCCGTCGCCCTGGGCTTCCTCGCCCTCTGGCACGACGAGCAGTGGCAGGTCGCCCTCGTGGCCGGCGTGTTCGGCCTCGGCATCGGCCTCGCCTTCGCCTCGATGGCCAACCTGATCGTGGGCAGCGTCCCCGCGGGCCAGACCGGCGCCGCCACCGGTATGAACGCCAACATCCGCACCATCGGCGGATCCATCGGCGCCGCCGTCACCGGGGTCCTGGTCACGGGCCGCCTCCAGCCGTCCGGCCTGCCCTACGGCTCCGGCTACACACACGGCTTCACCCTGCTCGCCGTGCTCTGTCTGGCCGCCGCCCTCGCCGCGCTGCTGGTCCCCGTCCGCCGTGCCGCAGCCCCCCTGCCGGACCCGGCCGCACCGCAGGTGCCGACCGCCGCACCCACCCCCGTGCGCTAAGCTCTCCCTGCGCGTTACCGCAGCTCACCGCGGCGGCAACGCCTCGGGACGTGGCGCAGCTTGGTAGCGCACTTGACTGGGGGTCAAGGGGTCGCAGGTTCAAATCCTGTCGTCCCGACTTTGCGAAGTCGCAGGCCAGAGGCCGTACCGGAGACACTCCGGTACGGCCTCTCGCTGTGTGCGCGCTCCGGCGCTCCGCCTCCGCACGCTCCGGTCCTGCGCTGCCGCTGAACGCGCGCCTTCAGGACTCGAGGATCCTGCGCTTCTGGTCCTCGAACTCGGCCTCGGTGAGGACGCCTTGCGCCTTGAGTTCGCCGAGCTGCTTGAGCTGGTCGATCTTGCTCGTCATGTCGGGCGGCGGCGGGGCCTGGGGTGCGGCCGCGGCCGGCGCCGGCTGCGGTGCGGCCTGCTGGTATTCCTGCTGGGCCCAGCGCCCCTGCTGGCGGCGCGAGACCCGGTTCGACACCGCGGTCGCCGTACCGGCCACCACGGCTGTGCGGGCGACCCCGCGGAGGAGACCTGGCACGGTGGTTTCCTTTCTCGCCGGAACTACGGAGAACTACGAGGAACCGAGGAATCAAGGGGAACTGCGGGGGAGATGCGAGGGGAACGGAGAAGACGCCGGGCTGTCGACGCCTGCGGCGGGTGCGTGATTCCGGGCGCACCTGACCTCTCCATTGCACCACCTCCGTATGCCCCGCGCACCTCGGCCGGTGAGCCGTCCGGCGTGCATTGCGGTGGGCCGTTCCGGGGGAATTGCTGTGCGCTGCCGGTCGGTGATTCCCGTGGCAAGCTGATATCTGGGCAACCGAACGGCCACATCTCCGTGGCGCGCTTCAGGCGGGAGGAGCCCGAGATGACCGCAACCGGAATGCATCACCGGCACGGATCGGCGAGCGGCGGAGCATGGGTGTCCGGCTGGACCGGCTTCGCCGGGGTCATGATGATCTTCGGCGGACTGATGGCGATCTTCCAGGGGATCGCCGCGATCGCCGAGGACGACGTGTTCGTCGTGACCGGCAACTACGCGTACAACTTCAACCTCACGAGCTGGGGCTGGATCCACCTGGTCCTCGGTGTGCTGGTCGTCCTCGCGGGTGCCGCGCTCTTCCGGGGTGCGCTGTGGGCGCGGATAATCGGCATCACCGTGGCGGGTCTGTCGATGATCGCCAATTTCATGTGGCTGCCGTACCAGCCCGTCTGGGCCATCGTGCTCATCGCCGTGGACGCCTTCGTCATCTGGGCGCTGTGCATCGGGACGGGGCGCGATTAGTCCCGGATCCGGGACACCGCGAACAACTCCGGTCCCGGCGGGATGCGATCGGTTCCCGGTACCGGGGAACGGTGTGATCGGATCGGTGTGATCGAATTCTGTGTCCGGGAATTCGGCATCGTGACATCAGCGGCAAGCAAGGGAACTCGTCCGGCCGTGCATTCGGCCGGACGAGTTCCCTTCTTTCTTCTGACGTTCTGCGCGGTCACCGACCACGTCTACGCGGGCCGCCCCGCGTCCGTGTCGTCCAGCGCGGCCAGCACCGCGGGCACCGGGATCCGCCCGGAGGCGACCAGTTGGGCGCCGCCGCGGCGCAGTGCGGCGGCGAAGGGGGCGGCCCACAGGTTCTCGTAGACCAGGATCGCCGCGGAGTTGCCGGGCTCCAGAGCGCCGCCCGCCTCCGCGATGTCGTCCTGGCCCAACAGGCCCGAGGACGCGCCCTCGAAGACCGCCAGGTCCAGGGCGCCGTCGCCGGTGAGGTCGGCGACCTCCATGCCGACCACGGACCCGTCCTCGTCCTTCCTGACGAACAGCAGGTCGAGGATCCGGATGAGGCCCCGGTCCACCAGGTCGACCAGCAGGGGGAACCCCTCGCCGGTCATACGGTTCCCCGGGAACTCGACGACCAGGTAGTCGATCGGTCCCATCTCGACGAATTCATCGCTCACGGCTTCACCCCTGGGTGGTCACGACGCTCGAACCCCCCTCCTCGGAACTCATTCCAGCATCGGACCCGCAGGGGCGCATCTCCGTACGGTCCTCACGCGGTCCGGCGGGCCACGCGCCCCTGTCGGCGTTCGCTCACCCGCCGCCAGACGGCCCGCTGGCACTTGAGCGTGCCGGTGCCGACCACGATCAGGACGACGATGTTGAGCAGCAGCTGCAACAGCGAACCCCGCGCCTCCCCCCAGCTGCCGAACGCCACGGAGACCCCGATGTCCGCCCCCGCCGGGATCGTGGTCACCGAGATGAAGACGCCGAGCAGGGCGCTCGTGCGGGCCTCCGTCAGGGAGACGATGCCGACGACGCCGGCCAGCACTGCCACCACGGCCGAGAAGAAGTTGGGGGTGTTGATCAGGTTCGAGACGGGCCGCACGCCCAGCTCGAAGGCCTCCGGCTGGAGCTCCAGGGCGCGGACGAGGAGCGCGAAGAGGAACGTCGCGGCGACGGCCAGCGCGAAACCCACGAGCAGCGCCACGAGTCCCTGCACGATCCTCGGCCGCGAGCGGTTGTCGATCCCGAGGGCGACGCTGGTGATGGCGCCGTACTCGGGACCCACCACCATCGCCGCGACGATGAGGATCTGGGAGTTGGTGATGATGCCGACCGCGCCGATGATCCCGGCGATGACCAGGAAGAGGTAGAAGCTCGGGGGATAGCTGCCCTCCGCGCGGATGCGGGCCTCGACCTGCGCCCACACCGGGGCGCGCAGCCGGGCGCCGAGTTCGGTGGCCCAGACCCGGGCGGCGCGGTCCGAGAAGACGGTGCCCACCGGGTCCAGGACGATCGAGCCGCGCTGTTCGAGGCCGAGGTCCCGCAGCCCGCGCAGCACCTCGTTCGCGGCTCCCGTCAGGACGTCGCACTGGACGGCGTCACCGTCGGGACGGCGGACGCCGCCCGGCTGGAGCTGGAGGTTGAGGACGCACGGCTCGGCGCCCAGCAGGGCCATGGCGCGCTCCGTGAGGTCCGGCGGGCACACCGCCCGTACACGGATCATGTCCATCGGGACCTCCGCGGTTCGGTACGGCGCGTTCCTCCGGCTCCCGGCCCCTGCCGGCCCGGCCGCCCTCGTGCCGACGCGGCGCCCCGCGGGCCCGGCGACTCGGCGTACAGGGGGCACGGTCCCCGTGCGGCGGGTGTGCCATGAACACTGCGCCGTCCCCTGTGCGGCGGGCGCGCCGCAAGGACTCCGACGCTCCGTGCCAAGAAGCCCGCGTTCACCCTCGTCATGGCCGCGGGGACGCCGGACGAGGCTTCCGACGCCGCCCCGCGGCGAAGGCGGGGATGCCCGGCCCCTGCGGCAGCAGCTCGGTGGTCACGAACGCCACGACCGCGGCCAGCACGATCACCGGCACCGATCCCGGGTGGCCCACGATGAGCACGACCAGCACCACGCAGCTGACGGGCAGCCGGAGCGCGGCGGCGGACGAGGCGGCCATGCCCGCCGCCATGCCCGGCACCACACCGAGCCCGGGCAGCGGCGCCAGCAGCACGCCCAGCGCGCCGCCGAGGAACAGCGAGGGGAAGACGGGACCGCCGCGCAGGCTGCCCAGGCAGAGCGAGTAGGCCAGGGCTTTGAACACCAGGACCGCCACCAGGCTGCCGACCGGCCATGCGTGGGGGTCGGCGGCGAGCTGGGACAGGGTGCTCTGGCCGGACAGCGAGACCTCGGAGGGCGAGCGGTCGGTGAGGACCGCGTAGAGCGCGGCGCAGCCGGCGGCCGCGAGTGCGCAGAGCACCGTGTTGCGCCACGGGTGCGCGGCGACGAGTCCGGCCACGACGCGCCCTCCGACGATGACGTAGTGGATGGCGGCCCCGACGGCCACGGCCATCAGGAGCGACCACACCACGTCCCCGGTGTCCAGGATCGGCGGCGCGGGCAGCCCGATGTCGAGGCTTCCGGTCTGGAGCCCGGTCCAGTGCCCGAAGCCGGTGAAGACGATGGCGCCCACGCCACTGGCCAGGAGGGCGGGCAGCATCACGGCGAAGAGCTGGGTGCCGCCCACTCCGGCCACCTCCATGAGCAGCACGGCCGCGACGAGCGGGCTGCCGAAGATCGCGGAGATGGCCGCGGCGGACCCGGCCGCACCGAGGAGCGCCGTGCCGGCCTCGGTCGCCGGGGCGCGGACGAGATCCCGCAGGAGCAGCATCAGACCGCTGCCGAGGGCGATCATCGGAGCCTCGGGCCCGAGCACGGCGCCCAGCGGCAGACTCGCCAGCGCGGCGATCATCACACCGGGCAGCGCGGCCTTGGACGCCCCGCCCGGGTGGAGGCCGGCCGCCGGGATGTGCCCGCCCCGGCCGGGCAGGCGCGTGACGACCAGTGTGACGAGCAGACCCGACACCAGGGCCTGCGGCAGCGGCCACCACCAGGGGGGATCCGACCAGCCCAGGTGGTGCGGCCAGTCCACCCAGAGCAGGTGCTCCAGTTCGTGCAGGAGGACGAGGAACCAGAACGCGGCCAGGGACACCGGGATCCCCACCAGGCCGCAGAACACCAGCGCGCGCCGGTACTCGGGGCGACGCAGCATGTCCCTCAGCTGGTCGGCTTCCTGCGGCTGGTTTCCCGGGGCGGTCCCGGCCTCTTCGCGACGCGGCTCGGCGATGGGTCTCTCCGGTTCGGTTCGATGAGGACAACGCGGCGTGGAGCAGCGCGAGAGTACTCACGGGACCGTGCGATGCCCCTGCGAGCCACGCGGTGCCGTCCGGAAACCCTCCGGTTGAGCACCGGCCGGGCGTCCGGGGCGGCCGGATCCGCAGGGTGACGGGCGTCAGGTGAAGAGGTGCACCAGATGGATCGGGCCCACTGGATGCGCGTCGAACCCGTCGAGCTCCTCGGCCGGCACCCGCAGTTCGCCTACCGGGGCGCGTAGCGGGCGACGACCTGCGTGAGGTAGGAGCGCAGCATCGCCTTGGCTTCGTCGAGCAGCTCCGCGTCGCCCTCCGGCGTACGGCGGAAGGCCTCCTGGGCCAGGGCGTCCGCGGCGAGGATCGCGGCGTGGCAGGCCCGCGCGAGCGCCGCGTCGTCGCGGGCGACGCCGAGCGCGAGCAGCACCCGGCGGACCCCGTCGGCCATCCGCCGCTTGTGCTCCCGGTCCGCAGCCCGGGTCCGCTCCGTCAGTCCGCTGCCGAACCACAGCGCGCGGAAGCCGTGTTCGGTGCGGTAGACGCGGGCGAACGTGTCGACGAGCAGGCCCACCGGATCGTCCCACCGTCCCTGCTCCTCCCCCTGCCGCTGCTCCTTGCCCTTCCCCTGTTCCGGCGCCGCGGTGCGTACCAGGTCGTCCATGACGTCCTCGAGGCGGGCGAAGTACCCCGACGCGAGGGAGTCGATGATCGCGTCGCGGTCGGGGAGGTACTGGTACAGCGAGCCGACCGACACCTTCGCCTCGGCGGCGACCCGGGTCGTGGTGAGCGCCTCGACGCCCTCGCCGACCAGGATGCGTTCCGCCGCCTCCAGCAGGAGGGCCAGTCGTGCCCTGCTGCGCGCCTGCCGGGGAGTGCGGCGCAGCGGGGTGCCGCCGTCGGGTCCGGTGCTCGCGTGGACCAAGGAACTGCCTCCGAACCTGAACGTGACTTTGTTTCATGTTTACGCTACCTTCGCGCCCATGACCGCCTCAAGCTCGGCGATGGATCGGGAGCGGACCGCCGTCGCGGACGCCTGCCGGCGCCTGGGGGCCGAAGGCCTCCTCATCGGTACGGCCGGGAACGTGAGCGTACGGGCCGGGGACCGGGTCGCGATCACCGCGACCGGAGCGGTCCTGGCCGCGCTCACCCCCGACCAGGTGACCGTCGTCGACCTCGGCGGCGAGGTCGTGGCCGGAAGCCTGCGGCCGACCTCCGAACTGGACCTGCACCTCGGGGTCTACCGCCGCTACGGAACCGGCGCGGTCGTCCACACACATGCCCCCATGGCCACCGCGGTCTCCTGCGTTCTCGACGAACTGCCCTGTATCCACTACCAGTTGCTGGCCCTGGGCGGCACCGTCCGCGTCGCGCCCTACGCCACCTTCGGCACCCCGGAACTCGCCGAAGCGGTGCTCGCCGCGCTCGACGGCCGCAGCGCCGCCCTGCTGGCCAACCATGGTGCGGTCACCCACGCCCCGACCCTCGACACGGCCGTCGAGAACGCGCTGCTCCTCGAATGGGCCTGCGGTGTCTACCAGCGCGCGGCGGCCATGGGCCGGCCCCGGGTCCTCGACGAGCGGCAGCAACTCGCCGTGGTGGAGGCCGCGATCGCCCGTGACTACGGCACCACCCACCCCGTACCACCCGCGCAGTGACACAGCCGACCGCGGCCGACCGGGCCGTCGGGGCCTAAGAAGCCGAAGAAGCCGAAGAAGCCGAAGAAGCCGAAGAAGGGGGACAGTCGATGAAGGTCTTCACGATGGGCGTGCACGTCCTGGACGTGCTGGTGCGGCCGGTGGCGGGGATACCCGAGGGACAGGGGGCGACGCTGGTCGACGACATCAGGATGACCGCCGCCGGGACCGCGGGCGGCACCGCCCTCACCCTGGCCAAACTGGGCGCGCGGGTGCGCAGCGCGGGCGCCGTCGGTGCGGACGCGACCGGGGACCTGCTGGTGCGGCTGCTGGAAGACGCGGGCGTCGACACGGAGTTCCTGGTGCGGCGCACCGACACGGCCACCTCCGCGAGCGTCCTGCCGATCCGGCCCAACGGCGACCGCCCCTCCCTCCACCTGCTCGGCGCGAACATCACCTACGGTCCCGACGACGTCCCCTGGGACGCCCTCGCCGAGGCCGACCACCTGCACCTGGGCGGACCGGAGCTGATCGGGGTGGACGCGGCCGCACGCATCCTGGCGTTCGCCAAGGAGCACGGTGTCGGTACCTCCGTGGACCTGCTGGCCCCCGGTGTCCTCGGCAGCTTCGAGCAGATCGAGGCGGCACTGCCCCACATCGACCATCTGCTGCCCAACGAGGACCAGGTGCTCGGCTTCACCGGCGAGAGCGACCTGCTGACGGGCGCGCGCAAACTCCTGGGCGCCGGTGCGGGCGTCGTCGCCGTCACGCGCGGCGGCGACGGAGCGCTGGTGGTGACCGCGGACGGCGCGGAGCCGGTGCCGGCCTTCGTGGTCGACGTCGTCGACACCACCGGGTGCGGCGACGCCTTCTCGGCCGGATACCTGAGGGGCGTGAGCCTCGGCCGTACGCCCGGTGACGCGGCCGTGCTCGGCAGTGCGGCGGCGGCGCTCGTCGCGCAGGGGCTCGGCAGCGACCACGGCGACTTCGATCTCGCGGCCGCCGACGCGTTCGCCGCGACGGCCAAGCCGCGGACCTGACCCGACGGGCCGCCGGCGCGGCGGGGGAGTGGCGGACGACCGCCGTGCGGGAGCGGCGGCGGACGGGCCGGAAAGACTCGCGCCTGCCGTGTCCATGTTCAGGCGGGCCCCGCGGGTGGTACGCCACGAGCAGGCGGACGCGGGGCGCACCACCGGCGTACGCCCGACCGCTCACGTCCGGCACCCGCGCGCGCTCGCCTTCGTCGCCGAGCGCGCGCCCGGCGTCCGGACGCTTCCGACGCAGAAGGGGACATGGCCATGGGCGAGGCTTCGGACACCGCGCTGCTGCTCGTACGGATCGTGCTGGGTGCGGTGATGCTGGCGCACGGCTGGAACCACTGGCGCGGGGGCGGCGGTATAGCGGGCACCGCCGGCTGGTTCGGCGGGCTGGGGCTGACCCGTCCGAGACTCCAGGCGTGGCTCAGCGTCCTCACCGAACTCGGCGCGGGCGCCCTGCTGCTGGCCGGCTTCCTCACTCCGCTGGCGTGCGCGGCGGTGCTCTCCGTGATGCTGGTGGCGGGCCTGCTCGCGCACCGCCGCAACGGCTTCTTCGTCTTCAAGGAGGGCTACGAGTACGTCCTCGTCCTGGGCGTCCTGGCGGTGGCGCTGGGCGCGTGGGGCCCCGGGGAATACGCGGTGGACGAGGCCGCCGGCATCGACGTGAGCGGATGGACGGGCGCCGGTGTGGTCCTCGGGGTGGGCGTCGTCGCGACGGCCGGACTGCTGGCCGTGTTCTGGCGCCCCCGGCAGGAGGGCTGAGGAAGGGACCGCGGCGCGCCGGTCCCGTACCCCTCCGGGGCGCCGGTCCCGCACCCCTCCGGCGCCCCCGTGGCCTGCCCGCCGCCCCCGCGGTACTCACCTGGTGGACGCCCCCTTGACGGAGACTCCGGGCGGGATCGACACTCGATCCGGGAATCCTAGTGAACGGGTAGGGAAACAATGGGGCGACAGGAGCCGGTCACCGGCCGGGCGAGCCGCACGGTGTGGTCGTCACCCCTTCTCACCTCCCGTCGTCACATCGACCTGAAGCGCGTCTCCAGCGCCATCAGGCACCAGGGCTGAGCCGGGGCCGTCCCCGCGCCGCACCGCACCGTCGGTGTCCCCCCGGGCGCGGCCGTGCCCGGCACGCGCGGGCGAGACCCGCACCTCCCTCTTCGACGTCGCATCCGCCGCGCGCACGTCCGCCGTGCGTCCCGCCCCCGGGGAGAAGCATGTCCGTCACACCACTGGCCGCCCACCCGTCCGCCCGCCCCGCACCCGCCTTCCGGGGCAGGATCGGGCGCGACGCGCGCAGCGGCCACTACGCGGTGCCGCGCCGCTACCGCCTCCATCTGGCGGCGGCCGACCCCGACTGTCTGCGCATCGCCGTCACCCACAGCCTCCTCGGCCTGGAAAGGGCCTGCCCGGTCACCTTCCTGCCCGCCGTCCCCGACTGCGCCGACGGAGGCCACTCCGCGCTGCGGCCGCTCTACGACGCCAGCGCACACCGGTACACGGGACCGGCCCTCGCGCCGGTGCTCAGCGACGACTGGTCGGGACGCATCGTCAGCAGCCACGGACCCGACATCGCCCGCGACCTCGCCCGCAGGTTCGGCGGCGGCCGGCCCACCCTGTACCCCTGTGCCGCCGAATCCCAGATCGAGGCCGTGGAGCGGATGTGCGGCCAGGGCATCGAGGAGGCCGCCCAGCGCGCCGGAGCGGCCGACGCGCCGGAGGCCGAGCGCGCCGCCGCACTCGACACGCTGCTCGGCACGCTCGGCGTACTGGAACGAGGACTCGGCTCCCACGCGCACCTGATCAGCAATCAGATCACGGCCCCGGACGTGGAGTTGTGGGTGGCGCTGGTCCAACTGGACACCGTGCACCGCCACCACCTCGACGCGGCCGCCGTGCACCGCGTCGCCGACCACCCCGCGCTGTGGGCCTACGCCCGCCGCCTGGCCGCCCACCCCGCCTTCGGCGCGCACCTCGACCTGGACGCCATCGCCCGCCGCCACCACGCCCGTTGCCAGGGCCTGGAGGCAGCCGGCGCCGCCGTCCAGATCCTGGACTGGAAGACCCACACGGCAGAGGTGACGACGGTCCGGCCGCAGGTCGAACGGCCGTGAGCCGGTCCATCCACCGGACAGCCGTTGACATTCCACCGGGCAAGTGTCTTAACTTACGGCCCAGAACGGTCATGAGTGTCGGTGACAAGCCCTGGCTGGCCGACCGGCAACCCTCGCTCCGCGGTGGGGTGCCCCAGGTGACGACCGGACCGACGTTTCGGTGACGACGAATCGGTAAGCGCGAGGCTCTCTCGAGGGCCGGAAACCAGAGACGGTGACGGACATGTACGCAGCTCATCGGACGGCGCCCCGCCGCTCCCGGGGCTGCGTACGGCCGTACCTCGACATCCTCGTCGCCAACCGCGCCGTCGACCTCCTCCGCGTGAACAGCGCACTGTGTACCGCACCGGGCCGCGCCCGCTGTCGGGGCTGAACGAACCCCTCGCCCCCGGCCCCGCGCCGCGTTCCTGACGAACACCGCCCGAGCGGTGTGCCGTTGTCCGCCCCACCCCGGTCTTCGTACGCATCCGTGCGCCCTGCCCCGTGCGCTGCCGCCGAGCGGTCCCCGCCGCCCCGCCGAAGCGCACACCGCCGCACACGCCTGCCGTGACCCGGGGTGTCCCACTCCCGGAGCCCCTCATGAGTGAACCCCCAGGTGCCGTGACCCTCGCCGAGGCCGCACCCGTCGTCGACACACCCCCGCGCAAGCCCACCGCCCAGCGCGTCCAGCCGCTGCGCCGGCCGGGCCGCTGGATCGCCACCGCCGTCGTCCTCGTCCTGGTCGCGCAGTTCGCCCACGGCCTGGTCTCCAACCCCTTCTACCAGTGGGACCGCTTCGGCTACTGGTTCCTGCGGCCGGTGATCCTCGACGGACTGCTCATCACCCTCGAAGTGGCCGCCTACAGCGCGGTGCTCGGCCTGCTCGGCGGCATCCTGCTCGCCGTCGCCCGGCTCTCGAAGAGCCCGGTGCTGCGCGCCGTCAGCTGGACCTACGTCTGGGCGCTGCGCTCGATCCCGCTCATCGTGGTGCTGCTCTTCCTCTTCAACTTCAGCGCCCTCTACCAGACCCTGAGCGTGGGCGTCCCCTTCGGCCCGGCGTTCTTCCGCTTCGACGAGTCCCGGCTGGCCACCGACATGGTGATCGCCGTCGTCGGCCTCAGCCTCAACGAAGCCGCCTACGCGGCCGAAGTGGTCCGCGGCGGCATCCTCTCCGTCGACCAGGGCCAGCACGAGGCGGCCGCCGCGCTCGGCCTGCCCAGGGGCTACCAGTTCTGGAAGATCGTCTTCCCGCAGGCCCTGCGGTCGATCACCCCGAACTACGTCAACCAGCTGATCGGCCTGGTCAAGTCCACCTCGCTGGTCTTCTACGTGTCGCTGCTCGACCTGTTCGGCACCGCGCAGACCATGGGGTCCACCTACCCCGGCGACATCGTGCCGCTGCTGCTCGTGGTCACCGTCTGGTACCTGATCCTGACCAGCCTCGTCTCCGTCGTCCAGTTCTACGTCGAGCGGTACTACGCCCGGGGCGCCACCCGGTCCCTGCCGCCGACACCGTTGCAGAAGCTGCGGACCGGTCTCACCGACCTGCGGGCCCGCATCCGCCGGGAGGCCGCCGTATGACCGCCGAGACCGTACGGAGCGCCGGGGCCACCGACATCGTCCCCGCCGCCGTCGAGGTGCACGACGTGCACAAGTGGTACGGCGCCCACCGGGTCCTGGACGGGGTGAACCTGACCGTGCGGCCCGGCGAGGTCACCGTGATCCTCGGCCCGTCCGGCTCCGGCAAGTCCACCCTGCTGCGGGTCGTCAACCACCTGGAGAAGCCCGAGAGCGGCTACGTCAGCGTCAACGGCGAGCCGATCGGCGTCCGCAGGCACGGCGACCGGCTGCGCGAGCTGAGCGAACGGGCCATCCTCGCCCAGCGCTCCCGGATCGGCTTCGTCTTCCAGAACTTCAACCTGTTCCCGCACCTGACCGTGCTGGACAACGTCGCCGCCGCGCCGGTCGCCACGGGCCGGCTCGCCAAGCCCCAGGCCCTCGAACTGGCCCGCGAACTCCTCGGCCGGGTCGGCCTCGCCGACAAGGCCGCCGCCTACCCGAGGCAGCTGTCCGGCGGCCAGCAGCAGCGCGTCGCCATCGCCCGGGCCCTCGCGCTGCGCCCCGGCGTCATCCTCTTCGACGAGCCGACCTCCGCCCTCGACCCCGAACTCGTCGGCGAAGTCCTCGCCGTCATCAAGGACCTGGCGACCAGCGGCACCACGCTCGTCGTCGTCACCCACGAGGTCGGCTTCGCCCGTGAGGTCGCCGACAAGGTCGTCTTCATCGACGGCGGGAAGATCCTCGAACAGGGCCCGCCCGGCGAGGTCCTCGACCGGCCGCGCCACGAGCGGACCCGGGAGTTCCTCAGCAAGGTGCTCTGATCCCGAGGCGCTCGCGCACCGAGCCGCCCGGACCCCGGCACATCACGACCTCCCCCCACGCCACCACCCTCTCCTCCAGTCACAAAGGACGGCCATGTCTGCCCACTTCACCCGACGCAGCCTGATCCGCGGCATCACCGCGGCGACCGCGGTCGCCACCCTCGCCACCGGGCTCGCCGCCTGCGGTGGGGACAGCGAAGCGGCCACCGGGACCGACAGCGCCGCCGCAGGCAGCGTGACCATCGGCCGCGTCTCCAACGGCGCCGCCAAGGAGACCGACCTGAAGGTCACCGAGGTCAAGTCCATCAGCGACGAACTGCCCGCCGCCGTCAAGAAGAGCGGCAAGCTGACCATCGGCATCGGCGCACTGCCCTCCGGCTTCGCCCCGCTGGCCTACGTCGGCGACGACCAGAAGACCCTCACCGGCGCCGAGCCCGACCTCGGCCGCCTGGTCGCCGCCGTCCTCGGCCTGAAGCCCGAGACGAAGAACTTCACCTGGGAGAACCTCTTCGTCGGCATCGACAGCGGCAAGGTCGACGTCGCCTTCTCTAACGTCACCGACACCGAGGAGCGCAAGAAGAAGTACGAGTTCGCCTCCTACCGCCAGGACAACCTCGGCTGGGAGGTGAAGAAGTCCAGCAAGTGGAACTTCGACGGCGACTACGCGAAGCTCGCCGGCCTGACCGTCACCGTCGGCTCCGGCACCAACCAGGAGAAGATCCTCCTGGAGTGGAAGAAGAAGCTGGAGTCCGAGGGCAAGAAGCTCACCATCAAGTACTACCCGGACCGCAACGGCATCTACCTGGCACTCAACAGCGGCAAGATCGACGCGTTCTTCGGACCCAACCCCGGCATCGCCTACAACGTCGCCAAGACCGCGGGCACGGCCAACGCCACGCGCAGCGCCGGCACCTTCTCCGGGGCCGGCGAGACGCTCCAGGGCCTGATCGCCGCCACCGCCAAGAAGGACAGCGGCCTGGCCAAGCCGGTGGCGGACGCCATCAACCACCTCATCAAGAGCGGGCAGTACGCCAAGTGGCTGGCCGCCTACAACCTCTCGAACGAGGCCGTCGCCAAGTCCGAGATCAACCCGCCGGGACTCCCGCTGGACAACTCCTGACGGACCGTCGGCCCGCGCCCTCCCCGCGCGGGCCGACCCGACCGGCGCGTGGCCGGCGCGCCGGCAGCCGCCGACCCCTCCCCGGCCCTCGGCCGGACCCTCCAGGAAGGCACCCTCGTGTCCTCGACCTCATCCCCGCTGCATCTCGCCGTCGCCCTGGACGGCACCGGCTGGCACCCCGCCTCCTGGCGTGAGCCCGTCGCCCGCCCCCGTGAGCTGTTCTCCGCCCGCTACTGGGCCGACCTGGTCGCCGAAGCCGAGCGCGGACTGCTCGACTTCGTGACCATCGAGGACGGCCTCGGACCGCAGTCCTCCCACTTCCTGGACCCCGACGACCGCACCGACCAGGTCCGCGGCCGCCTCGACGCCGTCCTCGTCGCCTCCCGCGTCGCCCCGCTCACCCGCCACATCGGCCTGGTCCCGACCGCGGTGGTCACCCACACCGAGCCCTTCCACCTCTCCAAGGCCATCGCCACCCTCGACTACGTGAGCGGCGGCCGCGCCGGACTGCGCGTCCAGATCACCGCCCGCCCCACCGAAGCCGCCCACTTCGGCCGCCGCACGATCCCCCGCATCACCGCCTACGACGACCCGGCCACCCAGGACCTGGTGACCGACCTGTTCGACGAGGCAGCCGACTGGGTCGAGGCCGTGCGCCGCCTGTGGGACAGCTGGGAGGACGACGCGGAGATCCGGGACGTCGCGACCGGCCGGTTCATCGACCGCGACAAACTCCACCACATCGACTTCGAGGGCAGGCACTTCAGCGTCAAGGGGCCCTCCATCACCCCGCGGCCGCCACAGGGCCAGCCCCCGGTCACCGCCCTCGCGCACGACACCGTCCCCTACCGCCTGGTCGCCCGCGCCACCGACGTCGGCTACGTCACCCCGCGCGACGGCGACCACGCCCGGGCGATCGTCGCCGAGGTCCGCGCCGAGCAGGAGCGGGCGGGCCGCGCCGCCGAGCCGCTGCACCTCTTCGCCGACCTGGTGGTCTTCCTCGACGACGACCCGGCCGAGGCCGCGGCCCGCCGCGACCGCCTCGACACCCTCGCCGGCGAGGAGTACCGCAGCGACGCCCGCGTCTTCACCGGCTCCCCCGCCCAACTCGCCGACCTGCTCCAGGAACTCCGGGCGACCGGCCTGACCGGGTTCCGGCTGCGCCCCGCCGTCGCCGGCCACGACCTCCCGGCCATCACCCGGGGCCTCGTCCCCGAACTCCAGCGCCGCGGCGCCTTCCGCACGGCCTACGAGGCCGACACCCTGCGCGGGCTGCTCGGCCTGACCCGCCCCGCCAACCGCTACGCCGCCCCGGCCCACGCCTGAGCGGGAGGGAGACCCACCATGAGCAAGCCCCGCAAGCAGATCCACCTGGCCGCGCACTTCCCCGGTGTCAACAACACCACCGTGTGGAGCGACCCGAAGGCCGGCAGCCACATCGAGTTCGACTCCTTCGCCCACTTCGCCCGCACCGCCGAACGGGCCAAGTTCGACTTCCTCTTCCTCGCCGAGGGGCTGCGGCTGCGCGAGCAGGGCGGCCGGATATACGACCTCGACGTGGTCGGCCGCCCCGACACCTTCACGATCCTCGCCGCGCTCGCCGCCGTCACCGAACGCCTCGGTCTCACCGGCACCATCAACTCCACCTTCAACGAGCCCTACGAGGTGGCCCGCCAGTTCGCCAGCCTGGACCACCTCTCCGACGGCCGCGCCGCGTGGAACGTCGTCACGTCCTGGGACGCCTTCACCGGGGAGAACTTCCGCCGGGGCGGCTTCCTCCCGCAGGACGAGCGCTACTCCCGGGCCAAGGAGTTCCTCGCCACCGCGGGCGAGCTCTTCGACTCCTGGCGGGGCGACGAGATCGTCGCCGACCAGAGCACCGGCACCTTCCTCACGGACGCCAGGGCCGGAGCCTTCGTCCACGAAGGCCCGCAGTTCGACATCCGGGGCCGGTTCAACGTCCCGCGCAGCCCCCAGGGCCGCCCGGTGATCTTCCAGGCCGGGGACTCCGACGAAGGCCGCGAGTTCGCCGCCTCCACCGCCGACGCGATCTTCAGCCGGCACGCCACCCTCGACGCCGGCCGGGCCTTCTACCGCGACGTCAAGTCCCGCCTGGCCGCCTACGGCCGGCGCTCCGACCAGCTGCTGATCCTGCCTGCCGCGAGCTTCGTCCTGGGCGACACCGACGCCGAGGCCGAGGAGATCGCCAAGGACGTGCGCCGCCGGCAGGTCAGCGGCGCCACCGCCCTCAAGCACCTGGAGTTCGTCTGGAACAGGGACCTGTCCGGCTACGACCCCGACGGCCCCCTGCCCGACATCGACCCCGACCCCGGCGAGCACCACATCGCACGCGGCCGCGCCCAGGTGCGGATGTACCGCGACCCGCTGGCCACCGCCCGGGAGTGGCGCGAGCTGGCGCAGGCCCACAACTGGTCGATCCGTGACCTGGTCATCGAGACCGGCAACCGCCAGAACTTCGTCGGCTCCCCGGAAACCGTCGCCCGCACGATCGACGAGTACGTCCAGGCCGACGCCGCCGACGGCTTCATCCTCGTCCCGCACATCACCCCGAGCGGCCTCGACGGCTTCGCCGACCACGTCGTCCCGCTCCTCCAGGAACGAGGCGTCTTCCGCACCGAGTACGAGGGCACCACGCTCAGGGACCACCTCGGCCTCGCCCACCCGGACGACTCCGCCGCCGAGCGGGCGGCCTCGTGAGGCCCCGCGCCGCCACCCGTCCGCCGGCCGTGGGGGAGGCGGCCTGTGACTGAGATCCCGCTCGGCGTCCTCGACCTGGTGCCCGTCTCCTCCGGATCGACGGCCGCGCAGGCCCTGCGCAACTCCATCGACCTGGCCCGGCGGACCGAAGGCCTCGGATACGCCCGCTACTGGTTCGCCGAGCACCACCTCAACCCCGGTGTCGCGGGCACGTCCCCGGCCGTCCTCCTGGCCCTGACCGCGGCCGCCACCTCCACCATCCGGCTCGGCTCGGGCGCCGTACAGCTGGGCCACCGCACCGCCCTGTCCACGGTGGAGGAGTTCGGCCTGCTCGACGCGCTGCACCCCGGCCGCTTCGACCTGGGCCTCGGCCGCTCGGGCGGCCGGCCGCCCGGCGAGCCGGGGAGTCCGCCGCCCGCGGCCACCCCGGTCGTCGACGGCCGGGCCCCCAACGGCCTGCTGATCCCGCCCCGCTTCTCCTTCGAACGCCTCCTGGGCTCGCCGCGGATCGCCCTGCACCGCAGACTGCTCCTGCTGCCCCACGCCGAGTCGCAGGACTACGCCGAGCAGGTCGACGACGTCCTCGCCCTGCTGGCCGGCACCTACCGCTCCCCGGAGGGCGTCGAGGCACATGTCGTACCCGGCGAGGGTGCCGACGTCGACGTGTGGATCCTGGGCAGCAGCGGCGGACAGAGCGCGCAGGTCGCGGGTGACCGGGGGCTGCGCTTCGCCGCGAACTACCACGTCAGCCCCGCCACCGTCCTGGAGGCGGTGGACGGCTACCGGGCCCGCTTCAAACCGTCCGCCGCCCTGGACACGCCGTACGTCAGTGTCTCCGCCGACGTCGTCGTCGCCGAGGACGACGACCGCGCCAGCGAACTCGCCGCCGGCTACGGCCTGTGGGTGCGCAGCATCCGCACCGCCGAGGGCGCCGTCCCCTACCCGACGCCCGAGGAGGCACGCGCCCACGTCTGGACCGAGGAGGACCGGGATCTCGTCCAGGACCGGATCGACACCCGGTTCGTCGGCTCCCCGGCCCGGGTGGCCGACCTCCTGGAGCAGCTCCAGGAGGCCACCGGCGCCGACGAACTGCTGGTCACCACCCTCACCCACGGCCACGCGGACCGTGTCCGCTCCTACGAACTGCTCGCGCGGGAGTGGCGCCGCCGGGGCCACTGACCCCGGGCCGACCGCCGACGGCTGCCGCGGGGCCGAGGCGCCGGTGCGGCCGGGGACACGTCTCCCTCCCCCGAAGGCGACGTGCCCCCGGCGCACCCCCCGGCGCCGGACTGCGGTCTTCGTGTGGCCTTGCGGCTCACCAGCACATGAGTGCCGTCTCGCCCGAACCCCAGCCGGAGTACAGGCGTACGCGCACGACGTAGCGGCGGCCCTTCACCAGCCGGGCCCGGATCGTGGCGTTGTGCGCGGTGCCCCCGTCGTCGTGCCCCGCGAGGAAGCGGGGCTCGCCGTCCCGTTCCTCGAACAGCACGGCCATCGAGTCGCTCGCACCGAACGTGGCGACGGTGTACTCGCGGGTCTCACGCGGCTCGACGGTGAAGTCCGCCTGTTCCCCCGGCGCCAGCGACAGCGCCGCCGACCGGTACGGCACCAGCGCGGGCGGCCGCGGCGTCGCGGGCGGCGGGTACCAGCCGAGGACGAACTCCTTGTCCATCGGCGACAACCCGCCCGACGGGTGCACGCCCCCGCGGAACTGCTCCGGCTCCAGGATGAGGCCCGCCGGGAAGGCGTACTCCATGATGGACTGGGAGTCCCACACCGATCCGTTGACCTCGGCCGGATCCAGTTTGCGCAGGACGTTGACGTCGGTGCGCGACCGGCTCCAGTAGTTCGGCGGGCCCGCCAGATCGGCGTACACGGCCTCGTCGTCCCAGTGCAGACCGGCGAACGGGCTCTGGTGTTCGTGCTGCATGCCGAGCGCGTGCCCGATCTCGTGCAGCGCCGTCGCGCGTTCGCCCGGCGCGGTCAGGTCCCAGCCGAAGTTCATGGTGCGCTCGTTGAGGCCCGCCGACAGCGCGTCGCGGCCCACCGCCGACCAGGAGCCGCCCCCCGCCTGGAAGCCGATGCGCAGCTCCGCCTCCGAGCGGTCCGCGACCTCCCTGAAGACCACGCCGATGCCCAGGTCCCGCCACTCACGGAAGCAGTCCCGCACGACCTCCCGCTGCTCCTCGCCGCCGACCCACGAGACCCGGCGGGTCTCCCCGGTGCCCGGCAGCGCGATCACCGACGCGTCGCTCTCACGGTCGAAGAAGCAGTAGTGCAGCACGGTGCCGTTGACCCACATCCGCCGCCCGCTCAGAAGCGCGCCGAGCCGCTCTGCGGCCAGCCCCGGCGCGTACACGGGGACCGACTGCGGGGCGAGCGAGCAGTATCGGGCGGTCATGCGCCCAGGCTGCCGTGCGCGGTCGCCGACGGCCTGAGTCGGGGCCTACTCAAGTCGCCCTGTATCAGGAGTGAGTACACCGGCTCCAGTTGAGGTGACGACGATCGAGAACCCGCCCGAGACCCTGCGACTCCCCTGGCCGTTCACCGGCCGCGACGAGGAACTGGAGCTCGTCCGGCGCGCGTCGGCGGCGGGCCGGCCTGGCGTCGTGATCACCGGACCGGCGGGCTGCGGCCGCACCCGCCTGGCCATGGAGGCCGTCCGCGGCGCCGACTGCGCCCGGGTGGCCGGCACCCCCGGCACCCGCTCCCTGCCCTTCGCCGCCTTCGCGCCCCTGCTGCCGGAGGGCGTCGGCCTGCACCGCGCCGTACAGCTCCTCACCGGGGTGCGCATGCTGCTCGTCGACGACGCCCATCTGCTGGACGACGCCTCGGCCGCCCTGCTGCACCAGCTGGCCGTCCTGGGCCGCACCCGGCTGCTGGTCCTCGTCACGGACGGTGCCCCCGCACCCGGTGCCGTCACCCGGCTGTGGACCGGCGGACTCCTGCCCCGGCTGGCCCTCGCGCCCCTGTCCCGAGAGGCGGTGGGCCCGCTCCTCACGGCCGGCGCGGGCGGGCCCCTCGAGCCTCTCACCGCCAACCGTCTGCACCGCCTGTGCGGGGGCGACCTGCGCCTCCTGCGGGACCTGCTGGACGCGGTGCGCGAGCGGAGCCTGCTCACCGTCGACGCGGACACCGACGAGCGGACGTGGCGCGGCCGGGTCCCGGTGACCCCGGCCCTGCGCGAACGCACCGCCGCCGTCCTCGCCCGCGCCTGCCCCGACGAGCGCGAGACCCTCGACCGCCTCGCCTTCGCCGAGCCCCTGCCGCTCGCGGCGGACACCCTGGACCTGCGGGTCCTCGAACGGCTCGAGGCGGACGGACTCCTCGACGTCGGCGACGACACGACCGTCCGCCTGGCCCACCCCCTGCACGGCCCGGTCCTGCGCGCCGCGGCCGGCCGGCTGCGCACGCGACGGCTCACCGGCCTGCGCCGCCCCCTCGACGGCGCGCTCGACGCGGAGGCGGCCGGGCTGACCCGCCGCATCGACCGGGCCGACGTCCGCACGGTGCCCACGCCCGTGGGGGAGTGGCTGGTGGCGGAGGGGGAACAGGTACCCGCGCCGTACGCCGCCGTCCGCGCGCGGTTCTCACGGCTGCGGGGGGAGCTGCGCGAGGCGGCGGCCTGGGCGGCGGAGGGCCTGGCCGCCGCCGCGCACGACCGGGCCTGCCGCACCGAACTCGCCCTGGCCGCGGTCCAGTCGGGGGAGACCGGCGCACCGGTCGACCTGCTCGCCGAGCACCCCGGCACGGCCGCCTGGCCCCCGGCGGCCCGCGGTGACCTCGAAACGGCCCTGAGAGCACTGGACCCGACCACCCCGCCCGGAGCCGGCCCACGGCCCGCCCCGGGCGCGACCCGCACGTCCGACACGGCCCACGCGACCGACACGACCGCCGGGGCCCACGCAGCCCGCGCGACCGCCGCGGCCCGCACGTCCGACTCGGCTCACGCGGCCCACGCGTCCGACGCGGCCCGCACGTGCGACGCGGCCCGCACGTCCGACGCGGCCCGCACGTCCCACGCGGCTCATGGGCCCGGCGTGGCCGCCCACGACCCCTACGCGGCCCATGACCCCTACGCCGTCTACGACGTCGTCCGTCTCGGCGGGGTCGCGCAGGGGGTCCGGCTGCTGCCCTGCGACGGACTCTTCGGCCGTCACGCCCGCGCGCTGGCCCGGGGCGACGGGCCCGCGCTGGACTCGGTGGCCGCCGAGCTGGAGGAGCGGGGGTTCCTGCTGTTCGCGGCCGAGGCGTACGCGCAGGCGGTGCGCGTCCACCGCGATCCCAGCGCGGCCCGCACCGCCCGCACCCGTGCCGTCGCCCTGGCCCGGCGCTGCCAGGGCGCCCGCACCCCCGCCCTGTCCGGCCTGGTCCTCGGCGAACTCACCGCCCGCCAGCGGCAGATCGTCACGCTGGCCGCGGCCGGTCTGAGCAACCGGCAGATCGCCGAACGGCTCACCCTGTCCGTGCGGACGGTCGGCAACCACCTGTACAGCGCCTACACCCGGCTCGGCGCGGGCGACCGGGGAGCCCTCCCGTGGCTGGTGGAACAGCCCGCGTGAACCGGCGGCGCGGCGCGGCCCCGCTCACGCCGCACCGAACGCCGTGAACGCCCATCCCGTAGCCCGGTGCAGCGCGTCGTCCGGCAGCGCGGCCCGGGCGTCCCGCAGCGCCTCCGCCAGCGGGAGACCGGCGCTGACGCCCTTGTGCAGGGCCAGCATCAGCGGGACGACCGCCTCGTCGTTGACGGGCGCGCTGCTCGCCACCACGCCCGCGGTGCCCAGCGGCAGCAACGCCGCTACCAGGCCCAGGAGTTCGTCAGCGCCGACGGAGGCGAGCCGCGCGGTGTCGCAGCTGGAGAGGATGATCCGGTACGGACTGCGCGCGAGCCGTTCGAAGTCGTGGACGATCAGCGGCCCGTCCGCCATCCGCAGCGAGGAGAACATCGGGCTGTCGGCGCGGAACGTGCCGTGCGCGGCGATGTGCGCGAGCGCCGCCCCGTCCAGCTCCTGAAGCACCCGCGGCACCCGGGCGTCGTCCGCCTCCAGCACGACGGGCCTGCCGTAGCGCCCGGCCACCTCCGGCACCTCCGCCCCGCAGGACGCCAGCCCCGGGCCGCGCACCAGGACGTGCCGCCCGCCCGGGGGCGGTTCGGTCTGCCGCGCGCGCAGCCAGCCGCTCGCCGACGGCGACACACTGACCACCCGGTCCCGCAACGACGGCAGCAGTGCCCACGGCACCCGGTGCAGCCGGGCCGGCGGGACCACCACGAGCGGACCGGGCCCCAACTGCCCCGCCGCGTCGCCCAGCAGCAGCTCCTCCAGCCGGCGTCCGGCCTCCTCCACCACCGGCAGCCGGCCGGCCGCACCGGGGTGCGCGAGGCGGCGCAGCCCGGCCTGGACGTGTTCGGCCTCCCGCTCCGCCTCGGCCAGCAGCCCGCCCGCGAACCGGCGCACCCGCCCGCCCCCGCACAGCAGCACCTGCACCCGTCCGTCCAGGACGGCCAGTTCGACCAGCCGTGCGTCCCCGAGCCGTTCGAGCAGCAGCGCCGCGTCGAAGCGGTCCCCGCCGAACCGGTCCCCGCCCCAGGGCGTCACCCCGCGGATGTGCAGCGTCCGGGACCGGATCTCCCGTTCCAGGCGCCGTTGTTCACGCTCCAGCGTCGGGACCGGCCGGCCCTCCATCCGCGCGGCCTCCGCACGGGCCGCGATGACCCGGAACGCGGTCAGCCCGCTCAGCAGCGCCGGGTCGGCCGGCGGCCGGGTGGGCGGTGTCGACAGCGCCGTGGCCCGCCAGCGCTCGCTCCACACCAGCAACTGCCGCGGCCCGCCCCCCTCCAGACTGGCCTGCTGGGCCAGCGCGGCGAGTTCCGCGCCCTGCGCGGTGGCGCGGGCCCGCAGTTCCGAGGCGCCCAGGGTCGTACGGTGGTCGTCGAGGACGTCGAGCCCGCGCCGGCAGGCCTCGAGGACACCCCGGCGCGAGCCGGTGGCCCGCGCCCACAGCGCCTGCGCCGCCCAGCCCGTCATCCGGGCCAGCGGCGGACCGCTGCGCCGGCTGTGCGCCGCCCGCCGCAGATACCGTTCGGCGTCCGTGCTCCAGTCCAGCTCCAGCGCGATGCGGCCCGCCAGCAGCCACGCCTCCGGCGCGGCCGGTGCCTGGAAGGCGGCCAGCCGCTCGGCGAGCCCGGCCGCGTCGGCCACCAGCCGTCCCGAGGCGCGCCCGGTCGCCACCCGCGCCTCGATCAGCACCAGCCGCGCGTGCGTCTCCCACCAGGTGCGCCGCTGCCCGGCGAAGAGCCGTTCGGCCACCGCCGCGCGGGCGATGGCCGTTCCGGGATCGCCCGCCAGCCGGGCCGCCCTCGCCGCCGCGAGCAGCAGCTCCGCCTTGCGGGTGGACTGCCCGCCGATGCCGTCGAGCACCGCGATCGCCGCGTCCGCCTCCGCCAGCGCCTCCGGCGCGAGACCGGCCGCCATCAGGACCTCGCAGCGCCGGATGTCGAGCATGAACGTCGGGGTGCCGAGCTTGGCGTACCGCTCCTCCGCCTCGTCCAGGAGCCGCAGCGCGGCGGGGACGTCCCCGGAACGGAACGCGGCCAGCCCCCGGCTCTCCACCGCGTCCGCCTTGTCGTGCTCCTGGCCGGTGGTGTCCCACAGCGTCTCGGCCGCGGTGAAGTCGGCCTCCGCCCGGTCCACCGCCCCGAGGGCCAGGTGCACGGTGGCGCGCAGGGTGAGGGCGCGCGCCGTCCAGATGACGTCGTCGGCCTGACGCAGGACGGGGATGGTCCGGCGCAGGTCCTCCAGCGCCTCGCGGTGATGGCCGAGGACCCACAGGGAGTAGGCCCGCCGGTAGAGCACGCGGGCGCGGGTGTGACCCGTGCCGCGCTCGACACCCCGCTCGAAGGCGGCGAGTCCCTGCCGGGTGCGGCCCGCGTGCACCAGCGCCACACCGAGGGTGCCGAGGACGTCCGCCTCCCGCTCGGCCGACTCCGCGCGCGCCGCGAGGTCCCGGGCGCGGCGCAGGTGGTCCAGGGCGAGGCGCATGTCGCCCCAGTCCCGCTGCCAGATGCCGATCACCTGGTGGGCGACCGAGGCGTGCAACGGTGTCGGGTCGGTGTCCAGGACCCCTTCGGCCCGCGACAACGCGTCGCCCGGTGCGGCGAACACCATCGGCAGCAGTTCGAGAACCGAGTCGTTTCCCGCTGTCACTCCACGGATGGTAGTGCTCCGGCCTGCGCACCACACCGGTTCGGCACCGTATCCACCAGTAACGATCGGACGTCGCACGGACGGACCCGGCGCCGGGAAGGGGCGTGCGGCCGCAACCGCGCGACCCCCTTCTGCCGTCGCACCACCTGTATCAGACCACCGTCCCGCGGGTCTTGCTCACGGACACCGGCTGTATGGGGAGGACACGCCATGGCACCACAACGATTCCACGAGCAGTTCGATCACCTCCAACGCGCCCTGCCCGACGTCCCGTTGGCGATGGGACCGGACGACTCCGCCGAGTTCATCTATGAGAAGGGCGTGGTCCTCGCGCGGGACGGCGAGGAGGCCCGGGTCGTCGAGGACGCCGTCCGCGCGCACTTCACCGCGACCGACGGCCTGGACCCGGAGCACGTGCGCCGGTCCGGTTCGCGCGACAACCGCTCGGGCATCACCCGCATCCGGGTCGGCGACCCGGGCGAGGGCGGCCGCGGCACCGACCGCACCGTGGCGGGGGCCCTGCGCGCGCTGCGCCAGGCGGAGGGACGCGCGGGCCGCCGGCTGGTCAGCCGCAACCACCTGGTGTCGATCGCGGTCAACGCCTGCCCCGGCGACGAGCCGGTGCCCGCCGCGCCCAGCGCGCAGCCCAACCCCGCCGCGGCCCCGGCGGCGCGCAACGCCGACGGCGGCGACGGCACGGACGGCGCCGTAGGCGTGCTCGTCGTCGACACCGGCCTGACCCACGACTACCGCTCCTACCCGCTGCTGGCCCGCACCGAGGGCGACGCCCAGGTCAGGGAGACCGACGAACAGGGGATCCTCCAGCAGTACGTCGGTCACGGCACGTTCATCGCCGGGCTCGTCGCGGCCGTGGCGCCGCACACCGACGTCACCGTGCGGGGCACCCTCCACGACGCCGGAGCGATCCTGGAGTCCGAGTTCGGCGAGCGGCTCTTCGACGCCGTCGAGGACGGCTGGCCCGACATCATCAGCCTCTCCGCGGGCACCTCCAACGGCCGCGTGGACGGACTGCTCGGCGTCGCCGCGTTCATGGAGGAACTCCGGTCGCGCGACACCCTGTTGGTGGCGGCGGCCGGCAACAACGCCAGCTCCTCGCCGTTCTGGCCCGCCGCCTACGCCTCGCTGCCCGAGTACGCCGACGCCGTGCTGTCGGTCGGCGCGCTGCGCGGCGACGGCGAGTTCGGCGCCTGCTTCAGCAACCACGGCCCCTGGGTGAAGGTCTACGCGCCCGGCGAGCGCCTGGTCAGCGCCCTCACCGGCTTCGACACCCCCGTCCCGTACGTCTACCAGCACTCCACCTACGACAGCTGCCGCTACGGCTTCACCTACACCTGCACCTGCCGGTCCCCGCGCCACACCGGCGTGCTGAGCGAGGCGCAGCAGACCAGCCCGGGCAAGCCGGACCAGGTGATGTTCGAGGGCCTGGCGTCGTGGAGCGGCACGTCCTTCGCCACACCTGTCGTGGCCGGGCTCGTCGCGGCGTACATGACCGCGAACGGCGTGACCGACCCGCGGGCCGCCGCCCGCCGACTGCTCGCCGACCGGGCCGAGTTCGCGGAGGTGCGGGGCACCCACGTACCGGCGCTGCTCCCGCCCACCTGGCGGCCGGTCCCGGTGGGTCCGGCGTGAGGCCGGCATGACGTCCGAGAGGGGCCCCGCCACGGCGTACGATGACAGGCCGTACACGAGGGGTGGGGCCGTGGACCGTACTGATGTCGGCGCGCTCGTCCAGTCCGCCGTCGACGGCGACACCGCGGCCTGGAAAGCGCTGGTGGACGGGTTGAGCCCGCTGGTGTGGTCGGTGGTGCGCGCACACCGGCTCTCCGACGCCGACGGACACGAGGTGTACCAGACCGTGTGGTTCCGCTTCGCCCAGCACCTCGGGCGGATCCGCGAACCCCACAAGGCGGGTTCGTGGCTGGCGAGCACGGCCCGCAACGAGTGCCTGAAAGTGATCAAGAGCTTAAGGCGGCTGACCCCGACCGACGATCCCCTGGTGCTCGACCGGGCCAGCGAGGACCGGACGCCGGAGCAGACCGTCCTGGACTCCGAGGAGGCGGCCGCGCAGAGCGAGCGGGTCCGCTTCCTCTGGCAGGAGTTCGAGGCGCTCGGCGAGCGCTGCCGCCAACTGCTGCGGGTGCTGATCGCCTCGCCGCCGCCCAGTTATCAGGAGGTGTCGGCCGCCCTGGGCATCGCCGTCGGCAGCATCGGACCGATGCGCCAGCGATGTCTGCGCCGCCTGCGCGCCCGACTCGACGCACGGGGAGCCCTGTGAACGGCATGAACGGACCCGACGGACCCTACGGACCCGACCGGCCCAACGGCAGGGACGACGAGGGGGACGACATCTTCGGCGACGTCCCCTTCGTCGACGAGGAGTTCGACCACGACCGCCTGGAGGAGGAACTCCGCCAGGCCGCGGCCGTCCTGGACCCGGTCCCCGCCGAGCTGCGCCGGGCCGCCATCGAGGCGTACGCGCTGCACGACCTGGACGCGCGGATCGCCGAGCTGACCTTCGACTCGCTGGTCGACGCCATCCCGGTGCGGGGCGCGATGGACGTACCGCGGATGCTGACCTTCCACACGGGTGGCCTGACGGTCGACGTCGAGGTGACCGACGAGGGGCTGCTGGGGCAGCTGCTGCCGCCCCAGCCGGCCTCGGTGGAGGTCCTGCACGGCCCCCGGGCGGGCGCCGCGCTCACCGCGGACGACCTGGGCCGCTTCGCCTGCGACGCCCCGCCGAGCGGTCCCTTCGCCCTGCGGCTGCGCACGGCCGCGGAGGTGGTCGTGACGGAGTGGCTGAAGGCCTGACCCGGCCGTCCGGCCCGTGCGGGGCGGGGGGCCGATCCGGTCACCGCCGGCGCCACGGCGCGCTGCGCTGCCTGTGACCGGCTGTCCGGCCGGGCGCCGCCGAGCCCGCGTCCGGGCGGGAGGGCCGGCCGGGTCAGCCGGTGACGGCGTCCACCAGGACCGCCAGGGCCGTGGCGAGCCGGTCGAGTCCCGGACCGGCCGGACCGCCCGGCTCGCTCATGTACGTGTCCCGCCGGATCTCCACCATCAGCGCGCTCACCCGCGGGTCCTTGCCGTAGTGGGCCAGGGGCACGTACGTCCCGGAGAAGGGGCTGTCCAGCCCCACGTCCGCGACCTCCCCGAACGCCGCGCGCGCGGCGGCGAGCAGCTCGGGCGGGGTGTGAAAGGCGTCGGTGCCCAGACAGACCGGCGGGCGCGGCCCCTCGCCGTGCAGCTCGTAGGGCAGCGGCTCGGTGGGGTAGGAGTGCACGTCGACGACCACGGCCCGCCCGACGGCCGCCAGCCGTTCGGCGACGGCGTCGGTCATCGCCCGGGCGTACGGCCGGAAGTACCGGGCGACGAGCGGCTCGGGATCGGTCTGACGCGGCCGCAGTTCCCCGCCGTGCGTGGTCCGCGTGTACACGGCGCCCATGCCGACGGCCCCCATCTCCTCGCGTTCGTCGGGGAACCGCTCCGGGTCGACGACCAGCCGCGAGAGCCGGTTGACGAACAGCCAGGGCGCCGTCCCCGCCCGCCGCGCCGCCTTCTCGGCGATCCGCGCGGTGTGCGCGTCGGTGATGTGGTCCAGCTCCCGTTCCAGCGCGCCGTCGTCCAGGACGATGCCCGCCCGCACCTCGGCCGGTATCTCCCGCGCCGAGTGCGGTACGTGCAGGATCACCGGCGACGCGGCCGCCCCGGGCAGGAGGGCGAAGGAGGGCGCGGCAGAGGTCATGGGGCTGCTCCGGGGGCGTCGGCGGTGTGTCGCACGATCACGGTGCCACACCGCGCGGCGCCGGACGCACCTGCGCCCCGCGCCGGGGTACCCGGGCGGGGCGCAGGCGGACGGACGGAGCGGCGTCAGCTCAGGGAGGCCAGGGCCTCGTTCCAGGTGGCCGACGGACGCATGTACTGCGCCGCCTTCGCCGGGTCGGGCTGGTAGTAGCCGCCGATGTCGGCCGGGCGGCCCTGGACGGCGATCAGCTCCTCGACGATGGTCTGCTCGGCGGCGGCGAGCGTCTCGGCGAGCGGGGCGAAGGCCTTGGCCAGGTCCGCGTCGTCGGTCTGCGCGGCCAGCTCCTGCGCCCAGTACAGGGAGAGGTAGAAGTGGCTGCCGCGGTTGTCGATGCCGCCGACGCGACGGGTCGGGGACTTGTCCTCGTTGAGGAAGGTCGCCGTGGCGCGGTCGAGCGTGTCGGCGAGCACCTTGGCGCGGGTGTTGCCGGTGAAGTCGGCGTACTGCTCCAGGGAGGGCACGAGCGCGAAGAACTCGCCCAGCGAGTCCCAGCGCAGGTAGTTCTCCTTGACCAGCTGCTGGACGTGCTTGGGCGCGGAACCGCCGGCGCCGGTCTCGAACAGGCCGCCGCCCGCCATCAGCGGGACGACCGACAGCATCTTGGCGCTGGTGCCCAGCTCCAGGATGGGGAAGAGGTCGGTGAGGTAGTCACGCAGCACGTTGCCGGTCACCGAGATGGTGTTCTCGCCGCGGCGGATGCGCTCCACCGACAGCTTGGTGGCCTCGACCGGGGCGAGGACACGGATGTCGAGGCCCTCGGTGTCGTGCTCCGACAGGTACGCCTCGACCTTGGCGATCAGGTTGGCGTCGTGCGCGCGGGTCTCGTCCAGCCAGAAGACGGCCGGGTCGCCGGTGGCGCGGGCGCGGGTGACGGCCAGCTTCACCCAGTCCTTGATCGGCGCGTCCTTGGTCTGGCAGGCGCGGAAGATGTCGCCGGCGGAGACCGTCTGCTCGATCACCACGTCGCCGGCCTGGTCGACGAGGCGGACCGTGCCGGTGACCGGGATCTCGAAGGTCTTGTCGTGGGAGCCGTACTCCTCGGCCTTCTGCGCCATGAGGCCGACGTTCGGGACGGAGCCCATGGTCGACGGGTCGTAGGCGCCGTGGGCGCGGCAGTCCTCGATCACGGCCTGGTAGACGCCGGCGTAGGAGGAGTCCGGCAGCACCGCGAGGGTGTCGGCCTCCTCGCCGTCGGGGCCCCACATGTGACCGGAGGTGCGGATCATGGCCGGCATGGAGGCGTCGACGATGACGTCGGAGGGCACGTGCAGGTTGGTGATGCCCTTGTCGGAGTCGACCATCGCCAGGGCCGGGCCCTCGGCGAGCTCGGCGTCGAAGGAGGCCTTGATCTCGGCGCCCTCCGGCAGGGACTCCAGGCCCTTGTAGATACCGCCCAGGCCGTCGTTCGGGGTCAGGCCGGCCGCGGCGAGCGCCTGGCCGTACCGGGCGAAGGTCTTCGGGAAGAAGGCGCGCACCACGTGACCGAAGATGATCGGGTCGGAGACCTTCATCATCGTGGCCTTGAGGTGCACCGAGAAGAGCACGCCCTCGGCCTTGGCCTTGGCGATCTGGGCGGTGAGGAACTCGCGCAGCGGGGCGACGTGCAGCACGGAGGCGTCGACGACCTCGCCCGCGAGGACCGGTACCGACTCGCGCAGCACCTTGGTGGTGCCGTCGTCGCCGACCAGCTCGATGCGCAGGCTGCCGGCCTCGGAGATCACGACCGACTTCTCGGTGGAGCGGAAGTCGTCCACGCCCATGGTGGCGACGGCGGTCTTCGAATCCGCGGACCAGGCGCCCATGCGGTGCGGGTGGGTCTTCGCGTAGTTCTTGACCGATGCGGGGGCGCGGCGGTCGGAGTTGCCCTCGCGCAGGACCGGGTTCACGGCGGAGCCCTTGACCTTGTCGTAGCGGGCCTGGATGTCCCGCTCCTCGTCGGTCTTCGGGTCGTCCGGGTAGGCCGGCAGCGCGTAGCCCTGGCCCTGGAGCTCGGCGACGGCCGCCTTGAGCTGCGGGATCGACGCCGAGATGTTCGGCAGCTTGATGATGTTGGCCTCGGGCGTCTTGGCCAGCTCGCCGAGCTCGGTCAGCGCGTCCGGGATCCGCTGCTCCTCGGTGAGGTACTCCGGGAACACGGCGATGATGCGTCCGGCCAGCGAGATGTCCCGCGTCCGGACCGCGACACCCGCCTGCGAGGCGTACGCCTGGACCACCGGCAGGAAGGAATACGTCGCCAGGGCCGGGGCCTCGTCAGTGTGCGTATAGATGATGGTCGAGTCAGTCACCGGGTGCTCCGCTCCACGTCTGCAACATTGCTCGACATCAAGATATCTCGTGACCGCCACCGGCTCGACAGGGGTCTCCTCCCGTCTCTGCATGTACATGTTTTTTCGGACGGCAACCGAACCGGCGGTTCTCGTAGTCCCTCAGGTAGATCCTCGACCTGATCCGACGGCCGGACCGACCACCCGGCCGCCCGAGCGAAAGCGGACCATGAGATATCGCAGCAGAGTGACGGCCCCGGCCGCACTGATCGGCACGGCAGCAGTCCTGGGCGGGGGAACCACGGCGTACGCGGCCCCCGGACCCGACGGCGCACCGGCTCCCGAGACCCTCGGCGACCCCGTCTTCCCGGCCCTCGGCAACGACGGCTACCGCGTCGGCTCCTACCACCTCGACCTCTCCTACGACCCCACCACCACGCTCGTCGACGGCACGGCGACCCTGGAACTGCGCACCACCCGGGCCCTCACCCGGCTGTCGCTCGACTCCCTCGGCCTCGACGTCCGCACGGTCCGCGTCGGCGGCCGGGCCGCGGCCTTCGAGCAGGTCGACGAGAAGCTGCGGATCACGCCCGCCCGCGCCCTGCCGGCCGGGGCCCGGGTCACCGTGTGCGTGACCTACTCGGCCGACCCGCGCCGCAAGCTCGCGCACACCGCGTGGGTGCCCACACCGGACGGCTTCGCGATCTGCCCGCAGCCCGACTCGGCGCACACGGTCTTCCCGTGCAACGACCACCCGTCGGACAAGGCGGACTTCACCTTCCGCCTCACGGTCCCCGCCACGCTGCGCGCCGTCGCCAACGGCTCGCTGGTGCGCACCGAGAACCTCTCCGGCGACCGCACCGCCTACACCTACTGCTCGCGGTCGCCGATCGCCACCGAGCTGGTGCAGATCACGGTCGGCGACTACGTCGTCAAGGAGCGCGTCGGCCCGCACGGACTGCCGCTGCGCGACGTCGTCCCGGTCGCGCGGGCCGAGGCCCTGGAGCCCGCCCTCGCGCTCACCCCGGGCCTG
Organism: Streptomyces asoensis; assembly: GCF_016860545.1. Lineage (NCBI taxonomy): Bacteria > Bacillati > Actinomycetota > Actinomycetes > Kitasatosporales > Streptomycetaceae > Streptomyces > Streptomyces asoensis. The sequence continues at coordinate 1,103,672 of NZ_BNEB01000005.1, read as the reverse complement.
GTCGAGTGGCTGGAGGCGCGGCTCGGCGCCTACCCCTTCGAGACGTACGGGCTGCTGCCCTGCAACTCCGACGACCCGGCCGCCTTCGACTTCACCGGCCTGGAGACCCAGACCCTCACGCTCTACAAGCCGAACTTCCTGCTCCAGCCGGAGCCGAAGATCGGCTCGCACATGATGCACGAGCTGGTGCACTCCTACTTCGGCAACAGCGTCAGCCCCGCCACCTGGGCCGACCTGTGGCTCAACGAGGGCCACGCCGACTTCTACGGGCTGCTGTACCGCTACGAGCGGGGCTGGGCCGACTCCCTGGGCCTGACCACGCTCGAGGCCCGGATGAAGGACACCTACGCCCGCGGCGACCAGTGGCGCCGCAGCTCCGGCCCGGTCGCCGCGCCGAACGCGGCCGACCTCTTCGACAGCCAGCGCTACCTGGGCGGCGTCCTCGTCCTGTACGCACTGCGCCAGCTGATCGGCGAGGACGCCTTCCACGCGGTCGAGCGGGCCTTCCTCGCCCGCCACCGCAACTCCTCGGCGTCGACGGAGGACTACATAGCCGTCGCCACGCAGGTCGGCGGGCAGGACGTCTCCGGCTTCCTGCGGGACTGGCTGTACGGCACGACGACACCGAGGATGCCCGGCCATCCGGACTGGACGGTCACCCCGGTGCCGCCGGCCCTCACCGCCCCGCGCCGCGCGGCGGGCGCTGCGCGGTGGCACGAGAACTCGGCCACGCTCTGACCCCGACGGGCGCCGTCAGTCGTGCAGGGCGGGCATCTCGCCCTGCACGACCGTGTCCACGGTCCGCTGCTGCGGGATGACGACGGTGCCGGACTGAAGCGCCACCGTGCGGGCGGGCGCCGGGATCCGGATGCCCTCCTCGCGGTAGCGGCGGTGCAGGCGCTTGATGAACTCGTGCTTGATCCGGTACTGGTCGCTGAACTCGCCGACGCCCAGGATCACCGTGAAGCCGATCCGGGAGTCGCCGAAGGTGTGGAAGCGGATGGCGGGTTCGTGGTCCGGGAGGGCGCCGTCGACGCCCTTCATGACCTCCGCGATGACCTCCGAGGTCACCCGCTCCACATGCTCCAGGTCGCTGTCGTAGGCCACGCCCACCTGCACCAGGATCGTCAACTGCTGCTCGGGACGCATGTAGTTGGTCATGTTCGTCTTGGCGAGCTGCCCGTTGGGGATGACGACGAGGTTGTTGGAGAGCGCGCGCACGGTCGTCTGACGCCAGTTGATGTCCTCGACATAGCCCTCCTCGCCGCTGCTCAGCTTGATGTAATCACCGGGCTGGACGGTCTTGGAGGCGAGGATGTGGATGCCCGCGAAGAGGTTCGCGAGGGTGTCCTGGAGGGCCAGCGCGACGGCCAGACCGCCGACGCCGAGGGCGGTCAGCAGCGGGGCTATGGAGATGCCCAGCGTCTGAAGCACCACCAGGAAGCCGATCGCGAGGACCAGGATCCGGGTGATGTTCACGAAGATCGTGGCCGACCCGGCGACTCCGGAGCGGGAGGTCGTCACCGACTGCACGAGCCCGGCGACGACCCGCGCCGCCGACACGGTCACCACGAAGATCAGCAGCACCGTCAGGCACTGGTTGACGCTGTGCTGCACGGCCTTCGTCAGCGGCAGCACCGCGGCCGCGGCCGCCGCGCCCCCGGCGATCATCGCCCACGGCACCACCGTGCGCAGCGCGTCCACGACGACGTCGTCACCGCTCCACCTGGTGCGCTTGGCGTGCTTGGCCAGCCAGCGCAGCAGCGTGCGCGACAGGAAGGCGGCCAGCAGACCGGTAGCGAGGGCGATTCCGGCGACGGCCGAGTCGTCCAGGGTCAGGGCGCGGTTCACCGGTCACCTCCGGTAAGTCGGTCCGCGGCACTCGGAGCCGCCGACGGCCGCCGGATGTGAAGTCTCGTCACGATGTCACCTGTTCGTTCCGGGATGTGCGGTCGCCCCGCCCGCAGCGGGGGCGCGACCGTCCATCCTGCCGTATCCGGTACGGCAGTTCGTAACCGAGGCCGCGGCCCCGGCGCACCGGATCCCGCGGCCCGGGCGAGGCCCCGGCCGCGGCCGCCGCCGGCTCAGATGACCTTCATCCGGACCAGGGCGCCGAGCGTCAGCGCACCCGGCACCAGCGGCAGCCACACCGTGATGATCCGGTAGCCGAGGACCACGGCCGTGGCCACCGCCACCGGGCCGCCCGCCGCCACCAGGGCCACGACCAGCGCCGCCTCCACCGAGCCGATCCCGCCCGGCGTCGGCACCAGCGCGACCGCCACCGTCGCCGCCAGATAGGCGACCGCCATGTGCGCCACCGGCACCGGCAGCCCCAGCGCCAGGCCCACCGCGGCCAGGCCCGCCGCCTGGAGCACCGGGAACGCCAGCGAGCCGCCCCACAGGGCGAGCGCGCGGGCCGGACGCGCGTGCACCGAGCGCGCCTCGCCGAGCGCGGTGCGCAGGAAGGACAGGACCGCCGAGCGCAGTCGCCGCACGAGGGCGAGCGCGCCCGCCAGCAGGAGCGCGAGCGCCCCGAGCCCGGCGAGGAGCGGGCCGAGCGCGTCCTTCGGCAGCAGGGAGCCGAGCCGCAGCGCGTCGGGGAAGGCGAGCAGCAGCACGCTCAGCAGGCCCACCCGGGCCACTCCCTCGGCCAGGAGGTACAGCGCGAGGGCGGCGGAGGAACGGGCCAGCGGCACCCCGCACACGGTCATGAACCGTAGGTTCACCGCGCTCGCGCCCAGGCCGGTCGGCAGCAGGTGGTTGGCCGCGCCCGCGGCGAACTGCGCGGCCAGCAGCCGCCGTCCGGGCAGCCGCTCGACCACGGCGCCCTGCCGGGTGACGGCCGCCGCGACCCAGGTGAGACAGGTCGTCCCGACCGCGGCCAGCAGCCAGGGCCAGTGCGCGCCCCGCAACTGCGCGAAGCCCTCGACGAGAACCGAGCGGTGCTGCACGGCGACCACGGTGACGAGCAGGAGCGGAAGCAGACACAGGATCCGGCGCACCGGCACGCGCCGGGCCGGACCGCCGGGGGGCAGGGGAACGGGAACCGCTGTCACACTCGGAGAGGTTCTCCGCCCGGCGCCAACTGCGGGTTGCGGGGACGGGGACGGAACATTGCGTACGGTCATCGGGTCCTTCGTCTGGTCCCTGGTCCGGCTTCCGGCGCGGGCCTTCGTCACCGAGGAGGCCGTCACCGGGCAGACGCGGACAGAGCTTGTGGGGAGAAGGTTGACCTCAACATTGCTTGAGGTCCTACGGTCTTCCCCATGAGCATGGAGAGCACCGCCTGGACGCAGTTGTACAGCGTCATGAACGCCCGCCGGGAACGCCGGCCCTTCGACCGCGCCACCCTGCGGCGCATCGGCGCGTTCGCGCGCCCCCACCGCCGCCGGATCGCACAGTTCGTCCTGCTGGGGGTGCTGACCGCGCTGCTGGCCGTCGCCACCCCCGTCCTGGCCGGCCGGGTCGTCGACGCGATCGTGTCGCACGGCGACGCCGACGCGGTCGTCCGGCTGTCGCTGCTCATCGCGATGATCGCGGTGGTGGAGGCGGCGCTCGGCATCCTGGGCAGGAGGCTCTCGGCGACGCTCGGGGAGGGGCTCATCCTCGATCTGCGCACGGCTGTGTTCGATCATGTGCAGCGGATGCCGGTCGCGTTCTTCACACGTACCCGTACGGGTGCGCTCGTCTCCCGACTCAACAACGACGTGATCGGCGCCCAGCGGGCCTTCAGCAACACCCTCTCCGGCGTGGTCTCCAACCTGGTCACCCTGGTCCTGACCCTCGCCGTGATGCTCACCCTGTCCTGGCAGGTCACCCTGCTCGCGCTCGCCCTGCTGCCGGTGTTCGTTATCCCGGCCCGGCGCATGGGCAGCAGGATGGCCGGCATGCAGCGCGAGGCGGCCGCGCTCAACGCGGCGATGGGCACCCGGATGACCGAGCGCTTCTCGGCGCCCGGCGCCACGCTGGTCAAGCTCTTCGGCCGGCCCGAGGAGGAGTCAGCCCAGTTCGCGGCCCGGGCCGCCCGCGTCCGCGACATCGGAGTGCGCACCGCCACCGCCCAGTCGCTCTTCATCACGGCCCTGACCCTCGTCTCCGCCCTGGCGCTCGCCCTGGTCTACGGGCTCGGCGGCCGCCTCGCCCTGAACGGCACCCTGGAGCCGGGCGCCGTCGTCGCGCTCGCCCTGCTCCTGACCCGCCTCTACGCCCCGCTCACCTCCCTCGCCGGGGCCCGCGTGGAGGTGATGAGCGCCCTGGTCAGCTTCGAGCGGGTCTTCGAGGTGCTCGACCTGGAGCCGCTCATCACGGAGAAACCCGACGCGCGCGAGGTGCCCCCGGGCCCGGTGTCGGTCGAGTTCGACGACGTCCGCTTCGGCTATCCGTCCGCCGACAAGGTCTCCCTGGCCTCGCTGGAGGAGGTCGCCTCCCTCGACACCCGCGGCGGCGCCGAGGTCCTGCACGGCGTCTCCTTCCGCGCCGAACCCGGACAGACCGTCGCCCTCGTCGGCTCCTCCGGCGCGGGCAAGTCGACCGTCGCCCAGCTCCTGCCGCGCCTGTACGACGTCGACGAGGGCGCCGTCCGGATCGGCGGGATCGACGTCCGTGACCTGAGCGCGGGCTCCCTGCGGGCCACCCTCGGCATGGTCACCCAGGACGGCCACCTCTTCCACGACAGCGTCCGCGCGAACCTGCTGCTGGCCCGGCCGCAGGCCGGCGAGGACGAGCTCTGGGACGCGCTGCGCCGCTCCCGCCTGGACGATCTCGTCAGGTCCCTGCCCGACGGCCTGGACACCGTGGTCGGCGAACGCGGCTACCGGCTGTCCGGCGGCGAACGCCAGCGCATGACCATCGCCCGGCTGCTGCTGGCCCGTCAGCGGGTCGTCATCCTCGACGAGGCCACCGCCCACCTCGACAACACCTCCGAGGCGGCCGTGCAGGAGGCCCTCGCCGAGGCCCTCGCCGGGCGCACCGCGGTGGTCATCGCCCACCGGCTGACGACCGTGCGCGCCGCCGACCTGATCCTCGTCGTCGAGTCCGGCCGGATCGTGGAGCGCGGCACCCACGACGAACTCCTCGCGGCCGGCGGCCGGTACGCGGAACTGCACCGCACCCAGTTCGACGAGCCGGGGATGAGCGGGGCGTCCGTCGGGTGAACCCCCCGTGGACCTGCGCCGGATGACGTGCGCGTACCGCGGACGGCGCCGCGGCCCGGCGCGCACGCCGGGGCAGGTCAGCGCTTGGCGAGCAGGTCCCGCGGGAAGGCGCCGGCGGCGAGGGCGGTGCGGACGAAGGCCGAACCGAGCTCGGTCAGACGCGCCACCCCGTCCGCGCCGAGATGGCGGTACGGGGCCTCGTCCAGCCGGTCCGTCTCGTGCTCGATCTCCTGGCGCAGCCCCACGCCCCGCTCGGTCAGCTCCCCGCTCTCGTCGAGCAGGCCGCGCTCGCGCAGCCGGCCGCTCGCCGCGTCCCAGTCCTCCTGGCTCCAGCCGCGGGTCGCGAACACCCACTTGGGCGCCATGCCCTTGCCGGTCGCCGTGTGCGTCACCAGCGCCTCCAGACCGTCGAGTCCCGCGGCCATCAGCACCGCGAGATGCCCGTCGCCCCGGTGCTCGCGCAGCAGCGTGGCCGCGTGCCAGTAGGCAAGGTGCGGCTCCTCGGGGACCGGCAGGTCGGCGTGGGCCGCGTACAGGGGGCGGGCGGCGCGCGAGCAGGCCTCGGCGGCGCGCAGGGCGAGGCCGGCCGCCTCCGCCATCTCCGCGGAGGTCACCGCGTCGGCGCCCAGCTGACGGCGCAGCGTGGTGTCGACGGCACGCGTGCGGGCGGCCAGGACCTGGGCGGGCGTGGCGGATTCCCACACGGCGGGCACGTGCCGGGCGACGAGGGAGTGCCGGTAGTTGTAGAACGTTGCCGTCACCGCGCCCGCGCCGACGGGTCCGAGGGCCGCGGCCCGCACGGCGAAGTTGACGGCCCGCGGGTGGGTGACGCCGAGCGCCTCCAGTTCGCGGCCCAGGTCGGGGGAGAAGTAGTGCGTGGCGTGCAGCGAGTTGAGGGTGCTGTGACAGTGACGGCCGGCCCGCGGGCCCAGAGCTACGGTGGTCATGACGGGCACGATACCGACCGGTCGGTAACTTGGACAGTCCCGTACGGCCGCCGACGTGTGCGCCCCGCACGTCGGCGGCCGTCCGGGTCCCGGCGGACTCCCGCGGCCCGGCCCCGGGTCACATCCGGGCGTAGGGCTGGGGCGACAGCGTCTCGAACGGGAGCCGGACCGTGGTGGCCGTCCCGGTGTCCGCGTCGGACGTGCGCAGGGCGGTCAGCTCCTGCGCCGTCAGCGCGCGCCGCACCAGACGGAACTCGTCCAGGGAGCCCTTGAGCCGGTCCTGGCCGTCCGGCCGCGCCCCCAGATGGAGGCCCAGCACGGCGAAGCCGTCGTCGTAGGTCACCGACCCGGCCGGGGCCGCGGCCTCGCCCGGCGGGCCGCCGTCCACGGACAGGCTCAGCTTCCCGCCCGAGCGCTGGAGGACCACGTGGTGCCAGGCGCCGTCGCCGAAGGCGTGGGACGCGCCGCCGTCGCCCAGGTACACCGTCGTGGCGGCCGCGTCGGTCTGGAGCACGGCGGCGAGCCGGTCCTGGCCCGGCTGGGCCCGCAGCCACAGCTGCCGTTCGCTGCCGCCGACGCCGTACGCCCAGAAGAGCACCTGGTCGCCGCTGCTCCCGTCGGCCGTGTAGCGCAGCCAGGTCGCCACGGTGAAGTCACGGGAGCCGAGGACCTCGTCCGCGCCGTACGGCAGCTCGACGGAGTCGTCCGTGCCGTCCAGCGCGAGTCCCGCGCCGAACCTGCCGCCCCCGGCCACCGGACGGGCGCCGCCCCGCACGAAGGCGTGGTTGCAGTGCGCCGACGAGTCCGGGGTGGCCGGGCCCGGCGCCGGCCGGACCACCTGGTGGGCCTCGGTGTGGCCGTTCTCCATCGACCACGCCACGGCGGGCCTGTCGGCCGGGTAGCCGCCGGTGGAACCGACGGCCGACTGCGCGACCCTCGTGAGCTCGTCCGTCGTCAGGGCCCGCTTGTGGAGCCGGACCTCGTCCAGGGAGCCGGTGAACACATCGAGGGTGCCCGGCTTGGAGCCGACCCTCAGACCCTGCGGCGTCGCGGCGGACGTGAGCGCGCCGGACAGCCCCGTCGCCTCGGCGGTCCGGGTCGCGTCGACGCTCAGCCGCAGCGTGCCCCCGCTGCGGGTGACGGCCAGCAGGTGCCAGGCGCCGTCGCCGAAGGCGGCCGACGCGCCGGTGTCCGCGAGCGCCACCTGCACCGCGCCCGCGGGCGTCTCGGCCCACGCGAGCAGCCGTCGCTGGGCGGGCTGGGCCCGCACCCACAGCGAGGGTTCACCGGAGACCGATCCGTAGGCCCACAGCAGCGCGGCGTTCGGGTCGGTCCCGGTCAGCGTGTGCCGGAACCACAGGGTGTAGGTGAAGTCGCCCGACCCGACGTCGAGGGCCGGCAGATGGGGGACCTCGACGCCCGGCCGGGACGCCGAGACGGATATCGCGCCCTTGCCGACCCGGCCCGCCACCTCACCGGGAACCCCGCCGAGCAGGGTGCCGTCGGCGCAGTGCCCCGAGACGTCGTCCTCGATCGCCACCGAGGTCAGCGCGGGCACGTCGGCCGTGTCGACGACCTGGAACGGCAGCCGCACACCGAGCGAACCGTCCGCGGAGGGAGCCGCGTTCGCCGTGCGCAACCCGGCCAGCTCGGTGTCCGTCAGCGCCTGGCGGTACAGGCGGAACTCGTCCAGGACGCCGCCGAAGGGCTCGCCGGCCGCGGCGTCCGGCCTGGCCCCGAGCCGGATCCCGTCGACACCGTCGGCCCGGTCCGCGGTGACCGGCCCGGCCACTCCCGTGGCCTGCGCCGAGAACGCGCCGTCCACGGAGAGGGTGATCCGTCCGCCGCTGCGCACCAGCGTCAGGTGGTGCCAGGCGTCGTCGCCGAACGCGGTGGACGGGCCGGGATCGGGCAGCGGCACGGAGGCGGTGCCGCCGGCGCCCTGCACCCACGCGTACAGCCGGTCCTGGCCGGGCTGGGCGCGCATCCACACCTGCGGCTTCGCCGAGCCGGACCCGTAGCCCCACATCAGCACCCGCTGCTGGGTGTCGCCGGCCTGCGCCCGGTACCTGAAGAACAGCGAGCAGGTGAAGTCCCCGTCGCCCGGGTCGGTTCCCGGGGTGTACGGCACGTCGGCGTACTCACCGGCGGCGTCCAGGGCCAGCCCCTGGCCCCAGCGGCCGGTCCCGAGCGACGCGCTCCCCGCCAGGTAGGCGTCGCCGGCGTCGGGCGTGACGTCGGGGGTGGTGCGTCCGGCGGCCCGGGAGGCCTGCGGGTGCACCGCGCCGGTGAAGGTGCCCGGGACACCCGCCTGGGCCGGGGTGAACCGGTTGAAGTAGACGTTGGCCGCCGAGAAGCCCTCGCCGCCCTCGTAGACCAGGCCGATCTCGCCGTCGGTCAGCTCGACCAGGTCCGAGTAGCCCGCCCGCGCGGCGCTGACCTGGGCGGCGGCGTGCCAGGTGGTGCCGCGGTCCGTGGAGTAGCGGATCCGCATGTCCTGGCGGTCCGTCGCGTGCGCGGGCGCCGAGAGCACGAGCGTGTCGCCGGGCGTGGAGCGGTACGTCCGTTCCAGGGCCAGGACCGAGGCCTGGACCTCGGGTGTGGTCAGTGAGGGGACGACCTGCTGCGCGGGCACGGTGGCGCCCGCGTCGGTGCTGACGGCGTGCGTACGGTGCCCGGACGAGGTCCCGTTGTTGTTGCGGGCGTTGATGTAGACGTGCCCGTTGTCGAGTTCGGCCACCGAGGGCTCGCCCGGCGACATCCCCGGACCGGCGGAGTCGGCCGTGGTGCTCGGGAACCACGTGTCGCCGTCGTCGCTGTAGAGGACGCCGACGAGCTGCGGGTCCTGACCGGGCCGCGGCGGGGATTCGTAGGCGCCCACCACCAGCCGGCCCGGTCTGTCGCCGCGCTCGAGCTGGATGCCGTGCGAGGGGCCGGTGCCGAACCAGCCGTCCTGCGGGTCCGACAGCCGCGGGAGGGGTTTCGGTGCGCCGAAGGTCAGTCCGTCGTCCGTGCTGTGCTGGATCCGGGCCAGCCGCTTGCCGCCCGGCTCGGCCGGTTCCGAGGTGGAGAGCAGATGGACGTCACCGGTGCGCAGATCGGCGACGGGGGAGGGGTTGCCGCGGGTGTAGGGCGTCTCCGCGTCGGTGTCGCTGCCGGCGAGCACCACGCGGACGGGGCCCCAGGTGCGGCCGCCGTTGGTGGAGCGGCGGACGACGATGTCGATCGCGCCCCGGTCGGCGCACGAGGGCGAGCGGCGGGCCTCCGCGAAGGCGAGCAGCGTGCCCGCCTTGGTCCGCACGACGGTCGGTATGCGGAAACAGCCGTAGCCGGCGGTGCCGGAGCGCAGCAGGACCTGTTCGGTTCCGATGAGGCCGTCGGCCGAGGGCTGGGTGCCGCCGGCGGCGGCGGGCTGTGCGACCGCGAGGAGCAGCAGGGGCAGTGTGACGAGGAGGGCGCCGAGAGCGCGCATGCGTGACCGGGACACGGCGGTGCGGACCTTTCTGGTGCGGCGGGGATCTGGCCTCGGGCGGACCGCCGCCCCGCGGCCCGCCTGCGCGCCGGCCCGGCCGAGGTGGACGGCGCGGGCCGGCGGAAGGAGCGCGAGCGGAGCGGGCGGCGGCGGACGGAGGCGTGGCGTACCGGCCCGCGGCCCGCCGGTGTACCGATCCGCGGGCCGCGGGCGCCTCCTCGACGGTGTGCGCTACCCGGCCGGCGGCGCGGGCAGCTCGCTGCCCCGGAAGCGGGGCGCGTCGGCCCCGGCGCGCATCGCGCTGAGCGAGGAGGTCTGCTGGACCTGGTAGATGCGCGTCTGGTTGTCGGCGGTGCGGAAGGTGTAGGCCCAGGTCGGACCGGTGGGGTTGGTGTAGGTGAAGGCGGTCGGCTCGGTGGCCGACGTCTCGAAGCTCACCTGCTGCCAGGCGCGCCAGGCGCCGCTGCCCTGGGTGGTCTCGCCGGTGTTGTGGACGTAGCCGTCGCTGCCGCGCACGACGACCTCGGTGAGCCCGGTCAGCGGGGAGATCGCGGTGCTGGGGGAGCCCTGCGCGGTGAGCCCGGCGACGGTCTGCCAGGCTCCGTAGGCGCCGCCCTCGGTGGACTGGGCGGTGGTCACCACGTTGCCGCTCGGGTCCGTCGCGAAGACGCGGATGCGGTAGCCCGGGTAGACGATGACCGACGGCGTGCCGGTGACGGCCTGGGTGCCGGCCGCGGCCCACGCCGACAGGGTGCCGTCCTCCTTGAACAGGGCGGTGGACAGGGTGCCGTCGGCCTTCCGGCCGAACAGCTGGACGCCGTCGCGCACGGTGACGGCGGTGAGGGGACCGGTGAAGCCGGTGCCGGCGAGCGGCATCCAGCCCATGAAGTCGACGTTGGCGCGCTGCTGGATGCGGTACCAGGGCTTGCCGCTCGCGTCGACGGCGAACTGGGTCATGAGCCCGCCGGAGGTCTTGCCGGTGACGGCGTGCTGCTGCGCGGCGCCGGCCAGGTCGATCCAGTTGCCCCAGTCGGCGCTGCCCACGGCGCTCTGGTTGCGCTGCCAGACGCTGCCGGAGGTGTTGTGGGCGGTGACGACGACGCGGCCGTCGCTGTGCGCGGAGAGCGAGGGCCGTCCGGTGAAGGCCTCCTGGCCGGACACGACCGTCCACTGGGCGCCGTTGATGTCGGCCGGGTCGGTGCGGCCGTGGACGAGGCGGCCGATGTTGTCGGTGTACGCGAGTTCCAGCTTGCCGTCGGAGGCCTGCATGACGGAGTTGGCCGTGTACGACTCCAGCGGCACCGGTGTGGCCGCGGGCGTGTGGTTCACGTTGAGCTTGCATATGTCGGGCGCCGCGGAGACCGAGACGTAGCCGGCCCAGCCGGACGACTCGACCTGCTTGTTGTAGACGGGCCAGTCGCGGATGTCCTCGTCGAAGCGGTAGTAGGCGACCGCGCCGTTGCCCTTGACGCGCAGCAGCGTGTCACCGCCGTACGAGGGCATGAACTTGGTGTCGCTCCAGTCGGCGGCGGACTCCAGCACATGCCGTTCGATCCAGCGCTGGCTGGTGTAGTCGTAGCGCGAGCGGTACAGCTTGCCGTCGGTCGCGTCGCGGCCGTAGATCACGCCCCGGTCGCCCGCGTAGACGGCGTCGTAGTTCCAGCCCTTGTCGACGATCTTGCCGCTGCCCTCGACGAACTCGTCGGCCGCCGCGTCGTAGCGGTACCAGCGCAGGTCGTTGGTGGCGCCCGACAGCGTCCACAGGTAGCCGCCGCGGTCGATGGTGATGTCGTCGAGCCGGTCGGCGGCCCTGAACTGGGCGAAGCTGGTGCTGATCTTCCGGTGGTGGACGTCCCAGGTGCTGCTGGAGCTGACCCGGTGGCTGTAGTACAGCCCGTCCGACTTGATGCCGTAGAAGGTCGCCCCGGGTCCGGCGAGCATGTGGCCGTAGCCGGTCCAGGTGGTGTCGATGGTGCTGCCGGCCGGCAGCGCGTTGCCGGCCGCGGGGTCCGGCATGTCGGCTCTGAGGAGTTTGCCGGCGGAATCCAGGGTGTACGCGGCTCCGTTGGCACCGCAGGTCAGCGACACGGCGGCCGCGGCGGGGGCGGCGGGCAGCGCGCCGGTGAGCGGGAGCGCGGTCGCCAGGGCCGCGGCCAGAGCGGTGGCGGAGATCAGTGCACGAGGTGAAATCCGTTTCATGACATGGACGTTAAGCGTCGGTCGGTTAACGCTGCCCTTTCCGCCGGATGAACAGAGATCTCCATTAACGGATCTTGAAGGTGAACGGTCGAATCAACTGGCTCTTATTCATGCCCGGTTGACGGAATATTGTCTTGACGGCCAGGCGCGGGCAGGGCAACTCGTCTCCAGGCGCGGGTGCCGGGGGGACGGAAGGCGGGCGCGTCCGGGGAGGTGGGATACCCCTCCCCGGACGCGGTGATCACCTACGGGGTTCGGGGTGGTGCCCGTCAGCCGTGGGGAGGCCGCGACCCGTGAAGTCCGGGGCCTCCTGAGTGGCTTTCATGGCGGAGAGGGACGCGGTTTGCTGGACCGCGTAGAACCGGGTCTGGTTGTCCGCGGTGCGGAAGGAGTACGCCCAGGTCGGGCCGTTGGCGTTGGTATAGGTGACGGCCGTGGGCTCGGTGGCGGAGGTCTCGAAGCTCGTCTGCTGCCAGGCGCGCCACACGCCGCTGCCCTGGATGGTCTCGCCGGTGTTGTGGATGTAGCCGTCGGTGCCGCGGACGACGACCTCGGTGAGGCCGGTCAGTGGGGAGATCACAGCGCTGGGGGAGCCCTGCACGGTGAGCCCGGCCACCTGCGTCCAGTCGCTGTACGCTCCGCCTTCGACGGACTGGGAGGCGGTGATGACTGCGCCGTTCCTGTCGGTCGCGAAGAGGCGGATGCGGTAACCAGGGTAGACCACGGCGGACGGGGTGCCGGAGATGGCCTGCGCGCCGATCGAAGCCCAGGCGGAAAGTGTGCCGTCCGCCTTGAACAGCGCGGTGCTCAGGACGCCGGAGGCATTCCTGCCGAGCAGCTGGAGGCCGTCCCGCACCGTCACGGCCGTGAACGGACCGGAGAAGCCTGTGCCGGACAGCGGCAGCCAGCCCAGGAAGTCGCCGTTGGCCGAGGCCTGCTGGCGGTACCAGGGTGCGCCGTTCGCGTCGGCCGCGAACTGCACCAGCTGCCCGGAGGGCAGCTTCGCGGTGGTGGCGTGCTGCTGCATCGCTCCGGCCTGGTCGTTCCAGGCCGCCCAGTCCGCACTGGACTTGGCGACCTGGTTGCGCTGCCAGACGCTGCCCGAGGTGTTGTGCGCGGTGACCGAGATCCTTCCGTCCGCCTGCTCGACGAGCGACGGCTGACCGGTGAACGCCTCGTTGCCGGAGACGGTGGTCCACTGCACGCCGTTGACGTCGGACGGGTCGGCCATGCGTCCGTGCACGAGCCGTCCGATGTTGTCGGTGTAGGCGAACTCGATGGATCCGGTGGAGGACTGCATCACCGAGCTCCGGCTGTACGACTCGAGTGGGAGGGCGGGAGACGCGGGCGTGTGGCTCGCGACGATGCCACAGTTGTCCGGAGCGCCCGAGACGCTGAGCAGGTTTTGCCAGCCGGCGGTGCCGATCTCGACCCGGTTCACCGGCCAGGTCCTGGTGTTCTCGTCGAAGCGGTAGTAGAAGAGCTGGCCGGTGGAGCTCTGGACACCCATCAGGGTGTCGCCGCCGTTGGACGTGATGCTCTTGAACGGGCGCCAGTCGCTGGAGCTGACCAGCACGTGGCGCTCGATCCAACGCTGGCTCGTGGCGTCGAAGCGGGAGCGGTAGAGCTTGCCGTCCGACGCGGCACGGCCGTAGATCACACCGTCGTCCGCGGCGGTGATCAGGTCGTAGCGGTTCCAGCCCGTGTCATGGAGGAAACTCGTGTCGGCTGGCGTCCAGGCGCCGCCCGAGCCGTCGTACTTGTACGAGTACAGGCTGCCGTTGTCGAGCAGCACCCACATGCGGCCGGAGCGGTCCACGGTCACCTGGTTGCGGTCCGCGGCATCGGCCAGCCAGCCGAAGGCGGTCGTGATCTTCCTGGGACTCACCGCCCAGGTGCCGGTGCTGACGTCACGTCGGCCGTACCAGGTGCCGTCCGACTTGAGCAGGTAGAACTTACCGTCCGGGCCGGAGACGACCAGCGGATAGGTGTCCCAGCTGGAGCCGATCGTGGTGGGGCTGATGAATCCGCCGGCGCCGTTGACGGGCGACTTGAGCTTGTACTCCAGCAGGGAGCCGGCGCTGTTCACGCCGTACGTCGGGCCGTTGGTCCTGCAGGTCGCGGCATCGGCTGCGTGCGCCGTACCCGGCACGGCGATGACCAGCGGCAGTGCGGCCACCGCCATGGCCGTGAGGCGAGCTGCTCCGGCGTGCGAGAAGAAGGTCATGGTCGGTCCTTTCGGAAGGGGTGTCAGCGGGCCGCGGACAGGCTGCACGCGGCGCGAGCCAGGGACCCGCCGTCGGCGCACAGGACGCGGGGCACGAGGTCGGCGCCGATGTGCCGGGGGGCCACGCCTCGGGTGCCGCACCCCGTGCGGCGCGCCCGGCAGGTGCCGTCCGGCATGAGCATGCACTGCCCGTCCGGGCCGGCGAGCACGATTCGGTACGGCCCTCGGACCGTGCCCACCCTCGGGTAGGGGGAGAAGACCGAACCGGTCAGCGAATCGACCCGCGTGCGTTGAAGAAGCTCACCGGCCGCAGCCACCGAGATCGGCAGGTCGGCTCTGCGGTATGGAGTTAATGCCATGTGGATTCGTCGCGTCCTTCCGTCGAACAAAGGGTTCCGGAGCAGCCCGTTTCGTGGCTTCCGGCGGAAGTCCCCCGTGAGCCCGATCCGTAACTGGCGGTCAGGAAGCCTACGTTCGGGGCCTAAGGGAGATGATCACGATGGGATAACGCTCAGATGAATGGACTGGGCAACGAGTCGACAAAGGCTCCGGTGAACCGTCAGGCTCACATCTGATCGTTTTTCGTCCTGGGGGGGCCGTGCCGACGTACCGGACACTCGCGCGCAAGTTCTTGGTCGCAAGACTCCTGCGCTCCGGTTGGGGCAAGGCCGTCGCACTCGCGGTGATCGCGGTCATCGCCGTCGGTTCGCTCGCCGTCGCGGGGATGGGCATCCCGCTCTTCCCCGGGGAGCCGGCCCCCGCCGAGGGGCCCGGCCAGCGCTGGGGCAGTGCCGAGGGCCTCAGCCACTTATCGGGTGGCAAGCGCAACGACGACGCGCCGCGCTCCCTGCGCGCCACGTACCCGCTGAAGAGCCCGCCCGCCGCCCGGCCCGCGGTCCGCAAGAACACGGTCGAGGTCGGCACGCCGGCCCCCGCGCGGGTCAAGGGCTTCGACCGCGCGACGAGCAAGGAGATCGTCTCCGAACGGGACGCCGACAGCCGTACGTACGCCAACGAGGACGGCACCCGCACCAGCGAGATCTCCACCGACCCGGTCAACTACCGTGACCGGAACGGCACCTGGCAGCCCATCGACAGCGGCCTGGTCGAGCGCGACGGCGGCTGGGCGAACACCGCCGACTCCGTGGACCTGCGCCTGGCCCGACGGGCCGACGCCGACCAGGTCGCCTCCGTCACCCTGCCGTCCGGCGAGTCCTTCGGCTACGGACTGAGCGGCGCCGCCCCGGTGGCGGGCGCCGCGGACGGCGCCCGGGTCGCCTACCCCCAGGTGTTCCCCGGGACCGACCTCTGGCTCGACTCGCAGGCCGGCGGGGTCAAGGAGACCCTCGTCCTGAAGTCCGCCACCGCCCCGAACAGCTTCGTCTTCCCGCTCCACCTGCGGG
The DNA here is from genome assembly GCF_016860545.1 of Streptomyces asoensis. Classification (NCBI taxonomy): domain Bacteria; kingdom Bacillati; phylum Actinomycetota; class Actinomycetes; order Kitasatosporales; family Streptomycetaceae; genus Streptomyces; species Streptomyces asoensis. The sequence goes on along the minus strand of NZ_BNEB01000005.1, from coordinate 1,088,271 downwards.
GCCTCACCGCCGAGGCCGACGGCGGATCGATTCTGCTGACCGACGCCCGGGGCCGTACCCGCGCCGTCGTCCCGGCCGGGTTCATGGAGGACACCGACCACGCCGTCTCGCACGCCGTGACCTACACGCTCGTGCCGCTGCCGGACGGCGGCCAGGCCCTGAAGGTGACCGCCGACCGGGACTGGCTCGCCGACCCGGCCCGGGTCTACCCCGTCCGCCTCGACCCCTCCGTCGACACCACCTCCGCCTCCACCTCCATGACGGTCCGCGGCGGCGGATCCGTCGTCGGCTCCGGCGAACTCCAAGTAGGCAAGGGCCCCGACGGCGCCTCCGCCGCCTACCTCGGCTTCCCCGGCCTCGACGAGGAGCTCAGGAACCACCAGATCTTCGGCGTGCAGCTCCAGGTCGTGAACTTCGACTCGGCCTCCTGCAAACCGCGTTCGGTCTCGGTGCATCCCGTGACCGGGGCGTGGACCGCCGGCACCGGAACCGCCTACCCCGGCCCGCCGGTCGGCGGCGCCCTCGCCTCGAAGTCCTTCGCCTACGGCTACATAGGCCTCGGCCAGGCGAACTCCGCCTGCCCCACCGCCGGTGAGCTCTTCGACCTCGGCAAGGGCGGCCGCGACCTGGTGCAGCGCTGGGTCGACGGCACCCAGGCCAACTACGGCCTGTCCCTGCGGGCTTCGGCCACCGACGCGCTCGCGTACAAGAAGTTCACCGGCCACGCCACGGCCAACCCGCCCAAGCTGTACGTCACCCACTCCCCGTACAACGCCTCCTACAGCTTCCCCAAGCCTGTCCCCGACCCGCCGGTGCTCCAGAACCAGGCCGGGAAGGTCAAGGTCGCCGTCACCAACAAGGGCGCCGAGACCTGGACGCCGTCCACCTACTACCTCGCCTACCGCGCCTACGACAAGAAGGGCAAGCTGGTCACACAGCAGCGGGCGGGCAGTCTCACCGGGAACGTGGCGCACGGCGCCAAGGCGACGGTCGACGCCACCATCAAGGCCCTCCCGCCGGGCGTCTACCTGCTCGACTTCACGATGGTGCGCCAGGGCGGCAAGGTCTTCACGGACGAGCAGGTGCCGCCGGGCCGCCTCACCATCCAGGTCTTCGACATCGCGCCGGTGGTCAAGGAGCAGTTCCCGCCCAACGGCTACCAGGCCCAGACGCTGACCCCGCAGCTGTGGGCGGCCGGCACCGACATCGACGCGCCCCCCGGCTCCACGCTCCAGTACAAGTTCGAGATCTGCGAGTCGGACAAGGACGGCAAGCCGGCCGCCTGCACCACCTCCGCCTACCAGACGGGCTCGGCCTACCCGGTGCCCTCCGGACGGCTGAAGTGGGGCAAGACCTATCTGTGGCGCGGCTTCGTCAAGGACGCGTCCAACGAGGTGCCCACCCAGCAGGTGGCGCTGGTCGCCGCCGTTCCGCAGCCCGAGATCACCTCGCGGCTCTCCGGCGCGCAGGGCAAGGAGTTCGACCCCAACGTCGGCAACTTCACCTCCAGCGCGACCGACGCGTCCCTCGCCGGGGTCGGCCCCGACCTGACGGTGATCCGCACCTACAACAGCCTCGACCCACGGCGTGACCTCGCCTTCGGCGCGGGCTGGACGACCCGTTTCGACATGCGGCTCACCCCGGACGACGACGGCAGCGGCAACGTCGTCATCCGCTACCCCGACGGCCAGGACGTGCGCTTCGGCAAGAACGCGGACGGCACGTACGCCCCGCCGCCCGGCCGCTTCGCCAAGCTGACCCCCGATTCCGCGACGGGCGGCTACTCGCTCCAGGACAAGTCCGGGACGACGTACGACTTCAGCACGACCGGCCTCCTGTCCAGGACCACCGACGCGTACTCCAATTCGGTCACCTACACCTACAGCGCCGGCCGGCTCACGACCGCGACCAACAACCGCACCTCCCGCTCGCTGACCTTCACCTGGACCGGCGCGCACGTCACCGGGGTCCGGACGACCGCCGTCGACGGCGCCCCGCTGGCCTGGGCGTACAGCTACACCGGCGATCTGCTGGACCGGGTCTGCGACCCGCTGAACGGCTGCACCCAGTACGGCTACGGCACCGGCAGCCACTACGCGACCACCGTGCTCGACTCCCGCCCCGAGTCCTACTGGCGCCTCGGCGAGGAGGAGGGCACCGCGGCCGGCAGCGCCAACGAGGCCAACCTCGGCAAGGACCGCGGGACCTACCAGAACGTCACCCTGAAGGCCGCGGGCGCGATCACCGGCGACCCCGGCACCGCCGCGTCCTTCGACGGCGCCGGCTCACGCGTCGACCTGCCCGCCGGCACGCTGAAGAAGAGCCGTGACGCGGCGGTGGAGGTGTGGTTCAAGACCATCGCCGGTGGCGTCGGCGGCCCGCTCGCCGGGTACCAGGACAAGGCCTGGGGCACCACGCCCGGCACCGGTGTCCCGCTGCTGTACGTCGGCACCGACGGCAAGCTCCGCGGCCAGTTCTGGACCGGCACCGCCGCGCCGATCACCGACACCACCAAGAACGTCAACGACGGCCAGTGGCACCACGCGGTGCTCTCGCTCTCCGGCTCCGGCCAGAGCCTCTACCTGGACGGCCGGCTCTCCGGGACCCTCACGGGCAAGCAGCCGTCGCAGACCACCCTCACCCACAACCAGATCGGCGCCGCCCACGCCAGCGCACCCGCCTCCTGGCCGGGCTGGGGAACGACCGCCGCCAGGTCCTTCGCGGGCACCATCGACGACGTCGCCGTCTACCATCACCCGCTGGGCACGGCGGCCGTCACCGCCCACTACCGGGAGGGCGGCCGCACCGCCGACGTCCTGACCCGGACGACCCTGCCCAGCGGCCGCACCGCCTCCGAGGTCCAGTACGACACCGCCCGCGACCGCGTCCGCGAGTACACCGACCGCAACGGCGGCACCTGGCGGATCGGCACACCCGCCGTCTTCGGCAACGACAGGGACCTGCGCCGCACCGTCGAGGTCCGCGACCCGATGGACGCCCCCTACTTCTACGAGTACGACGGGCTGTCGTCGCGGCTGCTGCGCTACGGCGAGCCCATGGCCCTCGGCGCCCGCGAGTCCGGCACCGGATCCCCGTCCCCGTCGACGACCGGCCCCGGCGAGGTCTGCACCCAGCCCGATCCCGGCGACCCGGCCTTCTGCACCAATCCGCCCGGACACGGCGGCGACGGGCCGGACTTCGTCCGGTACCCGGTCGACGGGGTCGCCATCCGCTCCTTCACCTACGACGACAACGGCTTCCAGACCGGGATCACCAGCGAGAACGGCGAGAAGGTCACCCTCGGCTACGACGCCCGCGGCAATGTGACCAGCCGGACGACCTGCCGCTCGGCCGGAGACTGCCAGACCTCGTACACCACCTACCCGACCCCGGCCGGCGACCTCGACCTGCGCGGCGACCAGCCCTCCGAGACCCGCGACGGCCGCTCGACCGGCCCCACCGACGACCGCTTCCTCACCAAGTACACCTACAACACCAACGGCGCGCTGCTCACCCAGACGGCGCCCGACGGCGGCACGGCCAGGAACACCTACACCACCGGCGCCGAACCGGCCGTCGGCGGCGGCAACACCCCGACCGGCCTGCCGCTCACCACCGCCGACCCCCGCGGCAAGATCACCCGCTACCAGTACTACAAGAACGGCGACCTGGCCTGGGTGACCGATCCGTCCGGCGCCGTCACCAAGTACACGTACGACACGCTGGGCCGCAAGCTGGCCGAGACCGTCGTCACCGACGCCCAGCCCGCCGGCACCACGTCCACCTTCACCTACGACAAGCTCTCCCGGGTCCGCACCCTCACCGACCCCGCGGCGACCAACGCCGTCACCTCCGGCCGGCACCAGCAGCGCACCACCACGGACTACGACGCCGACGGCAACGTGGTGCGCACCGAGATCGGCGACCTGCTGGGCGGCGACGCCGCGCGGGTGATGACCTTCGACCTCGACGACCACGGCCGCCCGGAGCGGGTCACCGACGCCGAGGGCAACGAGACCTCGTACGTCTACGACGTGTTCGGCAACAAGACGTCGATGGTGGACGCGGGCGGCAACCACTACGACTACGTCTACACCGCGCGCAACATGATGGCCGAGACCCGCCTGCGCGACGGGGACGACGACGGCGGGGACCCGGACTTCACCGTCCTCCAGTCGTACGCCTACGACATGGGCGGCCGGCTCGCCCGGCACACCGACTCCATGGGCCGCTCGCTGGTCTACCAGTACTACGGCGACGACCTGGTCAGGTCGATCACGCTCAAGGACTTCCACAACCCCGACGGCACCAAGCGCGACGTCGTCGTGGAGTCCAGCACCTACGACGGCGCCGGCAACGTCCTGACCGAGACGAGCGGCAACGGCAAGCTCGTCACCGCGTACACCTACGACTCCGTCGGCCGGGTGAAGTCCGAGGTCATGGACCCCGACGGACTCGCGCGGCGCACGACGTACACCTACGACCCCGCCGGCAACGTGCTGACGACGGCCTCCGGCGGCGCGCCCTCCAACGTCCCCTGGCCGGTGAGCGTCAGCGGCGACTCCGTGCGCTACGAGTACGACGACGCGGGCAACGTCCTGCACGAGACGGTCGAGAACGGCACCGACTCGCGGACCACCGACTACACCTACGACGACCGCGGGCTCACCACCTCCAGGACGGACCCGGCGGGCAACACCACCGAGTACGGGTACGACGAGCTGGGCCGGGCGGCCTCCGTGACCGCGCCCGCCGTGCGGACCGAGTCCGGCGGCGCCGCCCCCGTCACCTCACGGCCCACGACGTTCACCGGTCACGACACCTTCGGCGCGGTCACGGAGTCGGTCGACGCGCTCGGCAACGTCAACCGCACCGCCTACGACCGGCTGGGCCGCGCGGTCACCGCGACCGCGCCCTCCTACACCGCGCCCGGGTCCACCAAGACCGTCGCGCCGACCGTCACCAGCACGTACGACGCGCTCGGCAACGTCACCGAGAGCACCGACCCGCTCGGCCGTGTCACCAGGTTCCGGTACGACCGCCAGAACCGGGTCACGGTCAAGGACGTGCCCGTCGGCACGGACGACGAGCGCGGCCAGTGGAAGTACACCTACACCCGCACCGGCGAGGTGCTGTCCGTCACCGACCCGAACGGCGCCCGCGCCGAGACGACGTACGACGACCTGGACCGGCCGGTCACCACCACCCAGATCGAACGCAGGCCGCAGCCGGGCGCGTTCACCACCCGCAGCGAGTACGACGACTCCGGCAACGTGGTGCGCCAGACCGCACCGAGCGGCGCCACCAGCCAGTTCACGTACGACAACCTCAGCCAGCTGACCCGGCTCCAGGAGCCGAGCGGTGTCGTCACCCAGCTCGGCTACGACGCCTCGGGCCGCGAGGTGCGCCGCACGGACGGCATGGGCCGCGCCTCGGCGAAGATCTACGACCAGCTCGGCCAGCTCGTCCAGGACCAGGACCTGGACCCGTTCAACAGCCAGCTGCGCAAGGTCAGTTATTCCTACGACAAGGCCGGCAACCTGATCGGCTCCACCAACCCGCTGAACCGCACGACGACCTACGCCTACGACGCCCTCAACCGGCTGACCAGCCAGACCGAGCCGGTCTCGGACACCAAGTCCCTCACCACGTCCTTCGGGTACGACGCGCTGGGCAACCGCACCCGCTACACCGACGGCCGCGGCAATTCCACCGTCTACACCTTCAACACCCTCGGTCTCGCCGAGTCGGTGATCGAACCGGCGACCGACCGCGACCCGTCCTTGGCGGCCCGCACCTGGACGAACGCGTACGACGCCGACGGCCAGGCCGTGAGACTCACCGCGCCGGGCGACGTGGTCCGCGAGCGCGAGTACGACAAGGCCGGACAGCGCGTGCGCGAGACCGGCACGGGCGCCGGCGTCACGACACCCGAGAAGCGGTTCGGCTACGACCCGGCGGGCCGGCTCGTCCGGGCCTCCTCCCCGAAGGGCGACGACACCTACGAGTACGACGACCGGGGCGCGCTGCTGAAGGCGACCGGCCCGTCCGGCGACGCGACGTACACCTACGACAACGACGGCCTGCTCACCAGCCGCACCGACGCGGCCGGCACCGCGGGCTTCAGCTACGCGAAACAGCAGCTCACCTCGGCGACCGACCCGCTGACCGGAGTCCGGCAGAGCTACACCTACGACGGCGCCGGCGCGATCAAGCAGATCGACTACGGCGCGGGCCAGTCCCGCGGCTTCACCTACGACGAACTGGGCCGCCTCGACACCGACACGCTCAAGAACAGCGCCGGCCGGACGATGGCCTCCACCGACTACGGCTACGACACCAACGACCGGCTGGCGTCCAAGACCACGGTCGGCACCGCCAAGGCCGGTACCAGCACCTACGGTTACGACCAGGCCGGCCGCCTCACCTCCTGGACGGCCGACGGCACGACGACGGCGTACGGCTGGGACGACAGCGGCAACCGGGTGCGCAACGGCGCCAAGACCGCCACCTTCGACCAGCGCAACCGGCTGCTGTCCGACGGCGACTACACCTACGACTACACCTCGCGCGGCACGCTCGCCTCACGCACCAGCTCCGGTCTGAAGGAGGACTTCACCTTCGACGCCTTCGACCGGCTGGTGAAGGCGGGCGAGTCCGGGACCACGTACACCTACGACTCGCTGGACCGCACGGCGGACCGCAACGGCGTGGGCTTCTCCTACGCGGGCTTCGCCCCCGACCCCGTCAAGGACCAGAACTCCACCTACGGCCGGGGCGCGGCGGACGAACTCCTCTCGATCGCCGAGAACGGCGGTACGGCCCGGCTCACCCTGGACGACCGGCACGGCGACGTCGTCGGCGCCATGTCCGCGGCGAACGGCGCCGCGTCCGCCCTGGACGAGTCCACCGCCTTCGACCCGTTCGGCAAGGTGCTCGGCACGGACGGACTGCACGGCAACGCGGGGTACCAGGGCGACTGGACCGACCCGGACACCGGCCAGGTCGCCATGGGGGCCCGCTGGTACGACCCGGGGACCGGCACGTTCGACTCCCGGGACTCCTACGACTACGGCTCCGGCGCCTCGATCCTGGCCAACCGCTACACCTACGGCGCCGGCGCCCCGCTGGACTACTCCGACCCCGACGGCCACTGGCCGAGCTGCGGCTGGTGCAAGAAGGCCGTGAGCTGGACCGGCAAGAAGCTGCGCCAAGGCGTGGGGTACGTCTCCAAGACCGCCCAGTCGGTGTGGCACGGCGTGCAGTGGGCGTGGAACAACCCGGGGGCCGCCTTCAGGCTGGCGCTGAGCTACGTCGGCAAGGCCGCCAACTGGGTCTACCGCAAGTCGGGTCTGAAGACGGTCGTCGACGCCACCGTCGACGCCGTCAAGTGGGTCGGCCAGAAGACCGGCGTCACCGAATGGGCCCGCGAGAAGGCGAGACAGGCCGCCAGGGCCGCCTACCAGGCCAAGGTCTACCTCACGAAGAAGGCCAGACAGGCCGCCTCGTTCGCGGCGCGGCACAACCCGATCCCGGCGGTCCTCGCGGCCACCAAACCGCTGATCGCCATCGGCAAGGCCATCGTCACGGCCGACCCGAACCTCCCGGCGATCGTCGTCGGCGCGGCCGTCCAGGTGGTCGCCGACGCGGCCAGGGCCGCCGACGCCATCCGCGACGAGGTCGTCAAGCAGGTCGGCAGCGTCGTGGAGACCGTCTCGGACGCGGTCGACTGGGGCGAGGTCTGGGACGACGTCAAGGCGGTCGGCAACATCGTCGGCGACGTCACCGGCTTCAACGACATCAAGAACTGCGTCACCACGGGCGACATGGAGTCCTGCGCCTGGGCGGCGGCGACCGTGGGCGGCATCGTCCTCGGCGGCGCGGGCGCGGCGGCGGTCCGGGCGGCGAAGGCCGGGCGGATGGCGGCGAAGGCGGCGAAGTACGCCGACGAGATCGCGAAGGCGGCGGAGAAGGGCAAGAAGGTCCTCGAAGAGGCCGAGTCGGTGGCGGACTGCGTCTCCACCGCCCGGGACGTGGCCTCCCTCGCCACCGGCAACAGTTTCGTGCCCGGCACCGAGGTCGTGATGGCCGACGGCAGCCGCAAACCGATCGAGAAGGTAGAGGAGGGCGACGAGGTCCTCGCCACCGACCCGACGACCGGCGAGACCTCGAAGCAGAAGGTCACCGGCACGATCGAGGGCAAGGGGGAGAAGCACCTCGTCAGGCTCACGATCGACACGGACGGCGACGCGGGTCACGCCACCGGCACGATCACCGCGACCGAGGGCCACCCCTTCTGGGTCCCGGACCTGCGGAAGTGGCTGAAGGCCGGCGAGCTGAAGCCCGGCCAGTGGCTGCGCACCGGCTCCGGCTCCTGGGTCCGCGTGGACGCGGTCACCGCCTGGACCCAGCAGGCAGCCGTCCACAACCTCACGGTCGACACGGCCCACACGTACTTCGTCCGGGCCGGCGCCGCGACCGTGCTCGTCCACAACGAGAGCGCCCGCAAGAATCCGCTCTTCTGCCCACTGCGGGCCTACACGGACCTGCGACGGCTCGGACCCGGCAAGAACGAGGGGGCGGCCAGCGCGCTCTGGACGCCCGAGGGCAACACGTACTTCGACCTCAGCCGCAACCGGTCCGACCACGACAAGTCGAACCTGCCGCTGGTGCTGCGCAGGGTGGTGAACCAGACGGACCACCACGCCGGCTGCGCCGAGATCGGCTGCATCACCCAGGCACTCGAGGCCGGGGACACGATCCGCGGGAGCCGGAGCCTCGCCATGGTGCACAAGCCCTTCGGCAACGCCCGCAACAGGGAACTCCTGCCCGGGTGCGATTCTTGCCAGCAGGTCATGTCCCGGCTCGGCATCAGGGACACGTACTTCGACATCGGTTGACAGGAGTGTGGGTCATGGGAAGCCTGCTGAAGGGCGTTCCTGGAGTGCGCTGGGGGGACCTGCGCGGTGCGCAGGCCCCCGCCAGGGACATTCCCGCGTTGCTCTCCCGCATCGCGTACGGCGGAGAGGAGGTCGCCCGGCTCGCCGTCGACGACCTGGGCGACTGCGTCTGCGCCCTGGGGTTCGTCGTGGGCGAGGCCACGGCCCCGACCGTGCCCTTCCTCCTGGAACTGGCCGAGGCTCCTCAGGTGCCGTGCACGCCGGAACTGCTGGAACTGCTGGAGAAGATCTACCGCACGCGGACGTGGCACTCCTCGGCGGCCGCGGCCGGCGGGCCGAGGCGGAAGAACTTCCAGGAGCAGCCCGGGTGGGAGGTCGCCGCGCGGGCCGCGGTCCTCGCCGGGCGGCACAGGATCGAAGGGCTGGCCGGCTCCGTGCAGCCCGAGGTCGCCGAGGCGGCCCGCGGGCTGCTGCGGGCCATCGACGAGGACCCGGGGCTGCCCGAGGTCTGACCCGCCCGACCCCTCGCCGACTCCGCCCGCGGAGCCCTGAGGGCCGCCGCGGGCGGAGTCGGGGCTCCGGGCACGCGGAGGTGGTGACCGGAGCCCCGGATCAGGCGGTGCGGGAGGCGCCGGTGGCGGTCAGTTGCGGTAGCGGAACACGATCCGGCCGCGCGTGAGGTCGTACGGCGGCAGCTCCACGAGCACCCGGTCCTCCAGCATGATCTTGATGTAGTTCTTGCGGATCTTCCCGCTGATGTGCGCGAGCACCTGGTGGCCGTTCTCGAGCTCCACGGTGAACATGGCGCTGCGCAGGCACTCGACGACCCTGCCCTCGACCTCGACGACGTTCCTGTGCTTCGTCATCGCACCAGCTCCAGGTTGCTGCTCTGCTGCCGCGCGCCGATGCCCTCGAAGAGCGCGGCCGCCGCCCGGTTCGACTCCTGGATCTCGACCCAGGCCGTGCCGACCCCGCAGTCGTGCAGCCTCCCCAGCTCGTGGGCGAGCAGGGCCCGCGCGAGGCCCCGGCGCCGCTCGCCGGCCCGCACCGCGACGAGGCCGATGCGCGGCCGTTTCACCGGCGCCACCCGGATCAGGCCGAGGTAACGGTCCGGCGAGGCCGCCACCGTGTACTTCGAGGGGTCGACGAGGGTGTCGCCCCCGGGACGAGGAATCACCTCCGCGGGCATCGACCACCAGCCGACGCTCGCCTTGACCTCGTCACGGATCGCCCGGTCCACGGCCCGCAGCAGAGCCTCGTCGGTCCGCCCGGCCGGCACGATCGTCACACCCGGGGGCGGCAGGACCGCTCCGAGCCCCGTGACCTCCGGGTCGGTCGGGACGGCGTATTCCCCCTCGCGGCGCCGGACCGTGAAACCGGCCCGCAGCCAGCGGGCCGTCAATGCGGTGTCGGCTTCGTCGACCACCGTGTGCAGCGGTGCGGGCAGGTGCGCCACCAGGGCTGCGGCGAGCCGGTCGAAGGCGGTGTCGTGCCAGGCGTCGACGCTGACGAACAGACGTCCGTCGGGCCGGTGCTGGGCGTGCCCGCGGCCGACCACCAGGTCGTCCTCCAGCGCGTGCCACTGCCTGTCCGCGACGCGCGTGACCAGCACCGCGCTCTCGCCCGGGCCGGAGGTGAAGGGCTTGGTGTCCATCGGAAATCCCCTTCCGGGAGTGCCTGGATCTCAGGCGCTCCCGGCGACACCGGACGTCAGCCGCCGGACCGTGACGGGTTGGGGGAGCACCCACGGGTAACTGTGTTCACGGGGGCTCACCTCCAAGCGACGACTGCACGGTCCACCGAGAACGTAGCACCGCGTCGCGGCGCCCCCCAACCCTTTTTCCGCGGCCCCGCGGTGGCCTGCGCCCTCCGGAAGCGGCGAAAAATACCCCCCTGGGTATCCGTGGTACCGTCGAAAATATACCCCGGGGGGTAATTCTCGACTGGAAGGAGTACGGCGTGTTCTTCGTCGACACGATCGAGGTGTCCGGACTCGGCAACCGCAGCTACCTGGCGGGCGGCGCCCGCGCGGCGGTCGCGGTCGACCCGCCGCGCGACGCCGCCCGGGTCCTCGCGGCGGCCGCGCGGCGCGGGGTGCGGATCTCGCACGTCGTCGAGACGCACGTGCACAACGACTACGTGAGCGGCGGCCCGGAACTCGCCCGGCTCACCGGCGCCGCCCACCTGGTGCCCGCCGCGGCCCGCGTCCGCTTCGCGCACACCCCGGTGAGCGACGGCGACCGCGCCGGGATCGACCCCGCCGACGGCCTGACCCTGCGCGCGATCGCCACCCCCGGACACACGCCGCACCACACCTCCTACGCACTGGAGGAGGAGGGCACCGCCGTCGCGGTGTTCACCGGCGGCTCGCTGCTCATCGGCACCGTCGGCCGCCCCGACCTGGTGGAGCCGCGACTGACCGAGGAACTGGCCCGCGCCCAGCACGCCTCCGCCCACCGGCTGGCCGCCGAACTGCCCGACGAGACGGCCGTGCTGCCCACGCACGGCTTCGGCAGCTTCTGCTCCTCGGGCAGAGCCGGCGGCGGCGACACGACCATCGGCAAGGAGAAGGCGTCCAACGAGGCACTCACCCGCGACGCCGACGCCTTCGTCGCCGATCTGCTGGCCGGCCTCGACGACGTCCCCGCCTACTACACCCACATGGGCCCGGCCAACGCCGCCGGAGCCGCTCCCGTGGACCTCACCCCGCCCGCCACCGCGAACGCAGGCGAACTGGCGGAGCGGCTGGCGGCCGGGGAGTGGGTCGTGGACCTGCGCCACCGCGTCGCCTTCGCCGAGGGCCACCTGGCGGGCTCCTTCAACTTCGAGGCCGACGGACAGCTCGCCACCTACCTGGCCTGGCTCGTCCCGTGGGGCAAGCCCGTCACCCTGCTCGCCGACACACCCGAACAACTCGCTTCCGCACAGCGGGAGTTGGTCCAAGTGGGGATCGACCGCCCGGCCGCGGCGGCCACCGGGGGACCGGCCGACTGGCTGCGCCCGGGAGAGTCGCCCGCCTCCTTCCCCCGTGCGACGTTCGCCGGTCTCGCGGAGCGCCTCCGTGACGGCGTCGTCGTCCTGGACGTGCGCCGGGCCTCGGAACGGGCCGGCGGCTTCGTCGAGGGCTCGGTCCACATCCCGGTCCACACCCTGCACCGACGCCTCGGCGAGGTTCCCGAGGGCGAGGTCTGGGTGCACTGCGCCGGCGGCATGCGCGCCGCGATCGCCGCCTCCCTGCTGGACGCCGCCGGCCGGCGCGTCGTCGCCGTGGACGACTCCTTCGACGCGGCCGGCAGGGCGGGACTCGCCGTCCGGACCCCGTGACGGTACCGCCACCCCGGAGCGCCGGCCCTCCCCGGCGCCGCATCACGAACAGGAGCGACACACCGAGATGAGCATCTTCCGACGGGACCGGGTCGGCCCGGGGCGCGTGAGCGTGGGGGAGGCGGCCCGGCGCACCGGGCACGCCGACACCCGGGGCGGCGCCGACGCCGTACTGCTGGACGTACGCGAGCCCCACGAGTGGCAGGCGGGCCACGCACCTAGAGCGGTGCACCTTCCCCTGTCCGCCCTGGCCGCCGGGGCGGGGCTGCCCGCACCCGCCCAGGCACGGCCGCTGGTCGTGATCTGCCGCTCCGGCAACCGCTCGCGGCAGGCCGCCGAACTGCTCCTCGCCCGCGGCGCCGACGCCGTCGACGTGGTCGGCGGGATGCGGGACTGGTCCGCCGCCGGGCTGCCGGTGGTGGACGCGCGCGGACAGGACGGCACCGTCGCGTGAGCGCCGTCGTCCTCGCCCTGGCCGCCGGGGCCGCGATCGGCCTGGCGCTCGGCGCGCTGGGCGGCGGTGGCAGCGTCCTGGCCGTCCCCGCGCTGATCTACCTGCTCGGCTTCTCCCCCGTCGGCGCGACGACCGCGAGCCTGGTCATCGTCAGCATCACCTCGGTCACCGCCCTCGTCGCGCACGCCCGGGACGGACACGCGCGGTGGCGCACCGGCCTGCTCTTCGCGGCGGCCGGGACCGGCCCGGCGATGGCCGGCGCCCTGCTCGCCGGACGCCTCCCGGCGGGGGCGCTCACGGCCGCGTTCGGGGTGGTCGCGGGAGCGGCCGCCGTGCGTATGCTGCGCGCGGCCCCGGCGGCACAGGGCGTGGTGACCGTCCGGCCGGGGCGGGCGGCCGCGGCCGGTGCCGGCCTCGGCGCGGTCACCGGAGTCCTCGGCGTCGGCGGCGGCTTCCTCGCCGTACCGGCGCTGGTCGGGGTCCTCGGCATGCGGATGCGCCACGCGGTGGGCACCAGCCTGCTCGTCATCACCGTCAACTCCCTGGCCGCGCTGACCATGCGGGCCGGTACGGTCGAGGAGCTCGACTGGACGGTCGTCGGCCCCTTCGTCGGGGCCGCGATCCTCGGCGCGTGGGACGGCAAGCGGCTGGCCGCGAAGATCTCGGGGCAGACGCTGCAACGGATCTTCGCCGTGGTGCTGCTGGCCGTGGCGGCCTTCATGATGATCGACGCGCTGCGATGACGGCCCCTATGGCCCCCACGGCCCGGCGGCTCAGGCCAGGGACAGGAACAGCTTCTCCAGGCGGGCGCGCATCGCCTTCGGGTCCTCACCGTTCGCGCGCCCGGAGTCCATGTCCGCCACACACTGCTGCAAGCCCGTCGCGATGATCGCGAATCCGGCCCGGTCCAGCGCACGCGAGGCGGCGGCCAGCTGCGTGACCACGTCCTCGCAGTCGCGCCCCTCCTCGATCATCCGGATCACCCCGGAGATCTGACCCTGCGCCCGGCGCAGCCGGTTCAGCACGGACTTCAGGTCCGCGCCCTCGAGCTCCAGTTCCACGATCACTCCTAGAAAAATACCCCTAGGGGTACTGTACGTCCCGGTTCGGGACAGCGTCGACAACTGTTCAAGGATCACCTGCCATGCGCAATTCCCCCGCCCCCGCCGCCCTCGACACCCGCCAGGCCCGTGCCCGGCTGCACGAGCTGACCGTCATCGACGTGCGCACGCCCGCCGAGTACGCCTCCGGTCACCTGCCCGGCGCCCTCAACATCCCGCTGGACCACGTGCGTCATGCGCTGCCGGAGATACGGCACGCCGCCGAGCGCGGCGACGTCCTCGTCGTGTGCGCCTCCGGGGCCCGCTCCGGCACCGCCCGCGAGCTCCTGGCCGGGCACGGCATCGCCGCCGCGACCCTGACCGGGGGCACCGGCGCCTGGGCCGCCGAGGGCCAGGACCTGCACACGCCGGCGGCCGGCGCCGCGCGGGCCGGGTGGGGCATGGAACGTCAGGTCCGGTTCACGGCCGGTCTGCTGGTGCTCTTGGGCCTCGCCCTGGGCCTGCTCGTGCACCCGGCCCTCCTGCTGATCCCCGCGGGCATCGCGGGCGGACTGGTCTTCTCGGCCCTCACCGGCACCTGCGGCATGGCGGCCCTGCTCGGCAGGCTGCCGCACAACCGCCCGCGTCCGGCCGACCTCGACGCCGTGCTCACCGCCCTCCGGGGCCGCTGACCCCGCGCGGGCGGGAGACAGGCGCGGGGCCCCCGGACGGCTGGAAGCAGGTCCGCGGCATCAGCCGCTCCCCTGCCGATCCTCATTGCGTGCGGCGTCGGCAGGAGGGCCCTTCGGTACGGCGGCACGTGGGCCCTTACGGGTCCGCCGACCGATTCCCGGCAGGGTGTCGCTGTAGTGGAACGCCCCGATCCTGTCGTCGTGCTGTGCGTTGAGCCGGTGGATCAGGATCATTCCGGCGATGATCACGAGAATGATCCCGGCGACGGTGACGACGGTCTCCATGTCCTCACCGCCTCGGGGCGGAACGCGAGACTGCGATCGCGGCTCCGCCGGCCGAAGCGGCTCCGCCGTCGGTCTCCCATTCCTCTTCCCGGCTCTGCGTCTGTGCCGCGTTGTGGATGGCGGCCTCGTCGGCGATCAGAGCGCCGGCGGTGCGGACACCTCCCGGAGAGGTCGCCGCTGCCGCCAGCCGGGCGGCGGCGGCCGGGTCCGTCTCCGGAGGGATCACCAGCAGGTCCAGGCGGCCCACCGAGTAGGAGAGGAGGATCACCTTGTTCGGGTCCTGCTCGGCGGCGAACCAGCCGACATGCACCGTGTGGCCCGTGACGGGGACCTTGCGGGGGATGACGGGCCAGTGGGTCGGGTTCACGGTGACGTGCGTGATGCGGCCCCAGCACGCGTCCAGTGCGTCGGTCAGAGCGGGGATCTCGCGGAGGAGATCACGGGAGCGGGGCCACCATGCGCCGTCCAGGAGACCTGGAACCGAACCGGCCGGGGTCAGGGACAGCCGGGCCGACGCCGAAGGCAGGCGCTCTTTGGTGATCGTGGGTTCGATGGTCGCGGTCATGACGCGGACCTGTCCCCGGGCCTCCTCTCGGAGGCCGGTGTTGTCGCTCGCCGGGAACGGCACCGACTTGGCGGCCGGCGTGCGAAGTACTCCCGGTACTCTCACTGTACGCCGCTGCGCAGGTCCCGGGACCTCCGCGTGAGCAGGCGTGCTGCCGCGGGGCACGGCTTACGGTGAGAGAACGAGGTCCCGCGTTCGGCGGCGGTACCGTTCCCGCAGACGGGCGGACACACCATGACCGAATCCGACATCCCCCACGCTCCCCGTCTTCTGCCCGACGCGATCCACCGGGCCGCGAAACCCGGGACGGTCCTTCTGCGGCTGGAGACGACACGGTCCAGGAAGGGACATCTCGACGGTGCGTGGTGGCCGCGTTCCCGCGACATCGGTGCCGAGCTGCCCGACCTCGTCGAGGCGCTGACCGTGCACCTCGGCCCCGTCGCACGCGTCGGTCTGGACGCCACCGCCTGGGACGCTCTTCCCCCGCGCCTGGTGGTCGGCGACCAGGTCGTCCGGGTCGACTCCTTTCCGGTGGGTGACGACACCGTCCTGATCACTCGCGGCGACCAGGACCACTTCTCCCTTCTCGTGGTACCGCCGCACGCGACGGCCGAGGCCGCCCGCGCCGCGATGGCCAGGGCTGTCCGGGCCGGCAACGTCACCGATGCCGCACAGATCCTCATCGACACCGGCACGCGTCGGGCATACACGGTCCCCGAGGATGGCCCTGCGAGCGGTGAGGAACGCCACGAGCCCGAGGAATGACGTCGGGAGCTCCGGGCGCCCTCGGGGCCGTACGCGCCGGGCGGTGCCTTCGAGGCGGTCGAGGCGGTGCGCCCGTCGGAGTGGCTGCCCGGTCGTGGTGTCCGCGGAGGGTCCGCCGGTGCCGTTAGGGTGCGCGACGTGGCCCGTACCCGGCTGTACCGCGACGGCTCCCTGGCCGAGGAGGACTTCCCGGTCCGGGACATCTCCCGGCATCTGGAGGATCCGTCCACCACCGTGTGGTTGGACCTGTACCGCCCGGACCGCGCCGAGTTCACGGCCGTGGGCGAGGAACTCGGTCTGCACGAGCTGGCTCTCGAGGACGCTCTGCACGAGGGGCAGCGGGCGAAACTCGACACCTACCGCACCCATCACTTCCTCAGTGTCTACGCGGTCGCCGTCGACCCGGACAGCGCGGGGCTGACGATGAGCGAGCTCGCGGTCATCCTCACGCCGCAGGCGCTGATCACGGTCCGCAAGGACGCCGCGTTCGCCCTCGACGACCTGGTCGCCCGCTGGGACCGCACCCCGGCCCATGCCGCGCACGGTGTCGCTTTTCTGCTCCACGGCCTGCTGGACCATGTCGTCGACGGGCACTTCGCCGCGGTACGCCGGCTCGACGAACGTATCGAGGAACTGGACGCTCTGCTCTTCGCCGAAGGCGGCCGGCAGATGCAGACCGTACAGCGCCAGTCCTACGCCCTGCGGAAATCACTGGTCCGGCTCCGCCGTGTGGTCCTGCCCATGCGGGAGGTCGTCAACGCCCTCATGCGCCCCGACCTCGACGTCGTCGACGGGCCGTTGCTGCCGTACTACCGGGATGTGTACGACCACGTGCTGCGTGCCGGCGAGTGGACGGAGTCGCTGCGCGACCTCGTGGCCTCGGTGATGGAGACCAACCTGTCGGTGCAGGCGAACCGGATGAACCTGATCATGAAGAAGGTGACGAGCTGGGCCGCGATCATCGCCGTGCCCACGGCGATCACCGGCTTCTACGGGCAGAACCTTCCCTACCCCGGCTTCGCTCACCAGTCGGGTTTCATCGTTTCCAGCGCCGTCATCGTCGTCGCCTCCCTGACGCTGTACTTCGCCTTCAAGCACGGGGACTGGCTCTGATCGCACACCTCCTGCGCGCTCGTCGCCCGGGGCGGCCCAACGCGTCCGTCGGCGCGCGCGGTTCGCGCACGCGCGCAGGTCGCGCGAGCACGGTCACCACGCCCGCCCAGGAGCGGCAGCCCCGAGCAGGAGTAGGCTGACAACGTCGAGGGCACCTCGTAAGCCGGTGTCCGGTCCGGTCTCGTCCTCGTCGCACGACGACGTGGGCCGCTCAGGTCCGGGCCAGGTTCCGCCCTATGACATCCGAAGCTCCGCACCGCGCACGCCGTCCCGAGGCCGAGCACGAACCGAGCGGCCAGGACCGGGTGGAGGTCCGCCTGGTCTCCGCGGACCCCGAAGCCGCCCGACGTGTCGCGGACGCCCTCCGGCTGCTATTCGCCGCCGATGAACAGCGCAGCTATCCCAGCGCCTCGGGAACCGGGACGCGGCTGCACCTCACCGTGGACGCATCGCGTGCCGCCGGTCCACTCGCCTCCTGGCTCAAGTCGAGCAGACCGGCCGCCGATCGCACCCACCCGGGCGAGACCGCCTGACGGCCCCACCCCCGCTCCACGCCCCCACCGACCCGACCGGCTCCCGTAGCCACCGTCCGTGCGACGCGCATCCGCTCTCGGCGATGCCCCTGCACACCCACATCGAAGAAGCGCAGCCCTAGACCCCGGCCGCACTGCCGTCACCGAGGTCAGGACCGCGCATGTCTCGCCGGATACCCCGTCCCCCGTCAGCCGTCCCGCCGTCCACGGAGCACGACGGCAGGGCGGCCCTCGGTCCGGCCGCTCGGCTGCTGCGAGGGCGCCTGATCCGTCCCGGCGATGTTCCGTTCGCCGCGGTGCTCCCGCACCGTCACTGGCCTCGGCGTCCCGGTCCGTCGCGGGCGGGACCTGTCCGTATGGCCCTGCTCCCGCACGCCACGTGGAGCGCGGACTCCCCTTGCCGTCCGATCGGACACCGCCCGTTCCGCACCCGTCGTCACCACCGCGCCACCGGCCTCTGCCCGCAGCTCCCGCTTCCGTTCGACGAGAGCCGGCACATCCTGCACCCCGCCGCCCGGCCGTGTGTGAACCCGAACGACCGCATCCCCTTCAGGAGTTCCGATGACGCTCGCCCCACCACCCCTGCTCACCTCGTCGTCCGTCCTTCGCCTGCGCCTGGTGTCCCAGCCGGCACGGGGGCGCACGGCCCTGCGTATCGACGGCGCCTGGTGGCCCCACTCGCCCGATCTGGCGTCAGAACTGCCCCAGCTGCTGGCCGGTCTGCCGCACGCCTGGGGACAGATCACCAGTGCCCTCGTGGACGCCCGCATGGTCGCCGTTCCCGGGCCGACTTCTCATCGCCAACCAGGTCGTACGCCTGCGCCGGACGACCACCCAGCGCTTCCCGACCACCGTGTGCCTGCTGGCGCCCGGCCGCGGCTGGTGGGACCTGCTGGTGGTGCCGCCCGCCGCCACGGACGCGGAGGTCGGGCGGCTCATGCAGAACATGGTCACCGTTGTGCAGGACGGCGTGGGCCGGGGAGCCGCAGTCCGTTGACGCCGGCCGTCGCAGTGGAATCCCCCGGTCCGTGCCGGGCCCTTCCGCTCCGACGACGGCCAGGTGGGGATCGTGCGCGCTCCAGCGGCCGTCGGGGCCACGGTCGGCGGTGCCCGGACCGCCGTACCGCACAGTCCTCCCGGCCGTGCCGGGCCGCTCCACCAGAGCCGCGGCAGCAGCCCGAGACCCGGCCGCACCGCGGACGACAGGCCGGGGTCCTCCCGCGCCGTGTACTTCCCCGACCGCCCGGTCCGGGACCGTCGTCGACGTAAGGAATGTGAGAACCATGAGTGTTCTGATCACCGTGCTGGCGGTGTGCGCCGTGGCCGGGCTGGTCCTGCTCGCCCTGAGCGTGCGCAACGTCCAGCAGTACGAGAAGGGCGTGGTGTTCCGTTTCGGAAGGCTGCTGCCGGACATCCGCGGGCCGGGCCTGCGGGTCATCCGGCCGATCGGGGACCGGATGCGGAAGGTCTCCGTCCAGACCGAGGTCCTCGGCATCCCGCCACAGGGGTCCATCACCGCCGACAATGTGACGCTCACCGTCGACGCGGTCGTCTACTTCAAGGTCATCGACCCGGTCAAGGCCCTGGTGAACGTGCGCAACTATCCCGCCGCCGTGTCCCAGATCGCCCAGACGTCACTCCGCTCGGTCATCGGAAGGGCCGACCTGGACACCCTGCTCTCCGACCGCGACCACATCAACGCGGAACTCAAGAAGGTGATGGACGCCCCCACCGAGGAGCCCTGGGGGCTGCGCATCGAACGCGTCGAGATCAAGGACATCGCCCTTCCCGAGTCCATGATGCGCTCCATGTCCAAGCAGGCCGAAGCCGAGCGGGAACGTCGTGCGCGGGTCATCGCGGCCGACGGAGAGTTCCAGGCGTCCCAGCGGCTGACCGACGCCGCCGCGACGATGGCCGACACCCCCGGTGCACTCCAACTGCGGCTGCTGCAGACCGTGGTGGACGTCTCCGCCGAGAAGAACAGCACCCTCGTGATGCCGTTTCCCGTGGAGATGCTCCGCTTCTTCGAGCACCAGAGCAAAGAGAGCGGCGACGAGTCCGCCGGACGGCGGGTGCACCGGACCGCCGGGCGCCCCGCACTGTCCACCGGCGCTGCGATCCCCGAGCCGGCCACCCCGCCGCCGTCGGTCTCCCTGTCCGGGGAGCGGATCGTCAGCCGTGCCGAGGTGGCTCGGGAGCGGCGGGAGAACTGGCCGACGCGGCGGGACGCCGACGAGGCCTTGAGCGGTTGACCGTTCCGCCGCACGAGGCGACGTGCGCGTCCCGGTGCGGAGTGCCGTCGCCGCGGTCCCGGTGACACGCTGTCACCGGGCCGCGGCGGTCCGGGCCGGCCTGTCGCCGGACGCGGTGCCGGAGGTGCGACGGCGGACCGACGGCCATGTGAGAAGCCTGCTGTCACGGCGCACGATGTACCGCAGGGCCTTCGAGCGGAAGGTGTGCCCATGTACAGTGTGGACCGCCCTTGACCTGCACAGAGCAGGCAGGGAGCCGCCCTCTAGGAGTCCGACATGCTGCGCACCATGTTCAAGTCCAAGATCCACCGTGCCACCGTCACACAGGCCGACCTGCACTACGTGGGGTCGGTGACCATCGACGCCGATCTGCTGGACGCCGCCGATCTGCTGCCCGGCGAGCTCGTCCACATCGTCGACATCACCAACGGCGCGCGGCTGGAGACGTACGTCATCGAGGGCGAGCGCGGCTCGGGGGTGGTCGGGATCAACGGTGCCGCCGCCCACCTCGTGCACCCCGGTGATCTGGTGATCATCATCAGTTACGCTCAGGTGACCGACGCGGAGGCGAGGGCCCTGGAGCCGCGGGTCGTGCACGTGGACCGCGACAACCGGATCGTCGCCCTGGGGGCGGACCCCTCGGAGCCGGTGCCGGGCTCCGACCAGGAGCGCAGCCCGCAGGCCGTGTCGGTCTGACCGCAGCAGCCCTCGCAGCACCGGGAGTGCCCATGAGCGACATCGAGATCCGCGACGACCGGGCGGCGGGCCGCCTCGAAGCCCTCGGTGACGGCGGCGAGGTCGTGGGCCGCATCGAGTACTTCGTCCTGGAGTCGCCGGCGGCCGCCCTGGTCCCGGTGCACACGATCGTGGAGCCCGAGCACGAGGGCAAGGGCATCGCCGGCTCGCTGGCGCGGGAGCTGTACACGATCTCCGCGCGCGAGGGCGTCCCGGTGGCCCCGCTCTGCCCGTACGTCGTCAAGTGGGCCGAGCGGCACCCCGACGAGGCCCCGGCCGCGGACCCGGCGCTGCTCCGCGCCGCGAAGGACTGGCTGCGGGCCCACCCCGGCCGCTTCTGAGGCCCCGAGCGCACCCGGACCGCCCCGACCGCTCCGCAGGCGCAGGCGCAGGCGCAGGCGCATCGGAGGCGGAGGCCGGGCCGTCCGGGTGAGTGCGCGGGGCGGCCACGGGTACGCGGGGGATCAGTGCAGAGTCAAGCCCCCAAGCGGCCGGAGGACACGATGACCGACCCGTATCCCGACCCCGTCCCGCCCGGGCCCACGCCCGGCCCGGATCCGGTCCCGCCGGACCCGTTCCCCAGCCCGGTGCCCATGCCCGAGCCGCAGCCGCCCGGCCCTCCGCCGCCCGGTCCCGGCCCGACGCCCCCGCAGCCCGTACCGGCCCCGGATCCGTCACCGTCCCCGGTCCCGCCGGGACCGGAGCCGGTCCCCTCACCGGAGCCCGGCCCGCCTCTGAGCTGACCGGGCACCACACGGCCCGGACGCGCGGCGGCGGGCGGTGTCGACACCGCCCGCCGCCGCTCACGTGTGCCCGCCGCGGGCCTGCGCGCTCTACGCGTCCACTTCGGAGCGGTCCCCGCCCCACAGCGTGTGGAACGCGCCCTCCCGGTCCACCCTGCGGTAGGTGTGCGCGCCGAAGAAGTCCCGCTGGCCCTGGGTGAGGGCCGCCGGCAGGCGCTCCGCGCGCAGGGCGTCGTAGTACGCGAGGGCCGCCGCGAAACCGGGTGTCGGGACACCCTGGAGGGTCGCGGCCACCAGCACCTCGCGCCACGGGTCCTGCGCCGCTGCGATCTCCGAGGCGAAGGTGGCGTCGGACAGCAGGCTCGGCAGATCCGCCCGGTTGTCGTACGCGGCGCGGATCCGGTCCAGGAAGGCCGCCCGGATGATGCAGCCGCCGCGCCAGATCGCGGAGACCGCGCCGAGGTCGATGTCCCAGCCGTACTCCTCGCTGCCCGCGGCGATCTCGTGGAAGCCCTGCGTGTACGACACGATCTTCGAGGCGTACAGCGCCTGTTCCACCCGGTCCGCGAAGGCCTGCGCCTCCGCCTCGCCCAGGGCGGCCGCCTTCGGTCCCGCCAGGTCGCGCGAGGCCTCGCGCAGCGCCGCGTGGCCCGACAGCGACCGGGCGAACACGGCCTCCGCGATCCCCGACACCGGGACGCCCAGGTCGAGCGCGATCTGCACGGTCCAGCGACCGGTGCCCTTCTGCTCCGCCTGGTCGACGACCACGTCCACGAAGGGCCTGCCGGTGGCCGCGTCCACGTGGGACAGCACCTCGGCGGTGATCTCGATCAGGTAGGAGTCCAGCCGTCCGGTGTTCCAGGTGCGGAAGATCTCCGCGATCCGCGCGGGTCCGTACCCGGCGACGTAGCGCAGCAACTGGTATGCCTCGCCGATGAGTTGCATGTCGGCGTACTCGATGCCGTTGTGGACCATCTTCACGAAGTGGCCCGCGCCGTCCGGGCCGATGTGGGTGACGCAGGGGCTTCCGTCGGCCGCCTTCGCCGAGATCTTCTCCAGCATCGGGCCCAGCGACTCGTACGACTCCGGCGAGCCGCCCGGCATGATGCTGGGGCCGTGCAGCGCGCCCTCCTCGCCGCCGGAGATGCCCGTGCCGACGAAGTGCAGGCCCTGCTCGCGCAGCTCGCGCTCACGCCGGCGGGTGTCGGCGAAGTGCGCGTTGCCCCCGTCGATGATCATGTCGCCGGGTTCGAGCAGCGGAGCGAACTCGCGGATCACCGCGTCGGTCGGCTCACCGGCCTTCACCATGATCACCAGGCGGCGTGGCCGCTCCAGCGCCGCGACGAACTCCTTGGCGGTCTCGGTGGCGACGAACTCGCCCTCGTGGCCGAATTCCTCCACCAGCGCGTGCGTCCGCGCCGCCGTGCGGTTGTGCAACGCGACCGTGTAGCCGTTGCGTGCGAAGTTGCGGGCGAGATTGCGGCCCATGACCGCGAGTCCCGTGACGCCGATCTGAGCTGAGGTGCTCATACGGTTGGCTCCTTCAGGTGTGCCCGTGCATCCGGTCAGTATCGTCCTGCGGACCATCTTGACGGGTCGGTGCCCGGAATCCCGCGCGGGGCGTCCCGCGGCCACCGCGCGTCGGAGCGGCCGGTTGTCGTCTTGTCATGGCCTGTTCGGCGCCCTTACTTTTGCCCCTCCTGACGCACTGTCGAGGGGGACCTCCATGGCCGTACGCGGCCGGCACCGCCGGTACCAGCCGAACAGGATCAACCGCGCATCGCTCACCGTCACGGCGGGCGGCGCGGGCATGGCGCTGCCGCTCATGGCCACCGGCACCGCCCACGCGGCCGACGTGGACACCTGGAACAAGGTCGCGGCCTGCGAGTCGACCAACGACTGGGACATCAACAGCGGCAACGGGTTCTACGGCGGGCTCCAGTTCACGCAGTCCACCTGGGAGGCGTACGGCGGCACGCGCTACGCGCCCCGTGCGGATCTGGCCACCCGGGACCAGCAGATCGCCGTGGCCGAGAAGGTGCTGGACGGGCAGGGGCCGGGCGCCTGGCCGGTCTGCTCGGTGCGGGCGGGGCTGAGCCGGGGCGGGGAGAATCCCGACATCCGTCCGGACGGCGGATCGGCGAAGTCCGCCCGGACGTCGTCCGAGCGGTCCGCCGGGTCGACGTCCCGGTCCGCCCCGAAGCCGTCCGCCTCGAAGCCCGTGTCCTCGAAGACGGCCAAGACCTCCCTGGACGACGTGCGGCCGCAGAGCACGCCCCAGTCCCGGGCCGGCACCGCGCAGATGTACACGGTCGTCCGGGGCGACACCCTCTCGGGCATCGCGGACGACGAGGACGTCCGGGGCGGCTGGCGGGGCCTGTACGCCGCGAACCGGACGACCATCGGCGGCGACCCCGACCTGATCCTGCCGGGCCAGCGGCTCAGTCTCCGAGGCCGTGCGGGCGGCTCGCCCGTGACGTCGGGCAGCGGCGAGGCCCGTACGCAGAGCCGGACGCAGAAACCGAAGACGTCCCGCGGCGCCGAGCAGAGCAAGCCGTCCAGGAGCACCAAGGCCAAGGACGACGACCGGCCGACGAGCGGGCACTCCCTCGTGGCGCCCGTCGGCGCCTCCACCGGGACGCCGTACCACGCGAGCGGTTCGTCCTGGTCGAAGGGCTACCACACCGGAGTCGACTTCCCCGTAGCCACCGGCACGTCCGTGAAGGCCGTCGCGTCGGGTCATGTGGTCAGCGCAGGCTGGGCCGGTTCCTTCGGCTACCAGGTGGTCGTCCGGCACGCCGACGGCCGCTACTCGCAGTACGCCCACCTGTCGGCGATCTCCGTACGGGACGGGCAGTCGGTGGGCGCCGGGCAGCGCATCGGCCGGTCCGGTTCCACCGGCAACAGCACGGGCCCGCATCTGCACTTCGAGGTGCGGACGGGGCCCGGCTTCGGGACGGACATCGACCCGGTGGCCTACCTGCGCGCCGGCGGCGTCAGGATTTGACCCGCTCCCGGTGCCGGTCCACGACCGGCATCGGGACGAACAGACCTCCGTACAAGCGGGCGTAATAGGACGGGGGAACGTCCGCGCCGGGCGGACCCTCCTCGAAGCGATCCTCCGCACCGGCCGCGGCCGGTGCGCAGACGAGCCGTTCCTCGCGCACCCGGTCGGGCCGGACGTCGCCGAGGGCCGTCGCCCGGACGTCCTCGAGCGCCGCCGTGACCGACCGCAGGTCCTCCAGCGCCGCCTCGGTGAGCCGCAGGTCCCGCAGGACGATCCGCTCCGGCGGCCCGACCGCGGGCGCCGCGTCCGACCGCGCGCCCTGCCGTCGCGGCGCGGCCGGTTGCTCCGGGAAGCCGTTGCCGGAGGCCACCACCACCCTCTTCTCGGCATCGGCACCGGCATCGGCATTCTGGGCCTCGGCCGCGACGCCGAGCGCGCCCAAGACCTCGGCTTCGGTCTCCCGTGCCGGGGCCGTACCCGCGTCCTGCCGGGTCCGAGGCGCCGGGAGAGGGGCCGTCGCCGGCTCCGGCCGCTCCGTCTGGAGGCGCTCGGTCGTCAGCAGGATGAGTCCGCCCGCCGCCACCACGCCGCAGCCCAGGGCCAGCACGGTGCCCGTCGTGCCGTACCGGAACGTCTCGCCGAACATCGTGATGCCGACCGCGGCCGCCACCACCGGGTTGACCACCGTCAGGGTGGCCAGCGGGGCCGCGAGGCCCGCGCCCCGGTAGGAGGCCTGGGACAGGAGCATCCCGGCCGTGGCCAGGACGGCGATCACGGCCAGGGAGGGGAGGTCGGCCGCCGAGACGCCGTCGGTCCAGTCGACCGCGACGGTCTTGGTGAACACCGACGACATGCCGAACGCGATGCCGGACGCGGTCGCCAGCAGCATGCTGCGCACCGCCGGATGCCGGTGCGCGGCCCGCCCGGCCACCATCAGGGCGACGACCGCGCCCGCGGTGACCACGGCCACGGTGATCCGCTGCGGGGTGCTCAGCGACTGCGCGTCGGCCGCTCCGACCAGGGACAGCAGACCGGCGAGACCGACCGTCGCCATGACGGCCCCCCGCCAGGCCGCCGACCCGGCCCTGCGGCCGACGAAGAGCGCCGCCATGGGCAGCGCGAAGACGATGGTCAGCGCGCCCAGCGGCTGGACCAGGCTGAGAGGACCGTAGGCGAGCGCCACCACGTGCAGGAGTCCGCCGAGCCCGTTCATCGCCACCGCGGCCCACCACCCGGGGCGGCGCAGCGGCGCGTACTCCCCGGACGGCGAGGACAGCGCCACCTGCTCCTGCACGATCGCCCCGCCCGCGTAGGCGACAGCGGAGACCAGCGACAGGACCACGGACAACGCGAGGGCGCTCATGAGCTGCTCCTCTGCGTGAGGCGGGGGCGCGGGGCCCGGCGCGGCGAACGGTCGGCTCTCATGACAACCACGATGCCTTGTCGATCTGTTCCCGTCGTCGTACCTAAGCACGCAATAAGTCCTACTGCCGATGGAGTACGGCGGGCCCCGTGTCCTCCCTCAGGCGGGTGACGGACCAGGGATCCCCCCGATCCCGGCCCCCTACCGCCCTTGGTACTACTGCACCTCGTGGACCTCGCCCCCGATCTCGACGCGCTCCGCCCGCTCGGGCCCTTCTTCGCCCTGCGCCCGCTGCCGGCCGGCCCGGCCGACCCGGCGCGGGCCCTGCCGACCCTGGCCCTGGCCTACGCATGGCCCCCCGGACCTGCGGCGCCCGACGGGCGCCCGGACCCGCTGGCCCACCGTGTCCGCAAGGTCACCGAAGCCCTGCGCGCCCCCGAGGACCGGATCGGCGCCTCCGTGGCGCAGCAGGGGCTCGCCGCCCGGCTGTGGTCGGTGACGCTGGGCTGCGCCGCGCTCAACGGGTACGTTCCCGACCTCGCCCCGGAGCTGCTGCGCTGGGACCCGGAGGCGAGCGCCCCGGACGACCTGTGGCTGACCGTGGGCCGGGTGCTGCCGGGGGACGCCGCGGCCGTCGCCGCGACGGTCCTGGACGGGCACCTCGGGCCGCTCGCCGCGGCGCTGCGCGCCCGGCACCGGATCGCGCCCGGCCTGCTGCGGGGCAACGCGGCGTCGGCGCTGGCCGGAGCGGCTCGTCAGCTGGACGGATGGGCCCGGACGCACGGCCGCCCGGACGTCGCCGCACGCGCGCGTGCCCTCACCGCGGAGCTGTTCACCCACCCGCTCCTCGCCGACACCGGCACCGGTACCGCGTCCGGTACGGGGTTCCGCCGCCGGAGCTGCTGTCTGTACTACCGGGTGCCCGGCGGGGGCGTCTGCGGCGACTGTTGCTTCACACGATCCCCGCGCTCTTCCCCGCGCGCCCCGTCTGGGTGACCATGAAAGGGAACCGGTCGCCGAGATGGGGGTTGCGGGTGCGCGTGGGACTGCTGACCCGGGAATATCCCCCGGACGTGTACGGCGGGGCCGGGGTCCATGTGGAGTTCCTCGCCCGCGAGCTGCGGCGGCTCGTCGACCTCGACGTGCACTGCTGGGGCGAGGGCCGCGCCGACGGGGTGCAGCGGCACCGCCCGTGGTCCGCGCTCGACGGAGCCAACGACGCGCTGCGCACCTTCTCCGTGGACCTCGCCATGGCGGCCGCCCTCGAGGGCCGCGAACTCGTCCACTCGCACACCTGGTACGCCAATCTCGCCGGGCACCTCGCCAAGGAGCTGTACGGCGTGCCGCACGTGGTGACGGCGCACTCGCTGGAGCCGCTGCGGCCCTGGAAGGCCGAGCAGCTGGGCGGTGGCTACGCCCTGTCGAGCTGGGCGGAGCGGACCGCGGTGGAGGCGGCCGACGCGGTGGTCGCCGTCTCGGGCGCGATGCGCGAGGACATCCTCACCTGCTACCCGGCGCTCGCCCCGGAACGGGTCCACGTCGTCCACAACGGCATCGACACCGACCTGTACCGCCCGGACCACGGCACGGACGCGCTGACCCGGATCGGCCTGGACCCGGACCGGCCGTTCGTGCTGTTCGTCGGCCGCATCACCCGTCAGAAGGGCGTGCCCCACCTGCTGCGCGCCGTGCGCGGCATCGACCCCGCGGCGCAGGTCGTGCTCTGCGCGGGGGCGCCGGACACCCCCGAGATCGACCGGGAGTTCCGTGATCTGTTCGCGGAGCTGAGCCGTGCCCGGGACGGGGTGCACTGGATCCCGCGGATGCTGCCCCGCCCCGAGGTGATCCAGCTCCTCACGCACGCCGCCGTCTTCGTCTGCCCGTCGGTGTACGAGCCGCTGGGCATCGTGAACCTGGAGGCGATGGCCTGCGGCACCCCCGTCGTGGCCTCGCGTGTCGGCGGTATCCCGGAGGTCGTCGAGGACGGCGTCACCGGCACGCTCGTGACCGTGGACGACGAGGCGGACGTCTTCGAGGCGGAGCTCGGCCGTGCGCTGGACGCGGTTCTCGGCGACCCTGGGACGGGGCGCCGCATGGGCGCGGCCGGGCGGGCGCGGGCCGTCGAGGAGTTCGGCTGGGACGCGGTCGCCAGGCGTACGGTCCGGCTCTACGAGGAGATCGTCAAACAGGCTTAGTTCCCCCGGTCGGGGGCAACCATGGTTCAACCAGGGTGAGGGGAGCGGCCATGCGACGCGGTGGGCCTTCGGTGCTCGGGATCGTGCTGGCGGGCGGTGAGGGGAAACGGCTGATGCCGCTGACCGCCGACCGCGCCAAGCCGGCGGTCACCTTCGGTGGCACGTACCGGCTGGTGGACTTCGTGCTGTCCAACCTGGTGAACGCCGACATCCTGCGCATCTGTGTGCTGACGCAGTACAAGTCGCACTCGCTGGACCGGCACATCACCACCACCTGGCGGATGTCGAGCCTGCTCGGCAACTACATCACCCCGGTCCCGGCGCAGCAGCGGCTCGGCCCGCGCTGGTACCTCGGGAGCGCCGACGCGATCCTCCAGTCGCTGAACCTGATCTACGACGAACGGCCCGAGTACGTGGCCGTCTTCGGCGCCGACCACGTCTACCGCATGGATCCGCGCCAGATGCTGACCCAGCACATCGACAGCGGCGCGGGGGTGACCGTGGCGGGGATCCGGGTCCCGCGTGCCGAGTCGTCCTCCTTCGGGGTGATCACCCCGGGTTCGGACGGGCTGACGGTCGAGAGCTTCCTGGAGAAGCCCGCCGACCCGCCCGGTCTGGCCGACGACCCGGACCGGGTGTTCGCGTCGATGGGCAACTACATCTTCACCACCAAGGCGCTCATCGAGGCGCTCCAGCGGGACTCCGAGGAGGAGGACTCCGTCCACGACATGGGCGGCTCGATCCTGCCGCAGCTCACCCGGCGCGGCGAGGCCCAGCTCTACGACTTCCACGACAACCACGTGCCCGGTGAGACCTCGCGCGACCAGGGCTACTGGCGGGACGTGGGCACGCTCGACGCGTACTACGACGCCCACATGGACCTGATCGCGGAGCGTCCCGCGTTCAACCTGTACAACCGCAGCTGGCCCATCTACACCCACTCGGGCCAGCTCTCCCCGGCGCGTTTCAACGCGGGCGGCATCGCCGGAGAGTCGATCATCAGTTCGGGGTGCCTGATCCGCGGTCAGGTCACCCGCTCGGTGCTGTCGCCGGGTGTGGTGGTCGACCCGGGAGCGGTCGTGCAGGGGTCGATCCTGCACGACAACGTGCACATCGGACGGGGTGCGGTGGTGCGCGGGGCGGTCCTCGACAAGAACGTGGAGGTCCCGCCGGGTGCGACCATCGGCGTGAACCCGGAGCGCGACGCGGAGCTGTACACCGTGTCCCGGAACGGCGTCATCGCCCTGGGAAAGGGCCAGCTGGTGTCGTGAACTTAATGCGCTGTTAACTGTGTGTAGCCTGATCGTACTTGACCGTAATCGCCCGGACCGGCTTGACTGCTTGCCTCACCCTTCGTCGACGCGAGGCAAGCCCGTGACTGCTGATGATCTGCTGGCACCCCTCGACCTGGCGTTCTGGAACCTCGAGTCCGCCGAGCACCCCATGCACCTGGGCGCGCTCGGCGTGTTCACGGCGCAGTCGCCCGCGGCGGCCGCCCACGCGGCCGACCTGCTGGCGGCCCGGGCCGCCGCGGTCCCCGGACTGCGCATGCGGATCCGGGACGTGTGGCGGCCCTTCGACCCCGCCGAGCCCTTCGACCTGCGCCGCTCGCTCGCCTTCGGCGGCGCGACCCGCGAGAGCGACCCGGCCTTCGACCCGCTCCACCACGTCACGCTGCACGTGCCCACCGCCGACTTCCAGGCGGAGGCCGGCCGGCTCATGGAGCGGCCCCTGCGGCGCGGCCGCCCGCCGTGGGAGGCCCACGTCCTGCCCGGTGCGGACGGCGCGGGCTTCGCCGTGCTCTTCAAGTTCCACCACGCCCTCGCCGACGGGCTGCGCGCGCTGACCCTGGCCGCGGCCGTCCTCGACCCGATGGACCTGCCCGCCCCCCGGCCCCGCCCCGCCGAGCCGGCCCGCGGGCGCCTCCCGCAGGTGCGCCGGCTGCCCGACCTGCTGCGCGGGGCCGTCTCCGACGTGGGCCGCGCCCTCGACATCGGCGCCTCCGTCGCCGTGCACACCCTGGGCATGCGGCCCACCCCCGCCCTCACCGCGGCGCCCACCGGCACCCGCCGCACCGCCGGTGTCGTCATCGACCTCGACGACGTGCACCGCATCCGCAAGGTCGCCGGCGGCACCGTCAACGACGTGCTGATCGCGGTCGTCGCCGGGGCGCTGCGCCGCTGGCTCGACGAACGCGGCGACGGCAGCGAGGGCGTCGTGCCGCGCGCGCTCATCCCCGTCTCCAAGCGCCGCCCGCGCACCGCCCACCCCCAGGGCAACCGGCTCTCCGGGTACCTCATGCGGCTCCCGGTCGACGACCCGGACCCGCTGCGCCGCCTCGGCACGGTCCGTGCCGCCATGGACCGCAACAAGGACGCCGGGCCCGGCCGGGGCGCCGGCGCCGTCGCCCTGCTCGCCGACCACGTCCCGGCCCTCGGCCACCGGCTGGGCGGCCCGCTGGTCAGCCAGGCCGCCCGGCTCTGGTTCGACATCCTCGTCACCAGCGTGCCGCTGCCCAGCCTCGGCCTGAAGCTCGGCGGGAACCCGGTGACCGAGGTCTTCCCCTACGCTCCGCTCGCCCGCGGCCAGGCCCTGGCGGTGGCCGTCTCTACCTACCGCGGCGGGGTGCACTACGGGCTCGTCGCCGACGCCGAGGCGGTGCCCGACCTCGACCGGTTCGCGCGGGCCCTGACCGCCGAGGTGGAGACGCTCATCACGGCCTGCGGCTCTTGACGGGAACGGGTTTGGAGGACGGGCCCGGCGCTCCGTAAAATTCACCCTTCAGCAGCGGACTCGGTCGGAGCGCCGCACGGGTGATCAGGGAAGCGGCAGCGCGATGACGGTGACAGAGGACGGCTCGGCGGCGATCACGCAGGAGGTCGTGGACGAGGTCGTGCACGGCCCCGGTATCGACCCGGAGCGGCTCGCCGTCTGCCTCGCCGTGCTGGACGAGCTCGACCGGTTGGACGTCGACCACCCCGACGCGATCACCGTGCGCCGGGCCACCGCCGGGATCTACCGCACCGTCAAGCAGCGCCGCCGCCAGGACCGCCGGGCCGCCAAGACCGCCCACGACAAGGCGGTCACCGAGGCCACCGCGACCGGCTCCGCCCAGCGCATCGACGACGAGACCGAGGGCATCCTGCCGTCCTCGGCCACCGAGGAGGGCCGGATCGCGGGAATACTCCAGCGCCCGCGCTCCTGCTACACCTGCAAGAACCGGTACGTCGAGGTCGACTACTTCTACCACCAGCTCTGCCCGGACTGCGCCGCCGAGAACCGCTCCCGCCGTGACGCCCGCGCGGACCTCACCGGCAAGCGCGCGCTGCTCACCGGCGGCCGCGCCAAGATCGGCATGTACATCGCCCTGCGGCTGCTGCGCGACGGGGCCCACACGACCGTCACCACGCGCTTCCCCAAGGACGCCATCCGCCGCTTCAAGGCCATGGACGACTCGTCCGACTGGCTGCACCGGCTGGAGATCGTCGGCATCGACCTGCGCGACCCGGCGCAGGCCGTCTCGCTCGCCGAGCGCGTCGCCGACGCGGGCCCGCTCGACATCCTCGTGAACAACGCGACGCAGACCGTCCGCCGTCTGCCCTCCGCCTACGCCGCGCTCGTCGGCGGCGAGAACGCCCCGCTGCCCGCCGGTGAGCTGCCCGCCCACCACGTCATCGGCGCCTTCGGCTCCGGCGCGGTCGACGGACTCGCCGCGCTGCCCCTGGGCACCGGCGGCCCGGACGCCCAGCAGGTCGCCGACCTCGCCCTGGTCGCGGGCAACGCCAGCATCGCCCGGCACCTCGACGGCACCGCCATCGACGCCGGCGGTCTGGTCCCCGACGTCGTCGACAGCAACACCTGGGTGCAGACCATCGAGCAGATCTCCCCGGTGGAGCTCCTCGAGACCCAGCTGTGCAACTACACGGCGCCCTTCATCCTGATCAGCGCGCTGCGCCCGGCGATGGCCGAGGCCGCCAAGAAGGCGGCGAGCGGACGCGCGTACGTCGTGAACGTCTCGGCGATGGAGGGTGTCTTCGGCCGTGGCTACAAGGGCGCGGGCCACCCGAACACCAACGCCGCCAAGGCCGCGATGAACATGGTGACGCGCACCAGCGCCCAGGAGATGTTCCAGAGCGACGGCATCCTCATGACCTCGGTCGACACCGGCTGGATCACCGACGAGCGCCCGCACTTCGACAAGCTGCGCCTCGCCGAGGAGGGCTTCCACGCCCCGCTCGACCTGGTCGACGGCGCGGCCCGGGTCTACGACCCGATCGTGCGCGGCGAGCAGGGCGAGGACCTGTACGGGGTGTTCCTCAAGGACTACGCGCCCGGCAAGTGGTAGGCGCGGGCGGTCCGCCGCTCCGGTAGGGGCCGCCGTGGGTGCGGGCCGTCGTGCCCGCACCGGCGCGACCCCCGGCCCGTGCCCGCTCATGGCGCGCCGGACCCGTGCCCGCTCAGGTGGCGCGCCGGGCCCGGCGTACGGATGTGCCGCCGTCGACGAGCAGGTCCGCGCCCGTGATCCACTCCGCCGCGTCGGAGCACAGCCAGAGCACCGCCCCCGCCACGTCCCGCGGCTCCCCGATCCTGCCGAGCGGCAGCCCCCGCGCGATCTCCGCTTCCCCCGGCTCCCAGACGAACCGGGCCATCCGCGTCCGTACCAGGCCGGGGGAGACGGAGTTCACCCGCACCCGGGGGCCCAGCTCACCCGCCAGCTGCCGGGTGAGGTGCAGCAGGGCCGCCTTGCTGGTGCCGTAGGCGCCGACGTCCGGGCCGACGTGTCCTGCGCCCTCCGTGCACACGTTGACCACGGTGCCGCCGTGCTCGCGCATCCAGCCCCGCCAGGCGCACTGCACCAGTCGGAGCGGCGCCTCGACGTTCACCGCGAACGCCTCCCGCCAGACGAGCGGATCGGCGTCCATGAGCGGTCCGTAGGGCTGGTTCGTCGCCGCGTTGTTGACCAGGATGTCCATCCGCCCGAAGGAGTCCAGGCACAGCCGGGTCAGCTCCCCGGGATGCCCGGGGTCCCCGACGTCGCCCGCCAGCCCCACGCCGTCCAGCTCCCGGGCCGCGCGGCGCACCCCCTCCGCGTCCCGCGCGCTCACGCACACCCGTGCCCCGGCGTCGGCGAGCGCCCGCGCCACGGCCAGGCCGATCCCGCGCGTCGCCCCGGTGACGACGGCGGCCCTGCCCCGCAACCCGTACGACGGCGTCATCGGCGTACCGTCTCATGACGAGCCGTCAGTCAACAGCCCCGAGACGTGAGGTGCGGGCCGCGATCAGCTCCAGCACGGTGCGCCAGTCCTCGAGCACACCCGCGTCGGCGCCCGGCACCCGGCCGTCCTCGTCGGCCTGGCGCAGGCTGAGCAGGTCGTCGTCGGGGGTGGCGCCGTGCCAGGGGTGCAGGGACACCAGGCGGGAGACACGCGGGCCCAGCAGGGGCCGTACGGCGTCGGCGACCCGCTGCGGCCGGGGCGCGGCGTCGCCGGGACTCAGCAGTCGGCCGACCGGGTGGACCAGTCCGGTGAGCTGGAGTTCCTTGTCGGCGGGACGGCTCCGGCGCAGCAGCGCGGCCGTCTGGAGCGCGTGGTCGTGCAGGTCGACGCCCGGCCCGCCGTGGGCCGTCGGGTCCCGCACGCCCCGGCAGGCGTACAGCAGGTCCATCAGCTCCTCGACACTGCGCAGCCGCATGCGTCAGCCCTTCCGCGAGACCGCCGTTGCCGGACGCCAGCAGAGCACGGCCGGCTTGCGACCGGACGAACGGCACCTGAACTGCGCGGCGCAACCACCGGCGCAGGCACCGTCCCGGGAGTGCGCCACGCCGGGCTGCGTCCCCCGAACGGGTGAACTCAGAAGGTGCATGAGGGTGCAAAAGGGTTCAATTCACTTGCGAGGACATGTGGGTGACTTGCCATGGTTACCCCAAATTTTCAGCGCTATCGAGCGGCCACCCGCTCATTTGGTTACCCTGTACCGACGGACAGCAGTACGGAGTGCCACCCACACCCACCGTCCGTCATGGGACCAGCCGCCCACAACGGCTCGCCCTCCCAGGAGTTGCCGGCGCCACCGCGTCCTCGACCGACTTGAGCAAGACCCGAGGGAATGTCAGGCGCCGGACCGCAGACTGGCGGCACGCCCCGAGGGTGACCCGACACATAAGGAGTGCGCGGTGACACCGGAGAAGACGAATCGCGAGCAACGCCCCAAGGAACGCCTGGAACGGGCCGGCCGCCGGCCCGGCGAGATCGGCAGCCTCGACGTGTGGGCCCGCTCCGCCCCCATCCGTCTGGCGGGCTACGAGGAGGATCTCGCCGAGCCCCACATCCTGCCCAGCGTGGACTGAGCCGCCCGCGCCGGACCGCACGGGTGTGCGTCAGGTACGCCCGTGCCGGCCCGCCGCCGCGCTCAGTCGAGCGGAGCCGTCCGGCGCCACGGCCGCAGCTGCTCCAACTGCCCCGCCAGCCGCAGCAGTTCGGACTCCCTTCCGGGCCGGCTCACCAGCTGCACCGAGGCGGGCGCCCCGGACGGCAGCGTGCCGAAGGGCACGGCCATCGCCGGCCAGCCGGTCAGGTTCCACGGCGGGGTCAGCGGTGAGTAGTTGGTGTTCACCAGCACATTGCGCAGCCAGCCCCGCTCGTGCCACGCCACCGACCGGGGCGACCGGCGGGCCAGTGCCGGGGTGAGCAGCACGTCGTACTCCCCGAAGAACGGCTCGAGACGCCGGCGCAGCGCATCGCGTGCCGGGCTGCTGCGCACCCCGGACACGAAACGCCGGCCGATCGCCGCGTGCACCCGGGTGCGCCGGGTCAGCAGACGGGGATCCAGGTCCGCCGCGTCCACGGCCGTGCCCGCCGTCCAGTGCGCGAGCGAGGTGACGCCCAGCGACAGCGGATAGGGCGGCTCGGCCCGCTCCACATGGTGCCCGGCCCGGACCAGCACCCCGGCCGCGTCCCGCGCCGCGTCCCGGAACGGTGCGCTCACCGTGACCCCCGCCAGCGGGCTGCGCACGGAGACGGCGATCTTCAGCGCGCCCGGCTCCGCGGGCGCGGCGACCTCGGAGCCGGCGAGGACCGCCAGCATCAGCCGGGTGTCCTCGACGGTCGTCGCCAGCGGGCCGTTCTCCGACATCCCGAACCAGTCGCCCTCGCCGATCCCGGCCGGCACCACCCCGTGGCCCGGCTTGAGGGTGACCAGACCGCAGTTGGCCGCCGGGATGCGCAGCGACCCCATGCCGTCGTTGCCGAGCGCGATCGGCACCATGCCGGCGGCGACCGCGGCCGCGCTGCCGCCCGACGAACCACCCGCCGTGCGCGAGGTGTCCCACGGGTTGCGGGCGGTGCCGTGCACGCCCTCGGTGGTGCCGAAGACGCAGAGCTCCGGCACGTTGGTCAGACCGACCACCACCGCGCCGGCCGCCCGCAGCCGGGCCACCGTCACATGATCGTCCTCGGCCGGGGTCTCCGGCGTGGCGGCCGAACCGACCCGGGTCGACTCGCCGCGCACGGCGAGGTTGTCCTTCACCGCCACCGGCACCCCGGCCAGCGGGAGGGAGTCCAGGTCCTCGCGGGCGGCCAGTGCCTCCGCCTCCGCGAGGGCCGCCCGGGCCCGCACCGTGCGGAAGGCTCCGATCCGGCCGTCCAGCCGCTCGATCCGCGCGAGATGCTCCGCCACCACCTCGCGCGGCGTGACCTCCTTCGCGCGGACGGCGGCGGCGATCTCGGCGGCGGTCCGGCCGGCCCAGCTGGTCACAGGCAGCTCCCTCGGTGTGCGTGCACTACTGGTGAGTACAGGGAGAACTCTGCCCCGCCGGGGGGCCCGCGTCGAGAGGCGGCAGCGGCTCAGGAACCCACTTGCGCACGCAGCCACTCCTCGACCTCGCCGACGTGGGCGGCCGCCGCCGCCCTGGCCGCCTCCGGGTCGCGGGCGGCCAGGGCGCGGTGGATCGCGGTGTGCTCGCGGCGGGTACGGGCGAACGCGCCCACCTCCCGGTAACCGCGCCAGACCCGGGCCCGGAAGGTGCGCGAGGACAGTCCCTCCAGGATCGCCGCCATCGTCTCGTTGCCGGCGGCCGCCGCGATCACCCGGTGGAACTCCAGGTCGTGCGCGAGGATCTCCTCCGGGTCGTCCGTCGCGTTCATCGCCGCCAGGTGCCCCTCGACGGCGGCCAGTTCGGCGGGCGTGATGCGGGCCGCCGCCAGCGCGGTGGCCGTCGACTCCAGGATCCGCCGCACCTCCAGGAGTTCGACCAGCCGAGGGCCGCGCGACAGGTCGGCCACCACCCCGAAGGTCTCCAGCAGGTCGCCCGCCCGCAGCGCGGTCACGTAGATCCCGGAGCCGTGCCGGGCCTCCAGCACCCCGAGCACCGTGAGCGCCCGGATCGCCTCGCGCATCGAGCTGCGGGAGATGCCCAGCTGGGCCGCGAGATCACGCTCGGTCGGCAGCCGCTGGCCGGGCTCCAGCGTTCCGTCGGTGATCATCGCCTTGATCCGCTCGATGGCGCGCTGCGTCACCGTGCCCTTCGCTGCGGCGGCCCCGGTGCGCGGGGAGTCTTCCACGTGGCCCTCCTGTCGGCGGTGCGCCGCGGTCCGGCCACCCGGTGTGGTCGGACCACTTGAGCGGTGAACCTGCCGAAAAGCTACCCGGGGGGTGTCGCGGAGCGGAAGTGGTCTGATAAATATTCGGCGGCGGCCACGGACCCCGACAGATCGTCCTCGCGGTACCCGTACCCGGCGGCGACGTCCGGACCGCCGACCCGACATCCGGAAGGAGAAGGCGGCGTGAGCGACTTCGAAGGGCTGAGGGCCCTGGTGACGGGGGGCGCCTCCGGTATCGGCCGGGCGACCGCGGAGCTCCTGGCCGAGCGCGGCGCCCGGGTCGCCGTCCTCGACCTCGACCCGTCCGGCGTCGGCGAGCCGCTGCTCGGTCTTCGCGCCGACGTCACCGACGACGCGTCCGTACGGGCGGCGGTCGAGGCCGCGGTCGCCGCCCTCGGTGGGCTGGACGTCCTGGTCAACAACGCGGGCATCGGCGCCCAGGGGACGGTCGAGGACAACGACGACGCCGCATGGCACCGGGTCTTCGACGTCAACGTCTTCGGCATGGTCCGCACGGCCCGCGCCGCCCTGCCGCACCTGAGGCGTTCCCCGCACGCCTCCGTCGTCAACACCTGCTCGATCGCCGCTTCCGCCGGGCTTCCGCAGCGCGCGCTCTACAGCGCCACCAAGGGCGCGGTGTACTCCCTGACCCTCGCCATGGCCGCCGACCACGTCCGCGAGGGCATCCGCGTGAACTGCGTCAACCCTGGGACGGCGGACACCCCGTGGGTCGGCAGACTGCTCGACACCGCCGAGGACCCCGCCGCCGAACGCGCCGCCCTGGAGGCCCGTCAGCCCACCGGCCGGCTGGTCGGCGCCGCCGAGGTCGCCGGCGCGATCGCCTATCTGGCGAGCCCCCTGTCCGGCGCCACCACCGGTACCTCGCTCGCCGTCGACGGCGGGATGCAGGGCCTGCGGCTGCGACCGGTGCAGCGGTGAACGCGCTCGGGCGCAGCGCGGTCCCGGTCAGCCCCCTCGCCTTCGGCGCCGCCGTCATCGGCAACCTCTTCACCGAGGTCGGCGAGGAGCAGACCCACGAGGCGGTGACCGCCGCCTGGCAGCAGGGCATCCGCTACTTCGACACCGCGCCGCACTACGGCCTCGGCCTGTCCGAACGCCGTCTCGGCGCCGCCCTGCGCGAGCACCCCCGCGGGCGGTACACCGTCTCCACCAAGGTGGGCCGCCTCCTGGTGCCGGACGAGCGGGCCGGCGACGACCTGGCCGACGGCTTCGCGGTCCCCGCCACCCACCGCCGCGTCTGGGACTTCAGCGCCGACGGCGTACGGCGCTCCCTGGACGCGAGCCTGGAACGGCTCGGTCTCGACCGGGTGGACGTCGT
The DNA here is from genome assembly GCF_016860545.1 of Streptomyces asoensis. NCBI lineage: Bacteria > Bacillati > Actinomycetota > Actinomycetes > Kitasatosporales > Streptomycetaceae > Streptomyces > Streptomyces asoensis. The sequence goes on along the minus strand of NZ_BNEB01000005.1, from coordinate 1,050,369 downwards.
CTACCTCCACGATCCCGACGACCATGCCGAGCAGGCCTTCCGGGAGGGCTACCCGGCGCTGGAGAAGCTGCGCGCGGAAGGCGTCGTCGGCGCGATCGGCGCCGGGATGAACCAGGCGGAGATGCTCACGCGCTTCGTACGGGACACCGACGTCGACGTCGTCCTGTGCGCGGGCCGGTACACCCTGCTCGACCAGCGCGCCGGGGCCGGCCTGCTGCCCGCCGCGGCGGAGCGGGGGGTGTCGGTGGTCGTCGGGGGCGCCTTCAACTCCGGCCTGCTCGCCGACCCCCGGCCGGACGCCACCTTCGACTACGCGCGGGCGCCCGCCGCACTGCTGGAACGCGCGCTGCGGCTGAAGGAGACCGCCGCGCGGCACGGCATCACCCTGCGGGCCGCGGCCCTGGCCTTCTGCGCTGCCCACCCGGCCGTCGCGAGCGTCCTGGTCGGCGCCCGCTCGGCGGCCGAAGTGCGGGACTGCGCGGCGCAGTTCGCCGTGCCCGTCCCCGCCGCCTTCTGGCAGGAACTGCGGGACACCGGTCTGCTTCCCGCGAGGGAGCCGTCACCTCGGGAGCCGTCATGAGGGTCGCCCTGCACACCAGGGTCCGTGCCGACCGCGTCGACGCGTACGAGGCCGCGCACCGCGAGGTCCCCGGGGAACTGACGGACGCCATCCGCGCCGCCGGGGCCACCTCGTGGACCATCTGGCGCAGCGGCGCGGACCTGTTCCACGTTCTCGAGTGCGAGGACTACGCCCGCCTCCTCGCCGAGCTGGAGAAGCTGCCGGTGAACACCGTGTGGCAGGCGCGGATGGCCGAGCTGCTGGAGGTGGCGCACGACTACTCCGCCGCGGGAGCGGGCGCCGGCCTGCCCGTCGTGTGGGAGCTGCCGTGACCGTCGACGCGCACCACCACGTGTGGGAGCTCGCGGTGCGCGACCAGGACTGGATCGCCGAAGGGAGCCCGCTGCGGCGGGACTTCACCGTCGCCGACCTCGCACCGCGGGCCCGCGCGAGCGGGGTCGACCGCACGGTCGTCGTCCAGACGGTCACCGTCGCCGAGGAGACCCCCGAACTCCTCGCCCTGGCCGACGCGCACGACCTGGTCGCGGGGGTCGTCGGCTGGACCGACCTCACCCGCCCGGACGTCGCCGACGAACTGGCCCGGCTGCGCGAGCTGCCCGGTGGCCGTCACCTCAAGGGCATCCGGCACCAGGTCCAGGGCGAGCCGGACCCGCGGTGGCTGCTACGGGCGGACGTGGGCCGTGGTCTGGCCGCCGTCGCCGCCGCCGGGCTCGTCTTCGACCTGGTGGTGCGGTCCCACCAGCTCCCCGCCTGCGTCGAGGCGGCCGCCTCGCTGCCCGGGCTCACCTTCGTCCTGGACCACGCGGGCAAACCGCCGATCGCGTCCGGCGCGCGGGAACCCTGGGCGTCCGGCGTACGGGCGCTCGCGGCGCTGCCCAACACGGTCTGCAAGCTCTCCGGGCTGGTCACCGAGGCGGACCCCGCGTACTGGACCGCCGGCGACCTCCGCCCGTACGCGGACACCGTCCTGGAGGCCTTCGGGCCGGCCCGGCTGATGTTCGGCTCCGACTGGCCGGTCTGCACGCCCCTCGTCTCCTACGGCGAGGTGCTGGACCTCGCGAGGGAGCTCACCGGCCCGCAGACGCACGCGGAGGTCTTCGAGGGCACCGCGGTGCGGGTCTACGGCCTCTGAGCGGTGCCCGCGAGCCGGGTCGGCGGCAGGTATTCCCGCACGTACGTCCGCTGCCAGTACGCGCCCGTCTCGCGCAGCTCCCGCCAGGTCGTGCAGCGGTAGCGGAAGAGCCGGGCGCGGATGTGGCGCGGGGGCTCGTCGGGCGGGAAGGGGGAGCGGCGCAGCAGCCGGAGGGTGTCGCGGTCGTTCTCCAGGAGCCGTTCGACCAGGGCGGCGAACCACGCCCCGGCGTAGGCGGGCGAGAGGGCGGCGAACCACATCACCCAGTCCAGGCGCAGATGGTAGGGGGCGAACTGGCGCGGCCAGTGCCGGGGATCGCCCGGCTTGCCCTTGAACTCGTACTCGCGCCAGTCGGAGTCCTCGCGCGGCACCTCGTCGAGCGTGCCCTCGACGATCACCTCGTAGCGGATCCGGCTCACGCTGCCGAACGCGCCGTAGGTGTTGACCAGGTGCAGCGGATCGAAGGAGCGGTTCATCACCTGGCGGCGGGAGAGCATGTTGACCACCGGGTGGTAGCTGAGGAACAGCAGCAGCGCGACGGCCGCGAGCACCACCACCTCGTACCAGAGCGGGGTGTCCGCAGCCGTGTGCCGGCCGCCGGGGAGGCCGAGCGCGGGTACCGCCAGGACGACCGTGATCCAGTTCAGCCAGGCGAAGTTGCCCGACAGGATCAGCCAGAGCTGGGTCAGGATCATCAGGGAGGCGGCGGCGGTGGCGATCGGCTGTGGGGTGAACAGCAGGAACGGCACCACGAGTTGGGTGAAGTGGTTGGCCGCCGCCTCGACGCGGTGCAGCGGCCGGGGCAGCCGGTGGAAGAACCAGCTGAGCGGGCCGGGCATCGGCTGGGTCTCGTGGTGGTGGTAGAGGCACGTCAGCTTCCGCCAGCAGGCGTCGCCCCGCATCTTGATCAGGCCGGCGCCGAACTCGACGCGGAACAGCAACCAGCGCAGCAGGAGCAGCACGAGGACGGGCGGGGCCACCTCGTCGTTGCCGAGGAACACCGCGAGGAAGCCCGTCTCCAACAGCAGGGACTCCCAGCCGAACCCGTACCAGGTCTGGCCCACGTTGACGATGGACAGGTACAGCGCCCACGGCACCAGCCACAGGGCCATCGCCGCCCCGAGGGGCAGCAGCCCGTCCAGGCCGGCGATCAGCGCCCCGGACACCGCGCAGCCGGTCCAGGCGCAGAGGGCGAACAGACGGTCGGAGTAGCGCAGCTGGAACAGGCTGGGCGCCCGCCGGAAGGGCACCCGCTCGACGAAACGCGGCACCGGCAGCATCCCCCGCTCGCCGAGCAACGGCCTGAACTGGAGGGCCGCGGTCAGGAACGCGACCAGGTAGACGCCGGCCAGGGCCCGCTGGAAGACCAGTCGGCTCGCCCAGTACTCGGGTGCGGTGAACCAGTCCACAGCGCGGTGCTCCTCTTCTTCTCCCCGGGTCCCGTCGGGTCGGGCGCCCGGGTCGCCGCTCACCGTGCGTGTCCACGTCCTCCGGTTGCGTGACGATGCCGGGTGAAGCAGACAATAGTGGCGAATCACCTCAGGGGGATGGTTCGGACGATGCGGAGAACGTGGTGCGACTACCCACTGCCACCCTCCTCACCGCATGCGCGCTCTCGGCGGCGTTCCTCGTCGCCGGACGCGGCGGTGCGGGAGAGGGGATCACGAGGCCGGACGCGGACACCGTCCTGCCGGCGGCCGAGGGCCGGGTCGTCTCCGGCGACCCCTTCGGCGCCCTTTTCGCGGACTCCGACCGGGCCGGCCCCGGCCCCGGCTCCCTCCCGGGCTCCGCCGCGGGCGGGGGCGGTCGCGGGGTCACCGGCAGCGCGATCGCCGCCCGCACGGCGGCGGAAGCCGGCCCGGTCGCGCTCCCTGAACCGGACGAAGCACCCGGCCCGCAGGACGGGCAGGACACCGACGAGGGCGCCGGCTCCGACCTCGACCGCGGCATCGACCCGAACGAGATCGGACCCGCCACCGTCCCCGAGGTGCCCGACCTGCCCGACGGGGGCGGACTCGTCCCCGACGGACCCGACGAGTCCGACACGCCGGCCCCGTCCGGCAGCGTCATCGGCGGCCCCGTCGACGTCCTGCCGGGCTGACCGCGCCCCCGCAACCCCCGCTCCCCGGTCGAAGAATCGGGCAAACCCTGGCAAGGTGGCCCCATGGTTGATCGGGGAGCGAGCGCCCTGTCGTTCCCGAGTGACTGGCCCGCCCACCCGGATCCGATCCTGGCTCTCAACCGCATGGGCAGCTTCGACTGGGACCTGGACTCGGGCCGGTTCCACATGGACGCGCGGGCCCACGAGATCTTCGACCTGCGGCCCGACGAATACGACGGCGACCCCGCCGCCCTCGCCGTCCGCGTCCCGCCGTCCGAGGCCATCCGCCTGGACGAGATGGTCTCCCAGGCGATCAAGGACGGCAGCGAGAACTACGGCGCCTACTTCCGGCTGCGGCTGCGCGACGGCACCCTGCGCTGGACCCACACCCAGGGCTACATCCGCCGGGACGGGACAGGCCGCCCCCGCCGCATCGTCGGCATCGTGCGCGACGCGACCGACGAACTCCACGACCTGGCCGCCCGCCGCGACGAGCCCGACCTCGACGACGCCCGCCGCGAGCAGACCAACGTCGTCCAGCTCACCACCGCGGCGCTCGCGCACGCCCGGACCGTGCACGACGTCATCGACGTCCTCAAGGACACCCAGGGCCTCACCCACCTGGGGGCGACCAGCCTGGTCATGGGACTCGTCGAGGCCGGCCGCATCCGGCTGATCGCCGAGGGACCCGAGGGCAGCTTCGTGCCCGGCACCCTGGTCACCCGCATCGACGAGCCGTACCCGATGAGCGAGGTCGTGCGGACCCTCACCCCGCGGTTCATCGAGTCGCCGGAGGAGTTCGCGGCCGACTACCCCGTCCTGTGGCCGCACCTCACCGATCTGAAGATCACCTCGGCCGCCTATCTGCCGCTCATCGTGCAGGCCCGCCCGATCGGCGCGATGGGCCTGCTCTACAGCGACCGCAGGGGCTTCTCCCCGGAGGACCGCAACATCCTCGTCGCCCTGGGCAGCAGCATCGCGCAGAGCCTCCAACGGGCGATGTTCTACGAGCAGGAGAAGGACATCGCGCAGGGCCTCCAACAGGCCATGCTGCCGCGCACCATCCCCAGCGTGGCCGGCGCCGACGTCGCCGTCCGCTACCGGGCGGCGACCATCGGCGGATCGCCGGGCCGGGACATCGGCGGCGACTGGTACGACCTGATCCCGCTCCCCGGCGGCGGGACCCCCTCGGGGGCGGGCCGGGTCGGCGCCGTCATCGGTGACGTCCAGGGCCACGACACGCACGCGGCGGCCGTCATGGGCCAGCTGCGCATCGTGCTGCGGGCCTACGCGGCCGAGGGCCACACCCCGGCCACCGTGATGGCCCGGGCCTCCGTCTTCCTGTACGAACTCGACACCGACCGCTTCGCCACGTGTCTGTACGCCGAGGCGGACCTGTCCACCGGCGTCGTCCAGGTGGTCCGCGCCGGGCACATCGACCCCCTGTTGCGCGGGCCCGACGGGACCTGCCGGCGCCTGCGGGTGCCCGGCGGGCTGCCGCTCGGCCTGTCCGCGGAGTTCGGCAGCCTCGACTACCCGGTCGGCACCGTCGAGCTGGACCCCGGGCACACGCTGCTGCTGTGCACCGACGGCCTGGTCGAGCAGCCCGGCGCGGACCTCGACGACGGGATGCGCGCCCTGGCCGCGATGATCGCCGCGGGCCCCGAGGACGTCCGCAGACTCGCCGACCAGCTCATCGAGGTCGCCGAGGAGCGCGGCGGGGACGACGACGTCGCCCTGCTGCTCCTGCGCCGGCGCGGCCCCGACGGCCCCCAGGCCGGCAGCCGCCTCCAGCAGCACGTGGCGCCCGGTGACCCGGAGGCCCTCAGCGAGGCCCGGCACATGATCCGCGCGGCCGTCCGCACCTGGGGCGCCCGGGACCGGTCCGACGAGATCGAGCTCGTCGCGGACGAACTCATCACCAACGCGCTGATGCACACCGAGGGGGCCGCGATCGTCACCCTGCGGGTGCTCACCGGCACCGAGCACCGGCTGCGCGTCGAGGTGGAGGACTCCTCCAGCGCCCTCCCGCGCCGCCGGGAGGCGGGTGAGTCGGGGGTCTCCGGACGCGGTCTGATGCTGGTGGACCTGCTCGCCGACGAGTGGGGCGTGGAGGCGCGGGGCGGCGGCAAGTGCGTGTGGTGCGAGTTCGTGATGCCGGAACAGAGCTGACCCGAGCGAGCGGCACCGGGCCGAGCCGAGCGGCACCGAGCCGAGCCGAGCGCTACCGAGCGGCACCGGGCCGGGCTGAGTACTCCGGTGCCGGATGGCACTCTGGACGTATGCCGGAGCTCCCCGAGGTCGAAGCGCTCAAGGACTTCCTGACCGGACACCTCGTCGGTCACGAGATCGTCCGGGTGCTGCCCGCGGCCGTCAGCGTGCTGAAGACGTACGACCCGCCCCTCACCGCGCTGGAGGGGCGGCGGGTCACCGCCGTGCACCGGCACGGCAAGTTCCTGGACCTCGCGACCGGCGACGGCCCGCACCTCGTCATCCACCTGGCCCGCGCGGGCTGGCTGCACTGGAAGGACCGGCTCCCGGACGGCCCGCCCCGCCCCGGCAAGGGACCCCTCGCCCTGCGCGTCGCGCTGGAGACGGGGGAGGGCTTCGACCTGACGGAGGCCGGCACCCAGAAGCGGCTCGCGGTCTACGTCGTCGACGACCCGGGGCAGGTGCCGGGAATCGCCCGGCTCGGACCCGATCCGCTCGCGGACGACTTCGACGAGGCCCGCTTCGCCGCGCTGCTCGCGGGGGAACGGCGCCGGCTGAAGGGCGCCCTGCGCGACCAGGGGCTGATCGCGGGCGTCGGCAACGCGTACAGCGACGAGATCCTGCACGCGGCGGGGATGTCGCCGTTCAAACTGGCGTCCTCGCTGACGCCCGAGGAGACCCACACCCTCTACGAGGCCCTGCGCACGACGCTCACGGAGGCGGTCGAGCGTTCACGGGGCCTGGCCGCGGGACGTCTCAAGGCCGAGAAGAAGAGCGGCCTGCGGGTGCACGGCCGCACCGGCGAGCCCTGCCCGGTGTGCGGCGACCTGGTCCGCGAGGTCTCCTTCAGCGACTCCTCGCTCCAGTACTGCCCGACCTGCCAGACGGGCGGGAAGCCGCTGGCGGACCGCAGGATGTCGCGGTTGCTGAAGTAGCCCGGCCGGTGATCCGGCCGGCCCGGGGCGCCCGGCACGCGCGCCCCTCGTCGGCGCCGGAGTGACCTGAACCCACTCCGGCGGTCCTAGGGGGTGTCTGACAAATGCCCGCGGCGTCGCGGCGTCTGGCACGCACGCTCGCCGCGTTGCCGAACCCCCCACGTGGCTCCGCCACGAGGGCGCTCCGGCGCCTTGCGATCGCACGCACCAGACGCCGCTCCTTCACCCGCGCTCATTTGGCAGACACCCCCTGGTGGGACTCGAGCGTCACCAGGTGCTCACCGGCCGAGGTGCGCAGCTCGTAGCGCAGGATCTCGTCGGGGTGCCAGGCCGCGGCCCCCTGCACGGTGTTGGGGCGTGCGTCGTGCTTGGGCACGGTCCAGCTGGTGACCGTCTGCTCGGAGCCGTCGCGGCCGACGGCGATCAGCCGGCAGGAGCGGGGGCCGGCCCCGTCCTTCACCTCGAGCTCCACATGGCTGCCCCAGGCCTCGTCCTCGGTGGTGACCTGCGCCCACACCCCGGACTTCTCGTCCGTGGCGGTCACCCGTACGGCGCGCTCGTCCGCGTCGGCGCCGCCCGCCATCAGGGCGATCACCGGACCGGCCAGCGCGACCACCACGGAGGCGGCCACGGCGTAGAGCACCCGCCGGCGCACGGCCCGGTGCCGGGTCGCCACCTCGGCGAGCAGCCGGTCGAGCAGCTGCGGGCCGGGGCCCGCGAAGGGGTGGACGGCGCGCGGGGTGGCGCGCCGGTAGAGCATCATCTGCCGGGCGGTGGGGCCGAACTCGGTTACCTGCGCCGCGCATTGAGGACACTCCATGAGGTGGTCCTCGAAGCGGAAGGCTTCCGTTTCGTCCAGCACGCCGAGCGCGTACGCGCCGACGTCGCGATGCCTTTCCAGGGACCTCATGCCGAAACCTCGTGCCGTTGAGTGCCAGTGGGGTTACTCGTTGCTCCCACCGGTACGCACCCGGCCGACGAATCACTCAAGCCACGTACCGAATCGTGACCCAGATGTTCGGAGCGGTCCGGCCCGCGGATTGGTGTGAATCTAAAAAAGATGAATCGCCAGATGGCCGAGAGGCAGTCCGAGCTGCCAGGCGGGCGTCCAGACCTCGGGTCCGTCGTCCTCTCCGGCCGCCGCGCCGCCGGGCACCGCGTTCAGATCGGGGGCGAGCAGCTCCGTCTCCTCCAGCCAGCGCCAGGCCGCGGCCGCCAGGTCGAGATCGGGAGCCGGTCCGTCCGACCGGGCGGCCTCGGCCCTCAGTTGAGACATACGTTCCGCGACCCAGTCCTGCCACGGCTGGTCGTACGCCGTGAGCGAAAGCCAGGTCTCCAGCTGAGTGACGACCCGGATGCCGGGCAGTTCGCCGTCCGTGTCGGACAGGAAGATGGTGAGCGCCAGGGCATCGCGCCCGGCGCGGAACTCGAAGGACGTCGGCGGCATCAGATCGCCGGTCCGCAGCAGTTCGTCGGCGATGTACTCGGCGTACAACCAGGCCATGGGGACGGTCAGTTCACCGCCGCCGGTGCCGTCCGTGCTCTGGTGACCTCTGTGCAGCATCCCTTCCTGCCTTCCTCCGGTGCTTGCGCGCTCGCCCGTTGCCGGGACGCGGGGGCCCCGGTCACCGGGCCCCGTCCGGAACACGGATAAGGACACCCGATTACCCCAAGGGGGTCCCAGGCAAGGCGCTTTACGGAGGCTTGACCCAGCTGTTGGTTTCAGTGCAGGTCGGCCGCGTATCCGGGAAGCACTCGGCGCAGGGCGCGCAGCGCGTAGTACGCGCGGGACTTCACGGTACCGGTCGGGATCCCGAGGGTTTCGGCGGCCTCCGCCACACTGGCCCCCTGGAAATACACCAGCACCAGGACATCACGGTGCTCCGGGGTGAGTGTCTTCACAGCCTCGCGCACATCGAGGGCGGCGGCCGCCCGCTCGGCGTGGTCGGCGCACACGGGCGCGTTCTCCAGGACGGCGTCGCCGACCTCCGCGGGCCGTGCCTGCCGGGCCCGCCGCGCGTCGATGGCGAGTCGCCGGCCGACCGTGAGCAGCCACGGCCGGACGGAGTCGAAGGTGTCGGCGCGCAGGGCCTCGGGATGCTGCCAGGCCCGTACGAGGGTCTCCTGGACGAGGTCCTCGGCGCGCTGGCGATCGCCGTCGCACAGCCTCAGCAGCAGCGCGAAGAGCGGTCGGCCGTGCTCGCGCTGGAGAGCGGCGAGTTCGTGTTCGGCGGTCGTCGTGCGGGCGTCGAGGGTGGTTCCGGCGGTCATGGGCGTATGGCACCGCAGTGCGCCGGTTCGGGACAGGTCGCGCACACGGGTCTGCGACGGACGGTCGATCGCGTCGACGAACGGTCCGACGAACGGTCCCGGCTACGCCGATCGCGGGCATCGGCCCTGGACGAAGGGAGTGCCGGGCCGGGCTGCCGTCTCTCATGGACTAGTACTCATACATGAGCAGATATGACAAAGCGCGGGAACGGGGGTGACCCGGTGATCGCTCGCAGACATCAGGTGGCCTGGGCCCTGACGGCCCTGCTCGCCTCGGCCGCCGCCTGCCAGGCCCACGACGACGGGCCGGCCGGGAGCCACGGCCGCCCGGCGCCGCCCGCCGCCCGCGGCTTCAGCCTCGTCGCCACCGGTGAGATCCGTCCGTACGCCGGTGTCGTCGAGCGTGCCCGCTTCGACGCCGGGGGCGCCGGCTACGACTTCCGCCCGATGCTCGCGGGCGCGGAACCCCTCGTCTCCGGCGCCGATCTGTCGCTGTGCCACCTGGACACCGTGTACGGCGCGAACGGCGACTACACCGGCTATCCCGACCTGAAGTCGCCGCCGGAGATCGCCGCGGCCCTCGCCGCCACCGGCTACGACGGCTGCGCCACCGCCTCCGACCACAGCCTGGACGACGGCCCCGCCGGGGTGCAGCGCACCCTCGACGTCCTCGACGGCGCCGGTCTGCGGCACGCGGGCACCGCCCGCACCGAGGCCGAGGGCAACTCGGTCACCCTCCTGCGGGCGGGCCCCGCGAAGGTCGCCCATCTCGCCTACACCGACGGCGTCGGCGGCCGGCCGGTCCCGCAGGGGCAGCCCTGGGCCGTCGGCCTGCTGGACGGAGCCAGGGTCCTCGCCGACGCCAAGGCCGCCCGCAAGGCGGGCGCCGACGTGGTGGTCGTCTCCCTGCACTGGGGCACCGCGGGGCAGGACGCGCCGGACGAGCGGCAGCTCGCCCTGGCCCGCACCCTCACCGCCTCCCGCACCGCGGGCCGCCCCGACGTCGACCTGATCCTCGGCACCGGCTCCCACGTCCCCCAGGCCTACGAGAAGGTCGACGGCACCTGGGTCGTCTACGGCCTGGGCGACCAGATCGCGGGGGAGACGCCGGACGGACAGGGCGTCCGGGACCCGCGCGTCAACCAGTCCACCGCCGCCCGCTTCACCTTCGCCCGGCCGAGCCGGCCCGGTGGCCGCTGGGAGGTCCGCGAGGCCCGGTTCGTCCCGCAGATGTTCGACATCGACGCGGGCCGGGTGGTCGACCTGGACCAGGCCCTCGCCCGCGGCGCGGGCGTCGCGGGGGCCCGGGACCGCATCAGGCAGGTGGTTCTCGGCCGGGGCGCCGCCAAGAGCGGCCTGACCACGGCCCCCTGACCCGGGGGCTCGGGGGCTCGGGGGTCCGGGAGTCCGGGTCAGGGGACCACCGTCACCGGCCAGCGGCCCGCCTTGACCAGGCGTACCGCGACCGAGCCCACGATGCGGTGGCCGGCCTGCTCGGAGGCGCCGACCACCACGGCGTCGGCCGTCAGCTGCTCCGCCGCCTTGACGAGGCCGCCGTAGGGGTCGCCGCGGAAGGTGTGGAACTCCCAGCGCACGTCGAATATCCCCCGCGTGCGCTCGGTGGCCTCGCGGATCTGCGCCACTAGGCCCTCGGCGATCTCGTCGGTCGTCTCCGCGACCGGCACCCCGAGGGCCGCGCCCGCCGCGAGCACCGGCTGGACGTACACCACGGCGAGCAGCGCGTGCTGGCGCCGGGCCAGGCCACCGGCGTAGGCCGCGGCCCGCAGCGAGGAGTCGGAGCCGTCCACGCCGACCAGAATGACCTTCGGTCCGTCCGTCCCGCGCTCGAACCGGTGTGCTGGCTGCTGCGAGTGCTGTTCCGTCACGGGCCAGAGGCTATCGGAAGCCGCAGGTCCGCCCGTTGAGCGGGCCGCTCGACGAGCGCGGCCGCCCCGGGCTTCCTACAGTCGGAACATGACCGCCACCGTGGACACCGCCGCGGCCCAGGCCGGTCGGAGCCCGGCCCGGCGGCCCGCGGACCGCTTCCTGGTCCGGGTCCCGGAGGGCTTCGCGGCCTTCTTCGGCGCCCTGGGCCTGCTCTGCGTCCTGCTGGCCCTGGTGCCGCCGCTGCGCAGGCTGCTGCGCCCGGTGGTCCGCTTCCTGGACCTGCTGATCGTGCCGGTGAGCGCCAACCTCGCCTACGCCGTCTTCCTCTTCCTGCTGGCCGCCGCCACCGCCGCCCGCAAGAAGGCCGCATGGTGGCTCGTCGTCGTCTACCTCGGCCTGCTCGTCCTGACCGACGTCCTCGGCGTGGCCGTCGGCCTGTACGCGCAGTCCGTCCCGTCCCTGGTGGTGTGCGCGCTCGCACTGGTCCTCCTGATCGTCGCCCGCGGCGAGTTCTACGCCGCCTCCCGTCGGGCGGCGGTCCGGCGGGCCCTCGCGGTGCTCCTCGCCGGTCTGGTCCTCGCCGTCCTCGCGGGCTGGGGCCTGGTGGAGCTGTTCCCGGGCACCCTGCCGGAGAGCCAGCGCTTCGGATGGGCCGTCAACCGGGTGCTGGGCGGGCTGGTCTCCGCCCGCTCCTTCGACGGCCGTCCGCCCCGCTCCCTGTTCTTCCTGCTCGGCCTCTTCGGCGCCCTGGCGCTGCTCAACGCCGCCGCCGCGCTCTTCCGCTCCCAGCGGATGGAGGCGGCTCTGCACGGGGACGAGGAACCCCGCATCCGCGCCCTGCTCAAGGCCTACGGCGACCAGGACTCGCTCGGCTACTTCGCCACCCGGCGCGACAAGGCCGTCGTCTTCTCGCCCAGCGGCAAGGCCGCCGTCACCTACCGGGTCGAGGCCGGGGTCTGCCTGGCCAGCGGCGACCCCGTCGGCGACCGCGAGGCCTGGCCGCACGCCATCGCGGCCTGGCTGGACGCGGCCCGCCGGCACGCCTGGGCGCCCGCGGTCATGGGCGCCTCCGAGGACGGCGCGAAGGCCTTCGCCCGCGCCGGGCTCGGCGCCCTGCAACTCGGCGACGAGGCGATCCTGCCGGTCGCCTCCTTCGACCTCGGCGGCCGTGAGATGCGGGTGACCCGGCAGGCCGTGAACAGGGTGCGCCGCACCGGCGCCTCCTGCCGGGTCCGCCGCCACCGCACCCTCGGCGACCAGGAGATGGAGGAGGTGATCGGCCGCGCGGACGCCTGGCGCGACACCGAGACCGAACGCGGCTTCTCCATGGCCCTGGACCGCCTCGGCGACCCCGCCGACGGCGACTGCCTCCTCGTGGAGGCACTGGACGGCGACGGCCGCCTCCTGGCCCTCCTGTCGTTCGTGCCCTGGGGCGCGGACGGCATCTCCCTGGACCTCATGCGCCGCGACCGCTCCGCCCCCAACGGCGTCATGGAGTTCATGGTCGCCGACCTGTGCGCCGCCGCCCCGAAACTCGGCGTGCGCCGGATCTCGCTCAACTTCGCCGTCTTCCGTTCCGCCTTCGAGGAGGGCGCGCGCATCGGCGCCGGACCCGTCCTGCGGCTGTGGCGCCGGCTGCTGCTGTTCTTCTCGAGGTGGTGGCAGCTGGAGGCCCTCTACCGCTCCAACGCCAAGTACCACCCCGAGTGGTACCCGCGCTTCCTCTGCTACGCCGACGCCGGCTCCCTGGCCAGGGTCGGCCTCGCCTCCGGCATCGCCGAGGGCTTCGTCTCGGTGCCCTCCCTGCGCAAGCTCTGGGGCAAGCGGAACGCGCGCGGCGGGCCCCGCCCCGCCACCACCGAGGGCCTGCCGCCGACGGAGGCGCTCGGCCTCGACGCAGGGGACGGGGCCGGGGACGCCGGTCCGGACGCGGGTCTGCCCGAGCAGGTCCGCGTCCGGCACCGCAAGCTGGACCGGTTGCGCGCCGAGGGCACCGACCCCTACCCGGTCGGCGTGCCGTCCCGCACCCACACCCTCGCCGGGATCCCGACGGGGGAGACGGTCACCGTCGCCGGGCGGATGATGCGGGTGCGCGACTTCGGCGGCGTCGTCTTCGTCACCCTGCGCGACTGGTCGGGCGACCACCAACTCGCCCTCACCCGGGACGCCCTCGGCTCGTTCAGGACCACCACCGACCTCGGCGACCACCTCGTCGTCACCGGCACGGCGGGGACGAGCGACAAGGGCGAGCCCACCGTCTTCGTCACCTCCTGGCAGCTCACCGCCAAGTGCCTGCGCCCCCTGCCCGACAAGCGCCGCGGCCTCACCGACCCCGAGGCCAAGGTCCGCATGCGCTACCTCGACCTGGTCGCGAGCCCCGCCGCCCGCGACGTGGTCCGGGCCCGCTCGCACGCCGTGCAGGCCCTGCGCCAGGGGCTCCTGGAGCGCGGCTACCTCGAGGTCGAGACCCCGATGCTCCAGCGGATCCACGGCGGCGCCAACGCCCGCCCCTTCACCACCCACATCAACGCCTACGACCTCGACCTCCATCTGCGCATCGCCCCCGAGCTGTACCTCAAGCGGCTCTGCGTCGGCGGTCTGGAGAAGGTGTTCGAGATGGGCCGCACCTTCCGCAACGAAGGGGTCTCCTACAAGCACAACCCCGAGTTCACGATGCTGGAGGCCTACCAGGCGTACGCCGACTACGACGTGATGCTCGACCTGGCCCGCGAACTCGTCCAGGGGGCCGCCACGGCCGCCTTCGGCGCGCCGGTCGCCCGCAAGGACGGACGGGAGTACGACATCTCGGGCCCGTGGCCGGTCCGTACGGTCCACGACGCGATCTCCGAGGCGCTGGGCGAGGAGATCGGACCCGACACCCCGCTCGCGGACCTGCTCCGGCTCTGCGACCGCGCCGGGGTGCCGTACACACCCGACGACGGGCGCGGTGACGTGGTCCTGGAGATGTACGAGCGGCTGGTCGAGGAGAGAACCCAACTGCCGACCTTCTACAAGGACTTCCCCACCGACGTCTCCCCGCTCACCCGGCAGCACCGCGTCGACCCGCGACTGGCCGAACGCTGGGACCTCGTCGCCTTCGGTACGGAACTGGGCACTGCCTACTCCGAGTTGACCGACCCGGTCGAGCAACGCCGCCGTCTCACCGAGCAGTCGCTGCTCGCCGCCGGCGGGGACCCCGAGGCGATGGAGCTGGACGAGGACTTCCTCGACGCCCTGGAGTACGCGATGCCCCCGACCGGGGGCCTCGGTATCGGCGTCGACCGCCTGGTGATGTTCCTGACCGGCCTCACCATCCGCGAGACCCTCCCGTTCCCGCTGGTGCGGCACCGCTGACACTCCCGCTTGGGCCACTCGGCCCGACGGGGCTGCCCCGGGCGGGTGGAATCATGCCGCCGGTCCGGTGCCGACGGGGTGGGTCGCGGCCCCGCCGGGCGACTGATGACTGCATGAAGAACGATCAGTTGTTCACGCGGCGAAGGGTGTTGACCGCCGGAGCAGGCGTCGCGGCCGCGGGCGCGGCCGGCGCGGCCGGAGTGTTCCTGTGGGGCGAGGACGACAAGCCCGTCAGGGCGGCCGCCCCCGCCGCCGGAGCCCCGGCACGCAGCCTGCCGCTGAAGCCCTCCGCCTACCGCCTCCAGCCGCTCACCGGCTACGGACCCCCGCGCGCCGCCCCCGGCCGTACCCCGGTGCGCCACGAACCGCTGCTGAGGATGACCGGCCGCGGCCGCACCATGGTGCTGACCTTCGACGACGGACCCGACCCCCGTTACACCCCCGGCATCCTCGACACCCTGGCCCACTACGACGTGCGCGCGATGTTCTTCGTGTGCGGCGAGATGGCCGCCGACAACCAGGAACTGCTGGGCCGGATGGCGGACGAGGGCCACATCGTCGGCAACCACACCTGGTCCCACCCCCTGCTGACCCGGCTCACCCGCCGCCGGATCCGCTCCGAGATGTCCCGCACCAGCGACGTCATCGAAGAGGGCTACGGGGAGCGGCCGCGCTGGTTCCGGGCCCCGTACGGCGCCTGGAACCGTGACGCCTTCCAGCTCGGCGCCGAACTGGGCATGGAACCGCTCGCGTGGACCGTCGACACCCTCGACTGGACCACCCCGGGCACCGGCAGCATCGTCGACCGGGTCGAGAAGGGCGCCGCCCCCGGTGTCGTCGTGCTCTCGCACGACGCCGGGGGCGACCGCTCGCAGAGCGTGCGGGCCCTGGGCGAGTACCTGCCCCGCCTGCTGGACTCCGGGTACCACATCACCCTCCCGCACCGGCGGTACACCTGATACGGGCCCTTCGCCCGCCCGGCCGGGAGCCGCTCAGCGGACCTCGGTCAGGCGGGCGAAGGCGACGACGTTCCCGTCGTACCCGTTGGCCTTCGAGAAGCCGCCGCCGCAGGTGATGACCCGCAGTTCGGGGGCTCCCTTGGAGGCGTAGACGCGGTCGCCGGGGAAGTTGTTCTTCTCGAAGACCTCGATGCCGTAGATCTCGAAGACCGCGGTCTTCCCGTCCGCCCGCGCCACCTCGACGCGGTTCCCCTTCTTCAGGGCCCCCAGACCGTAGAAGACGGCGGGGCCCAGCCGGTTGTCGACGTGTCCGACGACGACCGCCGTGCCCTTCTCGCCGGGCGAGACGCCACCGGTGAACCAGCCCGCCAGGTTCGGGTCCTCGGGGGGCGGCGCGCCCACCCAGCCGTCCGTGTCCAGGCCGACCGACATGACCGGCGCGTCGACCCGGATCGCCGGGATCCGCACCCGGTTCGGCACGGCGAACGCCAGGGGCGCCGGGGTGCGGCCGAGCGTCCCGTCGGCGCTGCGGGCGTCCGCGGCGGCCGCCGAGGCGGGCTGCGGCGGGCCGATGTCGAACTCTCCCGATCCGTTCCTGATGAGCGCGAGACCGGTCAGCAGAACAAGCGCTATCACGCCCCAGGGAGCGCGCTTGCGCCGCCGCTCCTCCTCTTCCGCCGCCTCGGACAGCTGGTACGCGGACATTCGCCATCCCCTTCCGACGCGGCCGTCACCACGTCCCTTCGCGCATAGCAGCACGCTAAGTCCCCGGGCCGGAACCGGCGACGGGGCAGCGGCGAACGGGTGGCCCGGGCCGCCCGCGGTGCGCCATCCGAGGTGCCGGCCGCAGGTTTTTTCTGACGGTCCGTGACCTGCGGCTATATCTGATTGTGCGTAGATCGCCCGGCGTGTCCCCTCACCAGGACGGACCATCGCCGAAATGCGGGCGCGGGCACGGCATCTGAGGGTCTCTTCCGGGAGGTGCTTTCTCGCCGACATGCCGGGGACGGGCCCCGGGGCGCCTTCCGCGGAGGATCACATGCGTACCACTCGTGTTCTGGCGGCCACGGCGGTCTCGGCCGCCGCGGCCGCCGCCCTCGGTCTCGCCGCCCCCGCCGCCGTCGCGCGCGACGGCATGGGCGCCAACCCGAGCAACATCGTCGCCCTGCCCGCGGTCATCGCCCGCGGCGGCCAGATGACGGTCACCGTCGACGGCTGCCCCGGCGGCGGCACCATGACCTCGGCGGCGTTCCCGCAGGCCAACCTGACGCCCATCAACGGCGCCAACCAGACGGCCAAGGGAACGGCCGTCGTCAACGAGAACGCCCGGCCCGGCGCGTACGACATCACCGTCAACTGCTCCGGCCGGACCCTGACCCGCCCGGCCGCCTTCACCGTCATCGGCGGTGTCCGCGGCGGTCTCGGCGGCAGCACCAGCACCGGCGCCACCCCGACCGACGTGGCCATCGGCGGCGGGCTCGTCGCCGCGGCCGTGGTCGGCGGCGGTCTGTTCTGGATGCGGCGCCGGGCCGAACGCCGTATCTGAGCCCGCCTCACGGCACCCCGTCCACCGGGAGGCGGTACGTCTCCTCGCGCGGCGCAGTCCTTCGCCCCGGTCCCGTTCGGAGTCCGGGGCGCAGGCCTGTGCGCGGGGCCGCCGCCGGCGGGCGTTGTCAGCCGGCGTCCTCGCGGGCACGCCGGCGCGAGATGACGTACGCGGTCCCGACCGAGCCCGCGACGAGCGCGGCGCCCAGTCCGATCTCCTTGGCGTCGAACCCGTCGGAGGTGCCGCCCGCACCGGCGTGCACGCCTCGCGGGACCGGGTAGGGCGCCGGTGTGGGGTCGACCGGCCGGCCGCCCGCGATCGTCAGTTCCTTGACGGCGCTGATCCCGCCGCAGGTGAACGTCACCCGGTACGAGGCGCCGGGTCTGGCGTCCCGGTCGACGACGGCGGCCGCCCACGAGGAGTTCCTCGGGATGACGACCGTGTCGAACACCCCGGAGTAGACGCTCACGGAGCTTCGGCAGCCGCTGACGGCGCGGTCCACGCGCAGGGTCACCTGTCCGCCCGCCGCGACCGTCGAGGGCTGCACGCTGTAGCCCTCGGACATGACGTAGTGGTCGTCGTCGCTCGCGACGGCGGCCGGTGCGGACAGGGCGAGGGCGGTGACGCCCAGCAGAGCGGCCGAAGCGACGCGTATCGCGCGCATGGTGGATCCTCCGGTCCCCGAGGAGCAGCCGCGGACCTGTTTCCGCTTGTGCCGTAAATGCACCTCGATGACCGAAACGCTAGGAACGGGTGTGCCCTCGCGCGATCTCAGTCGCGCGAACGGGGCAACGGTGTGGGCCGCCCGGGGGACGCCGTTCCCGCGACCGGGGGACGGCCACGGCGTGTCGGTGGCGTCCCCCGTCGCGGGCGGGCGAGCGGGTGAGCGGGTGGGACGAGGGGTCGGGCGCCGGCGGCGACGGGCTCCGGCGTCAGCCGGTGACGCCGGGGAACAGCCGCAGGAACGGCTCCGCCGACGCCGTGACACCCCGGCTGTAGGGCGCGTCGAAGTCCCAGATGAGGAAGAGCAGGAAGGCGATCAGGGCGGAGAACAGTCCGGCCAGCACCAGTTCGCGGGCCGTGCGCCGGATCTGGAGCGCGAAGACCATGCCGATGGTGATGGCGGCCCCGACCAGCAGCCCGAACCACACCACGCCGGGCATGGTCGCCCCGGTCGACTCCGCCCTGGCGTTGCGCGCCTGGTCCGCCGCGGCCAGCTGGTCGAGCAGCGGCTGGTAGGCCTGCGCCTCGAAGTCGGAGGCGGGCCGGTAGTCGGTGACGTCCACCCGGACGCGCCGCAGCAGTTCGTCGCCCCGCCCGGTCACGCCGTCGCCGTCGGCCATCGCCTTCCACTCGGTGGTGACGACGTGTCCGACATAGGCGTTGACATCCTCCCGAATGCGGTCACGGGTGCCGGCGGGATAGACCCGCACCCGCTCCGAGATCTCGTGCAGCGCCTGCGCCTCCGCCTGGACGTGGTCCTGGGCGACGCTGCGCGCCTCCCAGACCCCCGCGATGGCCAGGCCCAGGACGATCGCGTACACCACGCCGATCCACATGGTCATGTACTCGATGACGTCCGGGGTCTCGGAGGGGTCCTCGTCCTCGGGCGCCCTGCGGGCCCGCAGGAGGGTGATGGCGACCACCACCGCGCAGGCGGCGAGCATCGCGAGGGTGAGAACAAGCCATTCCGGCAAGGGTTGCCTCCAGGATGGGCGCTAGCGGGCCCGCAGTGCGGCGACGGCGATCAGCGCGGGCACGGTGATGAGCAGGACGTAGGTGACCGGCGACTGGCCCCCGTCGGCGGACCGCCGGGGCGGTGGGGCGTGGTAGGCGGGGTAGTGCACCGGGGTCGCCGACGGGCGGGGGACGGGAGCGGGGGGCCGTGGGGAGGGGGGAGCCGGGGCGGGCCGGGGCGGCGGCGCCACGGGGCGCGGCGGCGCGGGCTCCGGCGGCTTCGGACGGGGTCTCGGCGCCGCCGGCCTGGGCTCGGGGGCCGGCCTCGGCGGCGGGGGCGGCTCGGGGGGCGGGGTGGGCCGCGGAGGCGGAGGCGGAGGCGGAGCCGGGGTCGGCGTCGGGCTCGGCTCCGGTGCCGGCGGCGGCTTCGGCTTCGGCGGGGTGGGGGTCGGGGTGGGCGTCGGCGTCGGTTCCCCGCACACCGGCGGGGTCGGCCAGGGGTGGCTCCCCGCCACCGCGACCGCCTCGATGCCGTCCGGCCCCGTGGAGGCGTACGCGCACGCGTCGGCCGTGGCCGTCCCCGCCGGGGCGGCCGCGAGGAGCCAGGCCACGGTCACCAGGGCCAACGCCCTGGTGGCGCGGGTGGATCGGGTCGGTTGGGGTCCATGCACGACGCAGATCATGCGGCTTCCCGCGGCGGACCGTGCCGATGCCCGGTGGGGATTGCCCCGAACGGGGGAAACCGTCGTCCACGGGTTTGCCGGGCCGTGCGGGCGCGCGTCCGGTGGGCCGTTCGGGTGTGCGATCACCGGCCCTGGCCA
Organism: Streptomyces asoensis; assembly: GCF_016860545.1. NCBI lineage: Bacteria > Bacillati > Actinomycetota > Actinomycetes > Kitasatosporales > Streptomycetaceae > Streptomyces > Streptomyces asoensis. The sequence goes on along the minus strand of NZ_BNEB01000005.1, from coordinate 1,030,895 downwards.
GGACGCCGTCACAGGTCGTGAAAAGAAATCTGTGGCGGGTTTGAACACATCGACCGCCCCCGTGCGTACTCATGACCGTGCGGCGGCGCAGCAGGGCGCTGCAACACCCTTGTGACGATCGGGGAGTTGTTGACGATGAAGACCACCTGGCGGAGCGCCTCACTCGCGGCTGGTGCGGTGGCCGTTCTGGCGCTGACGACGGCGTGCGGTTCTGAGAGCGGCACGTCGGCGTCGAGCCAGAACGTCGGAGCCACGGCTCCGGCCGGTGGCATCGCGGGCGTCGGCAGCGGTTACGGCAGTGTCGGCGGCGGGGCCAGCGCCAGCGCCCCCGGCGGCGTCGGCACGGGTGCCGGGGCTCAGGGCGCGAGCGCCGGTGAACTGGCGATCTCCGCGAACAGCCAGCTCGGCAAGATCCTCACCGACAGCGCCGGCAAGACCCTCTACCGCTTCGACGCGGACACCGCGGAACCCCCGAAGTCGAACTGCGACGGCGACTGCGCGACCGCCTGGCCGCCCGTCTCCGCCGACGACATCTCCGCCGGCGACGGCATCGACAAGTCGCTGCTCGGCGAGGTCACCCGCACCGACGGCAGCAAGCAGCTCACCGTCGGCGGCTGGCCCGCCTACTACTACGCGAAGGACGCCAAGGCCGGGGACACCACCGGGCAGGGCGTCGGCAACAAGTGGTTCGCGCTGGCCCCCGACGGCAAGAAGGCCAAGTCGTCCGGCTCCGGTTCCTCGTCCGAGGCCTCCACGGCCGGGCTGTCCGTCCGCAAGGACCCCAACCTCGGCGAGATCGTCGTCGACAAGGACGGCATGACGGTCTACCGCTTCCTCAAGGACAAGGCCTGGCCCGAGCCGGTCTCGAACTGCAACGGAGCCTGCCTCGAGAAGTGGCCGGCGGTGGCCCCCGTCGACTTCGCCGAGACCAAGGGGATCCAGAAGAAGGGCTACATGAACTTCACCCGGTCCGACGGCACCAAGCAGCAGACCATCAACTGCTCGCCGATCTACACCTTCTCCGGTGACAAGGCGCCCGGTGACATCAACGGCCAGGGCGTCGGCGGTACGTGGTACGCCGTCGCGCCCGACGGAAAGCTGGTCGGAGCGCCGGCGCAGTAGGAGTCACCTCCCCAGGGCTGATCTCCCGCAGCTGCCCCTCGCGCACGGCCACCTGGTCCGCCCCCTCCGCGCCGCACGGAGGGGGCGGACCGTTTTCCGTGGCCGCCGCGCTTGTCCCGACGCCGCATCCTGTGCGTAGACTTTCGCCGCCCCGAAGGCCGCTGCGAAGACTCTCCGCAGCGGCCCGGGCACGTTGAGCAGCCCCGCGGGGGACGTCGATTCGGCACGTGCCGCAGGCAGTGACCGGGAACGGACGGTCAATTTCCGTTTCTGCTCGCCCCTTTGGCGGGCGATCAGTAGCCTCAGCTCGAACACCGGATCGCCTACGCCTTGGAGAGATAGATGGAGCGACCCGCCTGGGCCCCGCGGAGCATCGACATCTCGGTGCCGAGCGTCTCGCGGATCTACGACCACTACCTGGGCGGCTCGCACAACTTCGAGGTCGACCGGGAAGCGGCCCGCAAGGCGATGGAGTTCATGCCGGGACTTCCCAAGATCAGCCAGGCGAACCGGGCGTTCATGCGTCGCGCCGTGCGGTACGCGGTGGGCGAGGGCGTCACCCAGTTCCTCGACATCGGCTCCGGCATCCCCACCTTCGGCAACGTGCACGAGGTGGCCCAGGCCGCCCGTCCGGGAGCCAGGGTGGTCTACGTCGACCACGACCCGGTGGCCGTCGCGCACAGCGAGGCCGTCCTCGCGGACAACGCCGACGCCGACGTCGTCGCCGCCGACCTGCGCAAACCGCGGGAGATCCTGCACAGCGCGCAGGTGGGACAACTGCTCGACCTCGACCGGCCGGTGGCGCTGCTGCTGGTCGCCGTACTGCACTTCGTCGAGGACGCGGACGACCCGTACGCGGCGGTGGCCGAACTCGGCGCCGCGCTCGCGCCGGGCAGTCTGCTGGTGCTCACGCATGCCTCGTACGAGGGAATCCCGCTGCCGGCCGAGCAGGCCGAGCGCGCGGTGGACGTGTACAAGGACATCCGCAACCCGCTGGTCATGCGCTCGCGTGACCGGATCGGGCGGTTCTTCGAAGGGTACGACATGGTGGAGCCCGGACTGGTGCCGATGCCGCACTGGCGGCCGGACACGGCACCGGAGGACGAGGACCCCTGGGCCCTCTCCGGTTTCGCCGGCGTGGGGCGTACGGCGTGACCGCGGAGCCGGACGGGCCGGAGGACAGACTGCGGCGGTTCGCGACGATCTGGAGCCGGGCCGTGTACCCGGTCACCTCGACCTCGCTGACCAGGCCCGAACTCGAGGAGCAGCTCCTGCCGCTCGCCCGCCGCCTGCGCGGGGCACTGCTGGAGCGGGCCTTCGACTCCGACACCGCGAGGGCGGTCGGCGCCGCCCTCGTCGACGGCCACTGCACCGACCCCGAGGCGCTCGCCCGCACCCTCGACTGCGTCGACGCCTACCTGGTGCTCTACTGCGGTGAGGACGGCCCGCAGGAGGAGCTGCGCACCCGCTGCTCACGGCTCCAGCACGCCATGGCGGCCGGGTACGCCCAGGCGCTGCGCGAGCGCACGCTCGCCGAGCAGGAGGCCATCGCCCAGGCCGCACTGCGGGCCCAGGGTGTGGTCGCGCAGGCGCTGCACGCCAGCGAGGCCCGCTTCCGCGCGGTGTTCGAGGGCGCCGCGATAGGGATCGGCATCGCCGACCTCGACGGCAACGTCCTCCAGGTCAACGGGGCCCTGCTGCGCATGTTCGGCGGCTCCGAGCAGACCCTGCGCGGCCGCCGGGTGCAGGACCTGACCCACCCCGAGGACGCGCCCCAGACCTGGAAGCTCTACGACGAGCTCGTCCGCGGCGAGCGCGAGCACTACCACACGGAGAAGGCGTTCAGCCGGCCCGACGGAACGGTCCTGTGGACCAATCTGACGGTCTCCCTGCTGCGGGACGCCGACGGCAACCCCCAGTACTCGCTGGCCCTGATGGAGGACACCACCGAGCGCAGGCTGCTCAACCTCCGGCTGCGCTACGAGGCCACCCACGACGCGCTCACCGGCCTGCCCAACCGGACCCTGTTCTTCGAACGGCTGGAGAAGGCGCTCGGCGCCGCCGAGGGCCAGCGCTTCGGGCTGTGCTACCTCGACCTGGACGGCTTCAAGACCATCAACGACAGCCTCGGGCACGCGGCCGGCGACCGTCTGCTGGTCGAGGTCGCCGACCGGTTGCAGTCCTGCGCCACCGCGCCGGGCGAGATGGTCGCGCGCCTGGGCGGCGACGAGTTCGTGGCGCTGACCACCGGGCCCGACACCAGGCACGAGGTCGACGAACTGGCCGCGCGCATCATGAACGTCCTGGTCGCGCCCGTGCGCATCGACGGCCGCGAACTGACCGTGCGCGGCAGCATCGGCATCGTGGAGGGCCCGGCGGGGGAGCGCAGCGCGGCGGAGGTGCTGCGCAGCGCCGACATCACCATGTACCGCGCCAAGTCGGCGGGCGGCAACCGCTTCGAGCTGGCCGACGCGGAGGCCGACGCCCGCGCGATCACCCGCCACGGCCTGACCACCGCGCTGCCGGCCGCCCTGGACCGCGGCGAGTTCTTCATCGAGTACCAGCCGCTCGTCCACCTCGGCGACGGCAGTGTGCGAGGCGCGGAGGCGCTGGTGCGCTGGCTGCATCCACAGCACGGGGTGCTCGGCCCCGACCGGTTCATCCCGCTGGCCGAGCACACCGGGCTGATCGTGCCGCTCGGCCGCTGGGTCCTCGAGGAATCGGTCCGGCAGGCCGGCGAGTGGCGGGAGCACAACGGCGACACCGGCCCGCTGCGCATCAACGTCAACCTCTCCCCGTGCCAGCTCACCCATCCCGGTCTGGTGCAGGACACCGTCGACATCCTGGAACGCGCCGGGGTCGCCCCCGAGTCGCTGTGCCTCGAGGTCACCGAGTCGGCGTTGATCGGCGCCGACGACGACCTGCTCAAGCCGCTGCGCCGGCTCGCGGAGATGGGCGTCGACATCGCCCTGGACGACTTCGGCACCGGCTACTCCAACCTGGCCAACCTGCGCCGGCTCCCGGTGAGCGTGCTCAAACTGGACCGTTCCTTCACCCAGGGAATGCAGCAGTTCCCGGCGGACCCCGTCGATCTCAAGATCGTCGAGGGGATCGTCTCCCTCGCCCACAGCCTGGACCTCGCGGTCACCGTGGAGGGCGTGGAGACCGGCGCGCAGGCCGAGCAGCTGCGGATACTGGGCTGCGACACGGCCCAGGGCTGGTACTACGCCCGCCCCGGCCCGCCGGACCGGCTGCACGACCTGGCCCTGGTCGACGCCACGGGGTGACGGCGGGACCCGGTCGCTCGGGACCTCCGGCCGCCGCCACGGCTACGAGGACCTGACGGCCCGGCCCCGCGGGGCCCCGCCACGGGCCCTCGCCGATCGAGGGCGTCGTGCCGGGCCCCGGCCCGGTCCGAGGGGCGCGGGGAACCGCGCGCCCGGTCAGCCACGGACCCGCACCGCGAGCACCGCCCCCGCCCCGCTCGGCGCGACCGCGCGGGGGCGCGCCCTCACCGCTCGAGCAGCATCCGCTGCAACTCCCTGGCGGCCCGCGGCGGGGCCACGTCACTGCGGTGCGCCAGCCCGATCGTGCGATACAGCCCCGGCCGGGCCAGCGGAGTGACCCGCAGCCCGCGCGCGGATCGAGCCGCCACCATCCGGGGTACCACCGCGACACCCAGCCCCGCCCGCACGAAACCCAGCACGGCGTCCATCTCGCCGCCCTCCACCGCGAAGTCCGGCTCGAACCCCTCGGCCCGGCAGGCGGCCACGGTCAGTTCCCGCAGGTCGTAGCCGTGCCGGAACATCACGAGGCGCTCGCCCTCCAGATCGGCGATCCGTACGGTGCGCCGGCCGTGCCCCGGACGGGGGGCGTCCGGGCAGGACACCACGACCAGGTCCTCGCGCAGCAGCTCCACCGTCGTCAGCGCGGGGGACGCGGTCGGCAGCGGCAGCACGATCAGCGCGAGATCGAGGGCGCCGCGGGCCAGTTCCCGTACGAGGTCGTGCGAGCCGCCCTCCTCGATCAGCAGCCGGATGCCGGGGTAGCGGTCGTGAAAGGCGCGCAGCACGTCGGGCAGCAGGCCCGTGCACAGACTGGGCGTGGCCCCCAGCCGGACCCGTCCGCCGCGCAGTCCCACCAGTTCCTGCACCTCGTAGCGCGCGGTCTCGGTGTCCGCGAGGATGCGCCGGGCCAGCGGCAGCAGCGCCTCGCCCGCGTCGGTGAGGGTGATGTTGCCCCGCGCGCGCTGGAACAGATCGGCGCCCAACTCCCGCTCCAGCGCCTTGATCTGCTGGGACAGCGACGGCTGCGCGACATGCACGAGCTCGGCGGCCCGGGTGAAATGCCGGGTCTCGGCCACGGCCACGAAGTACTGGAGCTGCTGGAACTGCATGCCTCATGATAGGCGCAGGCTATGGAAACGAGCCGGACCATGTCTTGGACCGATGGGGACTTCCGGCCCTAGCGTCTTGAGACATGGCTCTGGCAACACGGACGGACCGACGGCCGTCGACGGCGCGCACGGTGTGGGACTCCACCGTCGGCAAGAAGACGGTGATGGCCGTCAGCGGCCTGATCATGCTGCTGTACCTGGTGGTCCACATGATCGGGAACCTGAAGATCTTCTTCGGGGCGGGCGAGTTCAACCACTACGCGCACTGGCTGCGCACCGTCGGTGAACCGTTCATGCACTACGAGTGGACGCTGTGGCTGATCCGCGTGGTGCTCGTGGCCGCCGTCGTCGCCCACGCCACCTGCGCGTACCAGCTCAGCCGGCGCGACATCCGGGCGCGCCCGAGCAAGTACGTGCACAGCAGGCCCCGGGCGAGTTACGCCACCCGCACCATGCGCTGGGGCGGGATCATCCTCGCCCTGTTCATCGTCTGGCACCTCCTGGACCTGACGACCGGCACGGTCCACAGCGGCGGCTTCCAGGAGGGCCACCCGTACCAGAACGTCGTGGACACCTTCTCCACCTGGTACGGCAACACCGTGTACATCGTGGCGATGCTCGCCCTCGGCCTGCACGTCCGGCACGGGTTCTGGGCCGCCGCCCAGACCCTCGGCGCCGGCAGCCGCACCCGCGACCGTGCCCTGAGGGCCACGGCCGACGTCCTCGCGCTGCTGCTCACGGCCGGTTTCATCGCCGTCCCCGTGGGCGTCATGACCGGAGTGGTGAACTGAACATGACCTACACCGACTACCGCACCGGCGAACCCCTCGCCGACACCAAGGCCCCCGCGGGCCCCGTGGCCGAGCGCTGGGACAGGCGCCGCTTCGAGGCCGGGCTGGTCAACCCCGCCAACCGGCGCAAGCACACGGTGATCGTCGTGGGCACCGGGCTCGCGGGCGGCTCGGCCGGCGCCACCCTCGCCGAACAGGGCTACCACGTCGTCCAGTTCTGCTATCAGGACTCCCCGCGGCGCGCGCACTCCATCGCCGCGCAGGGCGGCATCAACGCGGCGAAGAACTACCGCAACGACGGGGACTCCGTCCACCGCCTCTTCTACGACACCGTCAAGGGCGGCGACTTCCGGGCGCGGGAGTCGAACGTGCACCGGCTGGCGCAGATCTCGGTCGAGATCATCGACCAGTGCGTGGCGCAGGGCGTGCCCTTCGCCCGCGAGTACGGCGGTCTGCTCGACACCCGCTCCTTCGGCGGCGTCCAGGTCTCACGGACCTTCTACGCCCGCGGCCAGACGGGCCAGCAACTGCTGCTCGGCGCCTACCAGGCACTGTCCCGGCAGATCGCCGCCGGGAACGTGGAGATGCATCCGCGGACCGAGATGCTCGACCTGATCGTGATCGACGGCCGGGCCCGGGGGATCGTCGCCCGGGACCTGATCACCGGCAGGATCGACACGTACTTCGCGGACGCCGTCGTCCTCGCGAGCGGCGGCTACGGCAACGTCTTCTACCTGTCGACCAACGCCATGAACTCCAACGCCACCGCGATCTGGCGGGCGCACCGGCGCGGCGCCTGGTTCGCCAACCCCTGCTTCACACAGATCCACCCCACCTGCATCCCGCGCACCGGCGACCACCAGTCGAAGCTGACCCTGATGAGCGAGTCGCTGCGCAACGACGGCCGGATCTGGGTGCCCAAGTCCCCGGGCGACGACCGGCCGCCGAACCGGATCCCCGAGGACGAGCGCGACTACTACCTGGAGCGCATCTACCCCTCCTTCGGCAACCTGGTCCCGCGTGACATCGCCTCCCGCGCCGCGAAGAACGTCTGCGACGAGGGCAGGGGCGTCGGCCCCGGCGGACAGGGCGTGTACCTCGACTTCGCCGACGCCATCGGGCGCATGGGGCGCGGCGCCGTCGAGGCCAAGTACGGCAACCTCTTCGACATGTACCAGCGGATCACCGACGAGGATCCGTACGAGGTCCCGATGCGGATCTACCCGGCCGTGCACTACACGATGGGCGGGCTGTGGGTCGACTACGACCTCCAGACCACCGTCCCCGGCCTGTTCGCGATCGGCGAGGCCAACTTCTCCGACCACGGCGCCAACCGGCTCGGCGCGAGCGCCCTCATGCAGGGCCTGGCCGACGGCTACTTCGTCCTCCCGGCGACCATCAACGACTACCTGGCCCGCCATCGGGGCCAGGACGTGATCACCGACGAACACCCGGTCGTGCAGGAGGTGCTGGCCGAGACCCAGGACCGGCTCAACCTGCTCCTGTCCGTGGACGGCGACCGCACCCCCGACTCCTTCCACCGCGAACTAGGCGAGCTGATGTGGGAGTTCTGCGGCATGGCCCGCAGCGACTTTGGACTGCGCAAGGCCCTCGGCCGCATCCCGCAGATCCGCGAGGAGTTCTGGCGGCGCATCAAGGTCCCGGGAACGGGCGAGGAGTTCAACCAGTCCCTGGAGAAGGCGAACCGGATCGTCGACTACCTGGAGCTCGCCGAGCTGATGTGCCTCGACGCACTGCACCGTGCCGAGTCCTGCGGCGGTCACTTCCGCGAGGAGTCGCAGACCCCGGACGGCGAGGCGGCCCGCCGCGACGACGCGTTCGGGTACGCGGCCGCCTGGGAGTTCACCGGGACGGGCGAGGCGCCGTCCCTGCACCGGGAAGACCTGGTCTTCGAGTACGTCCACCCCACCCAGCGGAGCTACGCATGAGGCTCAACCTGCGCGTCTGGCGGCAGAAGAACGCGGACGCCGACGGCGCCATGTCCACGTACGAGGTGGACGGCATCTCTCCCGACATGTCCTTCCTCGAAATGCTGGACACCCTCAACGAGGAACTCATCCTGCGCGGCGACGACCCGGTCGCCTTCGACCACGACTGCCGTGAGGGCATCTGCGGCGCGTGCTCGCTCGTCATCGACGGCGAGGCACACGGACCGGAGCGGACCACCACCTGCCAGCTGCACATGCGGTCCTTCCGGGACGGCGACACCATCGACGTCGAGCCGTGGCGGGCCGCCGCCTTCCCGGTCGTCAAGGACCTGGTCGTCGACCGCAGCGCCTTCGACCGGATCATCCAGGCCGGCGGCTACGTCACCGCGCCCACCGGCGCCGCCCCCGAGGCGCACGCGACACCGGTGCCCAAGCCCGACGCCGACCTCGCCTTCGAGCACGCCGAGTGCATCGGCTGCGGGGCGTGCGTGGCGGCCTGTCCGAACGGGGCCGCCATGCTGTTCACCTCCGCGAAGGTCAACCACCTCAACGTGCTGCCGCAGGGCGCGCCCGAGCGGGAGACCCGGGTGCTGGACATGGTCGCGCAGATGGACGAGGAGGGGTTCGGCGGCTGCACGCTCGCCGGGGAGTGCGCGACGGCCTGCCCCAAGGGCATCCCGCTGACGTCCATCACCGGGATGAACAAGGAGTGGCTGCGGGCCACGAGGAAGGTCTCGAAGCGGTAGTTCCCGCCGGGCGGCGCCGCCGCCGGGACAAGACGTTCGCCGAGCGGTGCGGACGGGCGGGGCCGGGAGTGGTGCTCATCCCCGGCCCCGCCAGGCATCCGGGGCGTGGGCCGTACGGTGACGCCCGGCATTCAGCAGCCGCACATCCACGGTCCCCGCGCCGGTCACGCCGAGGCCAGCCGGGCGCGGAAGAAAGCAGGTGCGCACTCCCGCGCACCGTCCCCAGCTTCTTCCGCCCGGCGCAGGAGACCTCCATGACCGCCATGCCCCTCTCGCCCCCCGCCCTCGCCGTCCCGCCCGGCGGTTCCGGCTACGTCGTGTCGCTCGCCCGTGACGAGGACGACGTCCGGGCCGCGCAGCGGCTGCGCCACCAGGTGTTCGCCGGTGAACTCGGCGCCCGGCTCGACGGCCCGGAACCCGGCCTGGACACGGACGCCTTCGACGCCTGCTGCGACCACCTGCTCATCCGCGACAACGCCACCGGTGACGTGGTCGGCACCTACCGGCTGCTGCCGCCCGAGCGCGCCGCGATCGCCGGACGGCTCTACTCCGAGGGCGAGTTCGACCTCGGTCCGCTCGACGCGATCCGGTCGAGCCTGGTCGAGGTCGGCCGCTCGTGCGTGCACCCCGACCACCGCGACGGCGCCGTCATCGGACTGATCTGGGCCGGGATAGCCCGCTACATGGTGGACCGGGGCCACGAGTGGCTGGCCGGCTGCTGCTCCGTCCCGCTGGCCGACGGCGGCACCCTGGCGGCGGCCACCTGGGCCCGGGTGCGTGACCGGCACCTGGCGCCGCCGGAGTACCGGGTGCGGCCCCTGCGGCCGTGGATCCCGGACACCGCGGGACGGGCCGCCCGCACCGAACTCCCGGCTCTGCTGCGCGGCTACCTGCGGCTCGGCGCCTGGGTGTGCGGGGAGCCCGCCCACGACCCCGACTTCGGCGTCGCCGACCTGTACGTGCTGCTGCCGATGAGCCGGGTCGACCCCCGCTACCTGCGCCACTTCCTCTCCCTCGTCCCGGCCTGATGAGCGTCTGGCTGCCCAGCGCGCCCTGCACCCCGCGGGCGTGCGTGGAGACGACGGCGGCCCGCACGGGCGCGCCCCTGGCCGTACTGCGGCTCACGGCGGTGGTCGCGCTGGTCCTCGCCGGGGCGGTGCTGGCACCGGTCAGCGGCCGCGTCCCGGCCCGCGCCGTGCGCTGGTGGAGCCGGTCGGTCGTCCGGGCGGCGGGGGTCCGGCTCCGGATCACCGGCGCGACGGCGTCCACGGGCACCGGTCTGCTCCTGGTCGCCAACCACATCTCCTGGCTGGACATCCCGCTGCTGGCGGCCGTGCGCCCGGCCCGCATGCTCGCCAAGGCCGAGATCCGGCGCTGGCCGGTGGCGGGCGCGCTCGTCGCCCGCGCCGGTGTCCTGTTCATCGACCGCGACAGGCTGCGCGCGCTGCCGGCCACGGTCGCCCGGATCGCCGCCGCGCTGCGCGCCGGGCACGCGGTCGCGGTCTTCCCCGAGGGCAGCACCTGGTGCGGCCGGGCCCAGGGGCACTTCCGGCGGGCGGTGTTCCAGGCCGCGCTGGACGCCGGGGTGCCGGTGCAGCCCGTGCGCATCGGCTACCGGGACCGCGCCGGAGCGGCCGGGACCGTGGCGGCGTTCGTCGGCGAGGACCCGCTGCTCGCCTCTCTGTGGCGTGTGGTGACCGCGCGCGGCCTGGTGGCGGAGGTGGAGGTGCGGCCCCCGCTCGCCCCGGCCGCCCACCCCGACCGCACGTCCCTGGCCGCGGCGGCCGCGGCGCAGGTGAGCGCCGGGGAGGTGGCCGGACGCCCGCCGCACGTGCCGGGCCGCGGCTCCGGGCGGGGTGAGCGGGCCCCGGACGACGCGGGTGCGGGCCGCGGTCCGGTGCGGGAGCGGCGGGCCGCCGGTCAGGGGGAGCGGAGCCGGGGCCTCGCGGGCCCCGCGGGGCACCGGCACGGCGCGGCCGCGGTCGGCGGGCGGGAGGCCGGTCCCGAGGCAATTCCCGGCGCGCGAGGGGCCGTCGGGGCGTACTGATGGGATCATGACGCCCCGACCTCCGAGGGGAGCAGGCGTGAACGGAAGCCCGGCCGGCCGGACCGTACTCGTGACGGGAGGCAGCGGCTTCGTGGCCGCCCATCTCGTACGGCAGCTCCTCGAGCGCGGCCACCACGTGCACACCACGGTGCGTGCCACGGCCGACGCCGCCAAGCTCCGGCCGCTGCACGCCCTCGGGGAGTCCCACCCCGGCCGCCTGGAGCTCTTCGAGGCCGATCTGCTGACGGAGGGGTCCTTCGACGAGGCCATGAAGGGCTGCTCGGTGGTCTTCCACGTGGCCTCGCCCTTCCTGATGCCGGAGAAGATCAAGGACGGCCGGCGGGACATGGTGGAGCCGGCCCTGACGGGCACCCGCACCGTCCTGGCGGCGATCGCCCGCACGGAGACGGTCGAACGCCTCGTGTTCACCTCGACGGTGGGCGCGATCTTCGGCGACTACGCCGACGTCCGGGAGATGGACGACCGCACGCTGTCCGAGAAGTACTTCAACACCAGCAGCACCCTGGAGAACAACCCGTACCACTACGCCAAGACGCTGGCCGAGCGGGCCGCCTGGGAGGCGGAGGCCGCCCAGAGCCGCTGGCGGATGGTCTCCGTCAACCCCGGCCTGATCCTGGGCCCCTCCCTCACCCCCGCCTCGGACTCCGGCAGCCTGTTCCTCCTGGACGAACTGTTCAAGGGGTACTTCTTCTACGGCGCCCCGGACTTCAGTTTCACCACGGCCGACGTACGGGACGTGGCGGCCGCCCACATCGCGGCGGCCGAGCTCCCCGGGGCGCACGGCCGCTACATCGTCGCCGCGCCGGAGATGACCTCCTTCCACGAGATGTCGGTGATCCTGCGCAGGCACCACCCGCGCGACCGGCGGCTGCCGAGGACCGCGCTCCCGCACTGGCCGGTCCGCATCCTCGGCCCCGCCTTCGGCCTCTCCCAGGAGTACATCCGCCACCACCTCGGCATCCGCTTCCGCGTGGACAACCGCAGGAGCACCGAGGAACTGGGCCTCACCTACCGCCCGATCGAGGAGACCCTCGTCGACCACTACCGGGCCTGGCGGGAACAGCGGATCTAGAGACCCAGCGCCTTGCGCAGATAGGGGGCCGTCGCGCTCTCCCGGGCTTCCGCCACCTCCCGGGGCGTCCCCGTCGCCACGATCAGGCCGCCCCGCCCGCCGCCCCCGGGACCGAGGTCGATCACCCGGTCCGCGCCCGCCACCACGGACATGTCGTGCTCGACGACGACCACCGTGTGGCCCGCGTCGACCAGACCGTGCAACTGGCGCATGAGGACCTCCACATCGGCGGGGTGCAGACCCGTCGTCGGTTCGTCGAGGAGGTAGAGCGTGTGGCCGCGGCGGCCGCGCTGCAACTCGGAGGCCAGCTTGATGCGCTGGGCCTCACCGCCGGAGAGTTCCGTCGCGGGCTGCCCGAGCCGCAGATAGCCGAGCCCGACGTCGAGGAGGGTGACCAGAGCGCGCGAGACGGCCGGGACGTCGGCGAAGAAGTCCGCCGCCGACTCCACCGTCAGGTCCAGCACCTGCGCGATGTCAAGGCCCCGGTAGGTCACTTCGAGCGTCCCCGGGTTGTAGCGGGCGCCGCCGCACAGGGGACAGGGCGCGTACGTGCTGGGCAGGAAGAGCAGTTCGACGCTCACGAAGCCCTCGCCCTGGCAGGTCTCGCAGCGCCCGCCGGCCACGTTGAACGAGAAGCGGCCGGCGCCGTAGCCCCTCGCCCGGGCCGCGTCCGTCGCCGCGAAGACCTTGCGGACCGTGTCGAACAGGCCCGTGTAGGTGGCCAGGTTCGACCGCGGGGTGCGACCGATCGGCTTCTGGTCGACCGCGACCAGCCGCCCCACGCCCGGCAGGTCCTGCGTGATCTCCGCGATGAGCGTCGACTTCCCCGAGCCCGACACCCCGGTCACCGCCGTGAACACCCCGAGCCCGAACTCCGCCGTCACCCCGCGCAGGTTGTGGCGGTCCACCGGCCCCACCGTCAACCGGCCGCGGGCGGTGCGCACGTCGCGGGCGGGAGCCGGGGAGCGGTCGAACAGGAACCGGGCCGTCGCCGACTCCCGCACCGACGCAAGCTCCGCGACCGGGCCGCTGTGCAGCACCCGTCCGCCGTGCTCGCCGGCTCGTGGGCCCACGTCCACCAGCCAGTCGGCGGCACGCATCACGTCCAGCTGGTGCTCCACCACGAACACCGAGTTCCCCGCCGCTTTCAGCCGCTCCAGCACCGTGAGCAGCGCCCGGGTGTCCGCGGGGTGCAGACCCGCCGACGGCTCGTCGAGGACGTACACCACCCCGAACAGACCGGAGCGCAACTGCGTGGCGAGTCGCAGCCGTTGCAGCTCGCCCGCCGACACGGTGGGGGTGGCCCGGTCCAGGCTCAGATAGCCGAGGCCCAGTTCGACGACGGGAGCGATCCGGGACTTGAGGTCGTCGGTGAGGACACGGGACGCCTCGGACGTCGCGTCGAGGAGCCCGGCCAGCTCCACCAGCGGCAGCGCCGCCAGTTCCGCGATCGTACGGCCCGCGAAGGTCACGGCGAGCGCCTCGGGCCGCAGGCGGCCGCCCCCGCACGCCGGACAGGGGGCCGCCGTCAGGAAGCGTTCCGCCCGGGCCCGCAGCGCCGGGCTGCGGGAGTCCGAGAAGGTCTTCATCACATAGCGGTGGGCGCTCATGTACGTGCCCTGGTAGGGGCGTTGGATGCGGTCCGCGTCCCGCACCGGGTGGACCGTCACCACCGGCTGCTCGTCGGTGAACAGGATCCACCGCCGCTGCCCGGCGGGCAGGTCGCGCCACGGCACGTCCACGTCGTGCCCGAGCGCGTCGAGGATGTCCCGCAGGTTCTTGCCCTGCCAGGCGCCCGGCCAGGCGGCGATCGCGCCCTCCCGGACGGACAGCGACGGGTCCGGTACCAGCGACTCCTCGGTGGTGCGGTGCACCTCGCCCAGCCCGTGGCACTCGGGGCAGGCTCCTGCCGCCGTGTTCGGGGAGAAGGAGTCCGAGTCGAGGCGCTCCGCCCCCGGCGGGTAGTCGCCCGCGCGGGAGAAGAGCATCCGCAGCGAGTTCGACAGGTTGGTGACGGTGCCCACCGACGAACGCGAGGTGGGTCCCGAGCGGCGCTGCTGGAGCGAGACCGCCGGGGGCAGGCCGGTGATCTCGCCGACCTTCGGCGCGCCGACCTGGTGGATCAGCCGGCGCGCGTACGGGGCGACCGACTCGAAGTAGCGGCGCTGGGCCTCCGCGTACACCGTGCCGAACGCCAGCGACGACTTCCCCGAGCCGGACACACCGGTGAACACGGCCACCACGTCCCGCGGGATGTCGACGTCCACGCCCCGCAGGTTGTGCTCGCGGGCTCCGCGGACCCGGACGAAGCCGTCCCGCACGGGCGGCTCGGCGCCGTGCGGCTCGTGTGGGCTCGGCATGGGGGACTCCGTACGGGTCGCGGCCGCGCGGGTGGGGCCGACGGGACAAACCCCGCAATCCTATGCGCGCGGATCCGGCGCGGCGCGGCGACCGGCGGTCAGACGGCGCCCCGCCGCACCCGCACGATCCCCGCGAGCCGCCGGTAGGAGTCCAGCAGCGCCGCACGGTCGTAGGTGCTGGTGGTCACCAGGACCTCCTGCGCCCCCGTCTCCCTCAGCACCGTCTCCAGCTCCTGCGCCACCTGCTCCTCGGTGCCCGCGAGCTGTCCGGTGAGGCCGGCCTCGTAGAAGCCCCGTTCCTTCGCCGCCATCTCCCGTGCCTCGGCCTCCTGTGCCGGCGGCAGCGGGGGGAAGGTGCCGTGGGTGCGCGAGTGGGCCATCGACCAGGCCTCCGGGACCAGCAGCCGCCGCGCCGCCTCGGGCGTCGCGGCCACGGCGACCGTCCCGGAGACGACGACGTAGGGTTCCCGCGCCCAGGGGGAGGGGCGGAAGGCCTCCCGGTACCGGTCGATGCCGCGCCGCATCCTCGCCCGGTCGCGCAGGTCGCCGATGACCATCGGCAGGCCCGCGCGGGCCGCGATCCGCGCGCCCTCGCCCATGGCCAGCACGAAGGGCGGCACGCGCAGCCCCTCCGAGGGCTGTGCGCGCACGCCCGTCGGTGAGCCGCCGAGGAACCAGCCGAGCAGTTCCCGCAGCTGTTCCGCGAAGTCGTCCGCGTCGTCCTTGTCGCGGCCCAGCGCCCGGCGCACCCCGTCGGTGAACCCCACCGAGCGGCCCAGCCCCATGTCGACGCGCCCGGGGAAGAGGGACTCCAGGACGCCGAACTGCTCGGCCACCACCAGAGGCCGGTGGTTGGGCAGCATCACCCCGCCGGTGCCGACCCGGATCCGGTCGGTGGCGCCGGCCACGGCGGCGGCCAGCACGGTGGGCGCGGACCCGGCGACGCCCGGCACACCGTGGTGCTCCGAGACCCAGAACCGGTGATAGCCGAGCGCCTCGGCTTCGCGTGCCAGCCGCACGGTGTCCCGCAGCGCCTCGGCGCCGGTGTGCCCCTCGCGCGTGCGCGAGCGGTCGAGGACGGAGAAACGGGTCGAGGCGATCAGCGAGCTCATACGGAGGTCAACGCCGTGCGGCGCCCGGGATTCCGCGTACCGCCGCGCCGTGCCCGGGATCACCCGCCGGGCCGTGCCGCGGCCCCGGGCGCGCGGGTCCGTCCAGGGGGTGTCAGGCACCCCCTAGGGTGGGCGGCGTGACCGACAGCAGCAAGCGGCCCCTCGCCGTCTTCGACCTGGACAACACCCTCGCCGACACCGCCCACCGGCAGCGGTTCCTGGAGCGCAGGCCGCGCGACTGGAACGCGTTCTTCGCGGCCGCCCCGCAGGACCCGCCGCTCGCGGAGGGCGTGGCGCTGGTGCTGGCCGAGGCCGAGGAGTGCGACATCGTCTACCTCACCGGCCGGCCCGAGCGCTGCCGGCGGGACACGCTGGAATGGCTCGCCGCGCAGGGGCTCCCGCAGGGCGCGCTGCACATGCGGCGCAACGACGACCGCAGGCCGGCCCGGCACACCAAGCTGGAGACGCTCCGCCGGCTGGCCCGCAACCGCGCGGTGCGGGTCCTGGTGGACGACGACGAGCTGGTGTGTGGCGACGCCGAACGGGCCGGCTTCACCGTCGTCCTGGCGCGCTGGACCGCCCCCTCGGGAGAGCTCGAGCAGGCGCAGGAGGGGGAGGGGCGCACCTGAGGCGGGGAGCACCCTTCAGGGCGGCCCGGGGGTCCGTGCCCGGCGCCCGGCCGTCACTCCGACCCGTCGAGGCGGAAGCCGACCTTCAGACCCACCTGCCAGTGCGCGATGTCGCCGTTCTCGATCTGCCCGCGCACCTGGGTCACCTCGAACCAGTCCAGGTTGCGCAGCGTCTGCGAGGCGCGGGTGATGCCGTTGCGGATGGCGTGGTCGACGCCGTCCGGGGAGGTGCCGACGATCTCCGTGACCCGGTAGGTGTGGTTCGACATCAGGGTGCTCCTCTCGACCGTGACGGCCTCGTCACGTGTGTCACGCGTCACTCCACCGTGCCCCAAGCTGCGGCGGAGCGCGAGGCGTCGGAGCGGACCGGTTCGTTCCGCCCTGCCCCTCTTGACCCACGCATTGGTCCATACCAAAATCCGGGACACCCGCGCGAGCGCCGCGCTCGTCCCCCACGCCGGGCCCCTCGCCCCTGTCCGCCGGGCAGAACAGGACCTCCGTGAGACGTCGCCTCCTCGCCCTCCTCTGCGTGTCCGCCTCCCTCCTGACCGCCTGCGGTGTCGTGCCCGGGTCGGGGGAGCCCGACCGGCGCACGGTCACCGTGTGGCTGATGAAGGACAGTGCCTCGCAGGAGTTCCTGGACCGGTTCACCGAGGACTTCGAGCAGGGCCACCCGGACCTCCGCCTCGACATCCGCATCCAGGAATGGACGGGCATCGGCGGCAAGGTGCGGGCCGCGCTGAAGGCCGGGGACGCGGACGGCACGGGGGACGGGGCGGACGCGGGGAGCGGGCCGGACGTCATCGAGGTGGGCAACACCCAGGTCCCGCAGTACGTCGACGACCGCGGACTGCTCGACCTGACCCTGGAGTCCGTCGCGAAATGGGGCGGGGACGAGTGGCTGCCCGGCCTCGCCGAACCGGGACAGCAGCGCTTCCACCAGTACGGCATCCCCTGGTACGCGGCCAACCGCGTCGTCATCTACCGCAAGGACCTCTTCGAGCGGGCCGGGATCACCGCCCCGCCCCGCACCCGCGCCGCATGGCTCGCCGCCACGGAGAGACTGAACGCCGACGGCCGTCAGGGCATCTACCTGGCCGGGCAGGACTGGTACACCCTCGCCGGGTTCGTCTGGGACGAGGGCGGGGACCTCGCCACGGAGAGCGGCGGCCGCTGGAAGGGCGCCCTCGACACCCCGGCCGCGCTGCGCGGCATGGACTTCTACCGCCGCCTCCAGGCGCTCGGTGCCGGTCCCGTGGCCGCGGACGAGGAACACCCGCCCCAGGCCGGGGTGTTCGCCGGGGGCAAGGTGGCGCAGATCGTCGCCGTGCCCGGTCTCGCCAAGGCGGTCGTGCAGCAGAACCCGGCCCTGGAGGGCCAGTTGGGATTCTTCCCGGTGCCCGGCAAGAGCGCGGACGCGCCCGGCGCCGTCTTCACCGGCGGCTCCGACCTCGTCGTGCCCCGCACCACCGACGACAAGAAGGGCGCCGTCGCCGTGGTCGCCGCGCTGACCGGCGCGAAGTGGGCCACCGAACTGGCCCGCACCATGAACTACGTGCCCAACAAGGCGAAGCTGGCGAAGGCGGTGGCCGGCGGGGAAGGGGTCGCGGCCATGGCGGCGGGGGCCGCGCACGGCCGCGCGACCCCCAGCACACCCGAGTGGGCCGCCGTCGAGGCGGACAACCCGATCAAGGACTACATGACGAAGGTGCTCACCGGCGGCGACCCGGCGACCGAGGCCCGCCGCGCCACCCGCCGGATCACGCAGGCGCTCACGGTGAGCTTCTGACGGCCGCGCGGCGCCCGGCGGCGGGCACCCGCCACACCACCGGGCACCCGCCGCACCGTCGGGCGCGCGGCTCACCGCACCGCTCGGCACACCGCTCAGCGCACGGTGCTCAGCGACAGCGCGAAGCGGCCCGCGGCGTCCGTCCACCAGTGGGTCAACTCCATTCCCGCGGCGGCCAGTTCCATGCGCACTCCCGCCTCCCGGAACTTCGCCGACACCTCGGTGCGCAGCTCCTCGCCGGCCGCGAAGTCGACGGCGAGGTCGAGCGCGGGGATCTTCACGGTCTGCGCGGTACGCGAACGCAGCCGCATCTCGATCCACTCGTGCCCGGTGTCCCACGAGGCGACGTGCCGGAAGGCCTCCGGGTCGAAGTCGGCGCCCAGTTCGCGGTTGACCACGGCCAGCACGTTCTTGTTGAACGCGGCCGTCACCCCGGCCGAGTCGTCGTACGCGCGCACCAGCACCTGCTCGTCCTTGACGAGGTCGGTGCCCAGCAGCAGCGCGTCGCCCGGGGTGAGCAGGGCACGCACCGAGGCCAGGAACACCGCGCGCTCGGCGGGCAGCAGATTGCCGATGGTGCCGCCGAGGAACGCCACGAGCCGGGGGCCCGGGCTGTCGGGCAGCGCCAGACTCGCGGTGAAGTCGGCGATCAGCGCGTGGACCGTGAGCCCCGGCCGTTCGGCGATCAGCGCCTGTCCGGCCTGGGTCAGGGCGCTCTCGCTGACGTCGACCGGCACATAGGTGTCCAGTTCCGTCAGCGCGTCGATGAGGTGACGGGTCTTGCGCGAGGAGCCCGACCCGAGTTCGACGAGCGTGCGGGCGCGGGCCGCCGCGGCGATCTCGCCGGCCCGGTCCACGAGGATCTCGCGTTCGGCGCGGGTCGGGTAGTACTCGGGCAGCCGGGTGATCTCCTCGAACAGCTCGCTGCCGCGGGCGTCGTAGAACCACTTCGGCGGCAGCGTCTTGGGGGAGGCGGTGAGGCCGCCTCGGACGTCGGCGCGCAGCGCGGCGTCGGTGGCGTCCTCGGGGAGGGTGCGGGTGATGCGGAACGGGCTCACGTGCCGGTCTCCTTGGATGGTGCGGATGCCGTGTCCGTGCGGGGTTCCTTCAGCGGGGTGAGCAGGACGTCGGCGCGGCTCGCCGCGAGCAGGGTGCGGTCGGGGACCTCCTGCCAGCGCGGATCGTCGTCGTACGGTTCCGAGGCCACGACCGTGCCCCGGCCGGGCTCCGCCAGATAGAAGAGGGAGTCGCCCCAGGCGGTCGCGGTGATCGACTCCCCGTCGGTGAGAAGCAGGTTCAGGCGCGCGCCGGGGGCGGCCGCGGCGACCTCCAGCACCGTGTCCGCCATGGCCTGGCTCCCGGTGTCCCCGGCGCGCAGCCGGGCGAGGACCAGCGCCCAGACGAACGCGGAGTCGTTGCGCGCCTCCATGGACAGCAGGTCCGCGGCGGGCAGCGAACCGGTGAGCGACTCCAGTGAGCCCGGCCAGCCGGGGACGGCCCCGTTGTGGCTGAACAGCCAGGTCCCGGCCGCGTACGGCGCCGCCGCGGCCTCCGCGTCGGCGCCGGCCAGCGTCGCGTCGCGCACGGCGGCCAGCAGCGCCCGGCTGCGGACCACCCGGGCCAGGTCGGCGAAGGACAGGTCCGCCCAGATCGGCCCGGCACGGCGGTACCGGGCCGGCACCGGGTCGCCCTCCGCGTACCAGCCCACCCCGAAACCGTCGGCGTTGACCGTCCCGTACCGCTGCCGCCGGGGCGCCCACGACTGGCGGTACAGGCCGTGCTCGGGTTCCGTGAGAAGCCGGCCGAGCGGCTCCCCGGCGCCCACGTACGCCAGGTGACGGCACATCAGGCCGCTCCCGAGCGGGCCGTGCGGAACCCGGAGAAGATCTGCCGCCGGATCGGGTAGTCCCAGTTGCGGAACGTCCCCCGGCAGGCCACCGGGTCGACCGCGAACGAACCGCCGCGCAGCACCTTGTACTCGGGCCCGAAGAACACCTCCGAGTACTCCTTGTACGGGAACATCCGGAAACCGGGGTACGGGAGGAAGTCGCTGGACGTCCACTCCCACACGTCGCCGATCAGCTGGCGCACCCCGAGCGGGGACTCGCCCGCCGGGTAGCTGCCCGCCGGGGCCGGGCGCAGATGGCGCTGCCCCAGGTTGGCGTGCTCGGGGCCGGGTTCCGCGTCGCCCCACGGGTAGCGGGTGGAACCGCCGGTCGCGGGGTCGAAGCGGGCCGCCTTCTCCCACTCGGCCTCGGTCGGCAGCCGGCGTCCGGCCCAGCGGGCGTAGGCGTCGGCCTCGTACCAGCACACGTGCAGCACCGGTTCGTCGGGCGGGACGACCTCGGTGACCCCGAAGCGGCGGCGCAGCCACTGGCCGCCGTCCCGGTGCCAGAACAGCGGGGCGTGGATGCCGCTGCGCCGCACGTGCGCCCAGCCCTCCCCGGTCCACCAGCGTTCGTCCTCGTAGCCGCCGTCCTCGACGAACGCCCGGTACGCGCCGTTGGTGACCGGGGTCGTGTCGATGTGGAAGGCCGCCACCTCGCGCCGGTGCGCGGGCCGTTCGTTGTCCAGCGCCCAGGGCTCCGTGGAGGTGCCCATCGTGAACGGGCCGCCGGGCACGAGGACCTCGGCCGGGCCGGTGAACAGCCCCACCGGCTCGGGATCGGGCGCGGTGAGGGCCTGCGGGCCCGTGCGGAGCTGATGGGTGATCAGCATCGTCTCGTCGTGCTGCTGTTCGTGCTGGGCGATCATCCCGAAGGCGAAACCCGCCTCCGTCAGCCTGGTCCCGCCGAAGTCGGCCGACTCCAGCACGTCCATCACCCGGCCGCGCACCTCCGACGCGTATCTGCGGGCCTCCGCGGGCGGCAGCAGCGGCAGGGAGGGCCGTTCGGCGCGTGAGTGCTCGAAGGCGTCGTACAGGCCGTCGATCTCGGGGCGCATCGCCTCACGGCCGGCGACCGTGCGCAGCAGCCACAGTTCCTCCTGGTTGCCGATGTGCGCGAGGTCCCACACCAGGGGCGACATCAGCGGGGAGTGCTGCGCGGTGAGCTCGGGCTCCTCGACGCAGTCGGTCAGCAGCGTGGTGCGCTCGCGGGCCGTGGTGAGGGAGGCGAGCACACGGGCCCTGAGGGTGTCCGCGTCCAGGGCGGGTTCGGCGTCCGGGGCGTGCGCGCCCCGTGCGGGCCCGGTGTCCAGGGCGGGGTCGGTCATGTGCGGAGATCCTTCCCGTACGCGCGGGTGTCCGTGCCGCGCAGGCGGTCGAGCTGGTCGTCGGCCGGAGTGCGGCCCCTGCGGACGTAGCGCTCCAGGTGGTCCGTCACGGCGTCCGTCACCGCGGTGCTCGCGCCGAGCCGCGGCAGGGCCGCCAGGGCGGTCGTGAAGCAGGTGAGGGCCGCCTCGTGCAGCTCGGGGTCGGTCAGCCCGTACCGGGCCGCGTCGATCCACAGCGGGTTGTGCGGGGCCGGCAGGGGCCGGGCCCGCTCGGCGAGCGGCTTCACGGCGCGGTAGACGATCTCGGCCGCCTCCGGGTCGTCGAAGAGCGCCGTCGTGACGGCGAGCGGGACGATCCAGCCGTCGTCGCCGGGCTGTGCGTCGATCATGCGCAGTTCCAGGTGGCCGCGCGGTCTGACGGGCGGGAACAGTGTGGTGATGTGGTAGTCGAGATCCTCCCGGGTCGGGGCCCCCGTCCGGGTCCACTGCCGGAACGTGAGCCTGTCGGGCACCTCCCACGGCCCGTCCTCGCGCCGGACGCACATCACGGGCGCGTCCAGCACGTGCCGGGCCCAGGCGGTGCGCGGGTCGCCGTCCAGGGCGGGCCCGCCCGCGCGGCCGGCGCCGATCTCCGTCCACAGCAGCTGCCGCGTGGAGCGCCAGCCGGTGGGGGAACCGGCGAGCAGCGGGGAGTTGGCGAAGGCCGCCACCAGGACGGCGCCCAGCGTGTGCGCGAGCCACCAGCGCCGCCCGAGCCCCAGCGGGCCGGGCTCCTCGTGCCCGGCGTCCAGGCAGACCTGCACGGAGGCCGAGGTGCACATCATGGCGCGGCCGGCCGGGCCCGTGCGGTCGAGGCAGGCCTCCATGGCGTCGTAGCGCGGCTCGTGCAGGAACCGGCGGGGTGGGTGCCAGGGGTCTGTGCCATGGCCGCGGAGCGCGAGTCCGTGCTCCGCGAGGGCCGTGCGGACGGCGGCCAGATCGGCGGCCACGGTGCCCACGCACTCCATCAGGGAGGCGGCGGGCGGTGAACTCAGTTCCAGCTGGCCGCCTGGTTCGACGGTGAGCGGAGAGCTCAGGGGCAGGGTCCGCAGTGCGGCGTAGGCCGCTTCGAGTCGTTCGGGTGGGACGGGGAGCCGCGGCGCGCGCAGCTCGTGGACGAGCCATTCGACCTCGACCCCGACGGTGCGGGGCGGGCCGGTCTTGAAACAGATGCCCCTGACCAGGGCCTCCACCTCGGCTTCGGTGAGGGCGCTGCGGGGATCCGTCTCGTCGGTACAGTGACTGACCGAGTCGGACATGTCGGGATCCTCCTGAGATTCCACCATGCCACCGGTCCCGCCTCGGTGCGGCCGGACCGGCGTCGCTCGTCCCACCCAAAACCCTCGAACGGATTCGCACAAGGGTACACAACAGGACATTCGGGATCCGGTTCGAGCTGTTCTCCAGGCGTTGGCGACCGGTCCGCCGCGGAACCCCGGTGGGGGAAACCCTGTTGCACGCGATGTCCAGGATCGCTCACGATGCGTGCAAGAGCACGGCGGGGGAGACGGGCGGGGCACCGGTGGCCGCGCGGCGCGCGGTCATGGGGTCCACGGGGGTGGCGCCATCCCGCGCGGCTGCGCGGGATGGCGCGGCCTGTTCCCGACCCCGCGGCCGCGCCGGCCGGGCGCACGACGAGCGCGGGCGCCGGTCGTCCGTGCCGAGCGGGTCCCGGGGACGGCCGCCGCCCCCACGGCCACCGCCGTCCGGTGCCGGGCGCCCGGGGCTGCGTGGTGTTCCGCAACGGCCCCGGACGGGTGGCGGGGGCGTTTTGGCCGATGCCGGGCCCCGGTGGCCGGTTCGAGCGGACGTTCGCGCACGTGGTGTCCGGTGTGCCGGACAGGACACCCGGCGTCGTGGTGCTCGGCGCTTCCGGGCGGGCGTTAGGCCGCCAGGGCCCTCAGGTCCAGCCGTAGCGCTCGTGCAGCCGGTGCCGGACCAGGTTGAACCGCATCCGGTCCAGTGCGCACGCCTCGCGCCGCATGCCGTCCTCGTGCAGCCGCAGGACGCGGTCCACGTCCACCCAGGAGTCCCGCCCGGTCCGGTCCCAGGGGCCGCTGCCGATCGGCACCCACTCGCGGTCGCCGTCGTGGCGCTTGCTGGAGAGCTGTACGGCGAGGAAGGTCCCGCCCGCCTCCCGGGCGACGACGAGCACCGGGCGGTCCTTGCCCCGGCCGTCGTTCTCCTCGAAGGGCACCCAGGTCCAGACGATCTCGCCGGGGTCCGGGTCGCCGTCGTGCGCGGGGGAGTACTCGGTGCGCACCCGGCCGACCTCGCGGGGATCGGCCTCGGTGGTGGCGGTGGGGCCGGAGCGGCCCGGGACGTCTTCATCGGTAAACGCGGTCACGGGGGCACCCTAAGCGGTACCCCCGTGACCGCGTCGTCAGCGGGTCACCCCTCGTCGACCTTCACCTTCTTCGAAGGCGCGGCCGCGATCTTGTCGGCCGACGAACTCCCGTTCGTGACAGCCCCGTTGGCGGAGTGGCCGTCCTGGTTCATCGAGGCGAGCAGCTGACGGGCCAGACCGAGTCCCGTCCCGCCCACGGTGAGCGCCTTGGCGAACACGTCCGCCATGCCGTCGGCGCCGTTGAGCAGCACCATGTTGTCGACGTTGCCGAAGGCGGACGCGCCGGCCTGGACGATCTCCGGCCACTTCTCGGCGAGTTGCTGGGCGACGACCGCCTCCTGGTTCTCGGCGAGGGCGGCGGCCCGCGCCTTGATGGCGTCGGCCTCCGCGAGCCCCTGGGCCCGGTTGGCCTCGGCCCTCGCGAGGCCCTTGGCCTGGGTGGCGGCGGCCTCCGCCTCACCGGCGGAGCGGGTCTCCGTCGCCTTGGCCTCGGCAGCCGAGATCCGGGCGTCGCGCTCCGCCTCGGCCAGCGTCCGCTTCTCGTAAGCCTTGGCGTCGGCCGGCTTGCGGACATCGGCCTGGAGCTGCTGCTCCCGCCTGCGGGCCTCGAGTTCGGCGACCCGCGTCTCCTGCACCACCACCTCCTGGCGGGCCGCGGCGTCGGCCAGCGGACCGGCCTGCCGGGCCTTGGCGTTGGCCTTGTCCTGCTCGGCCTGGTACCCGGCCTTGAGGATCTCGCTGTCCCGGGTGGCCTCCGCCATCCGTCCGAAGGCCAGTTGCTCGGCCTCGGTGGCGAGCCGGTCGGCCTCGGCCTGCGCGATGCGCGCGTCCCGCCGCACGGCCGCGAGATGCGGCGCGGACAGGTTCTTGATGTACCCGGTCGGGTCCTCGATCTCGTGGATCTGGAGCGAGTCCACGATCAGGCCCAGCTTCTCCATCTCCGTACCGCACGCCGCACGGGCCTGGCCGGTCAGCTTCTCGCGGTCCCGGATCATGTCCTCGACCGTCAGGCCGCCCACGATGGCCCGCAGATGACCGGCGAACACCGTGTGCACCCGCTCCGCCATGAGCTTCTGCTGGTCGAGGAAGCGACGTGCCGCGTTGGCGATCGACACGAAGTCGTCGCCCACCTTGAAGATGACCACGCCCCGCACCTTCAGCGGAATGCCCTGGTGCGTCACGCAGTCCACGTGCAGTTCCGTCTGGTTGAGGTCGAGCGAGAGCTTGCGCACGGCCTGCATCCCGGGTGTCACGAGCGTGCCCCGCCCGGTGACGATGCGGAACCCCATGCCCTCCTCGAGGCCTTCCAGTTTGTGCTTCGAGCCGGAGATGATGAGCGCCTCGTTGGGCTCCGCGACGCGCCACATCAACTTGAACGCACCGATCAGGGCCAGGACGGCACCCGCCGCCGCGCCGACGATGAGACCGACTTCCATGGGTATGCACTCCCCCCAGTGCTGGGTGCCCCGCGGGGCACCGGACGTAACGGGAGTGTGGGCCCGCGCGCGGGCCGTGTACATACGCGGCCGAACCGCTGTTGCCCGCTTGGTACATACGGCACAGGACGGGCACCTGACGTCTCAACTGCCGTACATGGCCGAGACGTAGACCGTGCGGGGCGGGAGGTACTCCACCACCGTGACCATCGTCCCGCGCTCGATGCGCTCGGTGCCCGTCGCGGCGTAGGCGAGGAAGTGCTCGGCGCCGCCCCGCACCCGGACGATCACCTCGCCGACGAGCCCGGGCCCTACCGTTCCGGTGACCCGCCCCATGAGCCCGACCATCGCCGTATCGTCCATGGTCACAGGGTAGGGGCCGAACGCCCCCGCACCGCACGGCTTTCCACGGTGACCGGCTCCGGCGGCCACTTCTCGTGCCAGCGCAGTTGCGCCTCCAGCCGGGCGGCGAGCGAGATCAGAAGCGGCTCGCTGTTCGCCGGGCCGAGCAGTTGCGCGCCGACCGGCAGTCCGCCCGGCGTGAAGCCCGCGGGGACGTTGACGCCCGGCCAGCCCAGCACGTTCCACGTCCAGGCGTAGGGACAGGCGGCGATCATGGCCCGGTCGGTGGCGAAGCCGCCCAGGTCCAGCAGGGCGCCGATGCGGGGCGGGGGAGCGGCCGTCGTCGGCGTGAGGACCACGTCGTACTTCTGGAAGAACCCGCCGATCCTGCGGTGCAGGACGGCCTCCGCGCGCCGGGCGGCCCGCAGCGGGAACCCGCCGAGCAGCCGGCCCATCCGGGCGGCGCCGCGGGTGCGGCGGTCGAGGAGCGCGGGGAAGGGCGCCTCGGCGACCCGCTCGGCGATGCCCGCGGTCGCCCGGGGCACGAAGGCCAGACCGATCTGCCCGTACGGCGGGTCGGCCTCCTCGACGGTGTGTCCCGACGCGGCCAGTACCTCGGCGAGTTCGAGCACCCGGTCGCGGACCTCGGGGCGCAGCACGGCGGGTACGGCGGTGAAGGGCGGCCGCAGCGACAGCGCGATCCGCAGCCGGCCGGGGTCGCGGCCCACCGCCGCCGAGGCGTCCACGGCGGGCGGCCGGTGCGGGTCGTGCGCGTGGTTGCCGCTCGCCGCGTCGAGCAGCAGCGCCGCGTCCGCGACCGTGCGGGCCAGGGTGCCGTTGACGGTGATGCCGTGGAACGACTCACCGCGCGGCCAGGTCGACACGCGGCCGCGCTGCGGCTTGATGCCGACCAGGTGGGTCCAGGAGGCGGGGATGCGCACGGAGCCGGCGCCGTCGGAGCCGAGCGCGGCCGGCACCAGCCCGGCGGCGACCGCGGCCGCCGAGCCGCCGGAGGAGCCGCCCGGGGTGTGCCCGGTGCTCCACGGGTTGCGCGTCGCGCCGAAGGCCGGGCCCTCGGTGAAGGGCCACTGCCCCAGTTCGCAGGTGTTGGTCTTGCCGACGATCACGGCCCCGGCCGCGCGCAGCCGCCGTACCGCCTCGCCGTCCTCGGCGGCCACCGGGTGCTCCCCCTGGCAGCCGAAGGCCGTCGGCTCGCCCGCGACGTCCATGTCGTCCTTCACGGCGACCGGGACACCGAGCAGCGGGGCCCGCCCGCCGGCCGCCAACTCGCGGTCGGCGGCGTCGGCTTCGGCGAGCGCGGCCTCGGCCCGGACGATCCGGAAGGCGTTGATGGTGCCCTGGCTCGCCTCGATCCGCGCGAGGGTCCGCTCGACGAGCGCGCGGGAGGAGATCTCGCCGCCGGCGAGTGCGCGGGCGGTGGCCGTCAGGCCTGCGGCACGGTCGGGTGTCATACGGGGGGCACCTCCGGGACGACGTCGTCTACCGCACGGTAACCTCTGCCGGCCGGGCAGCGGAACGGCACGCGGACGAGCGACGTCGGCCGGCGCGTCAGGGGGTGGCGGACTCCTGCGGCACAGGGGTCCCACAGGCATCGCCCGTTCCTGCGCAAAGGATTGACGTGTCCCTGCCTCACCCCTACCTTCTGATCGACTTTCCGAACTTCGTTCGGGATTTCGAACCTTGAGCCGTAGGAGAGCCGCCCCATGACGACACGTCCCTCCACCCCGTCCCGCCGTGCCCTGCTGCGCGCGATGGCCGCGCTGCCCGCCGCGGCCCTTGTGCTCGGCGAGGCGCCCGGTCTGCTCGGCACGGCCCTCGCGGCCGCACCGGCCGCCGGCTCGGCGACCCGCTACACCATCGTGCCGTTCCTCGACAGCAACGACGGGACGGTGAACGTCTACCAGTCCGACGACGCGACCGACTTCCGGCTGGTGCAGTCCTCCGCCTACACCCCGCCGAGCAACCGCATCCGCGACGCGAGCGTCTTCAAGCACACCAACGGCTACTACTACCTCACCTACACCACCCACACCTGGCAGGACCCCAGCACCACCATCGGCTTCGCCCGCAGCTCCGACCGGGTCAACTGGACCTTCCTGTACGACTACACGGTCCCGATCACCGGCCTGTCCCGCGCCTGGGCCCCCGAGTGGTTCGTCGACAGCGACGGCAGCGTCAACGTCATCGTGTCCTGCTCGCTCACCAGCGACGAGTGGATCTTCACGCCGTATCTGCTGAAAGCCACCAACACGGCCCTCACGGCCTGGACCTCGCCGGTCGCGCTGTCCGGCATCGGACCGAACCACATCGACACCTACATCGTGAAGACCGGCTCGACGTACCACGCGTTCACCAAGAACGAGACGGCGAAGTACATCGAGTACGGCACGGCCTCGAACCTCGCGGGCCCCTACACGATCACCCGGACCGGCGACTGGGCGGGCTGGGGCAGCTACCGGGAGGGTCCGTCCGTCATCCAGCTCGACAACGGCGGCTGGCGCATCTTCTTCGACGGCTACGGTGACGGCACCTACTACTACAGCGACAGCTACGACTCCTTCGCCACCTGGAGCGCGCCCAGGTCGCTGCCCGGCATCTCGGGCACGGCACGGCACTTCACGGTCATCAAGGAGACGGTCACCGGCGGCCCGAGCCTGACGAAGAACGCCACCCGCTCCTTCCGGTCCGCCAACTACACCACCCGCTACTGGCAGGAGCAGTCCGCGCTGCTCAACCTGCCCGTGGTCACGAGCTCCAGCACGACGGCCGAGAAGCAGGCGTCCACCTTCACCGTCGTGGCGGGGCTGGCCGACGCGAACGCGTACTCCTTCCGCGACGCCTCCGGCAACTACCTGCGCCACTACTCCTTCCGGGGCCGCTTCGACCCGAACGACGGCACGTCGACGTTCGCGAGGGACGCCACCTTCGTCGCCCGCACCGGCTCGGCGAGCGGGTCGGTCCGCTTCGAGTCCTACAACTACCCCGGCTACTACCTGCGCCATTACAACTACCAGCTGCGGGTGGAACAGCCGGACGGCACCGACCTGTTCCGCCAGGACAGCTCGTTCGTCGCGGCCACCGCCTGGGCGTGAGACGGCCGCGGGAGTGCGCGCCGGACCGGCCGCCCGGTAGTCGTTGCCGTTGGGGGTGCGCACGAAGGAGTGGACGTGCTTCTGGGTGGCACCGCTGCCCTGCGTCGCGCCGTACGCGCCCGCCAGGGGACCCGGGGCCTGGCAGTCGACCTCGATCCAGATGACGGGGCTGTGCACGCGGACGTAGAAGGCGTCGTCGTCGCCGGTGCCGCCGGCCCAGGTGACGTAGGTGTCGGCGAGGTGCTCGCGGACCGCGGCCAGCGTCGCCTTCGCCACGTCGGCCCTGGCCCGGCCGGTGCAGGCCAGTTCGGGCTCGTCGTCGACTATCGGCACGCGGACCGTGCCGTCACGGGTACCGGGGACGCCAGACATGGTCCGACTCTCTCTGCGCCGGCCATGAGGAGCATGTGCGCCCGCCGAGCGCGGGCCGTGGGAGGGGTGCCCGTGCGCCGCCGCAGGCTCAGTGCCGGGGCGAGCGGCGCACGGTCAGCACGGCGACGTCGTCCTGCGGCCGGTCGTACCCGGCGAACGCGCGCGCGTCCTCGTGCAGCGCCCCCGGCAGCTCGGTGGGCGAGAGGCCGAGGTGCTTGGCGAGGCGCTCGTCGACCGGGTAGAACGCGCCG
The DNA here is from genome assembly GCF_016860545.1 of Streptomyces asoensis. NCBI lineage: Bacteria > Bacillati > Actinomycetota > Actinomycetes > Kitasatosporales > Streptomycetaceae > Streptomyces > Streptomyces asoensis. The sequence goes on along the minus strand of NZ_BNEB01000005.1, from coordinate 1,001,748 downwards.
TCGCGGGACCGGGTCTCGGTGAGACCGTCGGTGGTCAGCACGAGCGTCGCACCGGCCGGGAAGGCGAACCAGCCGACCGTCGTGGGCTCGACGGCCAGTTCCGCGAGGCCGAGCGGGACGCCGGGGTCCACCGGCGGTGTGGTGACCGCGCCGTCGTCCAGCAACCGGGGAGGAACGTGCCCGCAGTTGACGATCTGCGCCTCCGTCCCCGCGTCGACCCCGATGATCAGCGCGGTGACGAACCGCTCGTCGTCGCCGGTCTGTTCGGCGTACGAGTTGTGCCGGACGACCGCCGCGTCCAGGGCGTCGACCAGCGCCGTGAGCGTGGCCTCGCGGTGCGCCGCCTCACGGAAGGCGCCGATGACGGCGAACGCCGCGCCCACGGCGGCCAGTCCCTTGCCCTGCACGTCGCCGATCAGCACCCGCGTGCCCCAGGGCGAGGCGACCACGTCGTAGATGTCACCGCCCACCAGCCGGTCCTCCTGCACGGGTTCGTAGACCCCGTTGACCAGCACGTCGTCGGTGAGCAGGGGCAGGGGATGCAGGATGTGGCGCTGCATGGCGGCGGCGGTGGAGCGCAGCCGGAGCATCTCCTGCTCGCGCGCGATGCGCCGGTGGCAGGCGTAGACGGAGGCGATCCCGAGGGCGAGGGTGAGCAGCACCAGCAGGGACCGGTCGAGCCACCGGGCGCTGTCACCGGCCCGCAGGAACAGGGTGAGCGAGACGAACACGGTGGTCCAGGCGGCGACGAACTTCGTCTGCTGGACCGTGCACAGCGCAGACGCGGTGCCCGGCAGGAAGACCAGGAGCCCGAGGAGCCAGACCTCGGACCCGGACAGGACGCCGAGCACCTCCACCAGGACCGTCACCGACAGCACCCCGACGACCGTCTCGGCGTTGCCCGGGGGCTCGATGGTGCCGAGGGCGTCGGTGGAGCGCTTTCGGCGGAGACCGGTCATGGGCACTCCCGGGCAGGCGGCGATCTCTCCACCTTAGACAGATCACCGGTCCCGTGGCCGCCCGGCCCCCGTGACGGCGGCCGCCCGGCCCCGGCGGCGGACGGGCCGCGGGTGCCGCGTCCGCTGAACGGAACCGGCCCGCCGCGCGTATTTTCCGGCGAACGCCCGTCCCGGGGTGCCCGCGCGGGCGCCCGCGGGAGGTGACGGGACAGCGCCGATCACGGAGTTGTACGTGCTTCAGCAGCCCACGGCCCGCCTCGTGCGCGGTGCCGCTCTGGCCGGCGGTCTGGCCGTGCTCTCGCTCACCAGCGCGTGCAGCGGCGCGGAGGGCGGGACCGGTGCCGACCGGGGCGGATCCTCGGTGCCCCCGGTCACCGCCGCGCCCGCGGCCGGTGTCGTGGCACCCGCCAAGGTCGAGGTGATCGCCGGGCTGACCGGTTGCACGGCCAAGATCCGCATCGACGCGGAGGAACTGCGCCAGGGGGTCTGCCACACCGAGGAGGCCGACTACCTCATCACCACCTTCCCCGAGGAGCGGTACAAGGAGACGTGGCTGGAGGCGGCGAGCATCTACGGCGGCCAGTACCTGGTGGGCGCCCGCTGGGTGGTCAGCGCGCAGCCGAAGTTGCTCACGGGGTTCCGGCCCAAGCTCGGCGGCACCATCCGGCAGCTGGGCGCCACGGGTCCGTCCGCCGCGCCGAGCGCCCCGTAGCCGCCTCTGGCGGTCGAGTGGCGCCGAAGGGCACGTGCCGGGTGCCGGTGCCGTGCCCCGGGCGAGTGCCGGGTGCGGGTACCGGCCGCGGACCGCTTCACCCGTGCCGCCGGGGGGTACCCGTCTCCCGTCCGGGGCCCGCCGGACACGAGGCACGGGTGGCAGGAGAGGCGAGCGCGATGAGCGACCACACCCCGTCCCGGGCCGAGGGCGACCGGGACGACGACGCCCGCGAGACGGCCGACCATCCGGCTCCGGGGCGTCCGACCCCGTCCCGGGCCGAGGGCGAGCGGTACGACGCGGACGATGCGGACGACCGACCGGCCCGGACGGGCCCTCACGACGGCCGTTCCGGCGGCGGAGCCTGAACGCCGCCGCCGGAACGGTCACCGGCCGGCCCCCCGCCGGCCCGGGCGAAGGCCGGCGGTCCGGCGGAAAGACAGCGGGCCTTGCCCGATCGGGGCCCCGCGGGCCTCAGGGCCGGGGCCAGGGGCGCCCGCCGATCGCCTCGATGCCGTGGTTGAAGCGCCGCAGGTACCCCGCGAAAGCGGCGATGTCCTCGTCCGGCCAGTCGGTCATCACCTGGTCCAGGATGTCCACGATCCCCTCGCGCTCCGAGTCCAGCAGGCGCGCGCCCTCGTCGGTGAGCCGGAACTTGCGGGCCATCCCGCCCTCCGGGTCGGGGATCCGCTCGATGAGCCCGGCCCGCATCGCCGCCGCGGTCTGCCGGTTCAGGGTGGAGGCGTCCAGGCCGAAGGCCTCGCTGAGTTCGCCGATGGACATGGGCCCCTGGATCCGGATCCGGCTGAGCAGGATGTAGGCGCTGCGCTCCATGAGGCTGTTCTTGCGGCGCCCGCCCCCCTGGTTCAGGAACGTGTGGCGGCTGAGCAGCATCTGCTCGTACTCGACCTCGTGCGTCGGCGTCTCCATGTGCCCGACCTCCTGCTTCCGTGCGCCCGCACCATCCTGGCACACGAGTGTGCACGGCCCACACAATGTGCTTGATACATACGGCATGTACGATGCACATCCTTCGGTCGGACATGCCGCGCGACCCCTCGCGCGGCTCGCTCTCCGTACACCCCAAGTCGAGGAGTCCCATGGGCGCCCCCGCTCTCCAGACCACGGCCCGCCCGGGTGCCGTGATCGCCACGCTGGCCTTCGCCGGCACCACCGCGGCGATCATGCAGACGCTGGTCACCCCCCTCATCGCCGAGCTGCCGCAGATCCTGGACACCTCGTCCTCGAACGCGGCCTGGGTGATCACGGTGACCCTGCTGGTGGCCGCCGTGTGCGTGCCGGTCGTCGGCCGCCTCGGCGACCTCGTGGGCAAGCGCCGGATGCTGCTGGCCTGTTCGGTCCCGCTGATCGTGGGCTCGGTGGTGTGCGCGTTCGCCTCCGACGTCGTGACGATGATCGTCGGGCGCGGTCTCCAGGGCATGGGCATGGGCATGGTGCCGCTCGGCATCGCCCTGCTGCGGGACGTCGTACCGGCCGAGAAGCTCAGCGGGTCCATCGCCCTGGTCAGCGCCTCCATGGGCATCGGCGGCGCCATCGGCCTGCCGCTGGCCGCCGCGGTCGCCCAGTACGCCGACTGGCGCGTGCTCTTCTGGGGTTCGGCCGGCCTGGCCGCCGTCGTCGCCGTCCTGATCTTCCTGCTCGTCCCGGACGTCCCCGCCGGGGCCAAGGGACAGCGCTTCGACCTGCCCGGTGCGATCGGTCTCGGCATCGGCCTGGTCGCCCTGCTGCTCGCCGTCTCCAAGGGTGCCGACTGGGGCTGGGCCTCGGCCACCACGCTGGGGCTGTTCGCCCTCGCCGTCGTGGCGCTGGCCGGCTGGGGCGTCTGGGAGGTGCGCACCACCGACCCGCTGGTCGATCTGCGCACCACCGCCCGCCCCCGGGTGCTCCTGACCAACGTCGCCTCGGTCTTCATCGGCTTCGGCATGTACGCGAGCATGCTGGTCATGCCGCAGCTGTTGCAGTTCCCCGAGGCCACCGGTTACGGCCTGGGCCAGTCGATGCTCGCGGCCGGCCTGTGGATCGCGCCCGGCGGTCTGATGATGATGCTGGTCTCGCCGCTCGGCGGAAAGCTCACCAACGCCCGCGGTCCGAAGTTCACGCTGATCTGCGGCGCCCTGGTCCTGGCCGCGGGCTACTTCGCCTCCATGGGACTGATCGGCTCCGCCTGGGGCGTCATGGTGGTCACGATCATCACCAGCAGCGGCGTCGGCCTCGCCTACGGCGCCATGCCCGCCCTGATCATGAGCTCCGTCCCGGTCACGGAGACGGCAGCCGCGAACGGCTTCAACACCCTGATGCGCTCCCTCGGCACCTCGATCGGGTCCGCCGTCATCGGCGTGATCCTCTCCCAGATGACCGTCACCCTGGGCGGCCACACCATCCCCTCCGAGGACGGCTTCCGTACCGCGCTCCTGGTCGGCGGCGGGCTCGCCCTGGTCTCGGCGGCGATCGCCGCCGTCATCCCCGCGGCCCGCGACGCGGCGCCCGGCGCGGACGGGACCGGCCTCGCTGCCGCGCCCGAGGAGGCCGCGGTCTGACCCGCCGGACGGGGCGCCCGCAGGCCGGGCGCCCCGTCCGTACCGCTCACGCCAGGTCCAGCAGCCCCCGGCGTACCGCCTCCGACACGGCGGCCGCCCGGTTGTCCGCGCCCAGCTTGCGGTAGACCCGCACGAGGTGGGTCTTCACGGTCGCCTCGCTCAGGAACAGGGCCCCGGCGATCGCCCGGTTGCTCAGCCCGTCGGCCAGCAGCCGCACCACCTCGACCTCCCGCCCGCTCAACGCGCTCCCGGTGAGCGGTGCCGGGGCGACGAGTGCACCCACCACGTCCGGCGCCAGCCCGAGCACACCGGCAGCCGCGTCGCGCACCGCCCGGAACAGTTCCGCCGGCGGACCCGCCTTCAGGACGTAGCCCCGCGCCCCCGCCTCGACGGCCCGCACGACGTCGGCCCGGCCCGAGTAGCTCGTCAGCATCACCGCCGCGACGCCGGGCGCCGCCGCGGCGAGCCGGCGCACCGCCTCGACACCGTCGATCCCGTCGCCGCCCGCGAACCGCAGGTCCATCAGCACCACGTTCGGGGCGAGTGCGGCCGCGAGCCGGACGGCCTCCTCCCCGGTGCCCGCCTCGCCGGCCACCACCAGGTCGGCCTCGCTCTCCAGCAGCGCGCACAGCCCGGCCCGTACGACGGCGTGGTCGTCCGCGAGCAGCAGACGCAACGGGGCACCGCTCACCGGGCGGCCACCGCCCCCGGCGCCACGGCCGCCCGGGGGAAGGCCGGCGCGGGCACCGTGGCCCGTACCGACGTGCCCCGGCCCGGCGCGCTGGCGACCTCCAGTCGGCCGCCGCACTCACGCAGCCGCGCTCGGCTGGCGGGAAGTCCGAGCCCGCGTCCCGGCACGGGGGCGCTCCGGCCGGAGCCCATCGCGAAACCCGCGCCGTCGTCGCGCACTTCGAGCTCCACCCGGTCGGTGTGCGTGTGCAGGGTGACCGACACGTTCCCCGCGCGGGCGTGTTCGCGCACGTTGGCCAGGGCGCTCTGGGCCACCCGGAACAGCGTCGCGGCCGTCGGTGCGTCCAGCAGAGGGCGGGGTGCGCCGAGCGAGCGGAACCGCACCCGGGCGGCCGCGCCCTCCGCCTCGGCCCGGGTGCACAGCAGACGCAGCGCGCCTTCGAGACCGGCCTCGTCCACGGCCGACGGGGTCAGGTCGCGGATGATCCTGCGCGTCTCCGCCAGATTGGCGTGCAGACCGTCGGTGACGGTGCGCACCCGGGTGCGGGCGGTCCGCGGCCGGGCGTCCCAGTCGCGTTCGGCGGCCTGCAACAGCATGACGCCGCCCGCGAGTTCCTGGGCCAGCGTGTCGTGCAGGTCCCGCGCGATCCGGGCCCGCTCGGCCAGCACCCCGGCCGCACGCTGCTGGCGGGCCAGGACGTCCCGGGTGCCCCGCAACTCCTCGACCAGCCGCAGCCGTTCGGCGGCGTCACGCTGCTGCGAGCGGTAGAGGGCGACCGTCCCCCACACGGCGGCCACCGGGATCAGCACGACCTCCGTGTCGAACTGCCCTGCTCCGCCCACGAGTTGGACGACGAGTACGACGGTGAGCGCGGCGACCGCCGCACCGGCGGCCCGGGGGCCCAGCACCCGCAGTGCCGCACAGGCCAGCGGCACCGCGCACCACACGTAGGCGGAGGTGAGCGGGGCGGGGGCGAGCAGCACGAGCGCGGTCCACAGCGCCAGCAGGGCCGCGATCCACGCCGGCCGGCCGAACCGTCCGAGCCGGTCCGCCCCGGCGAGCCCGGCCGCGTAGACGACGGCCAGCAGGGCGCTGACGGTCACGATGTCCCAGCACAGCCCGATCCTCAGCCGCTCCAGGCGCACCAGCGCGGCGCCGACCACGAGGAAGAAGACGAACCCGGAGAACCGGTCCAGCACCGGCCGGCTCCCGCGGACGGTCCCCGCCGGGGAAGGGACGGGAGCGCGGTCGGACACGGCGAACCCCTTGGACGGTGATCCGTTCGAACAGGGGGCCAGAGTCTATCGGCCGGCTGTAGGGACCGTGTGAGGGCGGCGGGGACGGATCCCGGCGCGTGCGGCGTGCGGCGTGTGGTGCCCGTCGCCCGGAGGCCGTGGACGCCGGGCGTGCGGTGGAGTTGCGTGGCCCGCCGCGAGGCGGCCGGGCGTGAGACTGCCGTGTGAGAGGGGCCCGTGTGTCAGGGCCGGGCGAGCCGACGCATCGTCAGCGCGAGGTGCAGCCGCAGCCGGCCCTGAGGCGTGCGCACCGGCCATCCCAGCAGATGCTCGGCGTGGGTCAGCCGGTCCTGGAGCGTGGAGTGGTGGACGTTCGCCTCGGTCGCCGCCGCCCGCAGACTCGCGGTGGTGGTGACGGCGTACAGCGTGGTGAGCAGCCAAGGGGCGTCCGCCGCGGCCGCGTCGAGCGCGTGGACGTCCGGCGGGGGGTCGGCCCCCGGTGCGACGAGGCCGGCCAGCAGCGCGATGTCCCCGAGTTCGTCGGCGTGCACGACCCGGGGGCCCGGGTCCTGCGCGGTGCCGTCCGCGGTGAAGCGGAGCGCGGTGAGCGCCGCGCTCCAGGAGCGGGGCAGCTCCGCCGTCGGCACGACGGGGCCCACGCCCACCCGCCCGGGCGGGACGGCGTCCCCGGCGTCCGCCGCCCGCACCACGGGACGGCCGGCGGGCGTGGCCAGGGCGCGGGCCGGGGCGGTGCCGAGGCCGAGGCGGCGCGCCGCGTGCAGCCGGGCCGCCTCGTCGGCCGTGGCGTCGAGAAGGGTCTCGACCAGGGCCGGGTCGTCCAGCGGCGCCCGTCCACGGGTGCGGTCGAGCACGACGCGTGCCGCGCGGGCCGCGCGCTCCAGGATCACGGCGTCCACGACGCTCGGCACCGCACCGGCGCGCTCCAGCCACAGTGCCGGAGGGCCGCCGGGGCTCAGCGCGGCGGACGGCCAGTCCGGTTCCGGCGGCTGTTCCGTGTCCCGGCGCGCGCCGTCGGGCTCCACCCGTACACGCACCCGCCGGTCGGCGTCGGCCAGCCGCGCGGGCACCCCGGAGAGCACCGCGGCGCCGCGCACCAGTGCCTCCACCCCGGCCCGCGACTCGGCCAGCCGGTCGAAGTAGGCGATGACCCGCACGGCGGCGCCCGCGTCCGGATCCAGTGCGGTCAGCCGCCCGGCCAGCTCTTTCATACGGCCATCATGCGCCACACCCCCGACGACGAGGAGCCCCCGCTCCGCCGGCCCAGGACCGACCGCAGGCCGCCGCGGGGCTCCCGCCCCCGGCATACCCGCCCTGCGCCCGCACCGGGGCCACACCGAGCCCGCCTGGCCCGCGTATCGGGCCGACCCCGCGCTCGGGGCCCCGCCCGGACTGCCCCCGCCTCCGGCCTGGACCCGTGGGCGGGGCGTCGGCGTCCGGTCCGCCCCCCGGCGTCCGGTCCAGCCCCGTGGTCGGGCCGTGCCCTGTCCGGGCTGCCCGCGCTTGCGGGCTGGACCCGTGGGTGCGGCGTCGGCGTCCGGACCGCACCTGTACGGGCCGGCCCGGCGGTCGTGCCGCGCCTCGTTCAGGCTGCCTGCGGCGTCCAGGCCGCACCCCTTCGGCTGCCCCTCGGCGGGGGCCGCCCGCTGGCCGGGCCGCGGCCGCGCGGGGCCGAACGGGTGGCGTCCTGAACCCTGCGGGCAGCCGCCGCCCGGTCCGCGGGCTACTCCGCGAGGAGTCTGCGGAGCCACGTCAGTTGGGCCGAGCGGGCCGAGCGGGAGAGCGTGGCCTGGGGTGCGAAGCCGTCGAAGCCGTGGAAGCCGCCCGGCCAGACGTGCAGTTCCGCGACCCCGCCCGACTGCCAGATGCGGGAGGCGTAGGCGACGACCTCGTCCCGGAACGTCTCCGCCGAGCCCACGTCGAGGAAGGCCGGCGGGAGTCCGGAAAGGTCCTCGGCGCGCGCGGGCGCCGCGTACGGCGGGACGTCCGGTCCACCGCGCCGCTCACCGAGCAGGGCCGTCCACCCGGTCTCGTTGGCCGTCCGGTCCCAGACGCCGAGGCCCGCCATCTGGTGACCGGAGGGGGTGTCGTTGCGGTCGTCCAGCATCGGGCACATCAGTATCTGGCCGAGCGGCCGGGGCCCCTCGCGGTCACGCAGCAGCAGGGCGAGCGCGGCGGTGAGGCCGCCGCCCGCGCTGGCCCCGGCGAGCACGATCCGCTCGGGATCCGCGCCCAGCTCCGCGGCGTGCTCCGCCGTCCACAGCAGACCGGCGTACACGTCGTCGACGGGCGCGGGATAAGGGTGTTCGGGCGCCAGCCGGTACTCCACGGACACCACGACCATGTCCAGTTCCCGCGCCCAGGCGAGGACCACGTCCACGCCGACCCGGTTGTTGCCGAGGACCATGCCGCCGCCGTGCACGTGATAGACGACCGGTCGGGGGCGGTCCGGGGCCGGTGCCGTGGGGCGGCAGATCAGCAGCGAGACCGCCGGGGCGCCCGGCGGCCCGGGCACGGTCCGGTCCTCCACCGCGAACGCCCCGTCGAGGGTCAGGTCGAGTTCGCCGAGCAGCGCGATCCCGGGTCCCTGGCGGACGGCTTCGATGTCCTCGGGGGCCAGTCCCGGCTGGATCATCTCCCCGATGAGCGCCAGGGCGGCGCCGAGTTCCGGGTCGAAGGGCGGCGGTACGGACGTCATGGGCTTCTCCTGCGTTTGCGGCGCGGAACGTGGACGCGCGGCGGACCGTGCGGCCCATGATCGGCGCACCGCACGCCCGCCGGGGCGCCGCCGGACGGCGGGAGCTGCCCGCCGTCCGGCGGGTGACGGCCGGTTCCGGCCCGGCGGCCTGCCCGGACAAGACGAGGAGAACAAGCTGCTCAAGGCCGTGGAGCGGCGGTTCGGTGCCGCCGACCGCTACCACGGCACGAAGCTGCGGATCGAGCAGAACGGCAAGCGGGTCATGACCCCGATGCCGGTGGTGATGCCGGCGATCGGCTCCACCGATCGCTACGGCACAGGCGCCGCGTCCGCCCGCATCATCACGCAGTCGAATTCGATGACCCGACCCGTCGTCGCCTCCCGCGTCACGGGGTAGACGCCCGTGATGCCGAACCCGGCGGCCTCGTACACCGCCACCGCCTCGCCCATCCCCGGGCTTCCCTCGTACAGCTTCAGCACGGCGACCTCGGACTGCATCCCCACGAACTCCGCGATCCGCTCCCCGCCCCCGGCGAACACCTCGAGGTCGTAACCCTGGGTGTCCATCTTCAGATAGGGGCGCGGAGCGGGGAGCCCGTCCAGCACCTCGGCCATGACCTCGTCGAGCCTGCGGACCCGGATCTCCTCGGTGTCGGCCTTGGCGAACCGGCCGTAGCGGCCCTTGCCGTAGTCGCTGGCGGGAAGCAGCGAGTTCATCGTGTTCCAGCCGGTGTGGATCTCGGCCGTGGTCTCCTCGCGGCCCAGCCCGCACCGGAACACCCGCCAGTCCGGGTCGTCCGCGGCGGCCTCCTCCAGCCGGGCGAACGTCTGCGAGGTGGGCTCGAAGGACGCGATGCGGCCGGTGTACCCGAGCCGCCGCAGCCGCCTGGCGTACTGGCCGGCGTTGGCGCCGACGTCGAACACGCAGTTCACGCCGTAGAGCTCCAGCATCGCGGTCACGTGCTGGGTGCAGAGGTACTCGGCGGCCGCCAGCTGGAGCCGGCGCTCGTCCGGCCCGTCCGCGTCCTCCGTCAGGAGCAGGGCGCCGGTGTCGCCCAGCCGCACGGCGCTGCCCCCGCCGGCCGCGGCCCCGGTACCCTCCCGGGCCCGCCGCAGCACCCAGGTGTCCTTGTCGGCGCGGATCCCGCGGTACGGACCGCCGCGCCGCGAGACCACCGCCGCGCCGGGCCCGAGGTCGGTCACCTGGACCCCGATACGGGGCATCAGGCCGAGAAGTCGTCGATAGAGGGTCTGCATCCCCCAGCCCTACCAGACGAGGCGAGGGCGGGTCCGCGGCTTGCACCGATTCCGCCGATCCGCTTACCCGCGCCTGCCCGCTCGGCCGCCGCCCGGGAGCCGGCGCGCGCCGCGCCGCGCACGGGGTGCGTGTCCTGACGCGTCCCGAGGTGTCCCTTGCGTGTCCCGGGGTGTCCCTTGACTTCGAGAGCGCTCCAGGGCCTAGCGTCCTCGGGGGCCGGTGCGGGAACGAAGACCGACGATCGGAGAGCGACATGCGGGTGGGCGTGCACATCAACCAGTTCGGCGGCACCGGGGGCGCGGCGGCGCTGGGTGCCGAACTCGCGGCGGCCGGTGCCGCGGCGGAGGCGGCCGGGGTCAGCCGGCTGTCGGTGATGGACCACTACTTCCAGATGGAGTTCAACGGCGGAGCCGAGGCCCCCATGCTGGAGGCATACACGACCCTGGGCTATCTCGCGGCCCACACCTCCACCGTCAGGCTCGGCGCGCTCGTGACGGGGGTGACCTACCGTCACCCGGGGCTGCTCGCCAAGATCGCCACCACGCTCGACGTGCTGTCCGGCGGACGGGCCTCGCTGGGCATCGGCGCCGCCTGGTACGACCGCGAGCACGAGGGGCTGGGGGTGGCGTTCCCGCCGACGGCCGAGCGGTTCGAGCGGCTCGAGGAGACGCTGCGGATCGTCCTGCGGATGTGGGACCCGAAGGACGACGGGCCGTTCGAGGGCGCGTACTACCGGCTTGCCGAGACCCTGTGCGTGCCGGCTCCGGTCAGCGCCCCGCACCCCGAGATCCTGATCGGCGGCGGGGGCGAGCGCAAGACGCTGCGGCTGGTCGCCCGGTACGCGGACGCCTGCAACCTCTTCGCCTCGACGCCCGAGGAGGTCCGGCACAAGCTGGACGTCCTGCGCGGGCACTGCGCGGCCGAGGAGCGCGACTACGACACCGTCCTGAAGACGATCACCTACTCCGGCGACGCCGCCACCGAGGGCGACCTCGACGGGCTGCTCCGCGATCTCTCCGGCTACACGGGGCTCGGTATCGACACGGTGATCCTCGCCCCGCGCCTGGGCGAGACGTCCGGCTGGATCGAGAGCTTCGTGGGGCCCGCCGTGCGGCGCCTGGCCGAACTCGACTGACCGCGGCGCCGTCCGGTGGCCCCCTCCCGCGAGCGGGGTCCGGATGCGTGCCGAAGGGGCCCGGACCGGTGTCCGGGCCCCTTCGGGCCGTCGTCGTGCCGTCGGGCCCCGTACCGCTGTCCGGGCGCCGCGCGGGTCAGGACGTCAGGCGGCCACGACCTCGCCCGCGTGACCGTGCAGACGGGCGACGACCTCGGTCAGCTGCGCGGCGACCTCGGCGTCGTCCACCGGGTGGGTCTCGGCGAAGCGGGTCAGCGAGCCCGGGATCGAGAGCTTGAGGTCCTCGATCACTCGGCCGCCGGCGATGCCCACGGCCTTGCGGGCCTCGTCCTGCGCCCACACGCCGCCGAACTGGCCGAACGCGGTGCCGACCACGGCTACGGGCTTGCCGCCGAAGGCGCCGGCGCCGTAGGGGCGGGACAGCCAGTCGATGGCGTTCTTCAGGACGGCCGGGATGGTGCCGTTGTACTCGGGGGAGAAGAGCAGGAAGGCGTCGGCGGCCTGGGCGGCCTCACGCAGCTTCGCGGCGGCGGCCGGGACGCTGCCCTCGACGTCGAGGTCCTCGTTGTAGAAGGGGATCTCGGCAAGGCCCTCGAAGAGGTCGACATCGGCGCCCTCGGGAGCGACCTTGACGGCCGCCTCGGCGAGCTGGCGGTTGGTCGAACCGGCGCGAAGGCTGCCGACGAGCGCAAGGATGCGGACAGACATGGGTACTCCCAGAGGCTGAAACATTGCTGTTACGAATCCGGACCGAGGTCCGTTTATTGTTCTAGCACCCTAACCGGACCGCGGTCCAGTTTCATTCCCGATGCTTTACGCTGAGTTCATGTCCGTTGTTCTGCCGCCCTGTCCCGAGCCCGAGGAGAGCACGACCGAGCCCGAACTGCTGCACCTGGGGCCGGCCGGTGACGAGCCCTGTCTGCGCGCCGACGCGGCCCGCAACCGGGCCAGGCTGCTGGACGCCGCCGCCCGCCTGATCGCCGAGCACGGCGCGGCAGGGGTCACCATGGAGGCCGTGGCGGCCGCGGCGAACGTGGGCAAGGGCACGGTCTTCCGTCGCTTCGGCGACCGCACCGGCCTGCTGACCGCGCTCCTCGACCATTCCGAACGCAACTTCCAGGCCGCGTTCCTGACCGGTCCCGCGCCCCTGGGGCCGGGCGCGGAGCCGGTGGAGCGGCTGAGGGCGTTCGGTGTCGCCATGCTCCGGCGTGCCGTCGACGAACTGGACCTGCAACTGGCGGCGGAGCCCGGCCCGGACCGCCGGTACTCCGTGCCGCCGCGCCGTGTGCACCACAGCCATGTGGCGCTGCTGCTGCGCGAGGCCCTGCCCGACGCGGACGCCGAGCTGCTCGCCCACACGCTGATGGGGTACCTCAGCCCGGTCCTCGTCCACCACCTCACCCGGCAGTGCGGACTGCCGCCGGCGCGCCTGGAGGCGGGCTGGAGCGAACTGGTCGACCGGGTCACGAGCGGGGTGACCGGCGGCCCGGCGAGCGGGCCGGTGCTCCGAGGCATGCCGTAAGGACACCGGCCACGGCCCGCGGAGCACTATGAGCGGACGGTGTCCCGAGCGGACGGCGTCCCGAGCGAAGGGCGCCCTGAGCCGACGGTGTCCCGGGCCGACGGCGTCGTTCCGCTGCGCGCGCGCCCGGACGCCGCCCGGACTCTGCGCTCCCGAGGGGCGTCGGGGGCGTCCGCCTCCCCGGAGGCCTCGCGCACCGCGTGCCGCAGGGCGTCCCGGTCCTCCCCGCAGGCCCCGTCCGTGTGCTCGGCGGCCGCCGCGGTGGCGTGCCGCACCAGCAGGTCCACACCCCGGGCGGCCTGCCCCGGCGGTACCCCGCCCTCGTCGAGCAGGGCCGGCAGGGTCTCGATCGGGCGCAGCTGGTGCGGGCCGCCGGGCCGGGAGACGAGCGCGGGGCGGGCGGGAACGGGGTACGGGAGGAGCGTCCCGGCGTAGGAAGTGAGCGCCGCCTCCGGCCGCTCGCGCCGGCTTCCCCCCCCGCCCCGGCGGGGGCCGCCGCGCCGAGCGGTTCGTCGAGCACGGCCGCGTGCAGCTCCGCCGTGTCGCGGACGTACACGTACAACGAGGCCGCGCCGGTGTCGAGTTCCGCGGCCAGGCGTCGCATCGTCAGCCCGCGCGGCCCTTCGGCGCGCAGCACGGCCGGGGCGGCGGTCACGATGCCCTCCCTGGTCGGCGCGGGCCTGGCCGGGCGCTCGCGGCGGCTGCGCGGGGTGTCGGGGTGTGCGGTCATGGCACCGCAATAGCGACCGTGTTCGTCCCGGACAAGTACGTCACGAACATGTTCGTTGACGGGTCATCGGATTTCGGTGTCCCCCGGGCGACGGCCCGTTCCCGGCTTCTGCCAAGATGCCGTACGTCATGGTGCAGATACCGAACACGCCCGCGCCGACGATGCCGCCGGCGCCGCGCTCCGTGCCCACCAGCGCCGACGTGGCCCGCCTGGCCGGCGTCTCCCGCGCGACCGTCTCCTACGTCCTGAACAACGCAGGCGCCGTACGTATCAGTGAGCCCACCCGCCGCCGGGTCCGCGCCGCGGCCGAGGAGCTCGGGTACGTGCCGCACGCGGCCGCCCGGGCCCTGCGGGCCGGACACAGCCGCATGGTCCTGATGCCCACGCTGCCCGTCCCGGCGGGCCCGCTCTACTCCCAGTTCGTGCACGACTTCCAGGGGGCGCTCAGCAGCCTCGACTACACCGTCGTCCAGTACGGCGCCACCGGGCAGGGCGACGACGACGCGGCCCGGGCCTGGGCCGAACTGCGGCCGGTCGCCGTGCTGGTGGCCGGTCCCGGCCTCGGCCCCGAGGGCGTCGCCGTCCTCAAGCGGTCCGGCGCCCGGGCCGTGGTGACGCTCAGCCCCGAGGCGGTCGAGGGGGCCCGCGCGGTGCCCCTGGACCACGCGGACGTCGGCCGCAGCGCCGCAGGGCACCTGTACGCCCGCGGCCGCCGCCGGATCGGCGTGGTCGTGCCCGCGGAGCGGGGCATGGAGATGTTCTCCGCGCCCCGCCTCGCCGGCGCGCGCGAGGCCCTGCACGGTTCGGACGCCACCGTCACCGAGCTGTCCCTGGCCTACACGGAGGAGTCCGCGGCCGCCCTCGCCGCCCGGTGGCCCGGGCTCGGTCTCGACGCCGTCTTCGCCTACAACGACGAGTACGCCATGCTGCTGATGCGCGCCCTGCTGGACGCGGGCTTACGTGTTCCCCAGGACGTGGCCGTGATCGGCGCCGACGACCTGATGCTCGGGCGGCTGCTGCGGCCGCGGCTCAGCACGGTCCGGATCGAGCTGCCCTCCGGCCGGGAACTCGCCTCGCTGGTCGACCGGGCGGTGCGCAGCCCCGCGGCCGCCCCCGAGTCGCACGAGCCGTACGGAGCCACCGTGGTGCAGCGCGACTCCAGCTGAACTACGGTCGCAGGGGAGGCGTGCCATGCGTGCGACGGTCTGCATCACCGGCAGCGGCCCCGCGGGCCCGCCGCCCGCCCGGCCGCCGGACGACGCGGACGCCCGCCGCGCGGTCCCGACGCCACCCGCCCGCCCGCCGAACCCCCACCCCACCCCCGCCCCCACGAGACCGAACGCGCCCTGCGCGCGGTGGGGCGTCGCCCGATCGGGACTCGGTGTGCCCGGTCAAGTGCGCTGTTGCAGAAGTCGGTTGAGCCTTGTCGCTGGTGATGTCCGGCCCATCTCGCGGGACTTGGTCCCGTCGGCCTTCGTTCGGCCGTGCTGGCGTGTGTTGTTCGGGGGGCAGGCGCAGGAACCGGCGGGCCACCGGACGTCCCGATGTGCCGGCGACATGACTAGGATGTTGCACGCTCAACCAGATGGAGATGTGTCCGACCATCGGTGCAGCACCCCCGGCTGCGCCGGATCACCGCATCCCGCCACGCCGCCGTCGCAGAACCGGCGGCCGACCACCCGGGACCTCCCCTCCCCCCGTGAGAGCCGTGAGTCCCGCGGGACCCCGATCGGAGAGCTTTCATGCCGTTGCTCGACCCCCAGAACTGGCAGTCCCGCACCCTGTCGGGCCCCCGGTACACCGTCACCGAGCCCGCCACCGGCGATGCGCTGGGCACGGTCTTCCTGGCCGGCGCGGAGGACGTCCGCCCGGCCGCCGAGGCCGCCCGCGCGGCACAGGCCGAGTGGGCCCGCCTGCCGCACTTCGTCCGCGCCGGCGTGCTGCGCAAGGCCGGCGACCTGTTCACGGAGCACGCGGACGAACTGCGCGAGTGGATCGTGCGCGAGTCCGGCTCCATAGCGGGCAAGGCCGACTTCGAGCTGCACGTCGCCGCCCAGGAGTGCTACGAGGCCGCGGCCCTCGCCTCCCGCCCGGCAGGCCAGGTGCTGCCCAGCGAGGCGCCCCGGCTTTCCTACACCCGCCGGGTGCCCGTCGGCGTCGTCGGCGTGATCTCCCCGTTCAACGCCCCGCTGATCCTGTCGATCCGCTCCGTCGCCCCGGCCCTCGCGCTCGGCAACGCCGTCGTCCTCAAGCCGGACCCGCGCACGGCGGTGTGCGGCGGTCTGGCGCTGGCCGCGGTCTTCGCGCAGGCGGGCCTGCCCGAGGGCCTGCTGCACGTCCTGCCGGGCGGCGCCGAGACCGGCGCGGCCCTGGTCGCCGACCCGCGGGTGCCGGTGATCTCCTTCACCGGGTCCACCGGCGCCGGACGGGCGGTCGGCGAGGCCGCCGGGCGCCACCTCAAGCGGGCCCACCTGGAACTGGGCGGCAACTCCGCCCTGATCGTGCTGGAGGACGCCGACCTGGACGCGGTGATCTCCACGGCTGCCTGGGGCTCGTTCTTCCACCAGGGCCAGATCTGCATGACCACCGGCCGCCACCTCGTGCACGCCTCCCTCTACGAGGAGTACGTCGAGCGGCTCGCCGCGAAGGCCGACGCCCTCGCCGTCGGCGACCCGCACCGCGCGCAGGTGCACCTCGGCCCGCTCATCGACGACGGCCAACTCGGCAAGGTGCACGGCCTGGTGGAGGCCAGCACGGCGGCCGGCGCGAAGCTCGCCGCGGGCGGCACGCACGACAGCCTCTTCTACCGGCCGACCGTCCTCGCGGGCGTCGACGACGACACCCCCGCCTACGCGGAGGAGGTGTTCGGCCCGGTGGCGCCCGTCCGCTCCTTCACCACGGCCGACGAGGCGGCGGCCCTGGCCGCGCGCAGCTCCTACGGCCTCTCGCTCGGCATCGTCACCCGCGACCCCGCCAGCGGCCTCGACCTCGCCGAACGCATCCCGACCGGCATCGTCCACATCAACGACCAGACGGTGAACGACGAGGCGGTCGCGCCCTTCGGCGGGGTGGCCGCCTCCGGCACCGGCGCGCGCTTCGGCGGCGAGGCCAATCTGGAGGCCTTCACCGACGTGCGCTGGACGACCGTGCGCGGGGACGTGGCGCCTTACCCCTTCTAGGCCCGGCGCCCTCCCGGCAGGTCCGGGGCGGTCAGGCGCCCTCGGCCTGCGGGGTGCCGTCCGCGCCGGCCTTCGCCTGCTGCTCCTCGACCGACTTGCGGACCTCGTCCATGTCGAGCTTGCGCGCCTGTCCGATGACGTCCGTGAGGGCGGCCTCGGGCAGGGCGCCCGGCTGGGCGAACACGGCGACGCGGTCCCGCACGATCATCAGCGTCGGGATGGACTGGATACCGAAGGCCGCGGCCAGTTCCGGCTGCGCCTCGGTGTCCACCTTGCCGAACACCAGGTCCGGGTTCTCCTGCGCCGCCTTGTCGTAGACCGGGGCGAACTGCCGGCACGGACCGCACCAGGCCGCCCAGAAGTCGATCAGGACGAAGTCGTTGTCGGTGACCGTCTGGTCGAAGTTCTCCTTGGTGAGCTCCACGGTGCTGCTCATGGCGTGATTCCCTCTTCCCGGTGCTTCCTGCCAGGGGTGCCTGACATGGGGTGAAGCCGTTGGCGACAACACGGCCGTCCGGACGCGTATTCCGCGCCCCTACCCGTGTGGCCACCCCGCACACCACCCACCAGACTGACCCCATGACGGAATCGGAAACCAACGTGTACGACGTCGTGGTGCTCGGGGCCGGGCCCGTGGGGGAGAACGTCGCCGACCGCACCCGTGCGGCCGGCCTCACCACCGCGGTCGTGGAGAGCGAACTGGTCGGCGGCGAGTGCTCGTACTGGGCGTGCATGCCCAGCAAGGCCCTGCTGCGCCCGGTCATCGCCCGCGCGGACGCCCGCAGGCTGCCCGGCCTGCGCGAGGCGGTGCAGGGCCCGCTGGACACGGCGGCGGTCCTCGCCCGCCGCAACTGGTTCACCGGCGACTGGACGGACGACGGCCAGGTCGAGTGGATCAAGAGCATCGGCGCGGATCTCCACCGCGGCCACGGCAGACTGA
The DNA here is from genome assembly GCF_016860545.1 of Streptomyces asoensis. Taxonomy (NCBI): domain Bacteria; kingdom Bacillati; phylum Actinomycetota; class Actinomycetes; order Kitasatosporales; family Streptomycetaceae; genus Streptomyces; species Streptomyces asoensis. The sequence continues at coordinate 984,113 of NZ_BNEB01000005.1, read as the reverse complement.
CCGGCCCGCGCACGGTGACGGTCGGGGACAAGGTGCTCACGGCCCGCCACGCGGTCGTCGTCGCCACCGGCACCCGCGCCGCCCTGCCCGGCCTGCCCGGCCTCTCCGAGGTCGGGCCCTGGACCAGCCGGGAGGCCACCAGCGCCCGCTCGGCGCCCGGCCGGCTCGTCGTGGTCGGCGGGGGAGTCGTCGCCACCGAGATGGCCACCGCCTGGCAGGCGCTCGGCTCGCAGGTCACCCTGCTGGTGCGGGGCAAGGGCCTGCTCGACCGGATGGAGCCGTTCGCCGGAGAACTGGTCGCCGCGGCGCTCACCGAGGCCGGGGCGGACGTGCGCACCGGCACCTCGGTGGCGTCGGTGAGCCGCACCGACGGTGTCGTCGTGGTCGTCACCGACACCGGCGAACGCATCGAGGCCGACGAGATCCTCTTCGCGGTCGGCCGTGCCCCGCGCACCGACGACATCGGGCTGGAGACGGTCGGCCTGACCCCCGGCTCCTGGCTCGACGTCGACGACAGCCTGCGCGTCACCGGCACCGACTGGCTGTACGGGGTGGGCGACGTCAACCACCGCGCCCTCCTCACCCACCAGGGCAAGTACCAGGCGCGGATCGCGGGCGCCGCCATCGTCGCCCGCGCCGCCGGCACCGACCTGCCGCAGAGCGACCCGTGGAGCGCCCACGCCGCCACCGCGGACCACGAGTGCGTCCCGCAGGTCGTCTTCACCGACCCGGAGGCGGCCGCCGTCGGCCTCTCGCTCGCCGAGGCGGAAGCGGCCGGACACCGGGTGCGGGCCGTCGACGTCGACATGTCCTCGGTGGCCGGGGCGGGTCTGTACGCGGAGGGCTACAACGGACGCGCCCGGATGGTCGTCGACCTGGAACGGGAGATCCTGCTCGGGGTCACCTTCGTCGGCCCGGGGGTCGGCGAACTGATCCACTCCGCGACCGTCGCCGTCGTCGGCCAGGTGCCCGTCGCCCGGCTCTGGCACGCCGTCCCGTCCTACCCCACCCTCAGCGAGGTGTGGCTGAGGCTGCTGGAGGCGCTCAGGGACAGCTGACCGGGACGGCCGGCCGGGCCCCCGCTCAGGGCAGTTCGAAGCCCAGCGCCCGCGCCGCCTCCTCGGCCGTGGGCTGCGTCCAGCGCTCGAGCACGGCCTGGTTGGCGCAGAGCGAGCGCGGCTCGGCCCGGTCGAGGTAGAGCACGCCGTCGAGATGGTCCGTCTCGTGCTGGACGATCCGGGCGGGCCAGCCGCCGAACACCTCGTCCAGCGGCCGGCCGTGCTCGTCCGAGCCGGTCAGCCGCACCTCGGCGTGCCGGGCCACCACCGCCTGGTAGCCCGGCACGCTCAGACAGCCCTCGAAGAATGCGGCGCGGGCCGGACCGGCCGCCTCGTAGGACGGGTTGACGAGCACCCGGAACGGCTGGGGCACCCGGCCGCGGACCAGCCGCATCTCCTGCGGCACCGGCGCCGGGTCCTCGATGACGGCGATCCGCAGTTCCACCCCGACCTGCGGAGCGGCCAGACCGACACCCGGCGCCGCGTGCATGGTGGTGCGCAGGGCCTCCACGAACCGCGCCAGCAGGGCGGGTTCGAGCTGGCCGTCGTAGCGCTCCGTGCCGGTCCGCAGGACGGGGTCGCCGGCCGCGACGATGGGCAACGGGCCACCGGGGGCGAGGAGTTCCTCGATCCGCTCGGCAAGGGGCGCGCGGGGGATGGGAGATGACATCGGGCCAGCATCCCACGAGGTGAGCACGTGTGACCCAGGTCACCGAACGTGCCGGGAACTCGGCGCCGCCGCCTTCCGACTACTGGTGCGTCACGGCCGGACGCCCTCCCCGCGGCGCTGTTCCCGCTCCCGTCCCCTGCCCTCGGAGAAGCCCACCCATGTCCACCGCACCCCCGACCTCCCCCGCCCCCGGCCCCGCTCCGGCGGAAGGGCAGCCCTCGGACGAGGATCCGCGGACGGCGGCCCCCGCGCCGAAGTCCCGCGGCCCCTGGGCCCCGCTGCGCCCGCTCGTGCTGCGGCTGCACTTCTACGCCGGCGTGTTCGTCGCCCCGTTCCTGCTGGTCGCCGCCGTCACCGGATTCCTGTACGCGGGAGCCTTCCAGGCCGAGAAGCTCGTCTACGCGCACGAGATGACCGTGCCCGCCGGCGACACGAAGCTGCCCGTCTCCCAGCAGGTGGACGCCGCCCGCAAGGCCCACCCCGAGGGCACGGTCTCGGCCGTGCGCCCCTCGCCCGAGGACGACGCCAGCACCCGTGTGATGCTCTCCGGCGTCGAGGGCGTCGGCGCCGGCCACACCCTCGCCGTCTTCGTCGACCCCTACACCGCCGAAGTGCGCGGTTCCCTCGAACAGTACGGCTCGACCGGCGCGCTGCCCCTGCGTACCTGGATCGACGAGTTCCACCGTGACCTGCACCTCGGCGAGAACGGCCGGCTCTACAGCGAACTCGCCGCCAGCTGGCTGTGGGTGATCGCGGGCGGCGGTCTGGTGCTCTGGTTCTCCCGCCGCCGCGCCCTGCGCAAGGTCCGCGCCACCCAGGGAAGGCGCCGCACCCTGGGCCTGCACGGCACCGTCGGCGTCTGGGCGGCGGCCGGCTTCATCTTCCTGTCGGCGACCGGACTGACCTGGTCCACCTATGCCGGCGCCAACATCGACGTCCTGCGCACCTCCCTCGGCCAGGCCACCCCCTCGGTCTCGGCGGCCACCGGCGGCGGCGAGCACGCGGGTCACGACGCGGCCTCCGGCGCGGGCGGGGACGGCGAGCACGGTGTCGGCCTCGACGCGGTGCTCGCCGCCGCGCGCGCCGAGGGGCTGGGCGACCCGGTCGAGATCGTCCCGCCGGCCGACGCCTCCACCGCGTACGTGGTCAAGCAGGTCCAGCGCAGCTGGCCCGAGAAGCAGGACGCGGTGGCCGTCGACCCGGCCACCGGGAAGGTGACCGACGTCCTGCGCTTCGACGACCACCCGCTGCTCGCCAAGCTGACCCGCTGGGGCATCGACCTGCACACCGGCGTCCTGTTCGGCCTGGCCAACCAGCTCGCGCTGATGCTCCTCGCGGCGTCCCTGGTCCTGCTGATCGTGTGGGGCTACCGCATGTGGTGGCAGCGCGGACGTGGTTCCTCCTTCGGCCGTCCGATCCCGCGCGGCGCCTGGGCGCAGGTCCCGCCGTACGTCCTGGTCCCGCTGATGGCGACGGTCGCCGTGCTCGGCTGGTTCGTCCCGCTGCTCGGCATTCCGCTGGTTGGGTTCCTCGCCGTGGACGTCGTCCTCGGCGAGATCGCGCACCGGCGGGGGCGGCGGACGGCCGCCTGAGCGGTCGCCGGACACGGCGGCGGCCCGGCGGTGTGATCACCGCCGGGCCGCCGCGGGGAAGCCCGCTCCCCGGCTCAGACGTCGGCCGGAGCCGCGCCGAAGTCCCCGGACAGGGCCGAGGCGACCCGCAGATGGGGCCGGGCCTCCTCGTGCCGCCCCTGCCGCTCCAGGGTGCGGCCGAGCATCAGCCGGGCGTAGTGCTCCACCGGGTCCCGCTCGACGATCGTGCGCAACTCGGCCTCGGCGCGCAGCAGCTGGGCGGAGTGGTAGTAGGAGCGGGCCAGCAGCAGCCGGGGCCCGGTCTGCTCCGGCACCTCCTCGACCAGCCCCGTGAGCACCCGCGCGGCCGCCGTGTACTCCTTCGCCGCGAAGAAGAGCCGCGCCCGCTCCCACCGCTCGGCCGGCGTTCCGTGGGCGTAGTACTCGGTGTCGCCGCTCGTCCTGTATGTCGTGTCCACTCGTGCCTCCTTCGAGGCCGTCAACCGGACCTGGTAGTTCAATATTCCACTACACGATGTGGGTGAGTTCGAGGAGACCATGGCCCTGCCGGGCGCGCCGACCGGCGCCGGGTGCTGCCGGAGGTGGAGAAGAGGGCCACGGAACTCGGCTGGTCCTTCTTCGGCGCGGGCGGGCACGGCCGGCCTGACCGGTCGGCGCACCTGCCCGCGGGGCTTCAGCGCACCCGTCCGCGCGGCTTCAGCGGGGTCGCCGGGAGCGCCGGGGCGCGCAGGGGGTCGCCGTCGTAGCCCTTCACCTCGCCGAAGCGGGTGCCGTTCGTCCAGTCCGCGCGGGCCTGCTCGATCTCCTCCTGGGACCTGCCGACGAAGTTCCACCACATGACGAGCTCCTCCTCGAAGGGCTCGCCGCCGAGCAGCATCAGGCCCGCGTCCGACTCGGCCCGCAGTCGCAGTTCGGTGCGGCCGCAGCCGAGGTAGAGCATCGAGCCCGGCAGCACGGTCACCCCGTCCACCTCCGCCTCGCCGGACATCGACAGCACGCCGTACTCGAAGTCCGGCTCCAGCGGCAGCCGGACGTCGGCACCCCGGGCGAGGGACAGATCGGCGCCCACGAGGGGCGTGTACGCCGTTCCGGGGGAGACGGAGCCGTCGAGCCCGCCGAGGATCACGGTGGCCGTGAGACCGGGGGCCGTGACCGTGGGCAGGTCGGCGTGGTGCTCGAAGTGGGCGTCGGTGTGCCGGTGGGCGTCGGGCAGCGCGACCCACAGCTGGGCGCCGTGCAGATAGCGGGCGTGCGAGCGCGGGCTCTCCTCGGAGTGGCTGATCGCCCGCCCCGAGGTCATCAGCCCGAGTTCCCTGGGGCGGATGGTCTGGAGGCTGCCGGTCGAGTCCCGGTGCAGCACCTCGCCCTCGTGCAGCCAGCTGACGGTCTGGAGACCCATGTGCGGATGCGGCGCGACCTGCATCCCGGGCTCGTCGGCGATGTCGTCGGGGCCGTAGTGGTCGACGAAGGCCCAGGCGCCGATCATGCGGCGGCCGAGGTTGGGCAGCAGCCGGCGGACCTCGGTCGTCCCGCCGAGCTTCACCCGCCGGGGGCTCAGCAGTTCACGGACGGGTTCGGCGACGACGAATCCACGGCCGCCGCACACGCTCGGTACGGGAGCGCGGTCAAGGTTGCTCATGCGGTCAACCTAGCGCTCGGGTGCGACGGTGGGGACACGCGGCCCGCGGAGCGCCGTGAACGCCCGGCGACGGCATCAGTCGGCCAGGGTCGCGGCGAGTTCCGTGGTGGCCCGTACGATCTCGGCGTCCCGCTCGGCGAGCAGCTGGCTCAGGACGTCGCGCTGGGCGTGCACGGCGTGGTGGGCCGCGCGTTCCCAGGCCACGTAGTTGTCGGGGTGGTGCAGCAGCTTGGGGTACGCGGCGGCGGTGGTCTCCCACTGGCGGGTGTCGGCGATGCTCTTCAGCAGGCCCAGGATCTCCGCGCGACAGGTGACCTGGGGGAGCCGGACCAGTTCCCAGAGGAAGGGCACGGTCGCCGCCGTCGCCTGTTCGACGACGAAGCCGAACTGGCATATCCGGCGCCGAAGTTGGCCGAGGGCGGACCCGGCGCTGTCGGCGTCGCCCCGGGCGAGCGTGGTCAGCAGGAAGGGAATGCCGGCGGCGGAGCCCGTGGAGTCCTTGATCTCGGGCCAGGGCACGTGGTGCAGGTCCTGGAGCGGTGAGGTTCTCTTCGTGGCAGTCATGTCAGGTGTCAGGGGCGGGGTCGGGGTCAGGACGGCAGGCGGGTCGGCAGCATCGCCCAGACGGTCTTGCCCACGGGGGAGCGGCGGGTCCAGCCCCAGTGCTCGGAGAGGGCCTCGATGATGTGCAGTCCGCGCCCGTGTTCCAGGAGGGCGTCCGCGGTGTGCGGGTAGACGGGCAGGCTGTCGCCCGGGTCGGTCACCGCGCAGACCAGGTGCGAGCGGCGCAGGGTGAGCCGCAGCCGCACATGGAACGCGTCCGTCGAGGTGTGCGGGAGCGCGTGCAGGACGGCGTTGGCGGCCAGTTCGGTGACGACGGTGACCGCGTCGTCGGCGCGGTGCTCCAGCGACCAGGCGTCGAGGGTGCGCCGGGTGAACTCCCGTGCCTGGACGAATCCCGCCCGGCTGCCCGTGAGGTACTGGGCGGCGGTTCTGGCCGAGTCGCGGACGGGGGCGGACTCGCGGCTCCGGAACTGCGCAGGTGACGACACGGTGCATCTCCCTGAGGCGACGTCAGGACGTAGGACGGGAAGTGCGGTTGACGCATTGGCTATTATCCACGCTGACGAGGTCCTCGTGCAATTTCACGGGAAATTGCGCGTACGAGCGAGGGAGACTGCCGTGTCGTCAGTGTCGAACGGAGTGCGGGCGAGCTCGCTGGGCGTCCGCTGGATCAAGAGCAGTCACAGCAACGCCGAGGGCAACTGCGTGGAGGTCGCGGCGCTGGACGGTGGAGGCGTCGCGCTGCGCAACTCCCGCGATCCCGACGGGCCCGCGCTGGTGTACACGCCGGCCGAGGTCGCCGCGTTCGTGGCCGGGGCGAAGGACGGGGAGTTCGACCACCTGGTCTGAGCCCGTCCGAGCCGGTCCGGGTCGGTCCGGGGGACCCCGAGGGGCTGCGTGGGGGTCTCCATGCGGACTCGATTCCCTTGCCGCGTGCGGTCGGAGGGCCTCGGATGCGATACTGCGGTCTGTCGTCTGCCGGTCCACGGGGAGTCAGGATGTCTGCCGAGTCGCCTCGAGTGTCCCGTCTCGAACCGTATCTGAACCGGGCCGAGCCCGCCCCGACCTTGCTCAAAATGCTGGTCGGTGTCCAGCTCGCCGGTATCCGGGAGGACGCCGGACTCTCCCAGGAACAGGCCGCGCGCTCCCTCGGGTTCAGCCCGGCGAAGCTGTCGCGGATCGAGGCGGGCAAGGGCCGCAAGCCTCCCGTCGAGGCGGACGTGCGCGCGCTCCTGTCGCTCTACGGGACCGAGGAGCACGAGACCTCGGTACTGATCCGGCTGCTGCGGCAGGCGGGCGAACCCGGCTGGTGGCAGCGCTTCGACAAGCGGCTCATGCCCGAGTGGTTCGACCGGCTGGTCGGGCTCCAGGAGGCGGCCACGGCGATCCGCACCTTCGAGATCCAGTACGTGCCGGGCCTGTTGCAGACCCCCGCCTACGCGCGCGCCGTCGTGGAGCGCGGTCTGCCGTCGGCGACCTCGCGGGAGGTCGAGCGCCGGGTGGAACTGCGCACGCGGCGCACCGAACTGCTGAAGCGCCCCGACGCCCCGCGGCTGTGGGCGGTCCTCGACGAATCGGTGCTGCTGCGCGTGCTGGGCGGGCGCGAGGTGATGCGCGAGCAGCTCGATCACCTCGTGCAGATGGCCGGGCTGCCCCATGTCACCGTCCAGGTGGTGCCGTTGGACGTCACCCACGCCTCCGCGCCGGCCATACCGGTCACCTACCTGCGCTTCGCCGGCGCCGATCTGCCCGACGTCGTCTACCTGGAGCAGATCAGGAGCGCGACCTTCCTGGAGGACCGGGACGAGACGGAGGAGTACCGGGTCGCGCTGGACCGCCTCGCGGACGAGGCACTCGACCCGCGCGAGTCCCTGGCGCTGCTGAAGGAGACCGCCGACCGGCGCTACGCCGCCGCTCCCTGAGGCGCCCGCTCAGCCCAGGAGGCCCACTCCGCCGAACTCGATCCACTCCTGGGTGAGCTGGCGGGGCGCGACCTCGGTGTCGGGCCGCCAGGTGGAGACCTCCACCAGTCCCGGTTCGATGATCCGCGTGCCCTCGAAGAGCGCGGCGACGTCCTTCTCCTCGCGCACCCGGCCCCAGTGGCCCTGGGTGGCCTTGTCCATGAAGTCGGTGACGAACTCCCGGACCTGCGGGTCCTCGCTGACCAGTTGGCACATCACCAGGACGCTGCCGGGCGCCAGGCGTTCGGAGACCCGGCGCACCACGGCCCGGGGTCCGTCGGTGTCGCTGTCGGGGATGCAGTGGAAGACGGAGTTGAACAGCACCGCCACCGGCTCCGAGAAGTCGATCAGCCGCAGGGTGTCCTCGTGGGTGAAGATCGTCTCGGTGTCCCGCAGGTCGGCGTGTATGACGGTGGTGCGGCGGTCCTGCTCCAGCAGGGCGCGGCCGTGCACCAGCACCATCGGGTCGTTGTCGACGTACACGACGTGCGCGGTCGGGTCGACGCGCTGGGCGACCTGGTGCACGTTGTCCTGGGTGGGCAGGCCCGATCCGTGGTCCAGGAACTGCCGGATCCTGAACTCCTGGGTCAGGGTCCGCACCACCCGCTGGAGGAACCGGCGGTTGTTGAGCGCCAGCGCCCGGGTGCTCGGGACGACCTTGTCCAGTTCCTCGCATGCCGCGCGGTCGGCCGCGTAGTTGTCCTTGCCGCCGAGGTAGTGGTCGTACATGCGGGCGGCCGTGGGGACCGCCGCGTCGATCGCCGTCGACAACTGCTTGCCGGGCTGCATCTCTTCCCCCAGTTCGATGCCGGCCACGGTCGGGCACGGCGGACAACCCATCCTAGGGACAGCGCAATTGGCGGCACCACCCTTTGCGTGATGCGCGCCTCGACGGCTTCTGCGTCAAGCCCGTGAGAGCGTCTGCGCACGGACCGCGGCCGCGTCTGCGCGCTGCGCACCGATCCTTCTACGCCGTCGGCCGGGAGAGCGTCGACCCGCGTGCCGACGAAATGACGAGAGGACGCCAGGACGAGAGGTTTTGTGCGCATCCCTCCTGTCATCGAGTCTGCGCACCCTCCGTCGTTCTGGACTGTAGGTCCAGCCTCTGGACGCGTGGTCTAATGGAGGCATGGAATCCCGGGAGACCGAGCGGGACGCGGTCCTGCGTGCGCTCACCCCCGTCGTCGACGGGATCGCCGCGACCTTCGGGCCGGTGTGCGAGGTCGTGCTGCACGACTACCGGCGGCCGGAGACGTCCGTCGTGGCGGTCGCGGGGTCGGTGACCGGGCGCACCGTCGGCGGCGCGATGAGCGAGATCGGCATGCGCGTGCTCGCCCGCGGCGACGAGGCCGCCGACGAGCTGAACTACGTCACCCGCACCGGCGCCGGACGGCTGGTGAAGTCGTCCACGATGGTGCTGCGCGACTCCGCCGGCGCGGTCTTCGGCGCCCTGTGCGTCAACGTCGACGTCACCGAGGTGGACCGGGTGCAGGGCCTGCTGGCCGCGCTCGCCGGTACGGCGGCGACGCCCCGGGCCGAGGCCCCGGTGACCACCTTCGGCGACGACATCGACTCCGTCGTCGACGCCCTCCTCGACGACCGGCTGCGGCGCCAGGACCAGACCTGGGCCGGCCTCGACCGGGCCCGGCGCCTCGCGCTCTTCCGCGGCCTCGACGAACGCGGCGTGTTCGCCGTGCGGCGCGCCATCGAACAGGTCGCCGCCCGCCTCGGCATCTCCCGTGCCTCCGCCTACAGCTATCTCGCCCAGTCCAGAACCGCGCGAGCGCCCGGTGCCGACGGCATCCCCGGTGCCGGCGGCCATCCCGAGGGAGCCCACCCGTGACGACCACACCCCCGCCGATCACCCTCGACGACGTGCGCGACGCGGCCGCCCGGCTGAAGGGCGTCGCACACCGCACCCCCGTGCTGCGCTCCCGCACCCTGGACGAGCTGGTGGGCGCCGAGGTGCTGCTGAAGTGCGAGAACTTCCAGCGCGTCGGCGCGTTCAAGTTCCGGGGCGCCTACAACGCGGTCTCCCGGCTGGCCCCCGAACAGCTCGCCCGGGGCGTCGCCGCGTACTCCTCCGGCAACCACGCCCAGGCCGTCGCCCTGGCCGCCCGCGAGCTCGGCACCACCGCGGTGATCGTCATGCCGGAGGACGCGCCCCGCTCCAAGCGCGCGGCCACCGAGGGCTACGGCGCCGAGATCGTCACGTACGACCGCTACACCGGCGACCGGGCGGCCGTCGCCGGGGCGCTGGCCGCCGACCGGGGGCTGGCCCTCATCCCGCCCTACGAGCACCCGCACGTCATGGCCGGTCAGGGCACCGCCGCGCTCGAACTGCTGGAGGAGGCGGGAGAACTGGACGCCCTGCTGGTGCCGGTCGGGGGCGGCGGCCTCATCGCCGGCAGCGCGACGGCCGTCAAGGGGCTGCACCCGGCCACCCGCGTCCTAGGCGTCGAGCCGGAGGCCGGGGACGACACCAAGCGCTCGCTCGACGCGGGCCGGCGGGTCGAGATCCCGGTGCCGCGCACCATCGCCGACGGACAGGCCCTGCACACGCCCGGGGAGCTGACGTTCTCGGTCAACCGGCGGCTGGTCGACGACATCGCCCTGGTCGACGACGACGAGATCCGGGCCGCCATGCGCTTCGCCTTCGAACGTCTGAAGATCGTCGTGGAGCCCAGCGGAGCCACCCCGATCGCCGCCCTGCTCGCCGGGCGGGCCGGCCCGCTCCCGCGACGCGTCGGCGTGATCCTCTCCGGCGGCAACATCGACACCGCGCGCTTCGCCGAACTCTGCGGACCGACGGCGTAGCACACGCCCGTGACGGCCGCCCGCGTCGAATGGCGGCCCCCGGCGGGCGGACGGAGGATGGAAGGTGGGGCCCGGCCCCCGACCGGCGACGCCCACGGCCGCCGGGGAGACCGGCCCCGGCCGCGGTGAGGCGCGGCCGGAAGGAGGGAGCGTCATGATGGAAGTGAAGGCGCTCGAGAAGCCGGACGAGCGGCGCGATTTCCCCCGCGGCCACATCGAGGCCGTCCACATGACGGGGCTCGACTTCGCCGTGGCGACCTTCGAACCGGGATGGCGGTGGACGGAGTCGCTGGCCTCGGTGGCGGGAACCGACACCTGCCAGATCCACCACAACGGGTACGTGGTCCAGGGCCGCATGCACATCACCATGGACGAGGGCGGGGAGGGCGAACTCGGGCCCGGGGACGTCTTCGTGGTGACTCCCGGACACGACGCCTGGGTCGTGGGCGACGAACAGTGCGTGGTCTACGACTTCGCCGGTTCGATGGCCAAGGACTACGGCAAGGCACCGTAGGAACGGGAAGAACCGCGGGGTAACGGCAAGAACCGCGGGGTTGCGCCGGGCGGCACCGGTCGGCGTCGCTCAGACGGGAAGCAACCTGCCGATCAGTGCGCCGAGTTGGCCGGCGTTGCGGCACTCGTGCATCGCGACCAGCCCGGCGTACTCGGGCGCCGCCGAGTCACCCGTGCCCCACAGGGTGCGCGGCTCCGGGTTCAGCCAGTGGAGGTGGCGCGCCTGTCCGGCGATCCGCCGCAGGGCGGCCGGATTGGGGTCGCTCATGTTGGTCCGGGCGTCGCCGAGCACGAAGACCGTGCTGCGCGGGCCGACCGCGTCCCCGTACCGTGCGGTGAACTCTCCCAGCGCGGCCCCGTAGTCGCTGCTGCCGTGGTGGCCCGTCAGGCCGGCCTCCGCCCTGATGCGCGCGCCGAGGCCCGCCGGGTCCGCCGCCCCGTGTCCGAGCAGCCCGGTCACCTCGTCGATCCGGTTGACGAAGGCGAACACCCGCACCTTGGTGAACTGGTCGTGCAGGGCCTGCACCAGCAGCATCGTGAAGTCGGAGAAGCCCGACACCGACCCCGAGACATCGCACAGGAGCACCAGTTCGGGGCGGACCGGCCGCCGGCGGCGCAGCACCGGCCGCATCGGCACCCCGCCCGTCGAGAGGGAACCGCGCAGGGTGCGCCGCAGGTCGATGGTGCCGCGCGAGGCCCGCCGGCGGCGCGCGGCCATGCGGGTGGCCAGCTTGCGCGCCAACGGCTGTACGGTGCGCCGCAGTTCGGCCAGCCGGTCCTTCCCTGCGTACAGGAAGTCGACCCGGTCCACGGTCGGCGCGACCGCCCGCCGGGCGATCTCGTCCCGCCCCCGCCGCTCCGCCACCCGGCGCCGGGCCTCCCCGGCCACCAGGGTGCGGAAGACCTCGATGCGCCGCCGGATCTCGTCCTCCAGGAGCCGGTCGGTGAATCCGGGACCCCCACCCCGGGAACGGACGTCGTCACGGACCCGCGCCAGCAGTGTCTGCGGGCGCAGGCGTTCCAGCGCCTGGTACGACGACCAGCCGTCCGCGCCCGGTGAACTCCCGTACCCGCCGAACCCGTCGACGGCCTCCACGGCCAACCGGGCCAGCGCCGTCGCGTCGTCGTCGGCGAGCGCGGCGGCCAGCCGCTCCCGCAGGTCGTCCCGGTCGCCGGGCCCGCCCTGCGGCGCGCCGACGCCGTACGGGAAGTACAGGTCGAAGACGGTGTCGAAGACCCTTCGCTGGTCCGGAGAGTGCAGCAGGGCCGCGGCGAGCCCCTCGCGCAGCACCGCGCGGTCCGCGAAGCCGAGCACCGCCGCCGCCTCGGCGGCGTCCACCGTCTCACCCGTGCCGATCCGCAGTCCGTGCGCGCGCAGCGCCGCCACCAGGCCGACCACGCGGTCGGCGGCCTCGGCGCTCACACGGCGTCCAGGTCGAGCTTCGCGCCGGCCTTGAGGATGTCCTCCTGGTGCTTGAGGATCACGCCGAGGCTGTCGCGGACGACACCCTCGTCCAGGGCGGTCGCACCGAGCGCGAGCAGGGTGCGGGCCCAGTCGACGGTCTCGGCGACGGACGGCGCCTTGCGCAGGTCCATCGCGCGCAGCGCGCCGATCACCCGGACCACCGACTGCGCCAGCGCCTCCTCGATGCCGGGCACCTTCAGCCGGACGATCCGCCGCTCCAGCTCCTCCTCGGGGAAGCCGATGTGCAGGAAGAGACAGCGCCGGCGCAGCGCCTCCGACAGCTCACGGCTCGCGTTGGAGGTGAGGACGACGAACGGGCGGCGCGCCGCGGTGATCGTGCCGAGCTCCGGGACGGTGACCTGGAAGTCGCTCAGCACCTCCAGGAGCAGCCCCTCCACCTCGACGTCGGCCTTGTCGGTCTCGTCGATGAGCAGGACCGTCGGTTCGTCGCCGCGGATGGCGGTCAGCAGCGGCCGGGGGAGGAGGAACTCCTCGCTGAAGATGTCGGTGCGGGTCTCGTCCCAGCTCTCGTCCCGGCCCGCGCTGATGCGCAGCAGCTGCTTGGCGTGGTTCCACTCGTACAGGGCCCGGGACTCGTCGACGCCCTCGTAGCACTGGAGCCGTACCAGCCGGGCTCCCGCGACCCGCGCCACGGCCTTGGCGAGCTCCGTCTTGCCGACCCCGGCGGGGCCCTCCACCAGCAGCGGCTTGCCGAGCCGGTCGGCGAGGAAGACGGTCGTGGCGACGGCGGGGGAGGCCAGGTAGCCGCTCTCGGCGAGCCGCGCGCAGACATCGTCGACGGACGTGAACAACGGGGCCTCCGGAGGGTTCGGTCGCGGTCCTGCGGACGTTCGATCACCTATCTAAGCGCTTGTTCACCCTGGTTGTCACGGGGGACCGGGACGTTTGTCGGTGGCGGCCGGTACGTTGCGATCATGGGTGTCTATCTGGTGAGTGTCGCCGCGCGGGACTGGTCGCAGCCGGGGGAGGACGGGTACGGGGACGTCGCCGCCGCGCTGGACACCGAGCTGGCGCGGCGCGGCCTGCCCCCGTACGAGGCACGGGAGGCGCCGGGCTGGTTCGAGGAGAAGGTCGGCCCGTCCATGGACGGCTTCTTGGCGCTGTGCGGGACGCTGCTGACCGACGCGGAGCTGTCGGCGCTCCTCGACTGGAGCGTGCTGGTGCCGTTCGCGCTGGACGAGGAGATCGTGCTCCCCGTCGGCACCGCGTACTCCGGCGAGGACACGGCGGTCGCCGGGGCCCCGCGGGTGCTCGCCCTGGCCGAGCGGCTGGCCGCGGCGATCGCCCTGCCCGTGGACGCGATACCCGCGGGCGAGAACCTCGCACTGAGCCTGTGGTTCCTGGAGGGCGGGGCGGAGCGGACCGCCCGGGTGCGGCCCGGGACGTGGGCCGAGGACCCGGACGCGGCCTTCTACGTGGCGCTCTACCTGCGCGCCGCGCAGTACTCCCTGCGGTACGGCTGCCCGATGACCTACTCCTGAGCCGGGGCGGCGGCCGGCCGGAGCCGCCCCTCCACGGGCTCAGCCGACCAGGACCACCTCCAGGGTGCGCGGGCCGTGCACCCCTTCCACCCGGTCGAGTTCGATGTCGCTGGTCGCCGAGGGGCCGGAGATCCAGGTCGACGGGCGGAGCGGGTCGAGCCGTTCCAGGGCCTGGGGCACGGAGGACACGACCTGCTCCGGGACCCGCACCACGCAGATGTGGTGATCCGGGACCAGGGTGATCCGGCGCCGGCCCTGGTCGGGGCCGCCGTCCAGCACGATGGTCCCCGTCTCCGCGACGGCCACCGCGCACGCCGTGACCACGCTGTCCACGCGGTCCAGCTCGTGCGCGCCGCTCCCCGCCAGGTCCGCGACGCGCGCCACGTCCGAGCGCGCCAGCCAGGTCTCGTCGAGGCCCGGCGGCACGAGGACCGTGGCCGCCCTCCGCTCCGCGAGCAATCGGGCCAGCACGGCGGGCAGTTCCCCCTCGGCGCACCGGTGCACGAGGGCCCGGTACTCCGTCAGGTTCTCCGCCAGCAGCTCGACCGTCGCGGCGGTGTCGCGGGCGCCGTGCTCGCGCAGGTAGTCACGGGCGACCGCCTCCCCGTACGGGGTGTCGTCCCGGGGCACGTCCGCCAGCGCGCGCCGCACCCGGCCCAGGATCCGTTCCCTGCTGCTCACTTCGCCGCTCCTTCGCCGCTCGTGCCGTCGGCAGTGCCGCCGTTCGTCCGCTGCCACCAGTCGCGGAACGGCTCCGCGGGCACCGCCGGCAGATCCCGCGAGGCGCTCCACGCCCGGCCGGGGCCCGGCAGCGTACGGGGATGCAGCCCGCGGGTCCGGGAGGCCAGCCGCTGCCCGGCGCGCAGGGCCCCGGGCCTGCCGAACGCCCAGCGCGCCGCCCGCATCGCGGCCCGTTCCGCCGCGTGCCCCTTGGCGGGCTTGACCACCACCTTGTTGCCCTCGCGGGTGACCGGGCCGCCCTGCACGACCCGTTCGCGCAGGTGCACCAGCACCTCCGGGATGTCGATGGCCACCGGGCACACCTCGTAGCAGGCCCCGCACAGCGAGGAGGCGTAGGGCAGGGAGGCGTCGATCTCGCTCCCGGTACCCCGCAGTTGGGGGCTGAGGATCGCGCCGATCGGGCCGGGATAGACCGAGCCGTAGGCGTGGCCGCCGGCGCGCTCGTAGACCGGGCACACGTTCAGACAGGCGGAGCAGCGGATGCAGCGCAGGGCCTGCCGGCCGACCTCGTCGGCGAGGGTGTCGGTGCGTCCGTTGTCCAGCAGCACCAGGTGGAAGGTGCGCGGGCCGTCGCCGTCCGTCGTGCCCGTCCAGGTCGAGGTGTACGGGTTCATGCGCTCCGCCGTCGAGGAGCGGGGCAGCGTCTGGAGGAAGACCTCCAGGTCACGCCAGGTCGGCACGATCTTCTCGATGCCGACGACCGAGATCAGCGTCTCGGGCAGGGTCAGGCACATCCGTCCGTTGCCCTCGGACTCGACGACCACCAGGGTGCCGGTCTCGGCGACCATGAAGTTGGCGCCGGAGATCCCGACCTTGGCGCGCAGGAACTTCTCGCGCAGGTGGAGGCGGGCGGCCTCCGCGAGTTCGGCGGGCGTGTCGGTCAGCCCCTCGGGCGCGGGGCGGCCCCACGCGCTCATCTCCCGGGCGAAGATGTCCCGGATCTCGCCCCGGTTGCGGTGGATGGCCGGGACCAGGATGTGCGACGGCCGGTCCCGGCCCAACTGCACGATGAGTTCGGCGAGATCGGTCTCGTAGGCGCGGATGCCCTCCGCCTCCAGCGCCTCGTTGAGCCCGATCTCCTGGGTGGCCATCGACTTGACCTTGACGAGATCCGACTCGCCGGTCTCCTTGACCAGGGCGGCCACGATCCGGTTGGCCTCGTCGGCGTCGGCGGCCCAGTGGACGGTGCCGCCCGCCGCCGTCACGGCCTCCTCCAGTTGCACGAGGTAGTGGTCGAGCCGGCGCAGCGTGTGGTCCTTGATCCGCTTGCCCGCCTCCCGCAGCTGCGCCCAGTCGGACACCTCGGCCACCGCGGCCGCCCGCTTGGCCCGGATGGTGTGCGTGGCGTGCCGCAGATTGGCCCGCAGCGTCCGGTCGCCGACCGCCTCGCGCGCGGCCTCGGGGAAGGCCGGCATGCCCACGAACGTCCCGCTCATGACGCCGGTCCCTCCTTCGTGCTCGCCAGGATCTCCGCGATGTGCACGGGCCGCATGCCGCTCTCCAGCCGGGTCATGGTGCCGCCGATGTGCATCAGGCAGGAGTTGTCCGCCGCGCAGAGCACCTCGGCACCCGTCGACTCGGCGTTGCGCACCTTGTCGGCGCCCATCGCGGCCGAGACGTCGGAGTTCTTCAGCGCGAAGGTCCCGCCGAAGCCGCAGCACTCGTCGGCCCCCGGCAGCTCCACCAGCTCCAGCCCCGCCACGGCCCGGAGCAGACGCCGGGGACGGTCCCCGAGGCCCAGGCCGCGCAGCCCGTGACAGGTCGGGTGATAGGTCACCTTGTGCGGGTAGTACGCGCCGACGTCCGTGACACGGAGCACGTCCACCAGGAACTCGGTGAGTTCGTACGTCTTCGGCACCACCGGCGCCAGGGTGGCGGCGAGGGTGTCCCCGCGCCCCTCGGCCCGGGCCCGCTCGCCCATCCTCGGATACAGCTCCCGCACCATCGCCCCGCAGGACCCCGAAGGCGTCACGATCGCCTCGTACTCCGCGAAGACATCGGAGAAATGCCGGGCGAGCGGCTCGGCCTCATGACGGTAACCGGTGTTGTAGTGGGCCTGGCCGCAGCAGGTCTGGGCCATCGGGAAGTCCACCTCGACGCCCAGTCTGGTCAGCAGTTTCACCACGGCGCGGCCGGTGTCCGGATAGAGCGTGTCGTTGACACAGGTCAGGAACAGTGCGACACGCATCGCGGCTCCTCGCGGTAGGTCATCGGATGAGTGCAGAGTAGTCCGGGGCCGACGGCCCCGGGGAGACCCCCGCTCACCGCGCGGCGAGCCGGGCCGCCGCCTCGCGCCACGGCCCGCTGTCGCCCCGCGGCTCGTAGCGCGTCGGCGACTGGGTGCGGGCGAGCAGCCGGCGCATGTCGGCGCGGTCGCCGACCGAGCCGTGCGCGCGGGCCTGGACGAGCACGTTGCCGAGGGCGGCCGCCTCTGTCGGACCCGCCACCACCGGCAGCCCGCAGGCGTCCGCGGTGAGCTGGCACAGCAGCGTGTTGCGGGTGCCGCCGCCCACGACGTGCACGACGTCGACCGGGTGGTCGGCGAGCCGCCGGGCCTCCTCGACGGCCCGCCGGTGGGCCAGGGCGAGGGAGTCGAGGATGCAGCGCGTGATCTCGGCGGGGGTGACGGGCACCGGCTGTCCGGACACCCGGCACGCCTCGGCGATCCGCTCCGGCATCCGCCCGGGCGCCAGGAAGGCGGCGTCCCCGGCGTCCACGACCGAGCGCAGCGCGGGCACGCCCGCCGCCTCCCGCAGCAGCTCGCCCAGATCCGGTTCGCCCCAGGCCCGCAGGCACTCCTGGAGCAGCCACAGCCCCATGATGTTGCGCAGGTAGCGGACCGTGCCGTCCAGCCCCAGCTCGTTGGTGAAGTTGGCCGCCCGGCTCTCCTCGGTGAGGACGGGCGCCGCCAGCTCCAGGCCGGCCAGCGACCAGGTGCCGGTGCAGATGTAGGCGAACCGCTCGCCGGTCGCCGGGACGGCGGCCACGGCGGAGGCGGTGTCGTGCGAGCCGACCGTCGTCACCGGCACCGGGCCGGTGAGCCCCGTCTCCTCCAGCACGCCCGCCCGCAGCAGGCCCGCCGGGTCGCCGGGCCGCCGCAGCGGCGCGAACAGTCCCAGGTCGACGCCGAGCCGCTCGGCCACGTCGTACGCCCAGTCGCCCGTACGGGGGTCGATCAGCTGGGTGGTGGAGGCGTTGGTCAGCTCGGTTCCCTGCTCGCCCGTGAGCCAGTACGCCAGCAGGTCGGGAATGAGCAACAGGCGCGCGGCCTGGCGGAGTTCACGCGTGCCGCGGGCGGCCGTCAACTGGTAGAGGGTGTTGAAGGGCGCGTACTGGAGGCCGGTGGCCGCGTACAGCTCGGCCGCGGGCACGGTGGCCCACACCTTCTCGGCGACCCCTTCGGTGCGCGTGTCCCGGTAGTGCACCGGGTTGCCGAGCAGGGCGCCGTCCGCGTCGAGGAGGCCGTAGTCCACCGCCCAGCTGTCGATGCCGACCGAGTCCACCGGACCGGCCGCCCGCAGCCCGTCCAGGACCCCCGCGTACAGGGACAGCACGTCCCAGCGCAGCCCCTCCGGGACCCGGACCGGCCGGTTGCGGAAGCGGTGCGCCTCCGTCAGCTCCAGCGAGTCGGTCCCCACGCGGCCGACCATGACGCGCCCGCTGGACGCGCCGAGGTCGACCGCCGCGTACGACCGCACGGCGGTCACCGGAGGAACGCGGCCGCCACACCCGCGTCGACGGGGACGTGCAGTCCGGTGGTGTGGGTGAGCTCGCCGCCGGTGAGCGCGAACACCGCGTTCGCCACGTGCTCCGGCAGCACCTCGCGCTTGAGGATGGTCCGCTGGGCGTAGAACTCGCCGAGCTTCTCCTCCTCGATGCCGTAGGTCGCGGCGCGCTGCGCGCCCCAGCCGCCCGCGAAGATGCCCGACCCGCGCACCACGCCGTCCGGGTTGACGCCGTTGACGCGGATGCCGTGCTCGCCCAGCTCGGCGGCGAGCAGGCGCACCTGGTGGGCCTGGTCGGCCTTGGTGGCGGAGTAGGCGATGTTGTTCGGACCGGCGAAGACGGCGTTCTTCGACGCGATGTAGACGATGTCGCCGCCCAGCCCCTGGGCGATCATGACCCGCGCCGCCTCCCGCGAGACCAGGAACGACCCGCGGGCCATGATGTCGTGCTGGAGGTCCCAGTCGCGGGCGGACGTCTCGAGCAGCGGCTTGGAGATGGAGATCCCGGCGTTGTTGACGACCAGGTCCACCCCGCCGAAGGCGAGCGCGGCGGCCCGGAAGGCGCCGGCGATCTGCTCCTCGGAGGTCACGTCGACGGTCACGGCGACCGCCCGGTCGGGTCCGCCCAGTTCCTCGGCGACGGCCGCCGCGTTCTCCGCGTTCAGGTCGGCGACGACGACACACGCGCCCTCGGCCGCCAGCCGGTGCGCGATGGCCTTGCCGATCCCGCTGCCCGCGCCCGTGACGAGCGCGACGCGGGTCGCGAGCGGCTTCGGCTCCGGCATCCGCCGGAGCTTGGCCTCCTCCAGCGCCCAGTACTCGATGCGGAACTTCTCCGACTCCTCGATCGGCGAGTACGAGGACACCGCCTCCGCGCCGCGCATCACGTTGACGGCGTTGACGTAGAACTCGCCGGCCACCCGCGCCGTCTGCTTGTCCTTGCCGAAGGAGAACATGCCCACGCCCGGCACCAGCACGATCGCCGGGTCGGCGCCGCGCATGGCGGGCGAGTCGGCGTCGGCGTGCCGGTCGTAGTAGGCGGCGTACTCCTCGCGGTACGCGGCGTGCAGTTCCCCGAGCCGCGCGATCGCCTCCCCCAGCGGGGTTGCGGGCGGCAGGTCGAGGACCAGCGGCCGCACCTTGGTGCGCAGGAAGTGGTCCGGGCAGGAGGTGCCGAGCGCGGCGAGCCGGGGGTGCTCGGCCCGCGCCAGGAAGTCGAGGACGACGTCGGAGTCGGTGAAGTGGCCCACCTGGGGACGGTCCTGCGAGGCGATCGCCCGCACGTACGGGGCCAGCGCCGCCGCCCGCTCCCGCCGCTCGGCCTCGGGCAGCGCCTCGTGGCCTTCGAGGACCGGCCCGAACGGATCGGCCTTCCCCTTCTGCGCGAGGAAGGCCTCGGCGGTGCGGATGATGTGCAGCGAGTTGCGCTCGCACTCCTCGGAGGTGTCGCCCCACGCGGTGACGCCGTGGCCGCCCAGGACGCAGCCGATCGCCTGCGGGTTGGCCGCCTTGACGGCCGCGATGTCGAGTCCCAGCTGGAAGCCGGGCCGGCGCCAGGGCACCCACGCGACGGTGTCCCCGAAGCACTCGGCCGTCAGCTTCTCGCCGTCGGCCGCGCAGGCCAGCGCGATCCCGGAGTCGGGGTGCAGGTGGTCGACGTGGGCGGCGTCGACGAGGCCGTGCATGGCGGTGTCGATCGACGGAGCCGCCCCGCCCTTGCCGTGCAGGCAGTAGTCGAACGCGGCGACCATCTCGTCCTCGCGCTCGACGCCCGGGTAGACGTCGGCGAGCCCGCGCAGCCGGTCCAGTCGCAGCACGGCCAGTCCCGCCCCGGTGAGTGTCCCGAGGTCCCCGCCGGACCCCTTCACCCACATCAGCTCGACGTCCCCGCCGGTCACGGGGTCGGTGCCGGTGCCCTTGGCGGACGTGTTGCCGCCGGCGTAGTTGGTGTTGCGGGGATCGGCGCCCAGCCGGTGGGACCGACCGAGCAGAGCGGCGGCTTCGGGGTGCGGTGCCATGAACTTCCAGTCCTTACGTGAAGGGGATGAGGGGTGGTTCTTCGGGGGCGCGGGGTGTCATCGACACGCGGCTCGGCCGCGCGGGCACGACCGGCCACGCCCGGCCCGAGCCCCGCGACGGGAGGGACGGGAGGGGCGGGCGGGGCGGACGCTCACGCCCCCCATCCCGCCTGCTCCCCGCCGACCCGCGAGGCGACGATCTTCTCGGCGTACCCGGACGCCCGGTACGCGGCCATCGGCTCGGGGTCCAGCCCCATCTCCTCGCGCACCTCGCGCAGCAGCGGACGCACGTCCGTGTTGTACGCGTCCATCACCACGGCGTTCGCCTCCAGGACGTCCCCCGAGGCCTGCGCGGCGGCCAGCGCCGACCGGTCGACGAGCAGCGCCTTGGCGGTGGCCTCCTGCACGTTCATCACGGACCGGATGATCGCCGGGATCTTCGCCTCGATGTTGTGGCACTGGTCGAGCATGAACGCCACCTCGGACGTGAAGCCCCCGCCGCGCACGACCTCGTACATGATCCGGAACAGCTGGAAGGGGTCGGCGGCGCCCACCATCAGGTCGTCGTCCGCGTAGAACCGCGAGTTGAAGTCGAAGCCGCCGAGCTTGCCCTCCCGCAGGAGCGTGGCGACGATGAACTCGATGTTGGTGCCGGGCGCGTGGTGCCCGGTGTCCACCACGACCTGCGCCTTGGGGCCCAGCTTGAGGCAGTGCGCGTACGCGGTGCCCCAGTCCGGCACGTCCGTGGAGTAGAAGGCCGGCTCGAAGAACTTGTACTCCAGCAGCATCCGCTGCCCGTCGCCGAGCCGCTCGTGGACCGCGGCGAGACCCTCGGCGAGCCGGTCCTGCCGCGCGCGGAGGTCGTCCTGGCCCGGGTAGTTGGTGCCGTCGGCGAACCACAGCTTCAGATCGGTGGAGCCGGTCGCGTCCATGATGTCGACGCACTCCAGCAGGTGCGCGAGGGCCTTGCGCCGCACCGCCGCGTCCGGGTGGCAGACACTGCCCAGCTTGTACGCGTCGTCCTGGAAGGTGTTGGAGTTGATCGCCCCCAGCCGCACCCCGCGGTCCTCGGCGTGTTTCGCAAGTGCGGCGTAGTCCTCCACCTTGTCCCAGGGGATGTGCAGGGCCACGGTCGGAGCCACTCCGGTGAACGCGTGCACCTGGGCCGCGTCGTCCAGCTTCTCCTGCGGGGTGCGCGGCACGCCCTCCTGGGTGAACACCTTGAAACGGGTGCCTGAGTTCCCGTACGCCCACGACGGCGTCTCGACGGCCTGGGTCTTCAGCGCGGCCTTCACCGCGGCGAGGTCGGTCACTTCGGCTCCTGTGACATCGGTCCGGAACAACGCCCGGATGAAACGATTCAGAACGGGAAGCTATGAGGCCGCCGAGGCAGTGTCAACCCCTCCGGGCAGCTCCGTTGTTCGTGACCGCCGCGTGACCTTCGGCTATCGAAAACTTTTCGAGACGTACCCATTGACGTGACATGGCCGGGATGCCTAACGTCCCGGCAATCCAGTTGAAACCTTTCACGACGCCGTGAGGGCACGTCCCGGGCGTCGTCGAGGAGCCATCCATGACCTACCCGTCCGACGCGGGACCGGCCCCGGTGCTGGCGTTGAAGGACGTAGCCAAGTCCTTCGGCGCCGTTCGCGCCCTGCGGGGCGTCTCCCTGGAGCTGTTCCCCGGCGAGGTGCACGCCCTCGCCGGTGAGAACGGCGCGGGCAAGTCGACCCTCATCAAGACGCTCGCGGGAGTGCACCGACCCGACGCCGGTCGGGTACTGCTCGACGGCGAGCCCGTCGTCTTCCACGGTCCCGGCGACGCCCGCGACGCCGGCATCGCCGTGATCTACCAGGAGCCCACGCTCTTCCCCGACCTGTCGATCGCCGAGAACATCTTCATGGGCCGCCAGCCCCGGCGGGCCCTCGGCCGTATCGACCACAAGGCCACCCACGAGGCCACCGCCGCCCTGATGCGGCGCCTGGGCGTCGAGCTCGACCCCGACCGCCCCGCGCGCGGCCTGTCCATCGCGGACCAGCAGATCGTCGAGATCGCCAAGGCGCTCTCCTTCGACGCCCGCGTCCTGATCATGGACGAACCGACCGCCGCCCTCACCGGCAGCGAGGTCGCCCGCCTCTTCGGTGTCGTGCGCACCCTGCGCGAGCAGGGCGCGGCGGTGCTGTTCATCTCCCACCGGCTGGAGGAGATCTTCGAGATCTGCCAGCGGGTGACCACCCTGCGCGACGGCGCCTGGATCGCCAGCGAGCCGCTGGCGGACATGACCGAGGACGACCTGGTCCGCCGCATGGTCGGCCGCGACCTCGACGAGCTCTACCCCAAGCAGGACGTCACGCCGGGCGAGGTCGCCCTCAGCGTCCGCCGGCTGACCCGCGAGGGTGTCTTCACCGACGTCTCCTTCGAGGTCAGGCGCGGCGAGATCGTCGGCCTCGCCGGCCTGGTCGGCGCCGGCCGCACCGAGGTCGCCCGCGCCGTCTTCGGCATCGACCGCTGGGACGCCGGCGAGGTCGAGGTGCAGGGACGACGGCTCACCAACGGAGCCCCCTCCACCGCGATGGCCGCGGGCCTGGCGCTGGTCCCCGAGGACCGGCGCGCCCAGGGCCTGGTGATGGACATGTCCATCGAGCGCAACATCGGCCTGACCGGCCTGCGCACGACCGTGAAGGCCGGTCTGATGGACCGCGGCGCCGAGCGCAGCCGCTCCCTCGACTGGGCGGTCAAGCTCCAGGTGAAGTACGCCCGGATCGCCGACACCGTCAACACCCTGTCCGGCGGCAACCAGCAGAAAGTCGTCCTCGCCAAGTGGCTGGCCACCGGCCCCCGGGTGCTCATCGTCGACGAGCCCACCCGGGGCATCGACGTCGGCACCAAGGCCGAGGTGCACCGGCTGCTCAGCGAGCTGGCCGCCGACGGGGTCGCCGTTCTGATGATCTCCTCCGACCTGCCCGAGATCCTCGGCATGGCCGACCGCGTGCTCGTGATGCACGAGGGCCGGCTCGCCGCCGAGATCCCGCGCACCGAAGCCACCGAGGAAACCGTGATGGCCGCAGCCACCGGGAGGGCCGCCGCATGACGGTGACCACGTCCCACGAGGCACCCGTCGCCGAGACGCCGAGGTCCAGCGGCACCCGGCTGGTCGACCGCGTCTTCAAGATGCGCGAACTCGCCATCCTGGTCGTCTTCCTGGTGATGATCGCCGTCACCCAGGCGGGCAACAGCGAGTTCCTGTCCGAGCAGGGCATCAAGGACCTGCTGCTCAACGCGACCATCCTGGTGCTGGTCGCCACCGGCCAGTCCCTGGTCGTCATCACCCGCAACGTCGACCTGTCGGTCGGCTCCACCCTCGGCATCAGCGCCTTCGCCGCCGGCACCTATCTGCACGGCGGCGGCAACCCGGTGATCGCGATCGTGCTGGCGGTGCTGCTCGGCATCGGCTTCGGGCTGCTCAACGGCCTCCTGGTCAGCCTCGGCCAGGTGCCCGCCCTCGTCGTCACCCTCGGCACGCTGTACATCATCCGGGGCATCGACTCCATCTGGGTCGGCTCACGGCAGATCACCGCGGCCGACCTGCCCGGCTCCTTCGTCGACTTCGGCTCCGGCGGTCTCTCCGCGGTCCCGTGGCTCGCGCTGATCGCGCTCGCCGTCCTCGTCGCCACCGCGTACTACCTCAAGCACTTCGGCAGCGGCCGCGAGCTGTACGCGCTCGGCTCCAACCCGGAGGCCGCCCGCCTGGCCGGCATCCCGGTCCGCAGACGGATCCTCATTGCCTACACCTTCTGCGGCGCCCTCGCCGGCCTCGCCGGGGCGATGTACCTGGCCCGGTTCGGCAACGTCGACTCCGGCACCGGCAACGGCTACGAACTGACCGTCGTCAGCGCGGTCGTGGTCGGCGGCGTCGTCTTCACCGGCGGCTCCGGCAGCGTCTACGGCGCGGCCCTCGGCGCGCTGCTGCTCACCTCCATCAACAGCGTCCTGCCCGCCCTCGGCGTGAGCTCGGTCTGGGTGCTCGCCATCAACGGTGTGCTGCTCCTGCTCGCCATCGCCGTCGACCGGGTCGTCGCCGTACGGGTGGCGTCCGCGCTCAAGAAGAAGTCGGCCGCGGCGCGCACCGCCGGCGCCCCCGCGAAGACCACCGCCCAGAAGGGAGACGCCGGCCATGCCTGAGTCCCTCACCCGCGCCGTCCGCTGGGACACGGTCGTCGGCGCCCTCCTGATCGTCCTGCTGCTGTTCTCGTTCACCTTCGTGGACGGCTTCGGCAATGCCCTCAACCTGTCCTTCCTGATCGGCAACACCCTGCCCATCGCCCTGGTCGCGCTGCCGATGACCCTGCTGGTCGTCTCCGGCGAGATCGACCTGTCGGTCGCCTCCACCGCCGGACTGTCCGGCGCGGTGATGGGCGCGCTGTGGAACCAGGGCATGACGATCGAGACGATCATCCCGATCTGCCTGCTGCTCGGCGTGGTGTGCGGGCTGGTCAACGGACTGCTCGTGACCCGGCTCGGGCTGCCGTCCCTCGCCGTCACCATCGGTACCCTCGCCGCCTACCGGGGCATCGCGCAGATCGTCCTCGGCTCCGACGCGGTCACCGACTTCCCCACCCAGTACCTGGACTTCGCGGCCGGCCGGGTGGGCGACAGCTTCCTCCCGCAGGCCTTCCTGCCCTTCGTCGTGCTCCTCGCCATCGCCGTGGTCGTCCTGCACGCCACCCCCTTCGGCCGCTCGCTGTTCGCGATCGGCGCCAGCGAGGAGGCCGCCCGGTTCGCCGGCGTCCGGGTCAAGCGGCACAAGCTGATCCTGTTCACGGTGACCGGCCTGATGGCCTCCCTCACCGGCATCTTCTGGGCCCTGCACTACGCCAGCGCCCGCTACGACAACGCCACCGGCCTCGAACTCTCCGTCATCGCGGCCGTCCTGCTCGGCGGCATCGACTTCGACGGCGGCAGGGGCACGCTCGGCGGCGCGATCGCGGGAGTCTTCCTGCTCGGCGCCGCGCAGAACGTGATGAGCCTCCAGGACGTCTCCGCACAGTCGCAGATCGTCGTCACCGGCGTCCTGCTCGTCGTCTCCGTGCTCGGCCCCCGGGTCGCACGGCAGATCTCCGTCGCACGGGCCGGCCGCAGAGCCGCGGCCCCGACGGCTTAACTCCGCCTCGCACACTCGTAAAGGAACCCCGTGATGCGCAAGTCATCCCTCCGTCGTGCCTGCGCGGCCCTGGCCGCCGTCTCCTCCCTCGCGCTCGCCGCCACCGCCTGCGGCGGCACGACCAAGGAGGACGTGAAGAACGAGAGCACCGGCGCCGCCGCCTCCGCCGGCAAGGCCGACCCGAACGCGGCCACCAAGAAGGGCCTGACCGTCGGCTTCCTGCCCAAGCAGGTCAACAACCCCTACTTCACCTCCGCCGACAAGGGCGGCGAGGCGGCCCTGAAGGACCTGGGCTCCAGCTACAAGGAGGTCGGCCCCTCCAGCGCCACCGACACCTCCAGCCAGGTCAGCTACGTCAACACGCTCACCCAGCAGCAGGTCGACGCGATGGCCGTCTCCGCCCAGGACCCGGGCGCCCTGTGCACCGCGCTCAAGCAGGCCATGAGCAACAAGATCAAGGTCGTCACCTACGACTCGGACACCAACCCCGAGTGCCGCAACGCCTTCGTCTCGCAGGCCTCCGCCGAGGACCTCGGCCGCACCGAGGTCCAGCTGCTCGCCGAACAGATCGGCTACAAGGGCGAGAT
Source organism: Streptomyces asoensis (assembly GCF_016860545.1). Classification (NCBI taxonomy): domain Bacteria; kingdom Bacillati; phylum Actinomycetota; class Actinomycetes; order Kitasatosporales; family Streptomycetaceae; genus Streptomyces; species Streptomyces asoensis. The sequence continues at coordinate 958,100 of NZ_BNEB01000005.1, read as the reverse complement.
CGCGATCCTGTCGGCCGCGCAGACGGCGACGAACCAGAACACCTGGATCGACTTCATGAAGGACGAGCTGAAGGACGCCAAGTACAAGGACGTCAAGCTCGTCAAGGTGGCCTACGGCAACGACGACGCCCAGCAGTCCTTCCAGCAGACCCAGGGCCTGCTCCAGCAGTACCCGAACCTCAAGGGGATCATCTCCCCGACCACCGTCGGCATCAAGGCCGCCGCCCAGTACCTGTCGGGCTCCAAGTACAAGGGCAAGGTCAAGCTGACCGGCCTCGGCACCCCCAACGACATGCGCACCTACGTCAAGAACGGCACCGTCGACGCCTTCGAGCTGTGGGACCCCGCGAAGCTCGGCGCGCTGGCCGCCCAGACGGCCGTCGCCCTCGTCTCGGGCCAGATCACCGGCAAGGAGGGCGAGACCTTCAAGGCCGGCACCACCACCTACACCATCGGCAAGGACGGCGTGATCAGCCTCGGCAAGCCGACCGTGTTCGACGCCAAGAACATCGACCAGTTCAACTTCTAGCCGCCGGTCGCCCCGACGGTCGCTTCACCCCCCCCACGAAGGAGCGGTACTTCATGCAGCGCGTCTGTTTCCTGCTCAAGGTCCGCCAGGACCGGCTCGCCGAGTACCGCGAACGCCACGCCGCCGTGTGGCCGGAGATGCTCCAGGCTCTCTCGGCCACCGGCTGGCACAACTACTCGCTCTTCCTGAGAGACGACGGCCTGCTCGTCGGCTACCTGGAGACCGAGGACTTCGCCGCAGCCCAGGCCGGGATGGAGGCCACCGGCGTCAACGCCCGCTGGCAGGCGGAGATGGCCCCCTTCTTCGAATCCCTCGACGGGGCCCGTCCCGACGAGGCGATGAAGCCCCTCACCGAGGTGTTCCACCTCGCCTGACCCCCCGCACCGCCCCCGTCGTTCCCCGCTCCGACCGTGCCCCGCGCTCCCTTTCGTTCCCCGCTCCCGCAGACGATGGAGTCCTCCGAGATGAGACGACGCACCCTGCTGGCCGGCGCTCTGCTGAGCGCCGCGGCGTCCCCCGTCCTCGCCGCCGGCCCCGCCCGCGCCGCCGACCCCGGCCCCTCGGTCACAAGGAAGGCCACCACGCAACTCGACGCCACCGCCGTGTTCTTCGTGTCCTACGACGGCCTGGTCAACAACAACTCGTTCCAGAAGAACGGCCTGCTGACCTACAAGGGCTACCAGTACGCCGCCTGGTACACCTCCACCAGGAACGCGGTCGTCGCCCGGCGCGTCCTCGGCGGCACCACCTGGTCCACCGTCACCCTCACCCACCAGCTCAAGACCAGCGACTCGCACAACGTCATCTCCATGGGCGTGTCGAGGACCGACGGCCGCCTCCACCTCAACATGGACTCCCACAGCGACGGCTTCTTCTACGTCAAGTCGGCCGCCGGACTCCTCGACAACCCGGCGACCACCTCCTGGACCTCGTCCGTCTTCGGCGCCGTGCAGACCACCCTCGACGGTCTCGCCCTCACCACGCAGTTCACCTACCCGCAGTTCGTCGCCACCCCCGAGGGCCGACTCCAGCTCAGCTACCGGGCCGGCATCTCCGGCAACGGCCGCAACGCCCTGGCCGAGTACGACGGTTCGACGTGGACGAACCTGGGGGAGTGGTCCGCCTCCACCGGCACCTACACCAGCGAGCACGGCTCCTCGACCGCCCGCAACATGTACCTGCACGGCATCGACTACGGCGTCGACGGCCGACTGCACTCGTTCTTCACCTGGCGCGAGCAGAACAGCGCGGTGATGTGCTCCGGCGGCGGCATCACCAACCACGACACCGGCTACGTGTACTCCACCGACCGCGGCCGCACCTGGCGCAACAACGCGGGCACCGTCGTCGGCACCACCGGCAGCTCCGACACCGTCGCCGTCACCGACGCCGGACTCGTCGTGGACGCGCTCAACCCCGACCACTCCCTGATGAACCAGGAGAGCCAGGCCACCGACTCCGCCGGCCTGCCGCACGCGATCATCAGCTACGTCCCCGGCCGCTTCGGCCAGTGCACCACCGGCTACGTCGCCGACCGCACCGCCAACGGCCGCGCCTTCCACCTGCGCAAGAACTCCTCCGGGAGCTGGCAGAAGACGGAGATCCCCGTCGTCCTCGGCTCCAGCCAGCGCACCAAGCTGGTCCTGGACAAGTACGACAACGCCTACGCGATCTTCCCCTTCGGCCGGATCGCCGGTGCCTCGAAGGCCTCCGGGTACACCGACTGGACGGTGCTCTTCGACGGCAGCGGCCTCAACGCCTTCGGCGAGGTCGTGATCGACGAACTGCGCGTCAAGGCCGACAACACCCTGTCGTTCATGTACCAGGAGAAGTCGAGCGGGACGACCCCCTCGGCGCTCCGGGTCGTGGACTTCGCACTGCCCGCATGACCCGTACCCGTACCCGGACAGGGGTGCGGCGGGGTGACGGTAATGTGAAGGCCGTCCCGCCGTACCCCGTTCACCTGGAGGTCCCCGCCTGATGGCCCAGCCGGTGGGAATCAAGGACGTCGCCCGTGCCGCCGGAGTCTCCGTCGGTACGGTCTCCAACGTCATCAACCGCCCCGACACCGTCGCCACCGAGACCCGGGCGCGCGTGCTGTCGGCGATAGACCGGCTCGGCTACGTGCGCAGCGAGTCCGCCCGCCAGCTGCGCGCGGGGCGCAGCCGCATCATGGGGCTGCTCGTCCTGGACATGGGCAACCCCTTCTTCGTGGACGTCGCCCGAGGCGCCGAGCGGGCCGCCCGCGACGCCGGCCTCGGTGTGATGGTCTGCAACAGCGCCGAGAGCGCCGGCGAGGAAGCCGAGTACCTGTCGCTCTTCGCCGAGCAGCGGGTGCGGGGCGTCCTGCTCACCCCGGCCGACGCGACCGGCCGCAACATCGCCTCCTTCCGCCGGCACGGCATCCCCTTCGTCCTCGTCGACCGGGTCTCCGAGGGCACCACCGAGTGCTCGGTCTCCGTGGACGACGTGGCGGGCGGCGAGCTCGCCGTACGGCACCTGGTCGACGCCGGACACCGCTCGATCGCCTACGTGAGCGGCCCGCCCGGGTTCACCCAGGTCCGCGACCGCCGCACCGGAGCCCTCAACGCGCTCGCCGAGGCGGGCCTCGGCCCGCGGAACCTGCGCGAGCTGCCCACCGAGCGGCTCGACGTGGCCGCGGGGCGGGACGCGGGGGCCCGCCTGCTCGGCCTGGCGGAGCGTCCGACCGCCGTGTTCTGCGCCAACGACCTGCTCGCCCTCGGCGTGCTCCAGGCCATGTACGCGGCGGGCGTCAACGTCCCCGAGGACCTCGCCATCGTCGGGTACGACGACATCGAGTTCGCGGCCGCCGCGGCCGTCCCCCTCACCTCGGTGCGCCAGCCCGCGGTCACCATGGGCGCCCTGGCCGCCGGGATGCTGCTGGAGGAGACCGAGGAGGGCGGCGCGGGGGCCGCGCGGCACGAGCACCGGCGGGTGGTGCTCCAGCCGGAGCTGGTGGTGCGCCGCTCCAGCCTCTCGGCGCGCTGACCGGGGGTTCAGTACGAGCCGCTCGCGGGTCCGCCGCCCTGCTGAGCGCCCGTTCAGTAGCCGTTCATGATCCCCCGGCCTCCTGCGCCGCCCGGACATGTGCTGAACTGGGACGCGGTCCGTACACCGATCGTCCCGGGAGCCTTCGTTGTCCCTCAGCTACCGCCAGCCCGGCGTCGTCCTCACCGACCGCCGCTTCACCGTGCCGCTCGACCACGCCGACCCCGGCGGGGAGACGATCGGCGTCTACGCCCGCGAGGTCGTCGCGAGCGAGAAGGCCGACCAGGACCTGCCCTGGCTGCTCTACCTCCAGGGCGGCCCCGGCTTCGGCGCCAACCGGTTCATCGGCAGGCCGGCCTGGCTGGGGCGCGCGCTGGAGGAGTTCCGCGTCCTCCTCCTCGACCAGCGGGGCACCGGACACTCGACCCCGGCCAACCGCCAGACGCTCCCGCTGCGCGGCGGCCCCGCCGAACAGGCCCGCTACCTGGCGCACTTCCGCGCCGACTCCATCGTCCGCGACTGCGAGCTGATCCGCGGCGAGGTCACCGGCGGCGCCCCCTGGACCGTCCTCGGCCAGAGCTTCGGCGGGTTCTGCACGGTCGCGTACCTCTCCAGCGCCCCCGAGGGCCTCACCGCGGCCCTGATCACCGGTGGTCTGCCCGCCCTCGACGCGCACGCCGACGACGTCTACCGCGCCGCCTACCCGCGCATGGAGCGCAAGGTCGCCGCGCACTACGCGCGCTACCCGCAGGACGTCGAACGCGCCCGCCGCATCGCCGACCACCTCCTCCACCACGAGGTGACCCTGCCCAACGGCCACCGCCTCACCGTGGAGGCCTTCCAGACGCTCGGCATCCTCCTCGGCGGCGGCGAGGGCAGCCACCGGCTGCACCACCTCCTCGAGGAGGCCTTCGTCCCCACCCCGCAGGGCCCGGCCCTGTCGGACGCCTTCCAGGAGGAGATCCAGGGACTGCTGTCCTTCGCGGGACACCCCCTGTACGCCCTGGTCCACGAGGCGATCTACGGCCAGGACGGCCGCCCCACGGCCTGGGCGGCCGAGCGGGTGCGCGCCGAGTTCCCGCAGTTCGACGCCGCCAAGACGCTGACCGGCGACGGGCCGCTGCTCTTCACCGGCGAAACGATCCATCCCTGGATGTTCGACACCGACCCCGCGCTGCGCCCGCTGCGCGAGACCGCGGAACTCGTCGCCTCCCACACCGACTGGCCGCGGCTGTACGACCCCGCCCGCCTCGCCGCCAACGAGGTGCCCGTCGCCGCCGCGATCTACCACGACGACCTGTACGTCGACACCGCGCACTCCCTGCAAACGGCCCGCGCCGTACGCGGTCTGCGCACCTGGGTCACCGACGAGTTCGAACACGACGGCGTCCGGGCGGGCGGCCCCCGCGTCCTGGACCGGCTGCTCGCGCTCGCCCGTGACGAGGTGTGACGGCGCCGTCACCGCTCCCGGCTAGTCTGCTGACATGACCGAGCCGACGAACCCCCAGCTCCAGCCCATGCCCGAGGACTGGCAGCGCGCCCTGGCCGTGGTGGCGCACCCGGACGACCTCGAGTACGGATGCTCCGCGGCGGTGGCCGCCTGGACCGACGCGGGCCGCGAGGTCGCCTATGTGCTCGCGACCCGCGGCGAGGCGGGCATCGACACCGTCGCGCCCGACGAGTGCGGGCCGCTGCGCGAGCGGGAGCAGCGGGCCAGTGCCGCCGTGGTGGGTGTCCCGGTGGTCGAGTTCCTCGACCACCGGGACGGTGTCGTCGAGTACGGTCCCGCCCTGCGCCGCGACATCGCCGCCGCGATCCGCAGGCACCGCCCCGAACTCGTGATCACCCTGAACCACCGGGACACCTGGGGCGGGGTCGCCTGGAACACCCCCGACCACGTGGCGGTCGGCCGCGCCACCCTCGACGCGGCCGGGGACGCCGGCAACCGCTGGATCTTCCCGGAACTCTCGGCGCAGGGCCTCCAGCCCTGGAACGGCGTGCGCTGGGTCGCCGTGGCCGGCTCCGCGACGCCCACCCACGCCGTGGACGCCTCGGCGGGCCTGGAGCGGGCGGTGGGGTCGCTGCTCGAACACCGCGCCTACATCGAGGCGCTGACCGACGAGGAGCCGGAGGCGTACGTGCGCAACTTCCTGACCGGGGTGGCGAAGTCGGTCGGCGAGCGGTTCGGCGGCCGGCCTGCCGTGGCGTTCGAGCTGTTCAGCCGCTAGCCGTACGGGTCAGTAGGCTGGTGCCCATGCGAGACGAGACGGCCGAACACACCGGCCTGCGCGGCGACTGCGGGAACTGCTTCGGCCTGTGCTGCGTGGCCCTGCCCTTCGCCCGCTCGGCCGACTTCGCGATCGACAAGCCGGCGGGCCGGCCGTGCCCCAACCTCGGCGAGGACCACCGCTGCGGCATCCACGCGCGTCTGCGGCAGTCCGGCTTCACCGGCTGCACGGTCTACGACTGCTTCGGCGCCGGGCAGAAGGTCTCGCAGGTCACCTTCGGCGGCCGGGACCCGCGGCACGGGCCGCCCGAGGACGCCCGCCTGATGTCCGAGGTGTTCCCCGTCGTACGGCAGTTGCACGAACTCCTGTGGTACCTCCGCGAGGCGCTGGGCCTGCCCGCCGCCCGCCCGGTCCACGGGGACCTGCGCCGGGCGCTGGCCAGGACCGAGGAGCTCACCCTGCTGTCCCCGGCCGGACTGACCGCCCTCGACGTACCGGCCCACCGCGGGGACGTCAACGTGCTGCTGCTCAGGACCAGCGAACTGGTCCGCGCCGGTGCCGGCGGGCGGGGGAAGGAACGCCGGGGCGCCGATCTGATGGGCGCCCGACTGCGGCGCGCGGACCTGCGGGGCGCGAACCTGCGCGGCGCCTGTCTGATCGCCGCCGACCTCACCGGCGCGGACCTGCGCGGGGCGGACCTCATCGGCGCCGACCTGCGCGGCACCGCACTCGCCGACGCCGATCTGACCGGCGCGTTCTTCCTCACCCAGCCGCAGCTGAACGCGGCCAGGGGGAACGCGGGCACCCGGCTGCCGGGGTCAGTCTCCCGACCGGCGCACTGGGCAGCGCGGCTCTGAGGACGAGGCGGTGGGTTCCTCGCCGACCGCCTCGACCGGCCCCTCGCCGATCCGCCGCTCGCCGGTCCGTTCCTCGCCGAGCGGCGCGCCGCCGACGGGCGTCCGACGGCGTTCCAGGTGCAGGCGGAGCCCTTCCGGCATGAGCGTCAGCCGCTCCGTGACGCGCAGCCGGTACGCCGGGTCCGGCCGCAGCTCGTAGCGGCGCAGCAGCAGCCCGAGCACCAGCGTGGCCTCGTGCAGCGCGAACTGCCGTCCGATGCAGGCCCGCGCACCGGTGCCGAACGGCTTGTAGGTGTGCGGGGCACGCGCGCGGACGGCGGCCGCGTCGAAGCGGTCCGGGTCGAACCGCTCGGGGTCCGGCCCCCAGGTCCCCGGGTCCCGGTGCAGCATGGCCGTCAGGACCAGCGCCCAGCCGCCCCGCCGCATCGGGTGTTCGCCGCCCAGCACGGTGTCCGCCCGCGCCTCGCGCGCGAACGCGGGCGCCGTCGGCCACAGCCGCAGCGCCTCGTCGAGGACCCGGCGGACGTAGCGCAGCTTCGCGACCTGCTCGTACCCCGGCATCGCCGTGTCGCCCCAGACCCGGTCCACCTCGGCGCGGGCGCGGGCCGCGACCCGGGGGTCGCGCGCGAGGTAGTGCAGGGCGAAGGAGAGCGCGCCCGAGGTGGTCTCGTGCCCGGCGACCAGGAAGGTGACGACCTGGCGCCGCACGTTCTGCGCCGACAGCCGTTCGCCCGTGACCGGGTGGGCGGTGTCGAGCATCCGGTCGAGCAGGTCGCCGTCGCCCCCGCCGTTCGCGCGGCGCGCCCGGACCAGCTCGTCGACGGTGTGGTCGAGGTGGGCGATGTCGGCCTCGTTGCGGCGCGAGGCCCGTCGCAGCAGGGCGGGGGAGGGGACGGTGTTGAGGCGCTGCGCGTAGGTCAGGGTGCCGACCATGGCGGTCACGAAGGGGTGCGGCCGGGTCCGTTCGAAGGATCCGAAGTCGTGTCCGAAGCCGGTGCGCGCGATCGTCTCCAGGGTCAGCTTGGTCATGTCGCCGGGGACGTCGACGGCCCGCCCGGCGGCCAGCTCCCGGTCCCAGTGCCCGGTGAGCCGCCGCGCCACGTCCAGCATCATCGGGTGGTAGGCCGCCATGGCCTCCCGGCTGAACCCGGGGGCCAGGACGTCGTGCGCCAGCTGCCAGTTCGGCTCGTGGTTGTACGCCGTGAACAGGGCGTCCCCGACGACCGGCCGCAGGTTGGCGATGCCGAGCCCCACGTGCTTGGCGAACCGGGTCTCGTCCGCCAGGTCGGCGGCCAGTGCGGCGCCCCCGACGAAGACGAACTCCCGGCCGAACACCTTGCGCCGGAAGATCGGCCCCAGCTCGGCCGCGTAGCGCAGGGAGTCCTGGAGCGGCGTGCGGCGGCTCGCGCCCAGGAGGTCGCCGAGCAGCGGGATGCGGTACGGAGGGTGCGGGATGCGCTTCAGCTCGGGCCAGCCGAGCTCCGCGCTGCGGAAGCCCTTCGGCAGGGCGTCGGCCGGGGCCCGTCCCGCCGAAGGGGCCGGGCCGTCCGCCGCCGTCGGACCGCCCGCCGCGCCGGGCGCCGTGCCGCTGGTCACCGGGCCGCCTTCCGGTCCCGGCGGCCGTATCGCCCCCGCGGTCCCCGCGGTCCCCGTGGTCCCCGTCGGCTCCGTCGTCTCCGCCATGACGCGATCTCCCTCGATGCAGCGGCAGGTCGAGCATGTTGTACGTGGGTTCAATAGCGCGCCTCAGTCTGGTGCCGTTGTTGAACCGGCGTCAAGTAAGGTGCGGGCATGGCCGCGAAGCAGGGGGAGCGCACCCGGCGCCGACTCAGTACGCAGGAGCGCAGGGAGCAGCTCCTGTCGGTCGGCGCGCGGCTCTTCTCGGAGAGTCCGTACGACGACGTGTGGATCGAGCAGGTCGCCGAGATCGCCGGGGTCTCCCGCGGGCTGCTCTACCACTACTTCCCCACCAAGCGGGAGTTCTTCGCGGCGGTCGTCGAGCGCGAGAGCGAGCGGATGCTGCGGATGACGGCGGCCGTCCCCGGCGTCCCGGTCCGCGAACAGCTCGTGTCCGGTCTCGACACCTATCTGGAGTACGTGGAGACCCACGCCCACGGCTACCGCGCCTTCCACCGCGCGGACGCCGCCGGCGACCAGGCCGTCCGCAAGGTCTACCGGCGCGCTCTCGCGGCGCAGGAGCAGCAGATGCTGGCGGCCCTCGGTGCCGACCCCGAATTCGGCGCGGTCCTCGAAGGGCGCCCCGACATGCGGCTCGCCGTGCGCGGCTGGCTGGCGTTCACCACGGCGGTCTGCCTGGAGTGGCTGCGCGGCTCTGACCTCTCGCGCGACCAGGTGCGGGAGTTGTGCGCCAGGGCCCTGCTCGGGGTCATCGCCCCGGCGGGGTGAACCGCGCGCTCGCGCGACGCTCCTCGCGGACGCGGCCGGTGCCCGGACGCGACGGGTGCGCCCCGGTGGTTGGCGCGGTCCCCGATCTCCGATAGGTTAGGCAAGGCTTACCTAAGGAGGTTCCAGGATGGGTGACAGCCAGAGCTGGGCTGCCGTGCCCGCCGCCGCGGAGCGGGCCCGTTCGGTACTCGCGGCCTCGTGGTCCTGCGCGGTGACCGCGGACGGCGGGCGCGAGGAGTTCGTCGGGGCGCACACCGTCGACGAGGACGGCCGGGTGATCCTGCACGTGCCCGACGACAGTGCGCTGCTCACGGCGGCGATCTGCGCGCCGCGCGGTGAGCCGTCCGCCGTGCTGGAGTTCGCCGACGTCGCACCGGTCCCCGTGCGCACCCGGATCCGCGCCAGGCTCTGGCTCGCCGGCTGGTTCACCCCCGAGGACGGCCACCTCGCCTTCCACACCACCCGCGTGGTCCTCAGGGAACCCGCCGGAGCGGTCGTCGTCGCCCTCGACGAGTTCGCCGCGGCCGCGCCCGACCCGCTCGCCACGGCCGAGGCGCACCTGCTCACGCATCTCGCCGACGCCCACCCCGACGCGGTGGAGCGGCTGACCCGGCTGGTGCGACCGGACAGCCTCCACGGAGCCGTCCGCGTCCAGCCGCTCGCCGTCGACCGGCACGGACTGACGCTGCGCGTCGAGCGTGCCCGCGCCCACGGCGACGTACGCCTCGCCTTCCACGCCCCCGCCGACGACGTCGGGCAGCTCACCGAGCGCATGCACGTCCTGCTCACCCAGGCGGCGGCCGCGGCCTGCCCGCGCGCCCTACAGCGGCAGCGCACAGACGGCGACGGGTGACGCGTACGGCTCGCCCGCGCGACGCAGCGCACCGCTCGCGCCGTCGACCCGGAAGACGGTGACCGTCCCGGAGCGCTGATTGGCGGCGAACAGCAGGGCGCCGTCCGGGGACAGGGCGATCTGCCGCGGGAAGTCGCCCTCCACCGGCACCGTGCCGAGCAGCCGGAGCCGGGCCCCGTCCGCCTCCACCGCGTACCGCGCCAGTGTGTTGTCGCCGCGGTTGGCGAGGAAGACGTACGCACCGTCCGGCGTGACGACCGGCTGCGCCGGGTAGTTGGTGGCCGCCTTCGCCCCGGTGGACTGCGGCCGCCCGATCGTCAGCTCGCCGCTCGACGGCTCGTAGCCGCAGACCACGATCGTGTCGTCGGCCTCGTCGGCCAGGTAGGCGTACCGGCCGCCGGGGTGGAAGGCGAGATGCCGGGGTCCCGCGCCCGCCCGGGTGTGCGCCTGCGCGACCTCCGTGAGCGTCCCGGCCCTGTCGTCCAGCCGGTACGAGTACACGGTGTCCGTGCCGAAGTCGACGGCGAGGACATGACCGCCGTCCGCGGAGGTGACGATCTGGTGCGCGTGCGGCCCCTGCTGTCCCGCACGGGGTGCCGGACGGCGGTGCGTCACGCTGTCGGTGCGCTCGCCGAGCGCCCCCGACCCGTCGATCGGGTGCACGGCCACGCTGCCCGAGCCGTAGTCGGCGCTCAGCAGCCACTTGCCGCCCGGATGGACCGACACATGACAGGTGTGGGCGCCCCCCGTCGGCCGGCTGCCCAGCACCTTTCCGTCGGAGAGCCGGACGGCGGTCACGGAGCCCCGCTCGCGCTCGTTCGCCGCGTACAGCGTCGCGCCGTCCGGGTGCACCGCGAGATACGAGGGGTCCGGGACGCCGGTGATGGTGCCCCGCCCGGTGATCCGCCCCGAGGCGGGGTCGTACGAGGCGACGCCGATGCCCTTCCCGCCGCCCTCGGCCGAGGTGTAGGTGCCCAGGTAGAGAGGGCGCGGCCCGGTGGAACCGCCCGACGCCCCCGTGGAGGCCGACGGCGACGGCTTCCCGGACGGCGCGGCCGGGGGCGTCCGCCGGGTGTCCGCCCCGTCCGCCGTGCCGCCGTCGCCGCACCCGGCGAGCACCGACGCGGCGGCCGCACCGCCGAGCATCCCGACGAACCGGCGCCTGCTCCCGTTCCCGCCGGGCTCCCGGCCCCGCCCCGCCCGGGGAGAACCCCGGCGCGCCGCTCCCGCCTCACTGCCCATGCCCGCACCTCAGGTCGTCGTACGCCACCGCCGTGACAGCCACCTTGACCCGGACGGGCCGCCGAACGCAAAAGCCGCCCGGCGCGGTTCCGGGGCGGGCGGGCTCGCCCCCGGGGCCGGCGGACTCGCCCCCGAAGGGCCGGTCCCGCGTGGCCGGTCCCTCAGGAACGCCTGCCGCCGAACCCCGTGCGGTTGCGCCACAGCTGGTCCTGCACGCCCAGGCGTTCACGCAACCGGGTCAGCCGGGGCATGCGGTCGCGCTGCTCCGCCGAGACGCGGTCCAGGTCCTCCAGGAGGCGGCGGGTGCGGTGCTCGGTGTCCAGTTCGTCGATGATCCGGTTGACCTCGGTCAGCACGGCGCCGTGCAGCTGCCACTGACGGGCGTCGTGCTGGAGCTGCTCCAGCAGCAGCTGTGCCAGCTTGTCCCGGGTGGCCGCGGCCTGCCGCAGTTCGGCGCTGAGCCGCGCCTCGGCGGCGTCCGCGTTGAGGCTGACACTCGTGGTGACCAGCACCGCGAAGCTGACCACCGCGTCGGCGATCTCGGACAGCAGCCGCTCCACGGTCTCGCCGGTCTCGGGCGGGAACAGCGGCTGCGGGTCCCGCTCCTTGGCGAGGTCGGTGAAGGTGCGGGCGAGCACCCGCAGGACCACCGTGCAGATCTCCAGCGTGTCCAGACCGGTGCGCAGGACGACCCGGTGCAGCAGCCCCTCCCGCACGCGGGGATTGAGCCGCAGGCTGTCCTCCGCCTGGCGCAGCGCCGCGTCCACCTCGACGATGTCGTGGTCCAGCCGGCGCGCCTCGTGCAGCCGGGCGGCAGCCTGCTCCACCGGTGTGCGCCCGGCTGCCTCCTCGCCGATCCGCAGCATCAGCCGCCGCAGTCTGCGGGCCAGCCCCTCGATCGACTCGCCCGCCTCCTCCACCCACACCGGGGGCGGCAGCAGCAGATTGCAGCCGAGCCCCACGAAGGCGCCGATCAGCGTCTCCACCACCCGCGCCCACGCCGTGTCCCCGACCGTGGTCACCCCCAGCACCAGCATGGCGCTGATCGCCACCTCGGGGACGTACTCGTCGACCCGCACCAGATGGCCGACCCCCAGGGCCGCCAGGATCAGCAGCGCGAGGCTCCACCAGGTCAGACCCACCAGAAGGCTGAAGGCGATGGCCACGAGGACACCGGCCACGACCGCGTTCACCCGGCGCACGCCGTTGGTGAGCGTCGCGTACAGCGTGACCTGGACGACGAGCAGCGCGGTCAGCGGCGCGGTGAGGGGGAGGGCCTCGGGGCTCAGGCGCAGGGCGATGACATAGGCGACGGTCGCCGCCGCGGCGGACCGCAGGGCCTGGACGACGACGGGTTCGCGGTGGCGCCGGACGAGCCGCACCAGGGGCGCCGTACGTTCACGTACTTCTTCTTGCATCGTCAGTCCAGTTCCCCCTCCCGCGTGACCTCGAACGTTTCTCCGGCACCTCGCGGCGCACGACCCGCCGGTAACCGCGGGGACCGGTCTGATCGAGGACCGTAGCTGTCCGCAAGGCCGCCTAGATTGGGTCTCGCAGCCGGGGAGGACACCGGGTGCCCGACACGAAGGGGGCAGTTCCATGGCGGACGCGGTGAACGGGGCCGGCGGGACGGACGGGGCGGACGGGACGCGGGGCGCCGAGGTGCCGGAGGTGCTGCTCCGGGCGCACGCGTACCTGCGCGAGGTGGTGGCGGCGGTCGGCGAGGCGCAGTGGGGGGTCGCGACGCCGTGCGAGGGGTGGACGGCACGGCAGGTGCTCAACCACGCCCGCATCGACCAGCAGGCCTACGGCCTCGCCCTCACCGGAGGGCGGCCCGGCAGCGACCCGTTCCACCCGGCCGACGCCTTCGACGGCGACCCGGCGGCCGAGCTGTCGAAGGTGCTCGACGCGGTGGCCGAGGCGTACGCCGGGCTGCCCGCCGACGCGGACCGGGTGCCGACGCCGCTGGGCCCGCTGCCCCTGGACATCGCCGCGGGCGCCGCGGCGATGGACGCGGCCGTGCACGCCTGGGACATCGCCGTGGCCACCGGCCAGGACCGCCCTCTGCCCGCGGCGACGGCCGAGGGGATCCGTCCGGCGGCGGACCGGCTCGTGGACCACCTGCGCGACGCGTTCAAGGTCTTCGCCCCGGCCCGCGAGACGCCGGACGCGCACGACCCGGCGGCGTCCCTGCTGGCCTTCCTCGGCCGCGACCCCCGATGGACCCCACCCGCGAACTGAGCGCGGCGGGCGCCGTCCCGGCCCACGACGCGGGCGCGGGCACGGACGCTCACCCGTGGACGGGGTGCGCCGACTGCCAGGCGAGCCGCAGGGGTGCCTCCTCGCCGAGGTCCGTGAGGAAGGCGTCCAGGTCCAGGAACTCCTGCCAGACGGGCCGTCCGCCCGCGCGGGACAGCTCGGCCACCACCAGGTCCTCCAGATCGGCCACCCGCTTGTTCTTCCACACCTTGTCCGCCAGGCTCACCAGCAGATCCTCCACCGCCGTGTCCGGAGCGTCCCAGGAGGCGTGCGTCCCGGCGAACCGCGCCGACGCGGGACCCACCCCGCGGGCCAGCAACAGGGCGCGCCCCGCCTCCTCGTGCCGGGAGCCGGGGCCGGACAGTTCCTCCGGGTGGAGGGTCTTGCCGATGTCGTGCGTCGCCGCGCCGAACAGCACCGCCTCGCGGTCCACCGTCAGCGCCGGACAGTGCGGGCCGAGCCAGTCCATGAGGCGGGCCGCGACGTCGTGCACCGCCCGGAGATGAGCGACCAGCCGGAGCGGCGCCCCGACCTCGTCCAGCAGCGACGCCACCTGCGACGGCAGCGGACGCAGCGCGGGATCCGAGGTCGGGTCCAGGGCGGTGGACAGCACGGTCGGCGTGGTGGTCATCGGCCCAGCCTAGTGATCACCACGCGGTGTCCTCCGGGCTTTTCGGGGCCTTCCGCGCCGCGGGGAGATCTCCCGGACGCCCGGGGCCGCCGTCGGGCCGTTCCGTACCCTGTACCGGGACACGAGGGCACGGCCGGCTGACCGGGGAGGGGCGGGCGGGGTGACGGACTCCTGGAAGCGGGCGCGGACCGTGCTGGGGACGGCGGGCATCGCGCCCGGGCGGCTGGCCCGGGTGAGCCCGCTCGGCGGCGGTACCTACAACAGCGTCGAGGAGCTCCGCCTCAAGGACGGCGACGGCTACGTGCTCAAGGTCGCGCCGGGGACGCCGGGCCTCAGTCACGAGCGCGGACTGCTGCGCGCCGAGGCGGAGTTCTGCCGCGGCGCGGCAGAGGCCGGGGTGCCGGCGCCCCGCGTGGTGGCCCTGGGCGAGGAGTGGCTGCTGATGACGGTGGTCCCCGGCGCCCCCTGGGACGAAGCGGGAACGGCCGCCGGCCGGGCCGGACTGCGCCGGTCCCTCGGGGAGCAGGTCGCCCGGCTGCACCGGGTGACCGGGCCGGGCTTCGGCTACCCCGGCGGCGCCCTCGGACCCCTCGCGCCCGACTGGGGCACCGCCTTCACGGCGATGTTCGACGCGGTACTCGGCGACGCCCGCCGCTACGGCGCCGTACTGCCCCGCCCGGTCGGCGAGGTGGCCGCCGTCGCCCGGACCGCGTACGACGCGCTCGACGAGGTCACCGTCGCCGCCCTCGTCCACTTCGACCTGTGGCCGGGCAACATCCTGGTCGACGGCGCCGGTGAGCGGGCCCGGATCGCAGGGCTGATCGACGGCGAGCGCATGTTCTGGGGCGACCCCCTGGCGGACTTCGTCTCGACCGCCCTGCTGGGCGACATCCGCACCGACGAGGCGTTCCTGGCGGGCTACCGTGCGGCCGGGGGCGCAGCCGACTTCGACCGGCCCGCCCGGCTGCGGCTGGCGCTCTACCGCGCCTACCTCTACCTGATCATGCTCACCGAGACGGTCCCGAGGGCGTCCGGTGCCGGACACGACCGCTGGCTGGGCGAGACGGTCGCTCCGGAGCTCCTCGCGGCGCTGCGCGAGATCGAGGCGGAGGGCGTCTCTTAGCTCACATCGTGAACTAAGGGTTGGAGGAATGTCGCGGGCCGACCGCCCGCAGGGGTATGTTGCAGGTCGGGCAGGGTGCGAAAGGGAGCGACATGACGGGGCGGAACGGGCGCACGGTACGTGACCTCAGGCGGGCCAACCGTACGGCCGTACTGCAACGGCTCTACTTCGACGGACCCCTCAGCCGCTTCGAGCTCGGCCCGGCCACCGGCCTGAGCTCCGGTTCCGTCAGCAACGTCGTCGCCGATCTGATCGCCGACGGGCTGGTGGAGGAGGCCGGCAGCGTCGACTCCGACGGCGGCCGCCCCCGCATCCTGCTGGAAGTGGTCCCCGCCAGCGGCCACATGATCGGCGTGGACGTGGGGGAGACCCGGGTGAGGATCGAGCTGTTCGACCTCACCCTCACCGAACTGGCCCGGGTGGAAAAGCCGTTGGAGCAGTCGCGGTACGAGGTCGACGGGATCGTCGGGCACATCCGGGACGGCGTCGCCGAGGTGCTCCGGGCCACGGGCACCGCCCCCGAGGACCTGCTCGGGGTCGGGATCGGCGTCCCCGGCATCGTCGAGCACACCCCCGGGCAGGGCGCCGTGGTCCACGGCCAGACGATCGGCTGGGACGCGGTCCCGCTGGAGGCGCTCCTGCGCGAGGGGGTCACGCTCCCGCAGACCGTCCCGTACTTCATCGACAACGGTGCGAAGACCCTCGGCCAGGCGGAGATGTGGTTCGGCGGGGGACGCGGCGCGCACAACGCGGTCGTCGTCCTGTTCGGCTCCGGCGTCGGCGCCTGTCTGGTCACCCCCGAGGTGGAGCACGGCCGGGCCGTGGAGTGGGGGCACCTGACGGTCCGGGTGCGCGGCCGGCGCTGCCGCTGCGGCGCGCTCGGCTGCCTGGAGGCGTACGCGGGCGCCGAGGCGCTGCTCGAACGCTGGCGGGAGCAGGGCGGCCGGCCGCCGCGGGGCGCCGACGAGGAGACCGCGCTGACGGCGATGCTGGGCGCCGCCTACCCGTCCGGGGAACAGGACGCCGACCCCGTGGCGCTCGAGGTGCTGGAGGAGACCGCCGAGTACCTGGGCGCGGGCCTCTCCGACCTGATCAATCTCTTCCAGCCCGAGCGCATCCTCATCGGCGGCTGGGCCGGACTCCAGCTCGGTGCGCGTTTCCTGCCCGCCGTGCGCCGGCACGCCACCGCGTACGCGCTGCGCCATCCCGCGCAGAAGGTCACCGTCGAGCTGGGCCGGCTGGGCCCCGACGCGGTCACCGTCGGTGCGGCGATCCTCCCGCTCGCCGATTTCTTCGCCCGGGGCGGCCGACGTCCGGAGCCCGCGCCCGCGGGCCCGGCGCCCGCCTGGCGCACCGTCCTTCGGGACCGCGCCCCCCGCTGACCCCCGGACCGGCGTCACCCCTCCACCGCCGACTCCCGCACCGGTCCCGCGCCCACGTCCCCACCCTCCCGGTCCGGCCGAGAGCCGGCCTCCCCGCGACCGGCCCCGCACCGAGGCCCCCGTGACCCGGTCGGGCACCGACCCCACATCCACGGAACGGCGCTGCCCCGCGCCGCGCCCCGCCGCGGCACCCCACCGGACCCCCTCTCCGACGCGAATCCGTGTCGCCCCGGCCCCGGCGTCGCCCGCCTGCGCCCGGACCGGGCGGGCACGTTTCGCCGATCACCGTCGAGGTACTCGCCAGCGCACCCGGACGACCGGCGCCCGGGATGTCGCCCGCGTCCGGCGCGGCGCGGCGGTGTGATGGGAGGACCTCGTGGCCGCACAGCACTCCGAAGGCCCCGGTGGGAACGGCGCGCCGATCCCGCGCGACCTGCCGGACCAGCAGGCCGGCGAAGGCGAGGACCCCTGGGACGTCCAGGGCACCGGGCAGACCGGCCGGGCCCCCGAGGACACCCCGGACGTCCCCGACACCGACGTCCCCGACACCGACGAGTCGGGCACCGGCCCGCAGGGCGCCCCCCACGCCGGCATCGGCCAGTCCGACGACCCCGTGCCCGACGAGCCGTCCGCCTGAGGAGCCCGCCCTGGGCAGGGCCGACCGGATGCGTTCCCGGTCCGTCCACCGCCGGCCCAACCGGCGCCGACCCGACCGGGGCGGGCTCCGTCCCGAGGGCTCGGCCGTCCGTCGGCCGACCACCGGTCGGGCCCGCGGCCGTCAGGTCCTGTGTCCGTCGGCCCCGCGCGCGGCCGACGGCGGGCCGGTCAGCCGATGCGGCGGCCGCGGAGGGGCTTCGTCGCTTCGCCGGCTCCGGTGCGCAGGCCCAGCAGGAACTCCTCCAGGACCTCCGGAGCGGTGTGCCGCGGCTGCCGGCCCAGTAGTACGCGCCCACGGAGGACGCGTGCACCAGGACGGGGACCCGGGCGGCGGCCACCGCCTCGAAGACCCGCATGCTGCCCAGGACGTTGGTGCGCCAGGTCGTCGCCGGATCGTGCGTCGGCTGGAACGCCCACGCCAGATGCACCACCGCGTCCGCGCCGGCGAACACGGGCGCGAGATCGGTCCGCCCGGAGGCCAGGTCGACGGCGGTCCACTCGGTCTTCGGCGGCGACAGGTCCGGGATCCGCCGGGCCAGGCCGTGCACCGAGACCACGTCCGGATCCTCGGACAGCAGCCGGACCACGCTCGTGCCCGCATTGCCGGTGGCTCCCGTGACGACGACACGGCCGCCCGTTGCGCTGCTCACCCCCGGGCTCGGCGGTACCGGCGGGAGGGCCGAGTACCCGGCCGGCAGCGGCGCACGCGGTACGACCCCGGAGGTAATCGACGCCCCCCGGACCGGCCGCGAGCATGGACGACGTACCCGCCCGGCACGGCCGGGGACCGCACGTGCGAGGACTTCAGGAGGAACTCCATGCCGTACTTCACGAGCCCCGTCGACGGCGCCCGGCTGCACCTCGTCGACTACGGCCCGGCGGACGGGCCCGTGCTCGTCTTCGTGAACAGCCTGTACTTCGGTACGCAGATGTGGGAGTACCAGATGCTGCCGCTGGCGAACGAGGGCCACCGCTGCGTCGGGTTCGACCGGCGCGGCCACGGACGCTCCGACGACACGTGGGGTGGCTTCGACCTGGACAGTCTCGCCGACGACCTCCAGGGCCTCCTGGACCACCTCGACCTGCGGGACGTGACCCTCGTCGGGCACTCGGTCGGCACCGCGGAGATCGTCCGCTGTCTGACCCGGCACGGCAGCGAGCGGATCGCCCGCGTGGCGCTCGTCGCCGGCATGGCGCCCGGGCCCGCCCGCTCGGCGAACCATCCCGAGGGCGTCGACCCGGAGCTCATGCTGGCCGGGATCGACGCCTTCCGGCGGGACCGCTCGGCGTTCTTCGCCGACGGCGCACGCGCCTTCTTCGCCCTGGACCGGCCCGGCAACGAACTCTCCGAGGCGTACGTCGAGACCATGGTCCGGCGCTGTCACGGCGCGACGGCGCGGGCGGGCGTCGCGATCGGCGAGCTGATCGCCGCGCTCGACGTCGCTCCCGAACTGGCGGCCGTGGACCTGCCCGTGCTCGTCGTGCACGGCACCCACGACGCCTCCGGGCCGATCGAGCTGACCGGCCGCCGGGCCGCCGCGCTCGCCCCGAACGCCACCCTCGAGGTGTACGAGAACGCCGGTCACGGCCTCTTCGCGACCCATGCCGACCGGCTCACCGCCGACCTGCGCAGGTTCGCCGCTGGGGAGTGAGGGCGGGGCTACCCCGCGGCGGGCAACGCGTTCACGCCCGTCAGCGTGGCGGACAGCTCCCACAGCCGGGCCGCCTGCTCCGGGTCCGTCGCCCAGTCCCTGACGCCGGAGCGCACGTCGTCGCCGACGGCGGGTTCGGCGACCTCGCAGTCCTCCAGGTAGAGGCCGCCCAGCCCGGCCAGCTGCGGCGAGGTCGCCGCCCAGACCTGGGTGGCGGCACCCTGCTCGGGGGTCTTGAAGCCGGCCTGGCCGATCACGTTGCCGTCCTCGTCGATCCAGCCGCGCTCCACCATCTCCGCCCTGGGAAGGTGGCGCTGGAGGGGCGTCATGATGCCGCCGGGGTGCAGGGAGAAGGCCCGTACGCCCCGGTCGCGGGCCAGCCGGTCGAGGTGGACGGCGAACAGCGCGTTGGCCGTCTTGGCCTGGCCGTAGGCCTGCCACTTGTCGTAGCCCTGCCGCCAGTGGACGTCGTCCCAGCGCATCCCGGAGAAGTGGTGGCCGCGCGAGGACACCGAGACCACGCGGGCCCCGCCGGGCTCGATCGCGGGCCACAACCGGTTGACGAGCGCGAAGTGGCCGAGGTGGTTGGTCGCGAACTGGGCCTCCCAGCCGGGCCCGACACGGGTCTCGGGGCAGGCCATGACGCCGGCGTTGCCGAGGAAGAGGTCGACGGTGCGGCCGGTGGCGAGGAAGCGGTCGGCGAAGCCGCGCACGCTCTCCAGGTCGGCGAGGTCCAGTTCGTCGACCTCGACGCCGTCGAGTCCGGCCAGGGCGTCGGCGGCGGTGCGCGGGCGGCGGGCGGGGACGACGACACGGGCCCCGGCGCGGGTGAGCGAGCGTGTGGTCTCCAGACCGAGCCCGGAGTAGCCGCCGGTGACGATCGCGAGCCGTCCGCTCAGGTCGACGCCGGCGAGGACGTCGTCGGCCGTGCTGTGGGCGTCGAACCCCGAACCGATCTTGTGCTGTGCAGTGCTCATGTCCGGGACGCTACGAACTGGAGTGCGCTCGAAGTCAAGTCCCCGCGGCGGCCGGGTGAACGGGGCCGGGCCCGGGACAAGGGAAAGCCCCGACCGGACGGGGGAATCACGGTCGGGGCGGTACGGGTGTGGGCGCGCACGGCGGTCGCCTCTCGGCGAGACGCTCCACAGGGCTTCAGCCGGACGATCGTCCCTGTGGGCGGAAGGTGAGGTCCGGGGACTCTGTCCCGTCCGCACCCACGAATCGTTCAACGGAGAACTTCCTCGGGGTGTTCCCCGGCCTGCCGCCGCGCGCGGTGACGTGTGTCACGCGTCCTGGGCGGCCGGGACGAGCTCGGCCCACAGGTTCTCTGCCTGGAGCAGCAGCGTCCCCAGCACCGCCGTGTGCGGCGAGCCGTCGCCCGCGTGCTCGCGCAGGCTGTCGTACAGCACACCGCGCAGCTCCGCCATCTCCGCCTCGCGCCGGGGGTCCGGTCCCGGGGGCCGGTCCGACGCGGTGTCCTGGCAGGCGTCGCCGATCAGATCGAGCAGCCGGGCGTAGGCCCGCAGCGCCGCGGCGTGCGGCGGACCGGGCGTCCGGTCGCCGTCCGCCGCGACGGCGAGGGTGCGGGTGAGGGCCGTGACATGCGCGCTCACCCGGCTCCAGCGGTCGTCCTCGGTCTCCGGCGGCGCGTCGAGCGGTCCCCGGCGCAGTCCGCGCAGCGGGCCCGCGGTCAGGCGCAGGCTCTCGCGGCTCCAGTCGCGTGCCGAGCGCAGCCCGTCGCGCCGCCGTTCCAGCCGCGCGGCGGCGTGCGACCACTCGGCGGCCGTGGTGGCGTCCCACTCCCCGTCGCGCAGCCCCGCGGCGACGGCGTGCAGCAGGTCGCCGACCTCCCGGGCCAGCGCCGTCAGGTTCTCGCGGACGTCCCGCAGGTGGACCGGCGGCAGCACGAGCGCGTTCACCGCCACCCCGATCACCGCGCCCAGCAGGGTCTGCCCCAGCCGGTGTCCCACCGCCGATGAGGAGACGGTGCCCGAGGCGAGCGTGAAGACGGCGGTGGTGGCCGCGTAGACGCCCTGGTCGCCGAAGCGGGGCCAGTTCGCGAGCAGCATCAGCGGCGGCACGGACAGCGCGAGGGCGCCCAGCGGGTCGCCGGTCACCGCCTGTGCCCCCGAGGCGCACAGCGTGCCCGCGCAGATCGCCGTGCACTGCTGGCCGGCCTGCCGCAGCGAACCGAAGACGGTGGCCTGCACCAGCACCAGCGCCACCCAGGGCGCCATCAGCGCCATCGGATCGCCGAGCAGATTCCTTGCGACGACCCAGGCCAGCAGCGCGGCGCCGGCCGCCTTGAGCGACTGCACCACCAGATCGCGCTCGCGCCCCGGCCCCCGGCGGACCGCCCGGGCGGCCCGCGCGACACCCTCAGCCTCCCGCCGGACGGCCCATCCGCCCGCGACGGCCATCCGCCGGACGACCCGATCACGCGAATCCGGCCCGGTGTCCGGGTCCGTCCCGCGGCGCGTGTCCCCGGCCGGCGCCCGCCCCTTTCCTCGTACGGCCCTCACCCACGTCATCCGCTGCGGGTGCCCCTGCGGCCGCCCGGGATGCCCGGCCGGCACGATGCGGGCGGCGTGCCGTGCCTCACGCCAGCGGGCTGTCCGCCAGGGACGCCAGGAGCCCGGCCGGATCGGCGTAGACGGCCTCCGCGCCCGCCTCCACCAGGTCGGCGCGCGGAATGCCGCCGCACAGCACGCCCACGCAGCGCACCCCGGCCCGGCGGCCGGCCCGCATGTCCCACACGGTGTCGCCGACGAACACGGACCGTTCGGCAAGGGCACCGGCCAGCTCCAGCGCGTGCTCCACCGGCTCCGGAGCGGGCTTGCCCTCCTCCACGTCGTCCGAGCTCGCCGTCGCGGCGATGACGTCGTCGGCGTCGATGGCGCGCCGCAGGGCGGACAGCTCGGCCCCGCTCGCGGACGTGGCGAGGACGACCGTCCAGCCGTCGGAGTGCAGCCTGCGCAGCAGCGGGCCGGCGTCCTTCAGCGCGGGCAGGCGGTCGAAGTACTGCCCGTACAGAGCCTTGTGCGCGGCACCGAGCCGGTCGTCCTCGTCCTTGTCCCGCTCGTCACCGAGCAGATGCGCGACGAGGTCCTCGGAGCCCAGTCCGACGGCCCGGTGCACGGCGTGCATGGGGACCCGGTGGCCCGCCTGCCGCAGGGCCTCCCACCAGGTGGTGACATGCAGGTGGTTGGTGTCGACGAGGGTGCCGTCGACGTCGAAAACGGCGGCGCGTGTCATCGCGGGTTCCTTTCTGTCGAGCCCCCCGGGTGCGCTCAGGCACCCGCCACGGCCGCAGGTAGCCGTCCCTCCCGGGTCCAGGCCAGCAGGTCCGCCACGGGCCACGAGGTCACGACCCGCTCCCCGGGTACCCCGCACTCCTCGGCCCGCGCACAGCCCAGGATCTGCCAGTCCAGCTGGCCGGGCGCGTGCGCGTCGGTGTCGACGGAGAAGAGCGTGCCGGCCTCCACGGCCCGGCGCAGCAGCCGGCGCGGCGGGTCCAGCCGCTCGGACCTGCTGTTGATCTCGACGGCCGTCCCGGACTCGGCGCACGCGGCGAACACCTCGTCGGCGTCGAACTCCGACTCCGGCCGTCCCTTCCCGGTGACCAGCCGGCCGGTGCAGTGGCCGAGGACGTCGGCGTGCGGATCGCGGACCGCGTTCACCATGCGCCGGGTCATCGCCCGGGAGTCCATGCGCAGCTTGGAGTGCACGGACACGACCACCACGTCGAGCCGCTCCAGCAGCTCCGGCTCCTGGTCCAGCGACCCGTCGTCGAGGATGTCGCACTCGATGCCGGTCAGCAGCCGGAACGGCGCCCAGGTCGCGTTGAGCTCCTCGACCACCTCCAGCTGCCGCCGCAGCCGCTCCGGGGACAGCCCGCGGGCCACCGTCAGCCGGGGGGAGTGGTCGGTCAGCACGGCCCACTCGTGGCCGAGCGCGGCCGCGGCCCGGCCCATCTCCTCGATGGGACTGCCGCCGTCGGACCAGTCGGAGTGCAGATGGCAGTCGCCGCGCAGCAGCTCGCGCAGCCCGGCCCCGGCGCCGTCGGTGAGCGGCCGTCCCGTCTCCTCCTGGAGCTTCTCCAGGTAGGAGGGCACCTGTCCGGCGAGCGCTTCCCGCACCACCTGGGCGGTCTTGGGGCCCACGCCCTTCAGCGACTCCAGGGTGCCCTCGGCGGCCCGCCGCCCGACCTCCGCCGCGGACAGCGGGGCCAGCACCCGGGCCGCGGTGCGGAAGGCGCGCACCCGGTACGTCGGTGCGAGGGACCGCTCCAGCAGGAAGGCGATCCGGTCCAGGGCCTCGACGGGATCCATCGCCACCTCCTGGCTCCAGAGTTCCCCACCGACGCCCGGACCGCACCAGGACGGCACCACGGGTCGCGCGGCCCGGGCCTCTCCGTCCGGGGCGTATCGGACAATTCATGATGATTCATGACGAGAGGTTCCGCTCTACCCTCGATGTCATGACCGAAATCGCGGGTTTCCGAATCTCCCGGCCGAGAATCATGGTGCTCGGGGTGCAACCGAGCGAGGTCCCTTTCCGCATCGTGGAAATCGATGCCGAAGTGGTCGGAGAGGCGAGGGACGTCACCGACGTCCTCGAGATCGCCGCCGCGTTCGGCATCACGGTCCACGACCTGGACGACCCCGACGTCGTGCGCTGGGTGGGCGGGGACAGGTACACCTGGACCCCGCGCTGACGGTGGTCCGGGCGTAACTGTCCCGCGCCCTGTCACACGCGGCGTTCCCGTGCGTGCACCGCGCGGGAGACCCGGCGCCCGAGCAGCAGGTAGCCGATCAGCGCGCCCGTGGTGTTGAGGATGACGTCGTCGATGTCGAAGGCGCGTCCGGTCACCAGCGCGCCCTGCGCGAACTCCACCAGCAGCATCACGCCCGCGGTCAGCAGCATCACGCGCAGCACTCCGCGCGCGCCGGGTGCCACCAGCGGCACCAGGATGCCGAAGGGCACGCCGAGCACCACGTTGCCGCCGATCTGCTTCACCGCGTCGCGCAGTTCGGGCTGGTCCAGATAGGCGCGCAGGGAGTCGCCCGGGCGCAGGTTGGAGTGCACCAGCGCCGCGGACGCGGGGGACGGCTCCAGGGTGAGCCGGGCGAGTACGACGGCGAACGCCACCATGAACGCGAAGCCGAAGAGCATCGCCAGCGCCCGCAGGGGCCACGGCAACGGTCGGCGCTCGGTGCGTGCCGTCTTCTTCGGCGCGTCGGCCTTGCGGTCCGGCGCGGGTCCGGCTTTCCCGGCCCCCTTTCCGGGCGGGGCGGGCTCCTCGGTCCGGCCGGCCCGCGGACGGAACACGGCGAGCGGACGTAGGGCTGCACGGGACATCCGGTCCTCCAGTCTTCAACTTCCCTGCGTGATAGCGCTGTTACCCCCGAAAGGCGGAGAGATGCGGTGCGAAGTCCGCCGTCGGCACGCTCAGGTGCCGAAGGTCACCTTCACCTCCTCGAAGCCGAGCGAGCGCAGCAGCCCCTTGAGCATGTCGGTGGTGTTGGCCTCGGCGCGGGTGGTCAGTTCGCTCTCCTCGGCCGCGTCGGAGATGTGCTTGACGGCCAGCTTCTGCACGGCCTGCTCGCCTCCCGGGTTGTCCGAGAAGAGGTCGCCGAGCCGGTCGAAGAGGCCGCGCTGCTTGGAGACGGCGTAGGAGCGGTCGACGTCCAGCGCCGGGGTGCCGAGCAGGGCGTGCGGCAGCCGGATCGTGGCCGAGGTGCGGTCGGCGTCGACCGTCACGTCCTTCTCGCCGACCTTGCCGAGATCGACATAGGCGTCCACGGTGCCCGCCCCGACGTAGAGGGTGCGGGTGCCCCGGATGGCGTCGGGGAGGAACTTGGCGTCCTTCTCCAGGTCCACCACGACCTGGAAGTTCCCGGACGCGGCGTCGTAGCGGCTCATGTCCTGGATGGACTCCAGCAGGGCCGGGCCGGTGCGGTCGTGGGTCTCGGTGCCGAAGAAGTCGCGCAGTCCCGGCAGCAGGCTCAGCCGGATCCCGGCGAACATCACGACGAGGACGACCACGACGGCGGTGAGCACCTTGGCCCACAGGGGCATGCGCCGGGGGGCGCTCTTGGTGGGCGTGTCGTCGGGCTTGAGCGAAGTCGTCATGGGGACAGCCCTCCTTCCTCCTCAGCGGATGCCCGCCGATTCCCTTGGCAGACCGCACCGTTGACAAGCTGTGACAGTGCGCGTCCGCGCGGGACGGCGCATCCGGCGCACGGGCCGCCCGCTCCGGCGTGCGGGCCGTGCCGTCGACCGGCAGACTCGGAGCGGCGGCCGTGTCGTCCTGCGCCGCCGTCGGGCGGTCGCGCGCCACGCCCGCCCCGCCGCGGGGGAGGGCCGGTGGCCGGGAGTGACCCGGTGGGACGCCTGGCTGCTTCCGAGGGTGGGCAGAAGGGCCCCGGTCCGTAGCATGAGAACTCCCCGCCCCGGCCGGACATGATCAGCGAGGAGCCGATCGTGCGTGACATCTCCGTGTTCAGCGGCAGTGCCCACCCCGAGCTGGCCGCCGAGGTCTGCGCCCACCTCGGGGTCCCCCTGAGCCCCACCCGGCTCAGCAGGTTCGCCAACGACTGTCTGGAGGTCCAGCTCCAGGCCAACTGCCGGGAACGGGACGTCTTCCTCGTCCAGCCTCTGGTCCGACCCGTGCAGGAGCACCTCGTCGAACTGCTGCTGATGTGCGACGCGGCCCGCGGGGCGTCGGCGGGACGGATCACCGTCGTCATGCCGCACTATTCCTACGCCCGCTCGGACAAGAAGGACGCGCCCCGGATATCGCTGGGCGGCCGCCTGGTCGCGGACCTGATGGCGGCGGCCGGCGTGCACCGCGTTCTCGCCATGACGCTGCACTCGCCGCAGGTGCACGGCTTCTTCTCGATGCCCGTGGACCATCTGCACGCCCACCGGGAGCTGGCGGCCCATTTCCGCCGCTACGACCTGACCCGCACCACCGTGGTCTCGCCGGACCTCGGCAACGCCAAGGAGGCCGCGGCCTTCGCCCGGATGATCGGCGCCCAGGTGGCGGCGGGCGCCAAACAGCGCTACGCGGACGACCGGGTCAGCATCAGCACCGTGATCGGCGAGGTCGCCGGGCGGGACGTCATCGTCCTCGACGACGAGATCGCCAAGGGCAGTACCGTCCTGGAGCTGCTGGACCGGCTCAGGGAGTCGGAGCCGAGATCGATACGGGTGGCCTGTACGCACGGCCTGTTCGCGGCCGGTGCCCTCAAGCGGCTGAGCGAGCAGCCCGACGTGCTGGAGATCGTGTGCACCAACACGGTGCCGGTGCCCGCGGAGGAGCACACCGACAAACTGCGGATCCTGTCCATCGCGCCCGCTCTCGCGGAGGCGGTCCGCCGTATCCACAACGGCGAATCGGTCAGTGCCCTGTTCGACGCGGCGCGCGGGGAGTAGCCCGGGGCCGGGTGGACCGGGGCCGGGTCACGGACAGGGCGGGCGGTGAGCGCGTCGAGCGCCGTCATAACGTGCCGGAGGCCGCCTCCGGCTGCTCCAGGGCCGCCTCCAGGGTCGCGGCCGGGGGCAGCAGCCGGTACATCCCGGTCGCCCGCAGGATCCGCAGGGTGAGCCGGTGGGTGCAGACGAGGTGCAGATGCCCGCCGTGGTCGAGGACCCGGTGGCGGGCCCGGTAGAGCAGACGCAGGCCGGAGCAGTCGAAGAACTCGATCCGGCTCAGGTCGATGACGATCCGGGGCGCGGGGGAGCCGGTGGCGTCGTCGAGGTGGGGGACGATCTCGGTCGCCGCGACGATGTCGATCTCGCCGCGGAACTCCAGCACCGTGTACCCCCGGTCCCGGTGGACGCGAAGATGCGGGGTGTCCGCCGTGATTTCCTCCGGCACGACGACATCGCCTCCAACCCGCTCCACCGGTCGGGAGCTTCCAACGGCCGGGGAGCGCACAGCAGTTCCCCGTCCCGCCAAGTTACCCCCGAACGAGTGAATTCCAGCATGTTCGATTGACATATGTCTTCGAAATGCCGCTGCCGCTGCCGGAGTTTTTTCGCAGCGTGAGCGAAGGGGTGCGCCGGGCGCTCAGGAGAGCGCGTGCCAGGCCTTGGAGAGGGCCGTGCGCAGCTGCTCGGTCTGGTGCGCCGTGAGCTCGCGCACCATCCGCTCCTCCAGCTCCCGCACCGGACCCGCGTGCCGGTCGAGCAGCTCGCGCCCCTCCTCGGTGAGCAGGATGAGCAGCTCGCGCCGGTTGCGCGGGTTGCGTTCACGCCGGACGAGGCCGCGCCCCTCCAGTGAACGCACCAGGTCGGCGATGGACTGGGCGGTCACGAAGGAGTCCCGGGCCAGCTGGGCCGCCGACAGGCCGTCGTGCCGCTCCAGCACGGTGAGCGCCGTGTACTGGAGGGCCGTGATGCCGGACGGCCTGACCAGCTCGTCCAGGTGCGATCGCACGACCAGCTCCACCTGTTTCACCATGTAGAGCAGGGACGGGGGCGCCTGGCGGGGCGGTGCGGACGCTGCCTGGGTCGTCTGGGTGCCTGCCATGGGACCGAGCCTAGACCATTGACAGGAAACCTGTCCGTAATGAGACTGCGGACCAACAGGATTCCTGTTTGTTGAAATCTTGGCGACGAGGCTGAGGAGTGGCCATGACCACCTTCGAGACCGACCCGGGCCGGCTGTTCATCGGGGGACAGTGGCGCGAGGCCGCGGACGGGGCGCGGACCGAGGTGGTCGACCCGTCCCGGGGCGCGGTCGTCACCACCGTCGCGGAGGCGGGCGCCGCCGACGTGGACGCCGCCGTACGGGCCGCGCGCACCGCCTTCGACGCCGGGCAGTGGTCCGGGCTGAGCGGACGGGAACGCGGCCGCGTGCTGCTGCGGGTGGCGGAACTCATCCGTGCGGAGGCCGACGAGATCGCCCGGCTGGAGAGCCTGGACGTCGGCAAGCCCCTCACCCTGGCCCTCGCGGTCGACGTCACGAACGCGGCCCACGACTACGAGTACTTCGCCTCCCTCGCCTTCTCCCTGGACGGCGCGACCCGTGACACGCCCCTGAACGCCCTCGCGTACACCAGGCGGGGCCCGCTCGGTGTGGTCGCCGCGATCACCCCGTTCAACTTCCCGCTGATCCTCGCCGGTTCGAAGATCGCCCCGGCCCTCGCCGCGGGCAACACGGTCGTCCACAAGCCCGCCGACGAAACCCCGCTCAGCGCCCTGTACATGGCGGGACTGCTCCAGCGGGCCGGCGTCCCCGACGGCGTGGTGAACGTCGTCACCGGTACGGGGCCGGTGGCCGGCGAGGCGCTGCTGCGGCACCCCGGCGTCGACAAGATCGCCTTCACGGGCTCCACCACGGTCGGCCGTCATGCCGCGAGCGTCGCGGGCGGGAACCTCAAGCCGGTCACCATGGAACTCGGCGGCAACGCCGCGCACCTCGTGTTCGAGGACGCCGACCTGGAGAAGGCCGTCGGCGCGGTCATCAAGGGTTTCGTCTTCAACACCGGCCAGTTCTGCATGGGCGGCCCGCGACTGCTGGTGGCCCGCCAGGTCCACGCCACCCTGCTGAACATCCTGGCCGAGGCCGTCCCCGGGGTGCCGGTCGGCGACCCCCGGCGGCCGGAGACCGTCGTCGGCCCGATGGCGGGGGAGAAGCACCTGCGCAAGGTCGAGGAGTACGTCGACCTCGCCCGCAAGGAGGGCGCCCGGATCGTCTGCGGCGGCGAACGGCTCGACCTGGACGGCGGTTACTACTACCGGCCCACCGTGATCGACGGCCTCGCGAACGACTCCCGGGTCGTCCAGGAGGAGATCTTCGGCCCGGTCCTCACCGTGCAGCCCTTCGACGACGAGGACGAGGCCGTCGCCCTCGCCAACTCCACACCGTACGGTCTGGCCGCCGGCGTCCAGACCGGCAACCTGGCCCGCGCCCACCGGGTCGCCGACCGGCTCCAGGCCGGCATCGTCTGGATCAACGACTGGGCGCTGCTCGACCCGGCGGTCCCCTTCGGCGGCGTCAAGGACTCCGGTTTCGGCCGCGAGTACGGCCCCGAAGCGCTCGACGCGTACACCAAGGTCAAGTCCGTCGTCGTCTCGCTCGACTGAACGCGCCGCACCACCAAGGGAGTTCACCTGATGCCCAGCACCGTACGCGCCGCCGTCGTCGAGTCCGGCGGAGCCCCGTTCACCCTGTCCGACGTCGTCCTCGACGACCCCGCCCCGCACGAGGCGGTGGTCCGTCTGGTCGCGGCCGGACTGTGCCACACCGACCTCGGCGTGGCGGGCGGCGGACTGCCCTTCCCGCTGCCCGGGGTCCTCGGCCACGAGGGCGCCGGGATCGTCGAGGCGGTCGGCCCGGCCGTCCGCGGCGTCGTCCCCGGCGACCACGTCGTGCTCTCCTTCACCTCCTGCGGCGGTTGCCGCAACTGCCGCCAGGGCCACCCCGCCTACTGCGCCACCTGGCTCGAGCGGAACCTCCTCGGCGGCCGCCGGGCCGACGGCACGAGCACCCTCAGCCGGGACGGGGAGTCCCTCGGCGGCCACTTCTTCGGTCAGTCCTCCTTCGCCGAGCGGGCACTCGTCGACGAGCGCAGCCTCGTCAGGGTCGACCCGGACGTGCCGCTCGCGTCGATCGCCCCGCTGGGCTGCGGGGTCCAGACCGGCGTCGGCGCGGTCTGGAACGTGCTCGCGCCGGCGGCCGGCAGCACCGTCGTCGTCCTCGGTGCGGGAGCCGTCGGCCTGTCGGCGGTGATGGCGGCCGCGCTCTCCCCGGCCACCACGATCATCGCCGTCGACCGGGTCGCCGCACGGCTGGAACTGGCCGAGGAGCTGGGCGCCACGCACACCGTCGACGCCGGCCGGGCCGCGTTCGCCGAGGCCGTCGCGGAGATCACCGGCGGGCGGGGCGCCGACGGCGTCGTGGAGACCACGGGCAACACCGCCGTCCTGCGGCAGGGCGTCGACGCGCTCGCCGCCCGCGGCACCCTCGTCGTGGTGGGCGCGCCGCCCTTCGGCAGCGAGGTGGCCCTCGACGTCAACGGGCTGCTGGGCGGCAAGCGGGTCGTCGGGCTCACCCTCGGCGACAGCGAGACCCAGACCTTCGTGCCCGCCCTGGTCGAGCTGGTCAAGGACGGACGGCTCCCGCTGCACCGCCTGATCGGCACCTATCCGTTCACGCAGATCGACCGGGCGGTGCGGGACATGACCGAGGGCAGGGTCGTCAAGCCCGTCCTGCTGTTCTGACCCGTACCGCCGTTGCGACCTGCTGTCAGCCGGTCGTGAGGACCAGCTTGCCGGTGGTCCGGCCGGTGTCGCCGAGCCGGTGCGCCTCGGCGGCGTCGGCCAGCGGGAACGTCCCCGCGATCGTGGGGCGCAGCTTCCCCGCCTCGACCAGCTCGGCGATCGCCCGCATCCCCGCCCGGTCGGCGTCCACGAGCATCCGCACCGCCCGCACGCCGAGCCGCTCCGCCTCCCGGCCGAACTCGTCCGACCCCACCGGCAGGATCGACACGACGATCCCGCCCGGCCGCAGCACGCGCAGGGACCGCACCGAGGTCTCCCCGCCAAGCGTGTCCAGGACGACGTCGACGTCCTTCACGGCCTCGGTGACCTCGCTCTCCCGGTAGTCGATCACCTCGTCGGCCCCGAGCTCCCGCAGGAAGTCGTGCTTGCCCGCGCTCGCCGTGCCGATGACGTACGCGCCGCGCGCCTTGGCGATCTGCACGGCCACATGGCCCACGCCGCCCGCGGCCGCGTGGATCAGGACCCGCTGCCCGGCCTCCAGGCCGGCGGTCTCCACCAGCGCCTGCCAGGCGGTCAGCGAGACCAGCGGCAGCGCGCCCGCCTGCACGTGGTCGATCGCGGCCGGCTTGTGCCACAGGGCGCGGACCGGGGCGATGACGTACTCGGCGTGCGAGCCGTGGCCGAAGGGGTACGGCAGCATGCCGAAGACCTCGTCGCCCGGCGCGAAGGCGGCGACGCCGATCCCGACCGCCTCGACGGTCCCGGAGACGTCCCAGCCCAGGACGAAGGGCGGTTCGCCGAGGAATCCGCCGGTGGCGCGGTGCTTCCAGTCGGTGGGGTTGACGCCGGCGGCGCGGACGCGGACCAGCACCTCGTTCGGGCGCGGAGCGGGACGCTCCACCTCTGTCTCCTCGAGGACCTCGGGACCGCCGAGGACGTTCTGGGTGATGACGCGCATGGTGTTCACAGTGCTCATGGGAACCAGCCTGCCGGGCCGCACCCGGCCGGAAAATGGCAAGATTGCCAACCTTCGATAAGATCGTGCCATGCAGGCACAGCAGCGAACCCACCGCGTGGTCGTCCTCGCCCTCGACGGCGTCTACCCCTTCGAGCTCGGCATCCCGAGCCGCATCTTCGGCGCGGCCGACGGCCACTACGAGATCCTCACCTGCACGGTCGACGGCCGCCCCGTCCACACCAACGCCGACTTCACCATCGGCGCGCAGCACGGTCCGCAGGTGCTGGCCACGGCCGACACCGTGGTCGTCGCGCCGGTGGCGCCCGACCGGATCCCGGCGCAGCTGCCCGAGGCGGTCGCGGAGGCGCTCGCCCTGATCCGCCCCGGGACGCGCATCGTCTCCATCTGCACGGCCGCGTTCGTCCTGGCCGCCGCGGGACTCCTCGACGGCCGACGGGCCACCACCCACTGGCAGGTGGCCGACGCGTTCCGCCGCATGTACCCCCGGGTGGACCTCGACCCGGACGTCCTCTTCGTGGACGACGGCCGGGTGCTGACCTCGGCGGGCGCCGCCTCCGGCGTCGACGTCTGCCTGCACCTCGTCCGCAAGGACCACGGCAGCGAACTCGCCAACAAGGTGGCCCGGCGCTGTGTCGTCCCGCCGTTCCGCGACGGCGGCCAGGCCCAGTACATCGAGCAGCCGGTGCCGGAGAGCGGGGCGGCGAGCACGGCCGCCACCCGCGCCTGGGCCCTGGAGCGTCTCGACGAGCCGCTCGCCCTCGCCGACCTCGCCGCGCACGCCCGGATGAGTCCGCGCACCTTCGCCCGCCGCTTCCAGGGCGAGGTGGGCCTCAGCCCGGGCCGCTGGCTGATCCAGCAGCGCGTCGTGCACGCCCGGCACCTGCTGGAGGCCAGCGACCTCTCGGTCGACCAGATCGCCGGCCGGGTCGGCTTCGCCACCGGCGCCTCGCTGCGGCAGCACCTGCACGCGGCCATCGGGGTCTCCCCGCAGGCGTACCGCCGGACGTTCCAGACCGCCCGCTAGGCCGCCCCGGGCCCGGCGGGTCAGCGGCTGGCGTGCAGGGCGACCAGCAACTGCCACACCTGGTCGGCGATCTCGGCGGGAGTGCCCCCGAGGTCGCCGTGCAGCCAGTCCGCCAGCACCCCCGCGAAGGTCGCGGCGACGGCCGAGGCGACCAGGGGGGCGTCCGCCGCGCCGGCCCGCTCCCGCTCCCGCAGGCTGTAGGCCCGCAGATCGCGGTGCAGCACCCGGCCGAGCGGTCCGCCGCCGCCCGGCGCCAGCAGGGTGCGGTACAGCCCGGCGTGCGGTGCGAGCGAGCCGAAGAACTCCGCCAGCGCCGCCGGGGCCCGCACGGGGTCGGGCCGCCCCCGCCAGGCGTGCAGCGCCTCCACGGCCTCCCGTACGACGTCCGCGCAGGCGTCGACCGCCAGGTCCTCCAGGTCGGCGTAGTGCACGTAGAAGGTGGCCCGGCCGATCCCGGCCCGCCGCACCAGTGCGGCGACACCGACTTCCTCGAGGGGCCGCTGCGCGCACTCCTCGAGGAGCGCGGAACGCAGTCGTGCCCGGGTGCGGGCCGCGCGCGGGTCCCCGGCCTCGCCGCGGATCACCGCGCGACGAGGACGGCGGCCAGCGCGACGGCGCCGGGCAGGGCCTGGGCCACCAGGATGCGGCGGTTGGCGGTGGCCGCGCCGTACACACCCGCCACGATCACGCAGGACAGGAAGAACACCTGGGCCCGGAATCCGGTCGGGTCGGCCGCGATCAGTCCCCACACCAGGCCCGCCGCGAGGAAGCCGTTGTAGAGCCCCTGGTTGGCGGCCATCGCGGCGGTCCGCTTCGCCATCTCCGCGTCGAGGCCGTGGAACGACATCCCCGGCCTCTTCTGCCACAGGAACATCTCCATCACCAGGATGTAGAGATGCAACGCGGCCACCAGACCGACCAGCACGTTCGCCAGGATTTCCATGGTCTCCCTCGACTTCTTGGACAGGTGTCCATCTTAACAGGACACCTGTCCAAGAAGTCGAGCCCTCGTACCGGGAGCGCCCGCGCAGGCGTTCGACGACACGAGGGAGGCGGCTGCTGACGGAGGGAAACCGGGGTATCCGCAAGGTTCGGGGGCGGGACCGCCGCCCCGGTCTTGACCTCGCGGAGGAGACGACGACATGGCATTGGTGAAAGCGGGCGTCGTGGTGCTCGACTGTGCCGAGCCCGAGAAGCTCGCCGAGTTCTACAAAGAGCTGCTGGACGCCGAGGAGATCGTCGCGTCCGCCAACCTGGTGGAGATCAGGGGCGCCGACGGGACCCGCCTCGCCTTCCGGCGCGACGTGAACGCGACCCCGCCCAGCTGGCCCCGCCCCGAGAACTCCTTCCAGGCGCACCTGGACTTCCTGGTCGAGGACCTGGACGCGGTGGAGCGCAAGGTCGTGGGCCTGGGCGGCCGCCCCCTGGAGACGAAGGGCGCCCCCGGACCTCACGAGGAGCGCGGCTATTCCGACCCGTCCGGCCACTCCTTCACCATCCGCCTGGAGCCGTCCAGGGCGCCGAAGCAGGGGTGACCCCCGACCGCGCGCGCCCCGCCGCTCCGGGCGCCCGCCCCCCTTCACGAACGGCACCCCGACATCCCTGAGGCCTCCGCGGAACTCTCCGCGGAGGCCTCGGTCACCTCCGTGCCCGCACCCCGGGGAACCGCCCCCGGGCCGCGGGCGGGGCGCTCAGTCGCGGCCGCGCCTGTCCTCGGCCGGCCAGACGCCCGTGGACCGTTCGATGGCCTTGGCGCCGGTCCGGTCGGCGACGCTGCGGGCGGCCGCGAAGATCGCACCCTGGACCGCCGCCGCCAGCACGATCTCGCCCCAGCCGCGGTCGCGGTCCAGGGCGTCCGGGGCGTTGTCCTCGTGCCGGATCATCTTCCACGCCTTGCGGAACGCGAGTCCCGCCAGGGCGCCGCTCGACCAGCCCAGCAGAAAGCCGACGGGCTTGTAGACCAGGGGAAGCTTCCTCTTCTTCATGGCCACGTGTGTCTCACTCCTTCTCGATCCGTGAACAGGGGCAGGGGTCAGGGCCGTCCCCGCGCCGCGACCTCCTCGCCGGCGCGGACCGGACCGGGCGGTGTCCCGGTGCCGAAGGGACGGCCGCCGAGCTCCTCGCGACGGTGCGGGGTGCGCCAGCCGGACAGGTCCGGACCGAGGGGGACGATCCCGGTCGGGTTGATGCCGGTGTGCACCCGGTAGTAGTGCCGCTTGATGTGGTCGAAGTCGACCGTGTCGCCGAAGCCGGGCGTCTGGAAGAGGTCCCGGGCGTACGCCCACAGGACCCGGTCCTCCGTCAGCTTGTGGCGATTGCACTTGAAGTGACCGTGATAGACGGCGTCGAAACGCACCAGAGTGGTGAACAGCCGGATGTCCGCCTCGGTGATCGAGTCGCCCACCAGGTACCGCTGCCCGGCCAGCCGGGACGACAGCAGCTCCAGCCGCCCGAAGACACCCTCGAAGGCCTTCTCGTACGCGCCCTGCTCGCCGGCGAAACCCGCCCGGTACACCCCGTTGTTGACGTCCTCGTACACCTCGGCCATCACCGCGTCGATCTCGTCGCGCAGCCGGTCGGGGTAGAGGTCGGGGGCGCCGGGCCGGTGCAGGGCCGTCCACTCGGTCGCGAGGTCCAGGGTCAGCCGGCCGTAGTCGTTGGTCACCAGTGCGCCGCTGGGCACGTCCACGATCGCCGGCACGCTGACCCCGCCCGGATGGCCGGGCTCCCGGCGCTCGTACGCCTGCGCCAGGTAACGGATGCCGAGCACCGGATCGCGGCCGCCCGGGTCGAGGGTGAAGCGCCAGCTGCGGTCGTCCTGGACCGGGTCGGCGATCGCCATCGACAGGGCGTCCTCCAGGCCCAGCAGCCGCCGCGAGATCACCGCACGGCTCGCCCAGGGGCAGGCCCGGCTGACGACCAGGCGGTAGCGTCCGGCCGTCACCGGCCAGCCGTCCCGGCCGTCGGCGGTGATCCGGTCGGTGAAGTGGCTCCGGGACCGCTCGAACGGACGGTGCCCGTACGCGCTGTTCCCGTCACCTCCGCTGCTCATGGCCGGTTCCTTCCCGTAGGTCGTGACGATCTCCCGTGTCGTCTGCTGACCGCGTTCCCCGATTTCGGCCGACCGCACGGAATGAGCCGGACCGGCCGGGGCAGTCGGCGGAGGTGACCGGGACACCTTCAGGGCGTAACGCCGAGCAGACAGCCGAACGGACCACGGAACGCGACACCGGGCGGACCAGCACGGAACGCGACACCGGGCGGACCACCACCGACGCCACCGGGCGAGCCGCCGGAGCGGACGCCGGGCGCAAGGGCGACGACGGGGCGGAACCGAGCGCCGACCGCAAGACACGCATCACCGTGCTGGTGGCGCTCGTCGCCAACCTGATCATCGCCCTGGCGAAGGCGCTGGGGGGTCTCTTCGCCGGTTCGCCCGCGCTGCTGTCGGAGGCGGCGCACTCGGTGGCCGACAGCCTGAACGAGGTCTTCCTCCTCGCCGCGCTGCGCCGCAGCCGACGCCCGGCGGACGCGAGGCACCCCTTCGGCTACGGCAAGGAGCGGTTCTTCTGGTCGCTGCTCGCGGCAGTGGGCATCTTCGTCATGGGCGGCTGCTTCTCCTTCTTCCAGGGCGTCGAGGCACTGCGCAGCGGCGCCGACGAGGAGCTCAGCGGCTATGTGGCCGGTCTGATCGTGCTCGGCGTCTCCTTCGTCGCCGAGGGTGTGTCCCTGCTGCGGGCCCTGCACCAGGTGCGCCGGCAGGGCGGCGGTCTGGGGGCGCTGCGCGACCCGGCCCTGCGCACGGTCGTCGCCGAGGACGGCACCGCCGTACTGGGCGTCACCCTGGCGGCGATCGGCATGGCGCTGCACATGGTCACCGGGCAGGTCGTGTGGGAGGCGTCCGCCTCGCTGGCGATCGGCGCGCTGCTCGTCTTCGTCGCCTACCGGCTCGGCCGCGAGGCCCGTGACCAGCTCATCGGCGAGGCCGCCGATCCGCAGACCGGGGCGCGGATCCGCGCGCTGCTGGACGCCCAGCCCGAGATCGACAGCGTGGAGGCGGTCTTCACCATGAAGACGGGTCTCGACTCCGCCCTGGTGGCCGCCCGCGTCGACCTCATGCCGGGCCTGGACAGCGAGCGGGTGGAAGAGGTCGCCGTGCGCATCAAGCGCTCCATCGGCGGCATGATCCCGGAGGCGAAGCAGATCTTCCTCGACGTGACCGACCGCCACGCGGGGGAGGCAGCGGAAAGCCCCGCCGCGACGGGGGAGCGCGGCGGGGCCTGACTGACGAGTGCCCGGTGGGGGCGTCGTCATGCGCCCCGGCGGACAGATTTTTCTACCGACTTCTCCGGAGGCGTCCGTTCCGCCGCGTTCCGTCGCGCGGGGAACGGACCCCTCCGAGTGGCGGCCGCCGTCTCAGGCGGCGTCGGCGGGCTCCACGACGAACACCGGGATCACGCGGTCCGTCTTCTTCTGGTAGTCCGCGTACGCCGGGTACGCGGCGACGGCGCGCTCCCACCACTCGTCCTTCTCCGCGCCGGTGACCTCACGGGCCGTCATGTCCCGCTTGACCGGGCCGTCCTGGAGCTCCACCTGCGGGTCGGCCTTGACGTTGAAGTACCAGACCGGGTGTTTCGGCGCACCGCCCAGCGAGGCGACCAGGGCGTAGCGGCCGTCGTGCTCCACCCGCATCAGCGGCGTCTTGCGCAGCTTGCCGCTCTTCGCGCCCCGGGTGGTCAGCAGGATGACGGGCATTCCCGTGTCCATCAGCGTCGTGCCCTCGGTGCCGCCGGAGCGCTCGTACTGCTCCACCTGGTCACGCACCCACTGCGTCGGGCTGGGCTCGTACTCGCCTTCGAGAGGCATGGCATCCGTCCCTTTCGGTCATGTCGACATGTCGTCGCACCCGTCCGCGTCCCGTACGTCCGACCCGGACGCTCCTTCAACACCGGTGACGGCGGGATTCATCCGCCCCTCCCGTGACGCCCGTCCGTCTACGTCACCATCCGGACGGCCAGTGCCGTCATCACGGCGCTGGACACCAGTGCCGTCACCAGCCGCCCCCGGTGGCCGGTCAGCGCCCGCCCCAGCAGCGCGCCGCCCCCGGCGAGGAGCACCTGCCAGCTCGCGGACGCCAGGAAGGCGGCCAGGACGAACACCCCCTGCTCCAGCGGCCGTACGGAGTGGGCCGTGTCGCTGCCGAGGACCAGGGCGGCGAAGTAGATCACGGTCGTCGGGTTGAGGAGGGTGATGCCGAGGAGGGTGGCGAAGGCCCGGCCCGGACCCGGCGGGGTCGGTACGGAACGGGTGCTGAGCCGGTGGGCCCGGTACTGCCGCACGGCCGTGACGGCCCCCCGCACCGCCAGTGCCAGCAGGACCAGGGCCGAGACGACGCGCAGGGGCGTGAGCACCGGCCGCAGCACCGCGGCGACGGCCGAGCCCCCGACGGTGGCGATCAGGGCGTAGAGACCGTCGGCGACTGCCACGCCGAGGGCGGCGCACACGCCGGTGCGCAGGGAGGTGCGGGCGGTGAGCGAGACGAGGTAGGTCGCGACCGCGCCGACGGGTACGGCGATGCCGTAGCCCGCGACCAGGCCCGCGACGAGCGCGGCCGTCACGGTCGCGCGGGATCGGGCCTCCGCGGACGGCCGGGCTGCTGCTGACCCCGTGCGGTGAGGACGGGGGCACAGCAGCTCGGCGGCAGGTGGGAAGCGCAAGTGGACATGGCCGGATCCTGCGGGTCCGGGCGGCCCGGGGCAACCGTTTTTCCCGCGCACCCCCGGGCGGAGATCCTCGGAGCGATCGGTTCCGGCCGTATCGCCCCATTCGTCGATCTGGCCGAACTCCGTGTCGCCCTATAGGTGCCCAGGGCATCTAATGAAGATCGGTACGACGCACCCTTCGTCTGCGAGGTCACCCATGACGGACACGACGGACATGACGGAACCGATGGAAGCGATGGAACCGAGGGGCCGGCCTGCGGCGCCGGGCTCCGGCGAGGAGCGGGGCGAGGCGCACGTCGCCTTCCCGCAGGACCGCGACTGTCCCTACCGGCCGCCCGCCGCCTACGACCCGCTGCGCAACTCCCGTCCGCTCGCCCGCGTCAGCCTCTACGACGGCCGCACCGCCTGGCTGGTCACCGGGCACGAGGCGGCCCGTGACCTGCTCTCCGACCCGCGTCTGTCGAGCGACCGCACCCTGCCCGGGTACCCGGCGACCTCGCCCCGCTTCGAGGCGCTGCGCGACCGCCGGGCAGCCCTGCTCAACGTCGACGACCCCGAACACCACGCCCAGCGGCGGCTGCTGGTCTCCCACTTCACCCTCAAGCGGGCCAACGCCATGCGTCCGGCCGTCCGGCGGATCGTCCACGAGCGGATCGACGCGATGCTCGCCCAGGGTCCGCCCGTGGATCTGGTCGGCGCCTTCGCGCTGCCGGTGCCCTCCACGGTGATCTGCGAACTGCTCGGTGTCCCGTACGCCGACCACGAGTTCTTCGAGGAGCAGTCGCGGCGGCTGCTGCGCGGCCGGATCCCGCGGGAGGTGCGGGACGCGCGTGACCGGCTCGACGACTACCTGGGCGCGCTGATCGACCGCAAGCAGGGGGCCCCGCGGGGCGACGGCGTCCTCGACGCCCTGGTCCACGAGCGGATGCGCGAGGGCGTGGTGGACCGGGAGGAGGCCGTCGCACTGGCCACGATCCTGCTGGTCGCGGGCCACGAGACGACCGCCAACATGATCTCGCTCGGCGTCTACACCCTGCTCCGGCACCCCGAGCGGCTGGCCGAGCTGCGCGCCGACCCGGCGCGGCTGCCGGCGGCCGTCGAGGAGCTGATGCGGATGCTGTCCATCGCGGACGGGCTGCTGCGGCAGGCCACCGAGGACATCGACGTGGCCGGGA
The DNA here is from genome assembly GCF_016860545.1 of Streptomyces asoensis. NCBI lineage: Bacteria > Bacillati > Actinomycetota > Actinomycetes > Kitasatosporales > Streptomycetaceae > Streptomyces > Streptomyces asoensis. The sequence continues at coordinate 919,136 of NZ_BNEB01000005.1, read as the reverse complement.
CGACGATCCGGGCGGGGGAGGGCGTGGTCTTCGCGACCTCCGTCATCAACCGGGACGAGAGCGCCTACCCGGCGCCGGACGCCCTGGACTGGCACCGGCCGGCCCGCCACCACGTGGCCTTCGGCTTCGGCGTCCACCAGTGCCTCGGCCAGAACCTGGCCCGCGCGGAACTGGAGATCGCCCTCGGCGCCCTCCTCGAGCGGCTCCCCGGGCTGCGGCTGGCCGTGCCGGCCGAGGAGGTCCGCTGGAAGCCCGGCGACACGATCCAGGGGATGCTCGACCTCCCCGTGGCCTGGTAGGGGGTCGCCGGTATGCGTATCCACATCGACGCGGACGTCTGCATCGGCGCCGGCCAGTGCGCCCTGGCCGCCCCGGGGGTCTTCACCCAGGACGACGACGGCTTCAGCACAATCCTGCCCGGCCGGGAGGACGGCGGCGGTGACCCGATGGTCCGCGAAGCGGCCCGGGCCTGTCCGGTCGGCGCCGTCAGGCTGTCCGGGGAGGCCGGCGGCTGACGTCCGGGCCGGGGCGCTCCGCGTCCAGCAGCTGCCGCGCCGCCTCACGCGCCTGGACCGCGGGGGCGGCGCCGCCGCTGATCCCGGCCGTCACGATCGCGCCCTCGGCCAGCAGGGACAACGAGCCGGCGAGCGCCTCCGGGAGGTCCGCGTCGGCCACGAGAGCTCCCATGTAGTCGCGGAACGCCCGCTTGTGCGAGCGCACCCGGCTCGCGATGCGCTCCGAGGTCGCGCCCAGCTCGCCGTAGGCGTTGATCCAGGCGCAGCCGCGGAAGTCCGGCTCGCCGAACCACCGCTCCAGCCAGTCGAAGACGGCCAGGATCCGCTCCACGGGGTCCGCGTGCCGTGCGACCGACTCCGCCAGCGCCGCGCGCCAGCGCACGTCCCGGCGCTCCAGGTAGGCCTCCACCAACTGCTCCTTGGCCGGGAAGAGCTGGTACAGCCGCTTGAGCGACACCCCGGAGGCGCCACGGACGTCGTCCATGCCGACGGACTGCACCCCGCGGCCGTAGAACAGCTTCTCGGCGGCGTCGAGCGCCTGTTCACGGGCTGTCGCGCTGTCCATGGACGACCATCGCTCCTCGGGTTTCCTTGACGTGAGAACGGACGTTCTCTATGTTAGCAGTCATTCGGAGAACGCTCGTTCCCCTCATGTTCCGCACGTCAGGAGCCACCATGCCGGACGCCCGTCCACCCCTGCCCCCGTTCACCCGGGAGACCGCCGCCCGCAAGGTCCAGGCCGCCGAGGACGCCTGGAACACCCGGGATCCCCACCGGGTCGCCCTCGCCTACTCCGAGGACTCGGTCTGGCGCAACCGCGGCACCTTCCTCACCGGCCGCGCCGCGATCGTCGCGTTCCTCACCGCCAAGTGGGCCCGCGAGCACGAGTACGCGCTGCGCAAGGACCTCTGGGCGTTCGACGGCGACCGCATCGCCGTCCGCTTCCAGTACGAGTCGCGCGACGAGGCCGGGCAGTGGTGGCGCAGCTACGGCAACGAACTGTGGGAGTTCGACGGGCACGGGCTGATGACCCGCCGCGAGGCGAGCATCGACGACGTCCGCATCGACGCGTCCGAGCGCCGCCTCCACGGCCCGCGCCCCGAAGCCGAACGGGGTCTGTCCTTCCCCCTTGAGTAGGGTGCGCGGATGACCGAACAGCAGGACCAGCAGGGGCCGTTCCTCTACGTCGTGGTCTGCGCCGCCGGTGTCGCGGCCGACGTCGGCCGGCTGATCACCGCCGCGCAGGAGCGGCGGTGGCGCGTCGGTGTCATCGCGACACCGCACGCCATGAACGGCTTCTTCGACACCGCCGCCGTCGAGGAGCGCACCGGGCGTCCGATCCGTTCGGCCTGGCGGCGCCCGGACGATCCCCGGCCCTTCCCGGCACCCGACGCGGTCGTCGTCGCCCCGGCCACCTTCAACACGATCAACAAGTGGGCGGCGGGCATCGCCGACACGCTCGCCCTGGGCACCCTGTGCGAGGCCTGCGGACTCGGTGTCCCGGTCGGCGTCCTGCCCTGCGTGAACGAGACCCTCGCGGGCCACCCCGCCTACCGGGACAGCCTGATACGGCTGCGCGGCACGGGCGTCCGGTTCGCGGAACCCCGGGACCGGACCCGGGGGGAGGACTTCGGGTGGGAGCGGGCGCTGGACCTGATCGAGTGAGCGGGCACGGCCCGCCCGGCCGGGCCGACGTACGCTCCTTTGCCGTACCCCACATCGATCTCAGGAGCGGTGACGATGCAGTACGTGAAGCTCGGCTCGACGGGTCTGGACGTGTCACGGATCAGTCTGGGCTGCATGACCTACGGACTTCCCGACCGGGGCGCGCACGAGTGGACCCTCGACGAGGAGGCGTCGCGGCCGCTGATCCGGCAGGCCCTCGAAGCGGGCGTCACCTTCTTCGACACCGCGAACGTCTACTCCGACGGCACCAGCGAGGAGATCGTCGGCAGGGCGCTGCGCGACTTCGCCCGACGGGACGAGATCGTGCTCGCGACGAAGGTGCACGGCCGGATGCGTCCCGGACCCAACGGGGCCGGACTGTCCCGCAAGGCGATCCTCTCCGAGATCGACCACAGCCTGCGCCGCCTCGGCACCGACCACGTCGACCTGTACCAGATCCACCGCTTCGACCCCCACACCCCGGTCGAGGAGACCATGGAGGCGCTGCACGACCTGGTGAAGGCGGGCAAGGTCCGCTACATCGGGGCGAGTTCGATGTACGCCTGGCAGTTCTCCAAGATGCAGTACACGGCCGAGCGGCACGGCTGGACCAGGTTCGTGTCGATGCAGAACCACTACAACCTGCTCTATCGCGAGGAGGAGCGCGAGATGCTGCCCCTGTGCGCGGACCAGGGGGTCGGCGTGCTGCCGTGGAGTCCGCTGGCCCGCGGCCGTCTCACCCGCGACTGGGGCACCGAGACCGGCCGCAGCGCCACGGACGGTTTCGGCGACTCCCTCTACCAGGAGGGCGACCGCGCCACCGTCGAGGCGGTCACCCGGATCGCCGCCGACCGGGGAGTCCCGCGCGCCCAGGTCGCCCTGGCCTGGCTGCTGCACCAGCCCACGGTGACCGCCCCGATCGTCGGAGCCGCCAAGCCCCGGCACCTCGAGGACGCGGTGGCGGCCACCGAACTGATGCTGACCGAGAAGGAGTTGGCCGAACTGGAGGAGCCCTACGCGCCCCACCCGATCGCCGGCCACTGACGTGTCCTAGTGCGGGCCCCGGGGCGCGAACTCCGTACCGCAGGGGCCCGCGCCCTCGCTCGGCTCCAGCGGGACCCGCTCGCCGGCCATGGACAGCGTCCGGTAGTACTGCCCGATGCGCTGCGTCGACCGGCCGACGTAGTGCCCGATGAACGACCGGCGGAAGCGGTCGGCCGAGCGGTTGGGCTGCGACCCGTGCACCAGGCTGCCGTTGAAGAACAGCACGTCACCGGCGGTCATGTCGACCGGCACGGCCGCCAGACCCGGCGGCGGGGGCACGTACTCGCGGGCGAACGACACCCGCGGGTCCGCCTCCTCCGGGCAGAACAGGCCCGTCCGGTGCGTGCCGGGCACCACCTCCAGGCCGCCGTTGTCCCGGTCGATCGCGTCACAGGCCAGCCAGGCCGCCACACACGTACCCGGTTCGACCCGCAGATAGAAGTTGTCCTGATGCAGTGCCTGACCCCGGGCGCCCGGCGGCTTGAAATAGAACATGCTCTGCGCCGCCAGCGCCTCCTCGCCGAGCAGTTCCTCCAGCACGCCCCGCAGCCGCGCGTCCAGCAGCACCTGCCGGGCGAGGGGGCTGATCTCGTGCGGGTGCATCACCCGCGGGTACGCCCGCAGCGGATCCGCGTCACCGGGACGCGGTTCGAAGTGCCCGGGCACCGGCCGCCCGGCCTCCGACAGCCGCGTGAACTCGGCGCACAACCGGTCGACCTCGTCGGCCGCGAACAGCGCGCGCACGACCGCGAAGCCGTCCTCCCGGTACCGCCGCAGTTCCGACCTGGTCAGGACGGGCTTCCCCGCGGCGCCGACGCCTGTGACGGTCATACACGTCCTCCTCTGTCCACGGGCTCGCCGGCCCCCGGGTCCCGGCCTGTCACGCTAGGCCGCCGCGCCCTGCGGGAGGATGCCCGTGCCTGCTGACGGCCTGCCCGCCGCTGCCGGGCCCGGACACCCCTCCCCGCCGCCCGGACTTGTGGTCGTCGGGCACTTCGACGAGCGGCCCGGGTACGGCGTCGACCGGCCCCGCGGAGCCGACAGTTGGCTGTTCGTCTGGACGACGGGCGGCCGGGGGCGGCTGCGGCAGGGCGGGAGCGAGGTGACGGCGGGCGCCGGCCACCTCGTGGTGCTCGCCCCCGGGGTGCCGCACGCCTACGGCGTCGAACCCGGCTGCCCGCACTGGCGGTTCTGGTGGGCCCACTGCCAGGCCCGGCCCTCCTGGACGCCCTGGCTCCGCCCGTACGGCACCGGCGGGGACCCGGACGGTCTGTACGCCGTCGGTCCCGTCCCGGCCGCGCTGCACGACCGGGTGGAGGGTGCCTGGCGCCGGATGTACGCCGACGCCCGGTGGACGGACGCCGAAGTGCCGGCCGACGCCCTGGGGATCGCGGCCGAGGCGCCGGCCGGCGACCCGGGGATCGTGGTGGCCCACGGCTCCGCCGCCCGCGAACTCGCCCTGTCCGCACTGGAGGAGGCCGTCCTGCTCGCCGCCGCCTCGGCCCGCGCACCCGCGTCCCCGCCGGGCCCGGACGAACGGGTCCGCCGGGCGCAGGCGCTGATGGCGGCCGATCCCGGCGCCCCGCACAGCGTCCGCTCGCTCGCCGCGCAGGTCGCGCTGTCGCCGTCGCGTTTCGCGCATCTCTTCGCGGAGCAGACCGGCCACTCCCCGATGCGGGCACTGCGCGAGGTGCGGTTGCGGCACGCGGCCCGGCTGCTGGAGGGCACCGACCTGTCCGTGGAACGGGTGGCGTCGGCCTCGGGGTTCGCGAGCGCGTTCCACTTCAGCCGGGTCTTCCGGGCCCGCCACGGCACACCGCCCGGCGCGTACCGGGAGGGAATACGAGCGGCAATTACCACCCCGACCGCCCCGAAAGGCACATGAGAAAGAGGCGTCAAAAGGGACACCCATACAGTGACCACCCCACCGGGCGTTCCACCGTTGACGTTTCGTCAAAATCATTCGGGTCGCGGACAATGCTCGAAACCGCTGGATCCCTTGTTACGCCTGGTGCGGCTGTGCGAAGGTGTGCCGTGTCGGCGCGCGGACCACGCTTTCCGCGCCGCGCGCACGAGACACCTCCCGTTCACACCCCCCACGCTTCAAAAGAGCTGTCCCCGCGGACGCCAGAGGTGCCGAACCTGTGTGAGCCGATCCTGCCTCGTGGGCGGGTTCGCATACCCGATGGTATGGACTTTATGCCGCATGCCCCCGGAAGGAATGCAGACCGTGAATGACGCAGGCCTGTCGAATTCCCCTTCGGCGCGCCGCTTCGACGCGACGGACGAACAGCTGAGCTCGGAGCTGAAGAAGTGGACGGGGGCGTCACCCGCACTGCATCCCGTCGGTGAGCTGCTGGACCGCCACTGGGCCGCCGCCTTCGCCTACGCCCGGCTGTGCACCGACGGTGAGCGCGCGGCGGGCATGCTCACCACGGCGGCCTTCACGCGGCTGTTCGGCGAGAGCCTGCGGCAGAACGGGCCGACGGCCGCCTGGCGTCCCCATCTGCTGGTCACCGTCCGCCGCATCGCCGGCGAATGGGACGCCGACGGCCGCCGTGACCTGCTGCACCCGGCACTGCGCTCCGAGGGCGAGGACCGCGACCGCACGGCCGCCCGGCTGCTGCCGCCGCTGAACCGGCGGATCCTGTCGCGGGCCTTCCAGCGTCTGCCGCAGTCCGCCCGCTGTCTGCTCTGGCACACCGAGGTCGAGGCGGAACCGCTGTCGGTGCCGGCCGGGCTGCTGGGCCTCGAGGAGGAGGGCGCCCGCGTCGAACTGCGGCGGTCCCGCGAGCGGCTGCGCGAGGAGACCCTCCAGGTCCACCGTGAACTCGCCACCGACGACGAGTGCCACCGCTACGACCGGCTGCTGGACGTCACCTGCCGCCGCGGCGGCGCCGACCTCGACCCGGATCTGCGCGCCCACCTGGAACAGTGCCGGCACTGCCTGCACACCGCCGACCAGCTGCGGCAGTTCGAGGGCCTGCTCGGCGCGGCCCTCGCCCAGGGCGTGCTCGGCTGGGCGGCAGGCGCCTACGTGGAGCTCAGGATGTCCGGCGACGGCGGACCCGCCGAGCCCCCCGCCGAGGCGCCCCGCGGCTACACCGGCGAGGCCTTCACCGACGGGACCCCGGCGGCCGCGGACCCCGGCACGGCCGCTGCCGCGGCGGACCCGGCCTCCCGCGCCGGTGTCCGGGCGGGGGCGTTCGCGCGCATCGTCTCGCGGCCCGGGTCCGCCTCCCGCACCGAGCCAGGCGACGACTCCCGTCCCGCGTCCAGCCGCTCGGCCCAGAAGGCGGCCCGCCGCGCCCGCCGCCGCAACCTCGCCGCCGCCGTCCTCACCGTGAGCGGGCTGGTCGTCCTCCCGCTCGCCGTATGGGCGGCCGTCGGCTCGGGCGGCGGGGGCTCCCCGACCGCGGGCAGCGGGACGCCGGACACGAAGGCCCCCGGCACGGACAACGCCACCTCCGACCCCTCCCTCGTGGGGCTCGGCGAGGACGCCCAGGGCACGGTGCGCGGCCGGCTGCACAACGTCGCCTCCGGGCTGTGCATCGGCATCGTCGGCTCGAAGCCCGTCAGCGGCGCCGAGACCGAGCTCGCCGCCTGCTCCTCGGCGCCCGGCCAGCAGTGGTCGTACGAACCGGACGGGCTGGTGCGCAGCGCCGCCGACGGCGGTCTGTGCCTCGACTCCCACCTCGGCTACTCGGTGCGGCTGGCCCCCTGCGCGGGCGCCGCCCAGCCCGACCCGAAGAACGTCCGCTACGACTTCACCCTCCAGGGGACCCTGGTGCCGCGGTCGGGACAGAACCTGGCCCTGGCGCCCGCGGCCACCGACGGGTCGGGCGCCCTCGTCCTGAAGAACCGGGTGGACAGCGCCGCCCAGCGCTGGGTGATCGACACCTCGCAGCCCGATCCGCAGATGCAGTTCGTCAACTGGGGCGCCGACAGCACCCCCTCACGGACCCCGGCGCCGGCCGTCACTCCCAAGGCGGCGAAGCCCCCCAGGTCGACGCCCGCGCCGACACCGTCCGCCACCCCGGACTCCACCGGCCCGACGACCTCGGGTTCGGGCTCGACCTCGGGCAGCACGTCCTGCTCGCCCTCCTGCACGCCGGGCGGCTGGCCGGGCTCGTCCGGCGGCTACGGCGGACCCGGCTACGGATACGGCGGATACGGCGGCTACGGCTCCGGCGGGTACGGCTCCGGGTACGGCGGGCACTGACGCGGGCGGCCGGTCGGCCGGAGGTCAGACCCCGATCACCTGGAGCGAGGCCCACAGCGCGACCACGGCCCCGACCAGCGCCGTCGGCACGGTCAGCAGCCCCAGCCGGGTGAACTCCCCGAGCCCCACCCGGTCCTCGCGCGCCTGCACCACGCGCCGCCACAGCAGCGTCGCCAGCGAGCCGGCGTACGTCAGGTTGGGGCCGATGTTGACCCCGAGCAGGACGGCGAGCACCGCCCCGGTCCCGGCCGGCGCGGCGAGCGGCACCAGGACCAGCACCGCGGGCAGGTTGTTGATCAGGTTGGCCAGCACGGCGGCCAGCGCGGCGACGGCGAGCAGTGCGGGCAGATCCGAGCCGTCCGGCAGGACGTGCCCCAGGGCGTCGGCGAGACCGTTGTCCACGACCGCCCGCACGACGATGCCGAGCGCGAGCACGAACGCCAGGAATCCGGGCGCCGCGGCCTTCACCACCGCGACGGGGGTGACCCGCCGCCGCACCAGCGCGCGCCCGGCCATGACCAGCGCCCCGGCGAACGCGGCCCACGCCGGTTCGATCCCGACCGCCGACGCCACCACGAACCCGACGAGCGTGCAGGCCACGGTGACCAGCGCGAACAGCGGCAGCTCGGGCGCCGGGCCGTCGTCGGCGACGGGCTCGGCGGCGGGCAGGTCGGCGGCGAAGAAGCGGCGGAAGATCAGGTACTCGGCGCCGACCGCGACCACCCAGGGCAGCGCCATCAGCGCCGCGAACCGGGTGAAGCTCAGCCCGCTCGCCTCGAACGCCAGCAGGTTGGTGAGATTGGAGACCGGCAGCAGCAGCGAGGCCGTGTTCGACAGGTGCGCGCAGGCGTAGACGTGCGGCTTGGCACGCACCCCCATCCGGCCGGCGGTGGCGAACACCACCGGCGTCAGCAGGACCACGGTCGCGTCGAGACTGAGCACGGCAGTGATCACCGAGGCCAGCGCGAACACCGCGACCAGCAGCCGCCGCGGGCTGCCCGCCGACCGCCGGGCCATCCACGCCCCGCACGCGGTGAAGAGGCCCTCGACGTCGCACAGGTGCGCCAGCACCAGCACCGCCGCGAGGAAGCCGACGACCGGCCCGAGCCGTTCCGCCTCCGCCAGGGCGTGCTCCGGGGAGACGGCCCCGAGGGCGATCACCAGGGCGGCGGCCGGGACGGCCACCAGGGCCTCCGACCGCCCGGCAGGACGCAGCACCGCCCAGCCGAGCGCGGCGGCGAGCAGGACGACGGACAGGGTTTCGGCGAGGGGGGCGTTGATGTGCATCTCCGGGAGCGGTGTACGACGGCGGTTCCCGCCCATCGAGCTGGTCCGGGGTGTCCGTCCATGAAAACACGTACGGGTAAAACGTCTGCCAAGCGCAGGTGAGAGTGTCTACTCCGTGTCGAGCAGACTGAGCTCCGCCCAGATCGTCTTGCCCTCGGGGGTGTGCCTGCTGCCCCAGCGCTGCGTCAGCTGGGCGACCAGCAGCAGCCCGCGGCCGCCCTCGTCCCACGTCTTCGCCCGGCGCAGGTGCGGGGCGGTGTGACTGGTGTCCGACACCTCGCAGATCAGCGTCGTCGCGTCGTGGATCAGCCGGAGCCGGATGGGGTGGGATCCGTACCGGATGGCGTTGGTGACCAGTTCGCTCACCACCAGCTCCGTGGTGAACGACGCCTCGCTCAGCTCCCAGCGGCTGAGCTGCTCCACCACCTGCCGGCGGATCGGCGCGACCAGCGCGGGATCGGCCGGGATGTCCCAGGTGGCCACCTGTGCCGAGGGCAGGCCGCGGGTGCGCGCCAGCAGCAGGGCCACGTCGTCGGGGGCGCCGCCGGGCGGGAGCAGGGCGTGCAGGATCCGGTCGCAGGTCTCGTCCAGGGAGTCCGTGTGCGCGGCCAGCGTGACGCCCAGCAGCCGGTGGCCGCCCTCGGCGTCCCGCTCGCGCGACTCCAGCAGACCGTCGGTGTAGAAGGCGAGGACACTGCCCTCGGCGAGCTCCACCTCGGCCGCCTCGAACGGCAGCCCGCCCAGACCCAGCGCGGGCCCGGCGGGCAGCTCGATCCGCCGGGTCGTGCCGTCGGGCCGCAGCACCACGGGCCCCGGATGCCCGGCCCGTGCCATGGTGCACCGCCGTGACACGGGGTCGTAGACCGCGTACAGGCAGGAGGCGCCGACCTCGCCGGGACTGCCCTCGCCGCCGGCCTCCTCCGACAGCCGGACGACCAGATCGTCGAGGTGGGTCAGCAGTTCCTCGGGGGCGAGGTCGATGTCGGCGAGGGTGCGCACGGCGGTGCGCAGCCGGCCCATGGTGGCCGAGGCCTGGATGCCGTGTCCGACGATGTCCCCGACGACCATGGCGACCCGCATCCCGGACAGCGGGATCACGTCGAACCAGTCACCGCCGACCCCCGCGCGGGCGGCCGGCAGATAGCGGGAGGCCGCGTCCACGGCGGCGGTGCGGGGCAGGGTCCGCGGGAGCAGGCTGCGCTGGAGGGCGAGGGCGGTCTCCCGCTCGCGGGAGAACCTGCGGGCGTTGTCGATGCAGACGGCGGCCCGTGCCGTGACCTCCTCGGCCAGCAGCACGTCGTCCGGGGTGAAGGGGTCCGGCCGGCGGAAGCGGGTGAGGACGGCGACGCCGAGGGTCGTACCGCGTGCCTGGATCGGCACGGACATCGTGGAGTGGATGCCCAGCTCCCGCACGCGGGCGCCGCGCAGCGGGTCCCAGGCGAGCCAGGCGTCCAGCGCGCCGCCGCGTACCGTGCCGATGACGGTGTGCCCCGCGATCAGCGAGTCGGCCTGCGGCGAGCCCGTCGGGTACTCCTGGCTCTCGCCGGACTTGGTCACGGCCTCCGGGCTGCCCGGGTTGACCGAGTGGTGCGCGGCGCGCCGCAGGGTCAGCGGCGGGACGAACCGGCCCTGCGGTTCCCCGCCGTCCTGCGGGTCCAGCAGGTCCACGCTGACGAAGTCGGCGAGTGCCGGGACGCAGACCTCCGCCAGCTCCTGTGCCGTCCGCGTGACGTCGAGGGTGCTGCCGATGCGCACGCTCGCCTCGTTGACCAGCAGGAGCCGCTCACGGGCGAGGTAGTTCTCGGTGAAGTCGTGCGCGGCCAGGCACACCCCGCGCACCCGGCCGCCGACGTCGGAGACGGGCGCCATCCGGGCTAGCCAGGCGTGCGCCCGGGGCTCGCCGCCGGTGCGCGCGTAGGTCTGCACGTCCTGCGGGCGGCCGGTGGTCAGTACCCGCAGCATGTGCTGTTCGAGCTCCGTGCTGTGCGGCCCGCCGCCGATCTCGGCCAGCCGCAGCCCCCGGATGCGCTCCTCGGGCAGCCCGATGACCGCCCGCATCGCGTCGTTGATGCGGCGCAGCCGCAGGCGCTCGTCGTAGACGGCGACGGCACACGGCGACTGGGTCAGACCCGCCTCGGCGAACAGACCGTCCGAGGCGCCGGGAGCGCCCGCGGCCAGCGGGGTGACGAAGAGCCAGTGTCCGACACCGCCGTCCTCGGCGGGGGAGTGGTGGGCGAGCAGCCACACCTTTACCGGCCGGCCGTCGCGATGGCGCAAAGTCACCGTCCCGTCCCAGCGCGGTCCGGCGAGGACGGGCTCACCGTCGGCCAGGAGGTCCGCCGCCGGCCGGCCCACGACCTCGGCCGGGCTCCAGCCGAGCAGGGTCCGGGCGCCCTCGTTCCACCCGACGAGCGCGCCGGAGTCGTCGACGACCGCCCGGGCCGTCGCGGCCTCGTCGAACGGATACTCCGGGCTCATCTCGGCACTCCATCGCGGACACTCACAGTGAACAGGCACGCCACTTCCGTTCCAGCCTAGTGTGTCCCGCTCCGGTACGGACGGGAACCCCTGCGGCTCGCCAGGACATCGGGTTCCCGCCGAGGTCAAGAGCTAAAACCGGCCTGTCGCGCGCAGGGGCGGCCGACCGTCCGCGCGGGGCGGGAAGCGCCCCCGCGCCCTTGACGGGCACGAGTGGCCCGTCGTCAGATTCTGTTTGTTAACGATCAGTTGTGAGTACTTCTGGTTCCTGATGAGGGAGAGCCGACCATGACGGTCACTCGCAGATCGGTACTTCTGGCTTCCGCGGCCGCACCGGCCGGCGCAGCGCTCCTCGGCACCTCGACCGCCCCGGCCGACGCCGCGGCCATGACCGCCTCCGGCCGCCACACCGTCGCCCTGCGTGACGGCTGGCGCTTCGCGCTCGTCGACCCGGGCGGGATCACCGACCCGACCGGCCGGTACGCGGACGCGGCCGCCCCCGACCACGACGACTCGACCTGGCGGGCGGTCGCCGTCCCGCACGACTGGAGCATCGAGCAGACACCCACCACCCTCCACGGCACGACCGGCGGCACCGGCTTCTTCCCGGGCGGTCTGGGCTGGTACCGCCTCGCCTTCACCCTGCCGCCGGGGCACGCCGGCCGGCGGATCTCGATCGAGTTCGACGGCGTCTACATGGACTCCCACGTCTACTGCAACGGCACCGAGGTCGGCCGTCACCCCTACGGCTACACCGGCTTCGCCCTCGACCTCACCGACCTGCTGCACACCGACGGCAGGACGCGGAACGTGATCGCCGTCAAGGTGCAGAACCAGCTCCCGAGCAGCCGCTGGTACTCCGGCAGCGGCATCTACCGCGAGGCCCGGCTGGTGGTCACCGAGCCGGTGCACGTGGCCCGCTGGGGCACCCGCGTCACCACCCCCGAGATCACCGGCGACCGGGCCCTCGTCCGGGTCGCGACCACCGTGGAGAACGACTCCGGCGCCGGCGCGGACGTCCAGGTCGTCTCCCGGGTCGTCGACCCCGACGGGCGCACCGTCGCGCGGACGTCCTCCACGGTCACCGTCGCCGCACGGGCCACCGAGACGCACGAACTCACCGTGGCGGACCCGCGGCGCTGGGACTTCGAGACCCCGCACCGCTACACGCTGGAGACCGAACTGCGCGTGGCCGGCCGGGCCACCGACACCTACCGCACCCCCTTCGGCATCCGCACCTACCGCTTCGACCCCGACGAGGGGTTCCACCTCAACGGCCGGTACGCCAAGATCAAGGGCGTCGACCTGCACCACGACCTCGGCGCGCTCGGCGCCGCGATCAGCGCCGACGCCGTCCGCCGACAGATGACGATCATGAAGTCGATGGGCGTCAACGCCTTCCGCACCTCCCACAACCCGCCGTCGCCGGAGATGATCCGGATCTGCGAGGAACTGGGCATCGTGATGCTGGTGGAGGCCTTCGACTGCTGGCGGACCGGCAAGACGCGGTACGACTACGGGCGGTTCTTCGACGAGTGGTGCGAGCGGGACGCCACCGAGATGGTGCTCGCCGCCCGCAACTCACCGGCCGTCCTGATGTGGTCCGTCGGCAACGAGATCCCCGACTCCACCTCCATCGCAGGCCTGGCCATGGCGGACCGGATCATCGCCGCGATCAGGGCGGCCGACGACACCCGGCCGCTCGTCATCGGCTCCGACAAGTACCGCACCCCGCCCGCCAAGGGCTCCGCCGCCGACCTGATGCTGGCCAAGCTGGACGGCCTCGGCCTGAACTACAACACCGCCAGGTCCGTCGACGTCCTGCACGCGGCCTACCCGCACCTGTTCCTCTTCGAGTCGGAATCGTCCTCGCAGACCTCGACCCGCGGCACCTACCAGGAACCCGAGCACCTCAACACCGGCGAGAACCACACGCCCGGGCGGCGGGCCACCTCGTCCTACGACAACAACCTCGCCTCCTGGACGATGAGCGGCGAGTACGGACACAAGAAGGACCGCGACCGGAAGTGGTTCGCCGGGCAGTTCCTCTGGTCCGGCATCGACTACATCGGGGAGCCCACCCCGTACGACGTCTTCCCGGTCAAGGCGTCCTTCTTCGGCGCCGTCGACACGGCCGGCTTCCCGAAGGACATGTACCACCTCTTCCGCAGTCAGTGGACGGACGAGCCCATGGTCCATCTGCTCCCGGCGACCTGGAACCACGCGCCGGGCGACACGGTCGAGGTGTGGGCGTACACCAACGTCGACACCGTGGAGCTGTACCTCGACGGGAAGTCCCTGGGCGTGCGGCGGTTCGACCGCAAGACGACCACCGACGGCCGCGCCTACCTCGAGACCACCGAGGCCACCGGCGACGACAAGACCTTCACCACCGGCCCCTACCCCGGCAGTTACACCAGCCCCAACGGCAGCGCGGGCAAGCTGCACCTGACGTGGCGGGTGCCCTTCCGGCCGGGCGAGCTCACGGCGGTCGCCCGCCGGGACGGCAGGACGGTCGCCACCGACCGCCTGCGTACGGCAGGAGCCCCGCACGCCGTGCGTCTCACCCCGGACCGCACGTCCCTTCCGGCGGACGGGCGCTCCCTCGTCTTCGTGACCGCCGACGTCGTCGACGCGCGCGGGACGGTGGTGCCCGACGCCGGGCACCTCATCTCCTTCGAGGTGAGCGGCGGCTCCCTCGCCGGACTCGACAACGGGCGCCAGGAGAGCGCCGAGCGCTATCAGGCCTCCACCCGCACCGCCTTCCACGGCAAGGCCCTCGCCGTCGTGCGCGCCGGGAGCAGGCCGGGCGGGCTGCGGGTGAGCGCCCGGGTGGAGGGCCTGCGCAGGGGCACGGTCACCGTGCGCACCACCCCCGCCCGGTCGGCGGCGACCACACCGGCCGCCGTCCTCGCCCCCGACCTCCCGGCACCCGTCGGCCACCCGTTCGCCGACGCCGGCTACTCCGGACGCCCCGACACCCTGCCCGCCGCCATGCTCGACGGCGATCCGGCCACCGGCTGGTCCAACGCCTTCGTCAAGGCGGCCACCGCGCTGCTCCCGGCGTTCCGCGGGGCCCGGCCGCGCGACTGGGTCAGCGTGGACTACGGACGCGTCCGCGACTTCGACCGGGTCGAGGTGTCCTTCACCGTCGACACCACGCACAGCCTGCCCGCGGCGGTCGAGGCCGAGGTCTGGGACGGCGGACGCTGGCTGCCGGTCACCGGAGCGGCGCTCGACCCGGCCACCGTCTCGGACGCGCCGACGGTCCTCACCTTCGACCCGGTACGCGGCTCACGCCTGCGGCTGACCCTCACCAGCAGCGCCCCGGGCGACCCCCGAGGAGCACTCCGCATCACCAACTGGCAAACCTGACCCCCTCCCCACCCGTGGGCCCCGAGGGCCCACGCCCGCCCCGGCCAGCACTGCCTGACCCGCCCCGAGCCCCGACTTGCCCCCCTGCCCTTGGCCAGCACTGCCCGACCCGATCCGATCCGACCCGAGCCCGGTCCGAGGCTCGGTCGGGGCCGGGTGCCCGGCGTGGCTTCGGGCGCCCGGCGGCTACGCGGGACCCGCCCGACGTCCGGTCGGTGGCGCCGGGAGCGCTCCCGGCCAGGGCTGCGCGGGCCCTGCCGGGACCCTGGCTGGAACCCGGTCCGGGTTCGCGCTGCGGCTTCGGGAGCCCGGCGGTGAGGCGGGCGCCCCGCCGGTGTCCGGTCGGTGCGCGGTAGCGCGGTGGCCCCGCAAGTCCCCGCCCGGCAGGGACTGCCCGATCCGGTCCCGGCGGCTCGGCCTCCGGGGCCGAAGCCGCCCGATCCCGCCCGAGCCCTGTCCGGTGCGGCCCGCGGGCGTCCTGCGTGGCTCCGGGCATCCGACGGTGAGTCGGGCAGCCGCCCGACGACCGGTCGGTGGTGCCGGCGGCCCGCCCGGCCCTGTCCGGGCTTCGGCCGGAACCCGGCCGGGGCGCCCGGCGTGGCTCTCGGTGAGGGGGTGGTGCGCCAGGAGGGGGACCGTGGGTCTCAGTCCGCGTCGGCCGCCTCGAACGTGACTTTCGCCGTGTCCACCGTTCCCGCGCGGCGGCCGGGTGCGCTCTGGAAGGACCAGTAGAGGTTCGTGTGGGCCATCACCAGCTCGGGGCCCGGGGCGCCGTAGGCGGTGAGGTCCTCGGTCGTGTGCGCGTCGCCGACCAGGGTCACGTCGTACCCTCGCGCGAAGGCGCCGTGCAGCGTGGAGCGGATGCACACGTCGGTCTGCGCGCCGGTGACGACGACGCGACCCACACCGCGCTGCGCGAGCACCGACTCCAGCTCGGTGGCCTCGAAGGAGTCGGGGTAGTTCTTGTGGACGAGCGGCTCGGTGTCGAGGCGGACCAGCTCCTCGACGTACTCCCAGTCCGCGCTGCCCTGTTCGAGGTCGTCGTCGGAGTGCTGCACCCACACGACCGGCACGTCCTGCGCGCGGGCCGCGCCGATCAGGGTGTCGATGTTCGCGATCACCTCGTCGCGTCGAGGGGCGCCGGCCACCACGCCCTTCTGGACGTCGATCACGAGCAGGGCGGTGTTCGGCCGATCGGGCAGGGTGGTCATGGAGACCTCCGGTTCCTTGTCGTCCACGTCATGGGGCTTCCGTTCGACCACCCTAGGACGAGGCACCGACAACGCCCTCGAAGCCATCTCGTCCGGACCGTTGACGGAGTGTCATGACTCCAACAAACATAGCCTCCGACCCTGCTCTGGGAGCGCTCCCACGTGATGGCACCCGGATCCGTACGGAGCGTCCCGCACTTCCCGAGGAGCCTGGACGTGAAACGACGCAGAACCGCCCTGCTGTCCCTCGCGGCCCTGCTGGGCGCGGCGCTCACCGCGCTGCCCGCTCAGCAGGCCGGTGCCGACGAGGTCGAGCAGGTCAGGAACGGCGGTTTCGGCACGAGCGCCGACCCGTGGTGGACCAGCAACGTCACCGCGGGTCTCGACGACGGCCGGCTGTGCGCCGACGTGCCCGGCGGCACCGTCAACCGCTGGGACTCCGCCGTCGGACAGAACGAGATCACCCTGGCGAAAGGCTCCTCGTACCGGTTCTCCTTCCGTGCCTCGGGGGTGCCCGCGGGACACGTGGTGCGTGCCGTCGTCGGCCTCGCGGTGTCCCCGTACGACACCTGGTTCGAGGCGACGCCGGTGCTGAGCGAGTCGGGGGACTCGTACACGTACACCTTCACCTCGCCGGTGGACAGCACCCAGGGCCAGGTCGCCTTCCAGGTCGGCGGGAGCGCCGACCCCTGGCGGTTCTGCCTGGACGACGTGTCGCTGCTGGGCGGGGTGCCGCCCGAGGTCTACGAACCCGACACGGGGCCGCGCGTGCGCGTGAACCAGGTCGCGTACCTGCCGGCCGGGCCGAAGAACGCCACCCTCGTCACGGACGCCACCGCGAAGCTGCCCTGGCAGCTGAAGAACGGCGCCGGGGCGACCGTCGCGCACGGCTGGAGCGTCCCGCGCGGTGTCGACGCCTCCTCCGGACAGAACGTCCACACCATCGACTTCGGCGGCTGGCGCACCCGCGGCACGGGCTTCACGCTGGTGGCCGACGGCGAGACCAGCCGCCCCTTCGACATCGGCACCGACGCCTACGACCGGCTCCGCCGGGACGCGGTGAAGTACTACTACACGCAGCGCAGCGGCATCGCGATCCGGGACGACCTGCGGCCCGGCTACGGCAGGGCGGCCGGCCACGTGGGCGTGGCGCCCAACCAGGGCGACTCGGCGGTCCCCTGCCGGCCAGGGGAGTGCGACTACGCGCTCGACGTCACGGGCGGCTGGTACGACGCCGGTGACCACGGCAAGTACGTCGTGAACGGTGGCATCGCCACCTGGGAACTCCTGAGCACCTACGAGCGCTCCCTCCTCGCCCGCACCGGCGACCCGGCCGGACTCGCCGACGGCACGCTCGCCCTGCCCGAGAGCGGCAACCGGGTGCCGGACGTCCTCGACGAGGCGCGCTGGGAACTCGACTTCCTGCTGAAGATGCAGGTGCCCCAGGGACAGCCGCTCGCCGGCATGGCCCATCACAAGATCCACGACGAGCAGTGGACCGGCCTGCCGCTGCTGCCGGACGACGACCCGCAAAAGCGTGAACTCCACCCGCCGACCACGACGGCGACCCTGAACCTCGCCGCGACGGCGGCACAGGCGGCGCGGCTGTACCGCCCCTACGACAAGGCCTTCGCGGCGAAGGCGCTGGCGGCCGCCCGCCTGGCCTTCGCGGCGGCCCTGGCGCACCCGGACGTGTACGCCGACCCGAACGACGGCACCGGCGGGGGCGCCTACAACGACGACGACGCGACCGACGAGTTCTACTGGGCGGCCGCAGAGCTGTACCTCACCACGGGGGAGAAACAGTTCGCCGACCGGGTGCTGAACTCGCCGGTGCACACCGCCGATATCTTCGGCCCCACCGGCTTCGACTGGGGGCGCACGGCCGCCGCCGGCCGCCTCGACCTGGCGACCGTCCCGAACCGGCTGCCCGGCCGCGACAAGGTCCGCGCCTCGGTCGTGCGGGGCGCCGACACCTACCTCGCCACGCTGACCGCGCAGCCGTACGGCATGCCCTACGCCCCCGAGGGCAACCGCTACGACTGGGGCTCCAGCCACCAGGTCCTCAACAACGCCGTGGTCGTGGCCACCGCCTACGACCTCACCGGCGCCTCGAAGTACCGTTCCGGCGCGGTGCAGAGCATCGACTACGTCCTCGGGCGCAACGCGCTCAACCTCTCGTACGTCACCGGCTACGGCGAGGTGAACTCCCACCACCAGCACAGCCGCTGGTACGCGCACCAGCTCGACCCGGCGCTGCCGGACCCGCCGCCCGGGACCCTCGCGGGCGGGGCGAACTCGAGCATCCAGGACCCCTACGCGCAGGGCAAACTCCAGGGCTGCGTCGGCCAGTTCTGCTACATCGACGACATCCAGTCCTGGTCGACGAACGAGACCGCGATCAACTGGAACGCGGCGCTGGCCCGGCTGGCCTCCTTCGTGGCGGACCAGGGCTAGGAGGGACCGGGGGTGGGCACCTTGCGGTACCGCGTGGACACCGGTTTGACCTGGTGATATTTACGAGTAAGTACCCGCGCGGTACCGTGAGGACATGCCAGCCCTCAATGTGGAATTCAGCGATCGCGAGCTGGAGGACCTGCGGCAGATCGCCAAGGAACGCGGTACGTCGATGAAGGCACTCGTGCGGGAGGCGGCCGCCGCCGACATCGCGCGGCACCGGGCGCTCCAGGAGGGCGCGGAGGCCTTCCGCCGCTTCTTCGCGGCACACGCGGACGAGTTCGCCGCGGCCTTCCCCGACGACGAACTCTCCGCGCGGGGCGAGGGGCGGGTCGCCTGACCGATGACATCCGTCATCCACATCGACGTGCCCTGGCTGCTCCAGC
Source organism: Streptomyces asoensis (assembly GCF_016860545.1). Taxonomy (NCBI): domain Bacteria; kingdom Bacillati; phylum Actinomycetota; class Actinomycetes; order Kitasatosporales; family Streptomycetaceae; genus Streptomyces; species Streptomyces asoensis. The sequence continues at coordinate 900,496 of NZ_BNEB01000005.1, read as the reverse complement.
GACACGAAGAGGTCCTGCCCGAACAGCCCACCGTGAACGACTTCTCGGCGCTGGTCGCCGCCGTCGCCCGGCACCGGGTCGATCCGCCCCGACTCGGCGTGGACTCCGACCCCGCCTGGCGGGCCGCCGCGCTGCTGCACACCCTCACCGTGCTCAAGCCCCTGCCCGCGGCGAACGCCCGCTTCGCGTGCGCGACGGCGGTGGCGTACATGTTCACCAGCGGGGCGGGCATCGATCCGCCCTACGGCGCGCTCGTCGACCTCGCCCGGGATCTGCTCGACGGCAAGACGGACGTCTACGGTGCCGCGGACCGGCTGCGGTCGTGGCAGATATAGCCATGTGACAGCCGTAGGCACCTGGCGGACATGGGCAGGTGCAAAGCGTTCAGGGCCGCCGGCCGAGGGCGGGAGGAACAAGGCCGGCGGCCGTTTCGCGCAGGAGAGCCGCCGTCCTGCGCGGGGCCTCCGAGGAAGTGGCCGGTTCCAGCCAACTGCGCGGACGGGTGCGCCGGGAGCGTGTACTGCACACCGCCGTGTGCGCGTGTTTCACACGGGGCGCGAGAGCGATATCCGGCCGGGGCGCGGTGGGTGCCGCACGGCGATGCGCAAGAGCGTGAGAGGCGGTGCCGACGCCTTCCGCTTATCGACTTTTCATCAACAAAGCGCGGGTGCGGCCCTCGCCTTGTTGTGCGCGACTCAGTTGTGCAAAGGTGAGCCACCCGTGCGGGGGGTCATGGCCGGGTCCCCGGCGTTCGTCGGCGGAGGCGAATTCCCGCTCCCTGCCGCACCGAACAGGTACGTACCAAAGGAACTCGCTCAGTGCCCACCCCCCAGCCTCCTCGTCCGCCCTATCCTCCGCCCGGCGGGGGTCCCGGAGAATCCGACGAGTCTCTCGCCTCGGGGATACGCGGTGGCGCGGACAGCGAGGTCGCCCAGTCCACCGCCCTGCTGATCGCCCGGCACTGGCGACCGGTGCACGAGTACGCGGTGATCTGTCTCGCCTCCTCCGGCAGCGTGGCGTCCATGGTCACCGCGGCCGCCTTCCACCAGGTCCTCGACCGGCTCAAGCTGGGCGAGCCGGGCACCGCGCTGCGGCCCCGGCTGCTGGTGACGGTGCGGGACACGGCACGGCTGTGGTCCGCCGACGAGGGCCTGTCCGGGGTCCTGCCGGTGCTGCGCAAGCCGGCCGGCGCCCGGGGGATGCGGGCCGCGAAGTCGCTGACGCCGGACAACCGGGTGCTGGCGGAACGCTCGTTCCAGGGGCTCCCCCCGGTCGCCCGCTGCGTGCTGTGGCACGTGGAGGTCGAGGCCGAGGACGTCACCGTCGCCGCGGGGCTGCTCGGGATGGACACCGAGACCGTGACCTCGGCGCTGGAGCAGGCCCGCGACAAGCTCCGCGAGGGCGTCGTCCGCGCCCACCGTGAACTCGCCCCGAGCAAGGACTGCCGCTTCTACAACCGGCTCCTGGACGTGCCCATCCGCCGGGGCGGCGATCTGCTGCCCGATGTGCGCAAGCACCTGGACGAGTGCCGCTACTGCCGTGCCGCCGCCGAACAGCTCGGCCACTTCGAGAGCGGGCTCGGCGTCCTGCTCGCCGAGGCGGTGCTCGGCTGGGGCGCCCGCCGCTACCACGACACCCGCCCGGGCCGGGCCCGGCAGCAGACCGTACGCCTCAAGGGCTCCGCCCGGCACCGCGGCAGGGGCACGCGCGGCCGGCGCGGCAGGGGCGCCGACCTGCTGGCGCGCATCCCCTCGCCCCGCAGACGGGCGTCGGGCGAACCCCGTTCGACGCGTGCGCTGTTCACCGGCGTCGGCCTGGCCTCGGCGGGGCTGCTGACCACGCTGCTCGCGGCCGGCCTGTGGTCCGACGACGGCGGCGCCGACCCGGCCGCGTCCACCAGCGGCAGCGTCCCCGGCATCGACTCGCAGGCCGCCTCCGCCTCGCCGACGGCGCCCGGCACCGCCCAGTTGCCCACCACCCCCCGGCGGACCAGCCTGCGCAACGCCGCCGCCGACCTCTGCCTGGACGTCCGGGGCGAGGTCAGGGCGGGCGCCGCCGTCGAGCTCGCCGACTGCTCCTCCGACGTGACCCAGCAGTGGACGTACGACGACGACGGACAGGTGCGCAGCGCGGCCCAGTCCGGTCTGTGCGTGGACTCCCACGCGGACGCCGGGGTGGTCATCCTCGGCGACTGCGCGGACGCCACCGACCCCCGCGGGGACGACGTCCGCTACGACCTCACCGTGCAGGGCGAGTTGCTGCCCCGCTGGGACGACGCGCTCGCCCTCACGTCGGCCGGCCAGGAGCCGGGCGCCGACGTGGTGGTGAAGGTCCGTGACCACACCACCGCCCAGCGCTGGGTGACCGACAGGGCCTCCGCGACCCCCGGCTCCCTCGCCGTCACCGGCACGGACGCACCCCCTTCGGCCCGGCCGGTCAACCTCCCCGCCGACACCGCCTGACGCCCCCGGCGGCCGGCACCGGAGCGGGTGCGGAGCGGCTGCCGGGCGGGGCGTACCGGCGGCGTCCGGGGTCAGCCGGAGTCCTCCGCGAGGTCCGAGGGGCCCACCGTGGCCGGGCCGGTGTGGCCGGTCAGCGCCAGGGTGAGGTCGAGCTCGGCCAGGAGACAGCGGATCACGTGCTCGACGCCCGGCTGTCCGTCGAGGGCGAGGCCGTACACGTAGGGGCGGCCCAGCAGTACGGCCCGCGCGCCGAGGGCGAGCGCCTTGAAGACGTCGTCGCCGGTGCGCACCCCGCTGTCGAAGAGGACCGTCAGCCGGTCCCCGACCGCGCGTGCCACGCGGGGCAGCGCGTCGGCCGCCGCGATCGACCCGGCGACCTGGCGGCCCCCGTGGTTGGAGACGACCACGCCGTCCATTCCGGCGTCGGCGGCCAGCCGGGCGTCGTCGGGGTGCAGGACGCCCTTCAGGACGATGGGGCCGTCCCAGTTCTCCCGCAGGAACGCCAGGTCCGGCCAGGTCTTGGCGGGGTCCGCGAACAGGCTCACGAAGTGCATGACGGCCGCGTTCGGGTCCTCGTGCACCGGCTTGGCCAGGCCCGCGAGGAAGGCCGGGTCGGTGAAGTAGTTCGCGGTGCCCACCCCGTGCAGGAACGGCAGATAGGCCTGGTCGAGGTCGCGGGGCCGCCAGGCGAGCAGCGGGGTGTCCAGGGTGACCACCAGCACCGTGAAACCGCTGGTCCGCGCCCGCCGCAGGAAGCTGCGGGTGACCTCACGGTCCTTGGACCAGTAGAGCTGGAACCAGCGCTCGGCGTCCCCCATGGCCTCGGCCACCTGCTCGATCGGCGTGCTGGACGCCGACGACAGCACGTACGGCACGCCCTGCGCGGCCGCCGCCCGGGCCGCCGCGGACTCGGCCTCCGGATGCATGATCGACAGCACGCCGACGGGCGCGAGCGCGAGCGGCGCGGGCAGGGCGCGGCCCAGCACCTCGACCGACAGGTCCCGCTCGTGCACGTCCCGCAGCATGCGCGGCACGATCCTGCGGCGCTCCAGGGCGGTCCGGTTCGCCCGCGCCGTGCTGCCGTCCCCCGCGCTGCCCGCCACATAGCCGACCGGTCCGGGCCCGAGACGCCGCTCGGTGAGCTCCTCGAGCCGGGTCAGATCGGTGGGCAGCCGGGGGACCGCGCCGGTCATCCCTTCGAGATAGATCTCGTACTGGAAGTCCCCCCAGTGCTTGGCCATCCCCGCGTCCCGCCTTCCGCCGTCGCGCGCCCGGCCCCGCGTGGCCGTCGCAGGGCGACCATACCGGCGGGTACGCCGCCGGGGCCCCGTCGGGCCGCGGGTACCGCGCGGGACGGCGGCCCCGGACGGCGGTTCATCCCTCGTCCGCGTCCGGGGCGGACGCGTCGGCCGTCCCGTGCGGCCCGAGGCCGGCGTCCGGGCCCTGGGCGCGGACCCGCCGGACGTGTTCGAGGGAGTCCCGCAGTTCGCCGAGCCAGTCCTCGGTGTGATGCTGGACCAGGCGGACGCACCAGGCGAGCGCGTCGCTGCGGCTGCGGGCCACGCCCGCCGCGATCAGGGTGTCGAGGACCTGGCGCTCGGGCTGCCGCAGCCGGGTCATGACCGGCGCCGCCACGTGGGTGAAGAGGGCCCGCTCCGTGCCGCACACCACGCCCCAGGACACCTTCCGCCGGAAGCGGTGCTCGGCGTCGCGGGCCACGGCCATGCGCGTCTCGCGGGTGCGTTCCCGGAACTCCTGGATCCGGGCGGTGACGGCCGCGTCCCGCTCGGCCGCCGGGGCGTCCTGGGCGAGCCGGGGAGCGCCGACGCGGCCGACGACGGTGATCTCCTCGCGGTCGACGGTCACCTCGGTGAGTTCCTCGAAGAGGTCGTCCGGCAACCGTCCCGCGAACCAGCCCCTCAGCTTCTCTGTCTGCTCGTTCGTAATCATGTAATGACCATTACTCCGCAGGTAAGTGAACGCAAGAGGTCCGGGAGAAGTCCGCCGAGAGCGGAAGGGGGCGGCGATCGGGCGATGAGCGGAATGTTTCAGGCCTATTAACGAAGCTATGGAATCCAGTCACGGCGTCGATCGAAGGGATCATGAAGCGCTTGCTTGTGGGCTTGGAACGTTCGAATTCCGTCACTTCTCGCCACTGATTCAACACGCAAGGTTACTGAAACCCATGGGGTCGATGTGAGATTCGGTCGCGGACTCGGCAGACTCGCGCTCGTCGCGTTCGGCACCGACCGAGCCGGACCGGCACACCCCCGAATCGAGCGGAAGGATGCACACAATGCGGAACACCGCGCGCTGGGCAGCGACCCTCGGCCTCACGGCCGCCACCGTCTGCGGATCCCTCACCGGATCCGCGCTCGCCGCCCCGGCCGCAGCGCCCACCTCCCTGTACGCCCCCTCGGCACTCGTGCTGACGGTGGGCCACGGAGAGAGCGCCGCCACCGCCGACGCGGCCCGGGCCGTCACCCTGAACTGCGCCCCGGCCCCCTCGGGCACCCACCCGGCGGCCGCCCTCGCCTGCGCCGAGCTGCGGGCCGCCGGCGGTGACCTCGACGTCCTGGCCGGACCCGGTGGCGCCATGTGCACCAAGCAGTACGACCCGGTGGTCGTCACCGTCGACGGCGTCTGGCGGGGCAAGCGCGTCTCCTTCGAGCGCGCCTTCGCCAACGAATGCGTGAAGAACGCTGCCGCGAGCAGCCTCTTCGCGTTCTGAGACCGGGATCACGGGGTCCTCGTGGACGCCGAGAGAGGCTCGTGAAGTGGGGAGTGCGAGCCCCTGGCACGGGAGCACCGTGATCCCGTAGACCGGAGGCCGTCGGGCGGTGTGGGGCTGCCCGCCGGCCTCCGGTATCACCACACGTGAAGGCGGTGCGACCTCGGGTCGCGCCGCCTTCACGTGTGCGGTGCGCAACTGTCCCCGGCAGGCAGGAGAGCGCCGCGGACGGCTCTCCCGGCCGCGGCCAGCCGCTAGGACCGGTCCCGGTGACTGGTATCGCACCAGGGGTAGCGACGGCTCCGCCGGCAGGTGCACAGGGCGACCCGGAAACGGTCGGAGACGACCGTGCTGCCGTCCTCCAGTTCCACCTCGACCGGCCCTTCGACCAGCAGCGGACCGCGGCGCCGGACGCTGATCCGGCAGGGCTTGTCAGCAGGGGAGTTCGGCACGGACGACCACCAGCTCCTCGTATCCGTCGTCGGCGGACAGCAGCCCGCGCTCGCGCAGCCACTGCCTGCGCTCGCGCAGGACGGGACCGAAGGGAACGCGGTGGCGTCGCGTCACGGACGCCTTCAGCCCGCACCCGCGCAGGATCGTGAGCGTGCTCCCGGGGCCACTGAGCGCGGAGTGCACCATCAGCAGCACGCCGCCCGGCCGCAGCAGCCGGGGCGCCTCGAGACAGATCCGGTCCACCAGCAGCCGTCCGTCGCCGCCCCCGTCCCAGGCCCGGGCCGGTCCGCGCGCCGGACCGCCGGCCGGCGCGGGCACGTAGGGCGGGTTGGTCAGGATCAGGTCGAAAGACCTGCCGCGCACCGGTGCGAAGAGATTGCCGCGGTGCACCCGCACCGGCAGCCGCTCCCGCCATGCGTTGAGGCGTGCGGAGTACACCGCCCGCCGGGACACGTCGATCGCGGTGACCCGCGTGCCGCGGCGGGCCGCGGCCAGCGCCAGCGCGCCGGTGCCGGTCCCCACGTCGAGGACGTCGGCACCCGGCGGCAACGGTTCCTCGGACAGCGCCCCGGCCAGCAGGGCGGTGTCCTCCTGTGGGGCGTAGACGCCCGGGAGCACCAGGGGATTCACGGGCGCCGAGTACCCGGGTCGGTCACGAAATATCCACTTTTTCCTGTTCGGTGATCGGTGAGCGCAGCGACGACCCGCCGGAGCGCCAGGCCTGGAGCAGACGGGCGCCGAGGCGGTCCTCCAGATGGCCGGTGGCGGCCAGCCCGAAGGCGATGTCGGCGGCCAGCCCGGGTTCCTCGGCGAGCAGGCCGGCGATGACCTCGTGGCGCACGACCTGCTCGTGCACCGCGTCGGCCTCGACGTGCTCGTCGTAGAAGTGCGCGGCGGCGGGTCCGGCGCCCACCCGGCGCATCGCCTGCGCCAGCCGCCGGGAACCGGGGGAGGAGGTGATCTCGACCGCCGCGAAGTGACCCACCAGGGCGCCCCGCAGGGACCGGTGCAGACCGAAGAGCGACATCATGTTGACCGTGGCCAGGGTCTCGGCGCACGCCGCGTCCAGATAGCGGCCGTAGGCGGTGTCGAGGTCCAGGTCCGTCATCAGGTCCGCGAACAGCCGCGCGTGGACGCGCTCGGCCCGGCCGCCGCCCCATTCGTCGAACTCCACCGCCGCCATCGCCGCCTTGGCGCGGCCCCACAGCCTCGGCAGCACCCACGCGTGCGGGTCCGCCTCCTTCAGGTGGTACAGGGACCGCTGGGCGGCGTACTCGCGCACCTGCCACAGCTCGCCCTCGGCGGCGAGGAAATGACTGACGCCGGTGCCCTCGGCGGGCTCGACGAGCAGCTCCGCCAGCGCGTCGTCGACGCTGTCGTGGACGGGGGTGTCCTCGCGCAGGGCGGTCAGGAAACGGTGTTCGAGCGCTGCACGGACCCGCAGCAGCGCGGGGTCCCACTCACGGTCGGGCGACACGCCCGCGAACCCGCGGTAGTGCAGTTCGTAGCAGAGGTACAGGGCGAGCTGGAGATCGTCCCCGTACGGGGACGCGGACGCCGAGGTCCCGGCCGCCGGGAGCGGGGCCGTGCCCGCGAGGTACCCGAGGACGGCCGCGGAGACCGGGCCACGGCTGTCCGGCAGCCGTGGCCCGTGGGAGTCGTGTGCCATGCGGGACGGGTACCCCGCGCGCACCGGGTCACCCACGCGCTCACCCCTGTGCGCGGGCGGCCGGCCTCAGTCGCCGCGGGAGTCCTCCTGGGCGTGCCGGTTCGTGCTGAGCGCGTCGCCGGCCTCTCCCTCGTGCCGCTCCCCCTCCGAGTCGTCGGGGTGGGTCTCGGCGTCCTCTATCTCCCGGATGACCTCCTCCAGCGAGGTGCGGGGACGGTGCTGCCCTGCGTCGGGACGCTTCTCGTCGTCGTGGTCGTGCACGGTGGCTTCCTTTCGCCTGGGTCTGTTCGGTCGGTCGTGGTCCGGTGGTCCGGTGGTCGGCGGGGCCGGGGTCAGGGGCCGTGTTGCGCGAGGCGCAGGGGGACCGGCTCCGGGGCCGCGGTCTCCTCGTCGTCGGCGAGCCGGGCGACCTCTGCCCACCAGGCCGGGCCGTCCTCCATGTGCCGCAGCATGACGCCCTCACGGATCGCCCACGGGCAGACCGTGACCGAGGTCAGCCCGGTCAGCTTCATCGCCGTGTGGCCGATGACGGCCCCGGCGAGACTCTGCGCGGCGCGCGGCGCGGAGATGCCGGGCAGCCGGGAGCGTTCGGCGGCGGGCAGGGCGGCCAGGGCGGTGACGGCCTCGCCAAGGTCGGCGCGGTGCAGGGTGCGGTCCATGAACGGGCCGTGCCGTCCCGGGGCGGCGCCGCACAGCCGGCCGAGCTGCTGGAAGGTGCGGGAGGTGGCCACCGCCGTGCGCGGACCCTCCCAGCGGATCCGGGCGGCCACGTCCCTGAGCTGGTGGCGGATCCTGCGCCGGGCCGCCCGCAGGGCCTCGGCGGACGGCGGGTCGTGGTCGGTGAAGAAGTCGTGGGTGATCCGGCCCGCTCCGAGGGGCAGCGAGGCCACGAAGTCGGGGAGCCGGCCGCGCCCGAAGGCCACCTCGAAGGAGCCGCCCCCGATGTCCAGCAGGGCGAGCGGTCCGCACCGCCAGCCCATCCAGCGGCGGGCCCCGAGGAAGGTCAGCTCGGCCTCCACCTCGCCCGGCAGCGTGCACAGCGCGACACCGGTCCGTGCGCGGACCGCGCGCAGCACCTCCCGGCGGTTGGGGGCCGAGCGCACCACGGCGGTCGCGAAGGCCAGCGGCCCCGTGGCGCCCCAGCGGTCCGCGGTCCTGGCAGCCGCGGCGACCGCCGCCACCAGCCGTTCCACGGCCTCGTCCGGGATCGGGTCCCCGGGTGCCACCTGCTCGGACAGCCGCAGCCGCCACTTGGCCGTGTGCACCGGCAGGGGAACACCCCCCGCCGCGTCCGCCACCACCAGCCGCACGGTGTTCGAACCCACATCCAGCACGCTGATTCTCATGGACCGCGAGTACCCAGGCCTAAACCTCCCGCGCCACGCGGCCGGGGAGACCTCGCACACAGGGGCCGCCGTCCCGTACGGACGGCGGCCCCTGTGCCCCGGTGCGGCTCCAGGCCGAAGGCCCGTCACATGTGGACCACCGGCGCCGCGTCGGCGTCCTGGTCCGGCACTCCCCGGCGGAACAGCGCGAACGCGATCACCGCGCCCGCCGCGAAGAAGCCGGCCGACCACCAGAAGGCGGTGGTGTAGCTCTCGATGGTGGCCTGCGCGCGGACCAGCTTGTCCGCGGGGTTCTTGCCCGCCAGGTAGTCGGTGGCGGCGCTCGCGGCCAGGGTGTTCAGCAGGGCCGTGCCGATCGAGCCGCCGACCTGCTGCATGGCGTTGACCGTGGCGGAGGCCACGCCCGCGTCCTCGGCGGCGACCCCGCCGGTGGCCAGCTGCATGGCGGGCGGCATGACCAGGCCGAGGCCGAGACCGGTGACGATCAGCTGGGGCAGTACCGCGCTCACGTAGTGCGAGCCGACGCCGATGCCGGTGAGCCAGGCCATGCCCACCGCGGCGATCGCGAAGCCCAGCGGGATGACCGCCTTCGGGCCCAGGCGCGGCACCAGGACCGTGGTGCCGACCTGCGCCGCCACCATGAGCGCGGCGACCATCGGCAGGAAGGCGACGCCCGTCTTGGTGGGGCTGAAGCCGAGGTTCAGCTGGAGGTAGTAGGTGAGGAAGAGGAACACGCCGAACATTCCGGCGCCGGAGACGAGCACGGCGAAGAAGGAGGCCGCGCGGTTGCGGTCGAGGAGGATCCGCAGCGGCAGCAGCGGGTGCGCCGCGCGGGTCTGCCACCAGGCGAAGGCCGTGAGCAGGACACCGCCCACGATGAGGAAGCCCCAGGTCAGCGGCGAGTCCCAGTCGTGGGTCTCGGCGTTCGAGAAGCCGTAGACGAGGGAGAACAGACCGGCGGCGACCAGGACCGTGCCGGGGACGTCGAGCTTGGAGTTGCCGGCGTCGCGGTGGTTGGTCAGCAGCAGCCAGCCGCCGGCGAAGGCGACCACGGCGATGACGACGTTGACGTACAGCGTCCAGCGCCAGTCGAGCGCGTCGGTCAGCAGACCGCCGAGCAGCAGGCCCACCGCGCCGCCCGCGCCCGCGATGGCGCCGTAGACGCTGAACGCCTTGGCGCGTTCCTTGGCGTCGGTGAACGTGGTGTTGAGCAGGGAGAGGGCGGCGGGGGCGAGGAGCGCGCCGAAGGCACCCTGGAGCGCGCGGGCGGTGACCAGCATCTCGAAGTTGGTCGCGGCGCCGCCGAGCGCGGAGACGGCGGCGAAGCCGACGACACCGATCAGGAAGGCCGTCTTGCGGCCGAAGAGGTCGGCTATCCGGCCGCCGAGGAGCAGCAGGGAGGCGAAGGCCAGGGCGTAGGCGGTGACGATCCACTGCCGGTTGCCGTCGGAGAAGCCGAGGTCGGCCTGGGCCGAGGGCAGGGCGATGTTCACGATGGTGGCGTCGAGCACCACCATCAGCTGGGCCAGGGCGACGACCGCGAGGATCCACCACTTCTTGGTGGAGGCCGCGGAAGGCCCCTGATCGGTGCCCGTGCGGGCGCCGTCCGTCAAGGTCTTCGAAGACATGGGTGAACCACTCCAGGGACGTGAAGGCAAAGAGCACGTAAACGAAACGGTTTCGTACACATCGAGGCTAGACCAGTTTCAGCGAAACGGCAAAGTTTCGTTAGCGAGGGGCGGGAGAAAGGCGTGGGGACAAGGGGAGGCGTGGGGCGGGGAGGGGCGGGCGGCGGTGCGGCGCTCAGGCCAACTGCCGCCGCACCAGCTCGTGCAGCCGGCCGCCGGTGTCCGCGAGGAGCACGCCGGGCGGGCCCTGCTGGGCGACCTTGCCGTTCTCCATCACGATCACCCGGTCGGCGTCCATCACCGTCGACAGCCGGTGCGCGATGACGATCCGCGTGGCGTCGATCTTGCGGGTGCTCTCCATCACCGTGCGCTGGGTCTCGTTGTCCAGGGCGCTGGTCGCCTCGTCGAAGAACACGATGCGCGGGCGGCGGATCAGCGCCTGGGCGATCATCAGGCGCTGACGCTGGCCGCCCGAGACCGATCCGCTGCCCGAGACGATCGTGTGCAGCCCCATCGGCATGCGCCGGATGTCCTCGGCGAGCCCCGCCATCTCGGCGGCCGCCATCGCCTCCTCCGGTGTGTAGGCCTCCGTGCCGCAGATGACGTCCAGCAGCGAACCGGTGAACGGCTGGGCGTGCTGGAGCACCACCCCGCACTGCCGCCGCACGGCCGACTGATCCAGCGCGGCCAGGTCCTGACCGTCGTACAGCACGCTGCCCGAGGCCGGACCGTCGAAGCCGATGAGCAGCCTGAGCAGCGTCGACTTACCGCAGCCGCTCGGGCCGACGATCGCCACGAACTCGCCCGGCCGCACCTCGAAGGAGACGTCGTCGAGGACGAGGGGCCCGTCGTCGGAGTACCGGAAGGACAGCCGGCGGGCCTCGAGCGCACCGGTCAGCGGGCCCGGCCGGGTGTTCGCCTCCCGGACCTCGGGCGTCGCCTCCAGCACCGGCCGGATCTCCTCGAACAGCGGCAGCGCGGCCACCGCGGACACGAAGGCACCGGTCAGCGAGGTCACCGAGGTCAGCAGCATCGTCATCGACGTGTTGAAGGTCAGGAAGTCCGCCGCCGACAGCGTGCCCCGCGCCGGACCGGCCAGGAGCATGAACATCAGCAGCGAACACAGCGGCAGGTACACCGAACCCAGCACCGTGCTCAGGTTCTTGATCCGGCCGAGGCGCTGCTGGAGCTCACGGCTGCGCGCGAACTGCGCGGCCCAGGCGGCGTACGCGTAGTTCTCGGCGGCCGCCACCCGCAGCTTCGGCAGCCCCCGCAGGGTCTGGAAGGCCTGGTTGTTCAGCTTGTTGGAGAGCACCACGAGCCGGCGCTGCCAGCGCACCTGCCACAGGCCGAGCCCCAGGAACACGGAGGCGACGACGACCAGCATGCCGATCGCGGCCAGCGCCATCGGCACGCTGTACCAGAGCAGCAGCCCCAGGTTCATCGCCCCGACGGTGACGGACTGCGCCACCGACGGCCCCAGTCCCGCCAGCAGCCGGCGGATCGCGCTGACACCCATCGCGGCACTGGCCAGTTCACCCGTGGAACGCCGGGCGAAGAACTCCGTCGGCAGCCGGAGCAGCCGGTCCCACACCGCGGGCTGGAGGGTCGCCTCGATCCGGCCCTCCATCCGCAGGATGGTCAGATTCTGGAGCAGCGTGAACGCCGCGGCCACCACGCCGCCGATCATCACCGCCAGACACACCTGCACGATCAGGTCCTGCTGCGCCCTCGGCACGTACTCGCCGAGCACCTTGCCGGTGGCGATCGGCACCAGTGCCCCGATCGCCACCGTCACCAGACCGCTGACCAGCAGGTTCGTCAGGTCGCTCGCCGTGCCGCGCATGCTGAAGCGCAGCAGGCCGAGAGGGCCGGGGCCGCGCTCCGGCAGCGGGCGGTAGAACATGACCGCCCTCGGCTCGAACTCGGACGCGTTGGCCTTCTCCACCGGGGTCTCCCGCCCGGTGGAGGGGTGCACCGCGACATAGCCGCCGCGCCGCCACAGCAGCGCCACCGGCGCCCCGGACAGGGCCCGGTGCCCGACCAGCGGCCCCACGTCGTCCCGCCACCAGCGGCCGTCCAGCCGTACGGCCCGGGCCCGGACCCGGGAGGCGAGCGCGACCCGCTCGACCGGGTCCAGCCGGTCGCTCCCGGCGCCCATCCGCGCCGGTTCCACCAGGGTGATCCCGGCCGCCCGGGCGACGAGCCGGCAGGCCGCGTAGGTGGCGTCGGCGTCGGCCGCCGTGGCCCGCCGGTCCGCGCCCGCACCGCCGTCACGGGCGCCCCGGCCCCGCGGGCCGATCGAGGCGAGCAGGGTCCGGTCGGCCTGCGCGCGGACCGCCTCACCCGCCTTGATCCCGGCGGCCGTCCGGGTCTCGTGGGTGTGTTCCAGCTCCTCGATCCAGCGGTCCAGCGCGGTCAGCAACCGGTACTGCTGGTCCACCATGCTCTGCCACACCGCGGGGTCCATCAGCAGGTCGGCGGCGGCCTCGGCGCCGTACAGCGCGCCGTACTGCACGCTGCCCGGCGGCACCTGCATCCAGAAGACGTCGTCGTCGCCCTGCGCCCCCGCCCCGGCCCGCACGGGTCCCGCCCCGTCCCCGGCCGCGGACTCGCCCGCCATCGGCGCCTGGAAGAGGACCGACAGACCGCGGCCGACCCCGAGGGCGAGCGCGTACTCCAGCGGGCTCGAAGCCGGCGGCACGTACTGGGGGTTGCCGTACGCGTCGTAGGACCAGGTCTCGGTGCTCGCGGGCTGGTACAGCTCACGCAGCCCGACGCGGTGCACGACGCAGTCGCGCAGCGGACGCGCCACGAGGGTGTGGCGGGGACCCTGGACCGGACCGAGCAGCAGGGCCCCTGCCTCCAGCCGGCCCAGGTGGTGCCAGTGCCCCTGCTGTGCGGCGTCCACCGCGAACAGGTCCAGCGCCCCCGACGCCACCACCCACAGCGCCTGCGGACCCTCCAGGTCCAGACGGCCGGAGCCCGCGCAGTCGATCCGCCGGCCCAGCTGCCCCAGCGCGGCGAGCACGTCGTCCGTCCCGGATACGGTCGTCATCTCATCGCTCCCTGACCAGCGCCGCGTACGCGCCGCCGCGTGCCACCAGTTCCTCGTGCCGCCCGCGCTCGACGACGCTCCCGTGCTCGAGGACGACGATCTCGTCGCTGTCGCGGACCGTGCTGAGCCGGTGCGCGATCACCACGCACGCGCAACCGCGCCGGCGCAGGTTGTCCATCACCACCTGCTCGGTCTCCGCGTCCAGCGCGCTGGTCACCTCGTCCAGCACCAGGATGCTCGGCCGGCGCACCAACGCCCTCGCGATCTCCAGGCGTTGACGCTGACCGCCGGAGAAGTTGCGGCCGTCCTGCTCGACCCTGCCGTGGATGCCGCCGGGCCGCCGCGCGACCGTGTCGTACAGCGCCGCGTCCCGCAGCGCTTCCACGACCGCGTCGTCCGGGATCGACGGGTCCCACAGCGCCACGTTGTCCCGCACCGAGCCCTCGAAGAGGAACACCTCCTGGTCGACGAAGGACACGGAGGAGGCGAGCGCCCCGCGCGAGATGTCCTCCAGCCGCTGTCCGTCGACCCGGATCACCCCCTCCCAGGGCGTGTACAGGCCCGAGATCAGCCGGGACACGGTCGACTTGCCGCTGCCCGAGCCGCCCACCAGCGCCACCTGCTGTCCCGGTCCGACCGTCAGATCGAAACCGCTCAGCAGCGGCTGGTCCAGGGGGCTGTAGCCGAAGGTGATGTTCTCCAGCTCGACGTGACCGTGCAGCCGCCGGGTGGAGTCGCCGCCGAAGCGGCGGTCGTAGAGCGGGTCGGCGCGGAAGTTCTCCACGTCCTTCAGCCGGGCCACGTCCGCCGCGAAGTCCTGGATCCGGCCCGCGACCCCGTTGAGACGGGTCAGCGGCGCGGTGAAACGGGCGACCAGGGCCTGGAAGGCGACCAGCAGGCCCACCGAGATGTGCCCCTCGATCGCCCGCATACCGCCGATCCACAGGATCAGCGCGCTGTTGAACGTCGCGAGCGTCGGCGCCACCACACCCAGCCAGGCGCTCGGCACGCCGAGCCGCTGTTGCTCCTCCAGCGTGGTGGCGTGCTGCCCGGCCCACTTGCGGAAGTACCCGTCCTCGCCGCCCGTCGCCTTCATCGTCTCGATCAGCTGGAGCCCGGTGTACGCCGTGTTCGTCAGCCGGGCGTTGTCGGCCCGCAGTTTCGCCGTCCGCGTCGCGCGCAGCCGGACGACGATCCGCATGGCGACGATGTTGAGCAGGGCCACGCCGATCCCCACGAACGTCAGCTGCGGGTCGTAGGTGTAGAGGAGGACCGCGTACAGGACGACGACGACGGCGTCCACGCCCGCCGACGCCAGATCACGGGCCAGGGTCTCGGCGACCGCGTCGTTCGACTGGAGACGCTGGACCAGGTCGGCCGGGCTGCGCTGGGAGAAGAACGTCACCGGCAGCCGCAGCAGATGGCGCAGGAATCGGGCGCTGGACAGGGTCGAGGAGATGATCCGGCCGTGGTGCAGATTGGCCTGCTGGAGCCAGGTCAGGACCACCGTGAGCGCCACGCACGTCGCCATAGAGGCGAACAGCACGCCCAGCAGGGAGGTCTGCCGGCCGATCAGGAACATGTCGATGTAGGTCCGGCTGAGCGCCGGTACGGCCGACCCCACCAGGACCAGCAGCAGGCTCGCCAGCACCGCCGCGGGCAGGGTGCCCGCGGTACCGCGCAGCCGCGCCGGCATCGCGCCCAGCACACCGGGTCGGCGCCCGCCCCGCTCGAAGTCCTCGCCCGGCTCCAGCACCAGCACCACGCCGGTGAAGCTGCCGTCGAAGTCCTCCATCGGCACGAACCGGCGCCCCTTGCCGGGGTCGTTGATGTACACGCCCCGGCGGCCGAAGCGGCGGCCCAGGCCCTCGTAGACGACGTAGTGGTTGAACTCCCAGAAGAGGATCGCGGGAGAGCGCACCCCGGCGAGGGCCGCCAGGTCCATCTGCATGCCCTTGGCCGTCAGGCCGTAACCGCGGGCCGCCTTGAGCAGGTTGCTGGCCCGCGAGCCGTCGCGCGAGACACCGCACGCGATGCGCAGCTCCTCCAGCGGGACGTGCCGTCCGTAGTGCCCGAGGACCATGGCGAGCGAGGCCGCCCCGCACTCCACCGCCTCCATCTGGAGCACGGTGGGCGTGCGGACGGTCTTCGTCCGGCTCTTGGGGACCGTCCGCCGGGGCGGCGCGGCGCGCCGCCTGCCGCGGGTCTCCCGCGTGGCGGTCACGGGAGCAGCCAGTCGACGGGACGCTGGTCGGCCAGCCGGATGGAACCCGTGCCCATCGTCATCGACGTGAGGGGGTACGGGGGGCCGTCGGCGGTGGACCACGCGTAGCCGCTCTTCGTCGTCGCCGACCGGTCCAGCCGGACGAGGACCGCGACGGGGCGGCCGTCCTCGGTGAACTGCTCGCCGAGCCTGCTGTCGCCGAGGAAGGCGGCGATCGCCTGCGCCGACTGGGCCGCGCGGTCCACCGACTTCACATGGCCGCGCAGCACGCCGTACTCCTGGGAGGGCACGGTCTGCACGGTCAGGTCGACGGCGGCGCCCTCGGGGACGGAGGCGCCGTTCTCGGCCGGGACGTACACCGTGGCGTACAACGGGTCGTCGGCGTGCGCGACCTTCTCCACGGCGGCGACGTTCGCGCCGGTGGAGACGATCTGCCCGATGGTGGCGGCGAGGGCGCTGATCCGGCCCGCGGCGACCGTGCGCACCACGGTGTCGCCCCGCTCCGTGCGCACCTTCAGCACGGGTGAGCCCGCGGGCAGCCGTTCGCCCTCCTTCGCGAGGACCGCGGTGACCTGGCCCGCCGCCGGGCTCTGGAGGATGTAGCTGCCCTCACCGTGGGTGAGGACGGCGGGCGCGCTCACCGTGGAGGAGACCGAACCGGTCACCGCCCACACGGAAGCGGCCGCCATGACGACGATCGTCACGGACAGCACCAGCCAGCCCTGCGGGCGCGCGAAACGCACCGGCAGGTCGAGCTCCTCCGGTGACTGGAGCTTGGCGAGAGCCTGTTGGCGGAACTGCACGGGGCTTACCTCGGGAGGTTCAGGGCACCGAAGAGTCCCGGAGCCGGGTGACGGCTCCGGGACTCGAAGGAGTCACAAGGACGCGATCAGAGACCGGCGACCAGGTTGGTGACCGGGGCCGTGTTCAGGCCGGTGACACCCTCGACGGTGCCGACGACCGTGTTGACCAGGCCGGAGACCGGGGCGACGCCGTCCACCAGGCCGGTGACGGTGCCGACCGCGTTCAGGGACAGACCGCCGGCGACGTTGTCCAGCTCGGCGTCGGAGATCTCAGCGGTCTGAACCTGGGGGGTGGAGTTCATGGTGGAACTTCCCTTCACATGGATATCTCATCAGGGGGGAGCGGCCCCCTCTGGGGACAGATGACGGCCGCGACCACGGGCACCGGCCCCCGTCGCCGGGGGACGCGGTGGCCCTGCGGTGCGATGGATCAAAGCAGGTCCGTGACCGGCGCAGCCAATCAATCACGGCCCTCACCTGCGGACTTGTGTCACGCAAGCGTCGAACGGTGCAGGAGTGCCCACCACTTGTCGCCAGCTTCTTCACACCACGGCGGGCATCCGCTCGGATGAGCGGTCGGCGCCCTGACGGCGAATGGGACACTCCGGCCCCAAAGCCGTGACCGGCGCCGCGCAGATGTGCAGAAGCTCCGCGCGCGGTGACCCGCTTGGGCATTCGCTGTGCAGATTCCCTGGAGCGGGGATTTGGCCCGCCGTTCTCGACGCACGGTCATGTGCCGTGCGCGGAGCGTGAGATGTCGATCCGGGGCGGAGCGGGGACGCACAGCCGGCGCACATGTCTGCGATCGCGACGCCGGGGCCCCGGACCGCCGGAACCGATCGGATCAGGCCATCCGGACCGGTCGCCTCCGGCCGGAACGGACTGGGCCGCCCCGCCGTCTTCCTCTCTTCGGACACCTGCCCGCGACCGGCGCGCGGATCCCGGTGCCCCGTGCCCCGCCCGTCGCCCGAACCCGCTCCCGGGACCCTCCCGCACTCCTGGGCGCAACTCTGTGAACAGGGAGAACCTGGGGATCGACCGCTCTCGCCGACGAGTCGGACGAGTCCGTCCCGCGGGGTCGCCCGCGGTGCCGATCCGGCCGGGGCGGTCCTGTCGGCTTCGGCGGCCGACGTCGACATATGGGCGATTGTTCCGCGCCCCGTGCGCCCCGACCCGGGTCATGGCCGATTCACGTGTTGGCAAAGGAAGTTGGCAAACGCGATTGAACGCAACCCGCGCACCCCGCGTACTCATGGCCAACCAGGCGCCGCTGTACGGAGCTGCCGGACCCCGGCAGCCAGACCCCGTCCCCCAGGAGGTCGAGTTTTTTGAGTCACAAGCGAGTTACGAAGCGTAAGGCCATCATCGCGGCAGGCGGTGTGGCGGCGCTCGGAGCGGCGGCCATCCTGCTTCCCCAGGCCAACGCCTCCCAGGACGGCACGTCCGACGGCGCCGCCTCGGTGAAGACCCTGAAGGCGGGCGACGCCTCGGACCTCGCGTCCCAGCTCGAGAAGCTGCTCGGTGACGCCTTCGCCGGTTCGTACTACGACGACGCCGGCAAGCAGCTCGTGGTCAACGTCGTGAACGTCTCCGGCGACAAGAACAACGTCGTCGTGCAGGCCGAGAAGGCGGGCGCCAAGGTCCGCGAGGTCGAGAACAGTAAGGCCGAACTCGAGGCCGCCGCCAAGACGCTGAAGGCCAAGGCCACCGTCCCCGGCACCTCCTGGGCCGTCGACCCCAAGACGAACAAGATCCTCGTCACCGCCGACTCCACGGTCACCGGCAACAAGTGGGACCAGGTCGACTCGACCGTGAAGACCCTCGGTTCCGGCATGGCCACCATCAGGAAGTCGGCCGGCACCCTCAAGCCCCTGGTCTCCGGCGGCGACGCGATATTCGGCGGCGGGGCGCGCTGCTCCCTCGGCTTCAACGTGACGGCGGGCGACGGCTCCCCGGCCTTCCTGACGGCCGGTCACTGCGGGGTCGCGGCCGAACAGTGGTCCGACAGCCAGAACGGCCAGCCCATCGCCACCGTCGACCAGGCCACCTTCCCCGGTGACGGCGACTTCGCGCTCGTGAAGTACGACGACCCCAACACGCAGGCGCCCAGCGAGGTCAACACCGGCCAGCAGACGGTCGCCATCAGCCAGGCCGCCGAGGCGACGGTCGGCACGCAGGTCTTCCGGATGGGCAGCACCACCGGCCTCAACGACGGTCAGGTGCTCGGCCTCGACGCCACCGTGAACTACCCCGAAGGCACGGTCACCGGCCTCATCCAGACGGACGTCTGCGCCGAGCCCGGCGACAGCGGCGGCTCGCTCTTCACCCAGGACGGCCAGGCGATCGGCCTGACGTCGGGCGGCAGCGGCGACTGCACGGTCGGCGGCGAGACCTTCTTCCAGCCGGTGACCACCGCCCTCGCGGCGGTCGGCGCGACGCTCGGCGACGGCGGTGCCGGCGCCGGTGACGCGGCCGGCGGCGCCGGTGCAGGTGCCGGTGCGGTGGACGAGAACGGTGACGGTATCGACGACAACACGGGCGAGGCCATCCAGGGCGGCGGCGATGCCGGTGCCGGTGCGGTGGACGAGAACGGTGACGGTATCGACGACAACACGGGCGAGGCCATCCAGGGCGGCGGCGATGCAGGTGCCGGTGCGGTGGACGAGAACGGTGACGGTATCGACGACAACACCGGTGAGGCCATCCAGGGCGGCGGCGACGCGGCGGCCGACGGCGGCGCCGACCAGAACGCGAACGGCGGCGCCGACGCGTCCGGCGACGGCCAGGACCAGTCCGGAAACGGCAAGAACCGCAAGGGCGGCCAGCAGGACGGCTCGGGCGTGAACGAGTCGCACTGACCCACCAGCAGCGCGAGCGGTCCGGTCCTCCGGCGGGGGCCGGACCGCTCGCGTGTGCGCGCGACCACGGCCGTCAGCCGTCCGCCACGGCCCGCAGCAGCAGCAACGCCACGTCGTCCAGCCGCTCCTCCGCCGTCGCGTGCCGACCCACCAGGTCGTCGGCCACCTCCTCCAGCGGACGGTTCCCGGCCTCGCCGAGCCGCCGCCCCAGCTCCGCGACCGCGTCCTCGATGTCCACCCCCGGTGTCTCGATGAGCCCGTCCGTGTAGAGGGCGAGGACACAGCCGGTGGTCAGCTCCACCTCCGTCGTCGGATAGGCCGCCGCGCCGTCGATCCCCAGCAGCGGACCACCCGCGAGGTCCAGCACCCGCACCCGGCCGTCCGCCCGGCGCAGCAGCGGCGGGGGATGCCCGGCCCGCGCCATGACCGCGCGCCCCGCGGCCGGATCCAGCCGCAGGTACAGACAGCTCGCGAACAGCTCGGAACCCAGGTCGATCAGCAGCCGGTTCGTGCTGCGCATGACCTCCCCGGGCTCCTGCCCCACCGTGGTGTACGCGCGCACGGCGGTGCGGATCTGACCCATCAGCCCGGCCGCCGTCACGTTGTGCCCCTGCACGTCACCGATCACGGCCGCCGCGAGCGGGGCCGAGGGCACCAGGTCGTAGAAGTCCCCGCCGATCTCCATCCCGCGGGTCGCGGGCAGATAGCGGGCGGTCGCCTCGATCCCGGCGAGCGAGGGCAGCGAGGGCGGCAGCAGCGCCGCCTGGAGCCCGTGCGCCAGCCGGTGCTTGACGTCGTACAGCAGCGCCCGGTCCAGGGCCTGCGCGATCAGCCCGGCGAGGCTGGTCAGCACGGCCCGCTCATGGGTGGAGAAGACGTGCGGTTCGGCGTAGGCCAGCACACAGGCCCCCACCGGGCGGCCGGAGGCGATCAGCGGCAGGAAGGCCCACGCGGCGAAGCCGTCGGGCGAGGACCGCCGGGCCGGGTACAGGCGTTCCAGGTGCTGCCGCGACTCGAAGAAGGCCGGCACGCCGTGGGTGACGGCGTGCGCGCCGGGCGTCGGGGAACTCAGGGGCGTCCGGTCGAACCGCTCGACGAGCCGCGGCTCGGGATACCCGTGGTGCCCGAGCACGTGCAGCCGGCCGGCCCGCGCGCCGAGCAGGGCCAGGGCCTGACTGCCCACCGCGGGCGCGATCTCGTCCGCCACCAGCCCGACCACGTCCTGGACGCTCACCGTCTCGGTGAGCGCCCCGGCCAGACTGAGCGCCTGCGACATCGACACCAGCCGGGTCGGCGCGTCCTCGGCGCGCGCGTCGGACGGCCGCGTCTCCGAGACCGCCCGGGCGCGGCTGATCCGCACGCTGATCCCGGTGGTGCTCGGATACAGCCGGAGCGACAGCCAGTGCGAGGGCGGCCGCAGCGCCACGAACGAGGTGGCCTCCTGGCTCAGCAGCGCGGCCCGGTAGCGCTCCTCGTACAACGGGTCGTTGAGCCAGGCCACGGCCGCCCACAGCTGCGACCCGAGCAGCTCGCCCACGGGGACCCCGAGCAGCTCGGCCGCCGCCTCGTTGGCGAAGGTGATCCGTCCGCTCACGTCCAGCGAGCACATCCCGTACGGCAGGCGCGCCACCATCCGGGCCGCCTCCAGCGGGCCCAGGGTGTCGGACACGCCGCTCACCGAAAGGTCCAGCAGGTCGGACTCGGCCCGCACCGAGCGGTTCTCCGACGCCGCGCGTTCCAGCCGCAGCGCGAGCCGCTCGCAGGCCGTCGTCAGTTCCCGGCGCTCGCGGTCGGACAGCTCCGGAGGGTGCGAACCCGGCCAGGTCACGTACACCGCGCCGTGGACCCGGGAGGGACCGAGCACCGGCAGCGCGGCGAGTGCGAAGGGATAGGGCAGGACGACGGCGATCCGGGGATAGCGGCGGGCCATCTCCTCCGCCCCTCCCACCCAGACCAGCCGCCGTTCGCGCACCGCTTCGGCGACCGGGATCGGCGCGCTGACCCCCACCCGCTCCCAGGGCGCAGCGAAGGACCGGGGCAGCCCCGCCATCACCGCCATCTCCAGGACCGGCCCGTCACCCGGACGCAGGTACACGGCTCCCGAGTGCGCTCCGACGGCGTCCATCATCGACGTCAGGGCGAGGGAGAGCAGCGGCCGGTCCACCGGCGTCCACACGGGCGCGGGCGCCTGACCGGACGACGTCTGACCGTCCGACACGGCGACCACCTCCTCGCCCGGCGCCGCGCGAGCCCCCAGGCTCCAAATCTGCCCCCTGGCGGCGCGGCGCGCACGGCGAGCGGCCCGCCCGCGAAGTCCGCGCGGTACCCCGTCGGCCCTTGTCCATGCCCCCTCGGCCGAAGCGCGGGACGGCGTACGGGCGCCCCGCGTGCGCCCCCGCGCAACCCGATGGCCGGATCTTCGCGCTGGGAAGCGATCCGGCGGCCGAAGAATGGGCACGCGTTCAGCACCACGGACAACAGCAGGCAACCGGCGCACGGTGAGCTGAAGGGGCGGCAGTGATCCAGGTACTTCTGGTGCACGACGCGTGTCTGGTCAGATCGGTTCTCGCACAGTGGCTGTCCAGGGAACCCGATCTGCGGGTGGACGACGTGCCGTGGCGCGGCGCGGCCGGCCGGGTCGGCGCGGTGCGCCCTGACGTGTGCGCGGCGGACCTCGACTGCTCCGAGGCGTCCGGCCTCCCGCCGCTGGGCGAGTTATGCCCGCGCGGCGGCGGGCTGGTCCCTCCGCGGCTTCTCGTGCTGGCCAGCGCGCACCGGCCGGGCCTGCTGAAACGGGCTCTGGAGGCGGGGGCGCTCGGCTACGTCGACAAGGAGGGCACGCCCGAACAGCTGGTGAGCGGCATCCGCAAGGTCGCCCGGGGGGAACGTTTCGTCAACAGCTCACTCGGCTTCGGGTTCCTGAAGGCCGCCGAGATGCCGCTGACCCGACGCGAGCTCAGCGTGCTGACCCTCGCCGCCGAGGGGGCCTCCGTCGCCGAGATCGCGGGGAACCTGCACCTGTCCCACGGGACCGTGCGCAACTACATGGCGGCGATCACCCGCAAGACCGGCGCCCGCAACCGCGTCGACGCCATCCGGATCTCCCAGGGGCAGGGCTGGCTGTGAGCCGTCCCCGGCGGCCCCTGCCCGCGAGGTCTCCCCGACCGCTTCCCAGCCGCCGACGAGATCGCGGTACAGACCGCAGTCCCGCAGCACCTTCTGGTGCGTGCCGAGGGTGGTGCGCGGCCCGTCCATGACCAGCACCCGGTCCGCCCGCCCGGCCGAGCTGATGCGGTGGGCGACGACGACCAGGGTGCCGCCCGTCCGGGCGGCGAACGCCCCCTCCGCGCGAGCCTCCGCCGCCGGGTCCAGATGGCTGGTCGCCTCGTCGAGCAGGGCCAGCGGCGCGGACGATAGGTACGCGCGGGTGAGGGCGATCAGCTGGCGCTCGCCCGCCGACAGCGCCGCCGGTTCCACCGGCGCGGCCGGTCCGCCCAGCCTGTCGAGCAACGGGAGCAGTCCGACCGCGTCGGCCGCCGCGAGGAGCTCGTCCTCGGGCACGGCGTCCTCGCGCAGGTGCGTGAGGTTCTCGCCGAGGGTGCCGGTGAACACGTACGCCTCCTGCGGGATCAGCACCCGCCGGGCGGCGGCGTCGGCACCCGGTACCGGTCGGCCGCAGATCCGTATCTCCCCGCGCACCGGTTCCAGCAGCCCCGCCACCAGCGCGGTCAGCGTGGACTTCCCGATCCCGCTCGGACCGACTACGGCCAGATGGGCCCCGGCGGGCAGGTCGAGCGTGAGGCCGTCGACCACGGGTGCGGCGGCGGCGCCGTAGGCGAAGGTGAGGGAGCTCAGGGTGAGCGCGGACGGCACGGAACCGGACGCCCCCGCGAGCGGCGGGACCCACGACACTGCGGCCCGCGCTGCTTCCGCCTTCGGCGCGTCTGCCTTCGACGCTCCTGCCCGAGGCGCCCCGCCCGCCCGGTGCGGGCTCGGCGGCCGTGGGCCGCACACCGCTCGCTCGTCGGCGCGGGACCGGGGGCCCGGTCCCGCGCCGGAGTCCGTCAGGCGGCGCAGGACGACCGTCAGTCGGGAGCCGCTGGTGCCCAGGCCGTGGACCAGGGCGGTGAGGGCCGGGACGAGGGACTGGGTGACGTAGGCCAGAGCGCCGACCAGGGCGCCGGGGGAGACACCGTGGTCCAGGAGCCATGGGCCCCCTGCCAGCAGCAGGACCAGCGGGAGCCGGCCGCCGAGCGCCAGACAGACCACCCGTGCCACGCCCCACCGTGCCAGGACCCGCGCCGCCTGCGACTCGGCCTCGACCAGGGCGCCGGTGTCCCGCGCGATCCGGTCCTCCGCGCCGGCCGCCGTGACGTCCCGAAGCCCCGGGCAGACGACACCCAGGTCCTGCGCCAGCGCCTCGTCGGCGGCGAGGAACCTCTCCTGCCGACGGGCCAGGGGCCGCAGCGTCACGAAGAACAGGCCCACGCCGGCGGCGAGCGGCGGCGCGACCACCAGGAGCAGGGGCGGGGCGAGCGAGGCCAGCCCGGCCAGGGCGCCGACGCAGGTGAACACGAACGAGCGCGAGACCATCACCAGGCCCGCGAAGCTGTCCCGGGCGATCTCCACCTGCTGGGTGAGGCGCGAGAGCGCCCCGCCGTCCGCCTCGCGCACCCCCGTGCGCACCACCCGGGTGACGAGCCGGTCCCGCAAGGGCTCCACCAGCGCGGCGACCGCCCCGTAGACCCGGCCGGTGCCGTACGCGCCGGCCAGTACGCCCAGTCCGGCCACGCCGAGCCACCACAGTCCGGTCCCGGCCCGGCCGGCCAGGAAACCGTCGTCCAGCGCACGGGCCAGGGCGTACCCGAGCAGGAAGGTCTGCCCGCTTTCCAGCACCGACCAGCCGACGAGCCCCGCGAGGGCCCGCCGGCGGTCCAGCAGGAAGCGGATCCCCTCGGCCCGCAGCCCGCCCCGGCCCACCGGCCCGCTCACCGCCGTGTCACCGGGCCGCACCCGTCCTCCGCCCGCGCGTTCGCCCGCGCCTCGGCCTGTGCATCCGCCTCGGCCTGTGCCTCTGCCTGCGTGTCCGCCGGCGGGGCGGATCCCGGCCCGGTGCCGTTCTCGGTGTCCGTCGCGAACACCTTCCGGTACGCGGCCGTCCGCCACAGCTGCGCATGGGTGCCGACGGCCCGCACCCGTCCGCCGTCCAGCCAGGCCACCGCGTCGGCGCGGGCGGCCGTGGAGGCGCGATGGGCCACCACGAGCCGGGTGGCGGTCGTGGTGCGGCCGAACACGGCCTGCGTGACCTGGCGTTCGGTGACGGTGTCGAGGCTGGAGAGGGCGTCGTCGAGGATCATCAGCCGGCCGCCGTGGGCGAACGCCCGGGCCAGGCCGAGGCGCTGGGCCTCGCCTCCGGAGTGCGGGGCGTCCGCGCAGCGCGTCGCGTAGCCGTCGGGCAGCCGGCGGACGAAGTCGTCGGCGCGCGCCGCGCGCGCGGCCTCCCGGACCCGGGCGGGGGAGGCGCTCCCGAGCGAGACGGTGTCCTCGATCGTGGCGCCCAGCAGGGCCGGGCGGTCGAAGGCCTGCGCGATCGCCGCCCGCAGCTCGGACCGGCGCAGGGCGGCCAGCGGGACGCCGTCCAGCAGCACCTCGCCGGCGTCCGGGTCGGTGAGCCGGCCCGCCAGCGCCGCCAGCAGCGACTTCCCCGCGCCGGAGCGGCCCACCACGGCGAGCGCCGTCCCGCCCGGGACGACCAGGTCGAGGCCGTCCAGCACCGCACGGTCACCGCGGCGCGCGCTCACGCCCCGCAGCTCCAGCCGGCCCGGACCGTCCGCGGGCAGTCCGCGGGTGCCGTAGGAAGGCGCGGGTGCGTTCAGGACCTCGCCGAGACGGGCGGCCGCGGCCCGGGAGCGGGCCAGCCCGGAGAGCTGCCCGACCAGGACGCCGACGCCCGTGGCGAGGACCGCGTAACGCGACGCGGCGAGGACGTCGCCGGGCGACACCCGGTGCCGGGCGAGCAGCAGGCCCGCGACGGCGACGACCCCGATGTGCAGCAGGGGCGCCACCGCGGTCGCCTGCGCGGCGGCCCGGCCCTGCACCTGCCACATGCGCCGTCCCGCCCGGGACAGCTCGGGCAGCGGCCGAAGGACGCGTGCGGTGTCCCGGGCTGCGGTGCCGGCCGCGCGGATCGTGCGCGCGCCGCCGACCGCCTCGGTGAGGGCGGCCGCGATCCGTCCCTGCGCGTCCAGGTACGCGGCCACGCACGACGAGGTGTCCCTGGCCAGCGAGCGCAGCAGGAGGGTGAGGACGGGCGCGCCGGTCAGCAGGACGGCCGCGAGCCACGGGTCGATGAGGGCGAGCGCCGCCACCGCGCCGACGGGTCCGGCGAGCGCGGCGGGGAGCGCGGCACGGGCGCCCGGCGCCGCGCCGGCCTGGGCGGCGCCGCCGACGACCCGCGCGACGAGGTCCCCGGCCTCGAAGCGGGCGGTGGCGCGGGGACCGAGGGCCAGGACGTGACCGAGGGCCCGGTGGCGCAGGAAGGCGGTGGTCTTGGCGTCGAGGGTGCCGGTGAGGACGGTCTCGCCCGCGTCGAGCAGGGTCAGCAGCAGGGCGAGGCCGGCGCAGCACAGCACCCAGGGGGTCGCGCCGCCGCCGGCGAGCAGCAGGTCGAGGGCCCGGCCCAGGGCGGCGGGCAGGAGCAGCGAGGCACCGGTCGCGGTCACGCCCAGCAGCGCCAGGGCGGCGGGGCGCGGCCCGCCGTGCCGGGTCGCCGAGCCGAGCAGCTCGCCGGTCGTCCGGTCCATCGGCATCCGCTCCCGTACGTTTCGGAGGTTCCGTTTCCTGCGGCGGGCCCGGGAGGACCGGGCTACGGGCGGCCCGCCCCCTGGGGGAGCGGACCGCCCGGAGCGGTCGGCACGGCGTGCGCGCCGAGCGCGTCAGACGTGCCGGAGGATCACAGACAGAGCAGCACGCTCGTCGCGCTGACGCAGGAGAGCAGGCTCACGGTGCTGTTGCCGCCGCCCCCGGTGTGCTCGTCGGATTCCATCGTCTGAAGGTCGAGCAGGGCCATGGTGTGTCCTTTCGTCGGGTTCATCGGTTGGATGTCACATCCCGTGGGGACGGGTTGCGTCACGACTCCGTCGGTTGCCGCGGAGCCGCGTCCGAGGGCCGCCGGTGCGGCGGCGGGAGGAACGGCAGGTGCGCGTCGGCGCCCGTGCCGTCCGGGTCGAGAGCGGCGGCCAGGGCGAGCAGACAGCCCGCGGTGCCGGTCCCGAGATCCATGGACAGCCGCATCATCTGGTGTCCGGGGAAGGCGAGCTGGCCCTGGTAGGGCATCGAGAACCAGCCCAGCGCGGCGATCTGCCCGTCCAGCCGTGCCCGGGGCGCGTCCGGGGCGGTGGTGCGCGCGAGATGCAGGATCATCCCGGCGCGGCCCTGGAAGAGGCCGGGCTGCGCGTAGAAGCGGGAGGTGGCGGCGGTGCGGATGCCGGCGCGAGACCGCTCGAACTCCGGCTCGCCGTAAGGGACATGGACGGCGTGGTCGTCGAGGACCAGTCCCACGCCCACGCTTCCGTCCCCGAGGTACGGCAGGGTGCGCCACCCCTCGTCGACCTCCACCGCACCCCCCTCGCGCTCCACGCAGGCCGCAAGGTCCCGGTGCAGGGCGACGCCCGCCGCCTCCAGCAGCCGTCGCTCGCCCGTCTCCTCGTACTGCCGGAGCAGGAAGAGGGCGGGGCCGCTCGCACCGCGCAGCAGTCCGGCCCGCTGCCGCCGGGCCGTCCCGGGCACCGGTTCGCCGAGCCGCCGTACGACGATGTCGGCGGCCTCGGCGGCCCGCTCGCGCAGCTCCGGCTCACCGGTACGGCGGGCGAGGTCGCCGAGGACGAGGCCCAGTCCGGCCAGTCCGCCGTGCAGGTCCGAGGAGAGGTTCTGCCACCGCTCGCGCAGGATGCCGTCGACCAGGTCGAGCGCCCGCCCGCGGTGACCGAGCAGCTCCAGGACGTGGGCGACGCCCGCGAGGCCGTCGTACAGGCCCAGGGGAGTGCCCGTCGGGGCCGGCGCGGTGCGGTCGAGGAGCCAGCGCTCGCCGTCGTCGAAGCGTTCGGCGCCGGTCGCCCGCAGCGCGTACAGCACGCCGGCCGCCCCGTGCGCCAGGCCGAGACCGCCGCCGTCGGAGAACTGCGCGACGTCCCCGGGGAAGAGCCGGTCGTCGCGTTCCGGGGTCGCCGACGCGAGGATCGCCTTGACCATGGAGTCGCGGCTGTGCGGCCAGTCGCCCGGCTCCACCCGGAAGGCCGGTGCCGCGGGCAGCCGGACGGCGGACCGCGGCGGCGCGGCCGGACCGCTCCCGCCCGTCGCCGGCGCACCGGAGGGAATGTCCCGGGTGATCTCGGCGACCGCCGCGTCCAGGAACTCCCGGGGCACGTCGGGGAACTGCTCGGCGATCACCTCGGCGAGATGCGCCGCCTTGCCCCGGTCGACCACGAACAACGTGGTGACCGGAAGGAACAGCGCGAGCCGCAGACACGCCAGCGCGTAGCGGTCGACATCGGCGCCGCGCCGGTCGGGCGGTGCGAAGAAGCCCGGGTGGGCCACGATCTGCCGGCCGTTCTCCCCGATCGGCGCCGCCGCCTCGAAGTCGATGAGGAACACCGACTCGTCGTCCGGCGCGACCATGATGTTGAAGACGTGCAGGTCGTTGAAGACGATCCCGCGCGCGTGCACCTTCTCCACCGCCCGCTCCACCGACCGGTGGACCCGTACCGCCCACCGTGTGTAGGCGGCGACGGCCCCGGGGTCGGGGTCCGGGCACAGCAGCGGATGCCGTTCGGCGAAGAACGCGTTGAGCGGCCGGCCCTCGACCAGGTCCATCACCAGGAAGCGGTGGTCGCCCAGGGTGAACCAGTCCCGCACCTCGGGCACCACCCCGGTGCCCGCCACCGCCTCCAGGGCGTGCTTCTCCCGCTCCAGCCGGGTGATCGCGTCCGCGCCGTCCGCGGCCAGGCCGGCGTGCGGGCGGCCCTCCTTCAGGACCACCTTGCGCCCGTCCCGGGTGTCGGTGCCCGCGTAGACCCCGCCGCCGTTGGAGAAGTGCAGCGCCTTCTCGATGCGGTAGGGCAGCTCGCCCACCGTCGTCGTGTTGCGGGCGGCCAGGTGCGGCTCCAGGAAGGGGGGCAGCGTCACCCACTCCGGCACCTGGAAGGAGGGCGCCCGCCGGTCCGGGACCAGGGTCCCTTCGCCGTCGAGCACCGCGAGCACGAGCGAGCCCCGGTCGTCGACGACGTACCTGCGTGCGAACGCGCCGTAGCGGACGTAGAGGGGACCCTCGCCCCAGCGCAGGTCGGTCAGGATGTAGGGGCCCTCGAAGCCCTCCAGCAGCGCGCCCAGCTCGCGCAGCACCGTGTGCAACCGCTCCTCGTCGCCCGGGTAGACCGTGACGAACTTGCCGCTGGTGTCGCGGCCCGCGTACTTGGTGTTGCGCAGATGCAGCAGGTGCGGGCCCGGCACGAACTTGAAGGGGATGCGCCGCGGGACGCAGTAGTCCCACACGATGCGTGCGACGTCGTCCGCGTTCGCCCGGGTGGCCGAGGCGTGGATCTTCCAGCCCTGGGCGGGGCCGGCCACCGGGGACCCGTCCGCGGCGAGCGGAGTCAGGGCCAGCCAGTCGCCCGTCCGCGCCGACGTCCAGCCGCTGGGGACCGGGCGCAGGGCCGTGTCGAACAGCGGAGCGGGCCCGTCGCCGGTCAGCCGGTCGGGTGTCTCGTAGAAGTGCGCGTCCGCCAGCGCGTACACCTCGTACCGCTTGTCCATGCGTCCCCTCCGTGTCACGGCTTGCGTGGCCCTGACAAGAGACTCGCAAGGGGAGGAGGGGCGCGGACAGTCACGCCTGTCACGACATCCCTGTGCGGAACGCATGAGTAAAGACATGTTCGATCCGTTTCGAGCACGAACCGCCCTCGCCGCCCCGCCCGGCGCTCGCCGAACGGCCACAGGGGCTGCGCCCCGGGACCCGAGGCGCTGTAATGGCGGACGTGGTCAGTGAGGGTGCCGCGGAGCGCAGAACGGGACCCCCGCGCGCCGAAATCGCACTCGAGGCGATCAGAGCCGATCCCGCCGCGCCCGACCGGGTGCGCCGCACCCTGGAACAGGCACTCGTCTTCGCGGGCGCGGCCCTCGCCGCGCTCTACACGCCGGCGCAGGGCCGGCTGCTCCGGCTGGTCGACTCGGCCGGCGCGCCGAGGACCCTGTACGGCCTGCGCGAGGACTACCCGCTCGACGGGGACTCGCCGGTCGCCGCCGCCCTGCGCGCCGACCGGCCGGTGTGGCTGGGCCCCGAGGACCTCGCCGGTGCGGCCGACCACCCCCCGGCACAGCGCACGCCCGCGGGCGCCGTCCACCTGGCCGTCCTGCCCGTGCGGGACGGCAGGGGCGGCTGCCTGCTCGCCGTGCGCGAGCACCCCGGCGGCTTCGGCCCCGACGACCGGGCCTGCCTGCGCCTGGTCGCCGACGCCGTCGCGCTCCTCGCCCCGGCCGTCACCGCCGAGGACGGCCGACCGCACCCGGACGCGTTCAGCCTGGCCATGGACACCGGCCGCGTCGAGGTCGGCGACGAGATCCTGGACCTGTTCGGGATGGGCCGGGCCGACTTCGACGGGCGGGTCGAGACCCTCCTCGGACTCACCGTCCCCGAGGACCTGCCCTCGCTGATGTCCGTCGTCGAGGCCGACCACATGTCGATCGGCGACCGTGAACTGGAGTTCCGGGTGCTCCAGCCCACCGGGCCGCCGAGGTGGCTCAGGCTCCGCGGACGGCTGCTGCCCGGCGGCGCCGACCGCGCGGCACGGCTCGTCGGCACCGTCACCGACGCCTCCTCCCTGCGCGACGAGGTCACCGACGTCTCCCGGGTCCAGCGGCTGGCCACCGCGCTCGCCACCGCCCGCACCGTCGGCGACGTCAGTCAGGCGGTCGTCGCCGCCCTGCGCAAGCCGCTGCGGGCCGACCGGATCGCGCTCGCCGAACTGGAGAACGACCGGCTCGTGGTCACCGTCCTCGACCCGCCCGAGCCCGACGCCTGGCCCGAGCTGTGGCAGCTGGAGTGGCGCGCCGAATGGCCCGACGCGCCCGTACGGGCCATGCCCACCCTCGCCGCGGCCCTGCGCGAGGGCCGGGCCCGTATCTGGCCCGCCGGCACCGCCCTCGAACCGGCCCTCGCCGAGGTCGGCCCCGGCGGGCTCGGTGTGCTGCCGCTCTCCGCCGGCGGCCGCACGGCCGGCGTCTGCCTCATCGGCTGGGACGAGCCGCACGAGTTCCGCCCCGACGAACGGGCCCTGCTCACCGCCTTCGCCGGACTCGCCGGACAGGCCCTGACGCGTGCCCGTGCCTTCGACGCGGAGCACGAACTCGTCGGCATGCTCCAGCGCCAGCTGCTCCCGCGCCGCCTGCCCGAACTCCCCGGCGGCGTGGCCGTCGCCCGCTATCTCCCGGCCACCGCGGGCCTGGAGGTGGGCGGCGACTGGTACGACGTCATCCCGCTCCCGGACCACCATGTCGCCCTCGTCATCGGCGACGTCCAGGGGCACAGCGCCGCCGCCGCGACCCTCATGGGCCAGATGCGCACGGCGCTGCGCGCCTACGCGGCCGAGGGCCACCCGCCGGACGTCGTGGTCTCCCATGCCAACCGGCTCCTGATGGAACTGGAGACCGACCTCTTCGTCACCTGCTGCTATGTCGACGTCGACATGGAGGAGGGCACCGCCTGGTGCGTCCGGGCCGGACACCCGCCCCCCGTCCTGCGCCACCCGGACGGCTCGACCGAGATCGCCGAGGCCGACGGGGGTCCGCCCCTCGGCGTCGTCACCCGGGCCGAGTTCCCGATGACCCCGCTGCGCCTGGTCCCCGGCGCCGTCGTCGTCCTGACCACGGACGGCCTCGTGGAGTCCGCCGGCCTGGACATCGACACCGGTCTCGACCGCCTCGCCCGCGCCGCGTCCGCCGCCGACCCCGCCCACCTCGGCCTCGTCGCCGACACCCTGCTCGGCGGCGCCCACCGCGGCGACGACGTGGCCCTCCTGCTGATGCGCTACGACGGCATGGCCGTCAAACCCCTGCGCGAGGGCTGGACCGTGTGGCGGGTGCCCGAGGCGGCCCGCCAGGCCCGGCGCTTCACCCGGCGCACGCTGCGCGCCTGGGGTGTGTCGGCGCACACCCTGGACGCCGCCCTGCTCGTCGTGTCCGAACTGGTCACCAACGCCCTGGTGCACACCGACGGCCGGGTCCGCCTCGACCTCACCCTCGTCAACCACCGGCTGCGGGTCGCCGTCACCGACACCTCGCCCCGCAGCCCGGTCAAGCCGGCCAGCCTCGGCTGGGAGGCCACCGGCGGCCGGGGCATCCTCCTGGTGGAGGCGGTGTCGCAGGCCTGGGGGACCGTGCCGGTCAGCGGCGGCAAGCAGGTGTGGAGCGAGCTGACGCCGACCGGCTGAGCCGTCGGAACCCCACGTGTCCCGCGGCACGGACGGGGTACCCGGCGCCCATGGACACCTTCGCCTCCGTCTTCGTCGCGGCATCCGGAAGGTCCGCGCTGGCCACCGTCGCCTTCATCGCCGTCGGGCTCGTCCTCGTCGGCGGTCTGATCTGGGCGTTCCGGCTCGGTTTCAAGGTCCGCAGCCGCGAGCCCGCGCCCCCGGCGCCGCACGAACAGCCCCGCAGGCCCGGGACCGCCCCGGCCCACGAGACCCACCGCACCCGCGAACCCAACGCGATGCCCGAGCCCACGGACGGCGAACGCCTCACCCCGCACCAACTGCGGCCCACCGGCAGCCGGGACAGCGCCGACCAGCGCCGCCCCCGCTGGGAGGAGGGCTCCGGCGGCTGATTCGGCAGCGCAGGCCCCGGTGCCGGCTGAACCAGGGGCACAAGCCCTGTGACCGAGAAGGATGATGAACCGTCGTGACCGCGCACACCGAGGAGCAACCGGTGATCCTCCGGGCCGAGACCGGCTGGGCCAGGGCCCGCCGGATCCGCCGCCAGTCGACCGCGCTGCGCACGTGCCTGCCCGCCGTCGCCGCCGCACCTTCCGCGACGGCCGGGATGCAGACCGGCGCGGAATGGAACATTGTCAGGGGTGAGGACTGACCGGCAGACAGTGCGCACGAGCGGATGAATCGGTCGCGGCCGGGCGACCGGGGCTGGAGTGA
This sequence comes from Streptomyces asoensis, assembly GCF_016860545.1. NCBI lineage: Bacteria > Bacillati > Actinomycetota > Actinomycetes > Kitasatosporales > Streptomycetaceae > Streptomyces > Streptomyces asoensis. The sequence goes on along the minus strand of NZ_BNEB01000005.1, from coordinate 868,068 downwards.
CCCCGATGAAGGCTCTCGTGCTGTCCGGCGGCGCCGGGACCCGCCTGCGGCCGATCACCCACACCTCGGCCAAACAGCTCGTGCCGGTGGCCAACAAGGCCGTCCTCTTCTACGGCCTGGAGTCCATCGCCGCCGCCGGTGTCACCGAGGTCGGGGTCATCGTGGGCGACACGGCGGCGGAGATCCGCGAAGCCGTCGGCGACGGCTCCCGCTTCGGCCTCGACGTCACCTACATCCCGCAGGACAGGCCGCTCGGCCTGGCCCACGCGGTGATCGTCGCGCGGGACTTCCTCGGCGACGACGACTTCGTGATGTACCTGGGCGACAACTTCATCGTCGGCGGCATCACCGACCTCGTCGACGAGTTCCGCCGGACCCGCCCCGACGCCCAGATCCTCCTCACCCGCGTCCGTGACCCCCGCGCCTTCGGCGTGGCCGAGCTGGACCCCGCCGGACAGGTCGTCGGCCTGGAGGAGAAGCCCGCGCACCCCAGGAGCGACCTCGCGCTGGTCGGCGTCTACCTCTTCACCCCCGCGATCCACGACGCCGTCCGCGCCGTCCGGCCGTCCGGACGCGGTGAGCTGGAGATCACCGACGCCCTCCAGCAGCTGATCGACACCGGCGCCCGGGTGCGCTCCACGATCATCAAGGGCTACTGGAAGGACACCGGCAACGTCGTCGACATGCTGGAGGTCAACCGGACCGTGCTGGAGGGCGTCGAGCGGCGCATCGAGGGCGAGGTCGACGACTCCTCCGAGACCGTCGGCCGGGTCGTCGTGGAGGCGGGCGCCCGCGTGGTGAACTCGCGTCTGGTCGGACCGGTCCTGCTGGGCGCGGGCAGCGAGGTCCGCGACTCCTACATCGGCCCCTTCACCTCCGTCGGCGAGAACTGCCGGATCACCGACAGCGAGCTGGAGTTCTCCATCGTGCTGCGCGACTCCTCCATCGAAGGCGTGGGCCGCATCGAGAACTCGCTGATCGGCCGGCACGTCGAGGTCACCCCGGCGACCGGGGTGTCCAGCGCCCACCGGCTGGTGCTCGGCGACCACAGCAAGGTACAGATCCACCCATGAACCTCCTCGTCACCGGGGCCGCCGGATTCATCGGCTCGGCGTACGTGCGCGGCCTGCTGGCCCGCGACCCGGCCGTCCGCGTCACCGTCCTGGACAAGCTCACCTACGCCGGAAACCCCGCCAACCTGCCCACCGGCCACCCCCGCCTGGAGTTCACGCACGGCGACATCTGCGACGCCGACCTCGTGGACCGGGTGACGGCCGGCGCCGACCAGGTCGTCCACTTCGCGGCCGAGTCCCACGTCGACCGCTCCATCGACGGCGCGGGCGCCTTCGTGCGCACCAACGTCCTCGGCACCCAGACGCTCCTGGACGCGGCCCTGCGGCACGGCGTCGGTCCCTTCGTGCACGTCTCCACCGACGAGGTCTACGGCTCCATCGAGACCGGCGCCTGGACCGAGGAGCAGCCGCTGAGCCCCAACTCGCCGTACGCCGCCTCCAAGGCGTCCTCCGACCTGATCGCCCTCGCCCACCACCGCACCCACGGCCTGGACGTCCGCGTCACCCGCTGCTCCAACAACTACGGCCCGCGCCAGTACCCCGAGAAGGTGATCCCGCTCTTCGTCACGAACCTCCTGGACGGCGAGCAGGTCCCCCTGTACGGCGACGGACGCCACGTCCGCGACTGGCTGCACGTCGAGGACCACTGCCGGGGCGTCGACCTCGTGCGCACGAAGGGCCGCCCCGGCGAGGTGTACAACCTGGGCGGCGGCACCCAGCTGAGCAACCGCGAGCTGACCGGTCTGCTCCTCGACGCCTGCGGGGCGGGCTGGGACCGGGTCCGGCACGTCGAGGACCGCAAGGGCCACGACCTGCGCTACTGCGTCGACTGGACGAAGGCCCGCGACGAGCTCGGCTACCGGCCCCGGCACGACTTCACCGCCGGTCTCGCCGGGACGGTCGCCTGGTACCGCGACCACCGCGACTGGTGGGAACCCCTGCGCCCGCAAGCGCGCACGCCGTGAGGTGGCTGGTCGCGGGCGCCGGCGGGATGCTCGGCCGGGACACCGTGCAGGAGCTGCTGCGGCGCGGCGAGGACGTGACCGGCCTCGACCGCACCGCCCTCGACGTCACCCGGCCCACGTCGGTGGCCGCGGCGTTCGGCGCGCACCGGCCCGACGTGGTCGTCAACTGCGCCGCCCACACGGCCGTCGACGACGCCGAGACCGACGACGCACGCGCGCTGCTGGTCAACGGCGAGGGACCCCGCCTGCTCGCCGCCGCCTGCGCCGCGCACGGCGCCCGACTGGTCCACGTATCCACCGACTACGTCTTCGACGGCACGGCCCGCACCCCCTACGCGGAGGACCATCCGCCGTCCCCCCGGACCGCCTACGGCCGCACCAAACTGGCCGGCGAACGGGCCGTCCGCGCCGTGCTCCCCGACGCCTCGGTCATCGTGCGCACCGCCTGGCTCTACGGCGTCCACGGCCGCAGCTTCGTGCGCACGATGCTCGACCTGGAGGCCCGCCGCGACACCGTCGACGTCGTCGACGACCAGCGCGGTCAGCCCACCTGGAGCGCCGACGTCGCCGTGCGCGTCGCCGACCTCGGGCCGCTGGCCGGGCGCGGCGCGAGCGGCGTCTTCCACGCCACCGCGGCCGGCGAGGCCACCTGGTACGACCTGGCCCGCGAGGTGTTCCGGCTGACCGGCGCCGACCCGGACCGGGTGCGCCCCGTCACGGGCGACCACCACCCCCGTCCGGCGCCCCGCCCGGCCTACAGCGTGCTGTCGCACGGCCGGTGGCGCGAGGCCGGCCTGCCGCCGCCGCGGGACTGGCGCACGGCGCTGCGACAGGCGCTCCCGCTGATCCGCGGGGCGTCCCCCGAACCGGTGCCGTCCGAGGAGCCCGAGGAGTCCCTTCGTGAAACGCCATGAGTTCCTGCGGGAGCTGCACAAGGTCACCGCCAACCGCAACTACCTGGAGATCGGTGTCAACGACGGCCGCAGTCTGCGGCTGTCCCGCGTCCCGAGCATCGCGGTCGACCCCGCGTTCAAGGTGACCTCGGAGCTGCGCTGCGACGTGCACCTGGTGAGGGCCACCAGCGACGACTTCTTCGCCCGCCGCGACCCCCTCGCCCATCTCAGGGGCGGCCGCCACCCGCTGCGCAATCTGGCCCGGGGCCGCCATCCCCTCGGCCACTGGCGCCGCGCCACCCTCGACCTGGCCTTCATCGACGGCATGCACCTGTTCGAGTTCGCGCTGCGCGACTTCATCAACGTCGAGCGGCACTGCGACTGGTCGAGCGTGATCGTCCTGGACGACATGCTGCCCCGGGGCGTCGACGAGGCCGCCCGCGACCGGCACACCACCGCCTGGACCGGCGACGTCTACAAGCTCACCGAGATCCTGTCCCGCCACCGCCCCGACCTGGTGATCGTGCCGGTCGACACCGAGCCCACCGGACAGCTCGTGGTCTTCGGCGCCGACCCCCGCAACCCGGTGCTGCGCCGGCGGTACCACGAGATCGTCGCCGAGTACGAGGTCCCCGACCCGCAGAAGGTCCCCGAGGACGTCCTGGAACGGGTGCGCGCGGTACGGCCCGGGACGCTGCTGCGGGCGGGTTTCTGGAAGCCCCTGGTGCGGGCCCGCAACCGGGGCCTGGACCGCTCCCGGGGCTGGGAGCCGCTGCGCGGGGCGCTGGAGCGGGCGGCCGTCAGCCGCTGAGGCGCAGCGCGCGGTAGTGGTCCCGGCAGGAGGCGTACGAGGGCAGCAGCCCCGAGGCCCGCGCCTCGGCCAGCGACGGCGCCGCCGCGTCCCTCGGCGACAGCACCGGCTCCACCCCGCGCGGCCAGTCGATGCCCAGGCCGGGGTCGAGCGGGTGCACGCCGTGCTCCCGCTCGGGCGCGTATCCGGTCGAGCACAGGTAGACGACGGTGGCCTCGTCCCCGAGGGCCAGGAAGGCGTGTCCGAGGCCCTCGGCGAGGAACACCGCGTGCCGGGTGACGTCGTCCAGCCGGACCGCCTCCCACCGGCCGAACCCGGGCGAGCCCACCCGCAGATCGACGACCACGTCCAGCACCGCGCCCCGCACACAGGTCACGTACTTGGCCTGACCCGGCGGGACGTCCGAGAAGTGGACGCCGCGCAGGACGCCCCGGCGCGAGACGGAGCAGTTCGCCTGGGCGAGCCCCAGACCGTGGCCGGTGGCCGCGCGGAACTCCGGCTCGCGGAACCACTCGTGGAAGCTGCCCCGCCCGTCGGGCAGGACCCGCGGCTCCAGCACCCAGGCGCCCTCGATCCCCAGCGGCCGCATCGCGTCACTTCCTCCGTGCCGTGATCCGGCCGAGCGCCCGGTAGGCGGCGCGTCGCATCCTGCGGGCCAGTCTTCGCGCGCCGCCGGGCTGCGGCGCCGGAACGACGAGGACACCGTCCGCGTCCACGTGCAGCGCGAAGGGCAGCGGGTGGAAGCGCGCCCCGTCGGCGTCCGGGGTGAGGCACACCGTCGTCAGCCAGGTGCGGCCCGTCAGGTCGGCGACGGGCAGGGCCGCCGCCATCCGGCCGCCCGGGGAGAGCGTCCCGAAGACCTCGCGGGAGCCGCCGGACTTCGCCGCCGTCAGCCGCAGCAGCACGCCGGCGGCCTCGGGGACGTGCAGCGGCAGGACCACGTGCAGCCGTTCCCCGGTGACGGTGACGTCCCCGGCCGCCACCCGGCCGAGCCCCAGCCGGTTGCCCGCGTGGCCGACGTCCAGCGCGAGACTCGCGTACCGGTCGGTCCAGTACGGCAGCACCACGCGCCCCGCTACCACCGCGGCGGGCGGGGCGGGTCGGCCGTGCCGGTGCGCCGGGCCGAGCCGCAGCTCCTTGGTCCAGCCGCCCAGGCCGAGGCGCACGAACACGTCCCACAGGCCCTCGCCCGCCGGGCCGCCGCTCAGCGCCGAGGCCGGATCGACGGTGGCGGTCGCGCGCAGCACGAGCCGCACCAGGCTGCCGTCGCCGCCCGCCGGCACCGTCTCGCGGACCACGTCCACCGGCTGGAAGTACTGCGCCGCGCCGACCCGTTCCCGCAGCAGCAGGTCGGGCACCGCCCGGTCGAACCGGCCCACGATGTCCGTGCCCAGCCAGCGCACCGCCTCGGCGACGTCGTGCGGCGGCCATTGCGGGGAGCCCCCGGCGGACGGGAACGTCATCGGAGCGCCGTCGTGCGTCAGCTCGGCGGCGAACGTGATCCGCAGCGTGCCGCCCCGCCACTCGACGTCCTCGGGGTCGACGGCGAGCGCGACGCCCGCCTCCCACTGCGCGAAGGCGACGACGTCGTCGTAGCGCCCCTCGGCGGCCAGCGCGGCCACGACCCGCTGGGCGGGCTGGAGCGGCGCCGCCACCCCCGGCCCGAACCGTTCGACGACGACCGAGTGGATCTCGTCGAACAGGTGCCTGCGGTAGTCCTCGGGCAGGCCGAGGAAGCGCCGGCCGCGCAGCCGCTCGACCATCTCCACGCGCAGCCACCGCCGGAACAGCCGGTCGCGCAGCGGGCCCGGCTCGGTGTACCGCTCGACGACGTCGAGGGCCTCCCGCAGGTTCTTGAAGTACCCCACCGGGTCGAACCGCTGGAGGCCCGCGTTCGCGGCGTCGTCGCGCCGGACGTGGTAGTAGCAGACGTAGTCGCTGAGCACGGACACGTTGCCGGCCCGCAGATAGGCCTCGGTCACGAAGACGTGGTCCTCCAGCCGCCGCCGTCCCTCGGGGAAGCGCAGGCCGGTGCGGTCCAGGAACGCCCGGCGGACCATCTTGTGCGGGGTGAGGCTGTCGATCAGCGGCGCGTTCGCGACGGTGGCGTGCGGGCGGTTCAGGCGGAACAGCTCCACCGGCACCGAGCGCCCCTTGCCGGCCATCTTGCCCACGACGACGTCGGCGTCGTTCGCGACCCCGTAGGCGTACATCCGCTCCAGGGCCTCGTCGCCGAGGTGGTCGTCGTCGTCGACGAACATGACGTACTCGCCGCGGGAGAGGTCGATGCCGACGTTGCGGGGCTTGCCGGCCCAGCCGGAGTTCTCCTGGTGGACGACACGGATCCGGCCGTCGTCGGCGGCGGCCGCGTCCAGCCGGGCCGGGGTGGCGTCGGTGGAGCCGTCGTCGACGAAGATCACTTCGTACTCGTCCGGCGGGAGCGACTGCCGCAGCAGCGAGGCGAGGCACTCCTCGATGTAGGGACCGGGGTTGTGGACGGGGACGATGACGCTGACCTTGACCGGCATCGGGCTCCTGGCCCCCTAGCTGGATCACTTGCCGTGCGCGGGACGGCGGGTGCGCACGGCCCGATGCTAACCCCGCCACCGGCGCCCCACCTGTCCGGATTCGCCCGGGTCCGGGTTTTGTACTCTGGCGCGGTGCGTCTTCTGATGATGGCCGACACCCACCTCCCCAAGCGCGCCAAGGCACTGCCCGGGCCGCTGCTCGACGAGCTCCCGCTCGCGGACGTGGTGATCCACGCGGGGGACTGGGTCGACACGGAGACCCTCGACCTGCTGGAGAGCCGGAGCCGCCGGGTCCTCGGCGTGTACGGCAACAACGACGGACCCGCCCTGCGCGCCCGGCTGCCCGAGGTCGCCCGCGCGGAACTGGGCGGGCTGCGGTTCGGCGTCGTGCACGAGACGGGCTCCGCCCAGGGCCGGGAGGCCCGGTGCGCCGCACGCTTCCCCGACCTCGACGTCCTGGTCTTCGGGCACAGTCACATCCCGTGGGACACCACCGCCCCGGGCGGGCCGCGCCTGCTCAATCCCGGCTCCCCGACCGACCGCCGCCGCCAGCCCTACTGCACCTACCTGACCGCGACCGCGGCCGACGGCAGGCTCACGGACGTGGTCCTGCACCGGCTGCCCCCGCGCTGACCGCCGCGGCGCGGCACGAGGGAGCGGGTGACGGAACGGCACGGGGGCCCGGAGGAACCGCGACGCAGAACCGGGCCGCTCCCGGCCATGACGGTCGGAGGCGGCCCGGAACTTGCGAGTGTGCGTTCCTTCAACGGACCTCCTTCCTTCGCGAGGGGAAGGACAGAGGACGTACTTGCCTGTCCGTACACGTCGCGTACCCGGTTTGCACCCTTCTCACACCCTTCACGTATTTTCTGCGGAATCCGTTCGAGGGGTGCGGGCTCTCCGTCCGGACCCAGCCGTCCGGGCCCGGCCGTCCGGTCTCACCCCGGCGGGTGCACGGCGCCCGCCGTCGTGGTCAGCGGCGCCCCGCTGCCGCCCCAGCGCAGGGCGACGATCTCGGCGGCCACCGACACCGCGACCTCCTCGGGCGTGCGGGCGCCCAGGTCCAGCCCGACGGGGGAGCGCAGCCGGGCCAGCTCGCCGTCGGTGAGTCCGGCCGCGGCCAGTCGCGCCCGGCGCTCGTCGTGCGTACGGCGGCTGCCCATCGCCCCGATGTAAGCGGCGGGCCCGCGCAGCGCCACCTCCAGCAGCGGTACGTCGAACTTCGGGTCGTGGGTCAGCACGCAGATCACCGTGCGGTCGTCGGTGTGCGTGCCGCGCAGATACCGGTGCGGCCACTCCACGATCACCTCGGCGCCGGGCGGGAAGCGCCGCGCGGTGGCGAAGGCCGGCCGGGCGTCGCACACGGTGACCCGGTAGCCCAGGAACTCGCCGATCCGGGCCACGGCGGTCGCGTAGTCGATCGCGCCGAACACGAGCATGCGCGGCGGGGGCGCGAAGGAGTGCAGGAACACGGCGACGGAGTCCTCCCGCCGCCGGCCGCCCGGCCCGTAGCGCCGCACGCCGGTGACGCCGAGGGCGAGCCCGCCGCGCGCGTCGGCCGTGACGGCGGCGTCCAGACCGTCCGAGCCCAGCGAGCCCGAGGTCCGGTCCGGCCATACGGCGAGAGCGGCGCCGCGGGGCGCGGGGCCGTCGGTGACCAGGGCCACGGTCACCGGCTCGCCCGCCGCGACCGACTCGGCCACCGCCCCGAACGAAGGGTCCAGGCGGGGTGTCACGGGCCGGATCAGCAGGGTGATCTCGCCTCCGCAGGTCAGGCCGACGGCGAACGCGTCGTCGTCGCCGTGGCCGAAGGTCTCCAGCCGGGCCTCGCCCGCCGTCACCGCCTCCCGGGCCAGTTCGAACACCGCACCCTCGACGCAGCCGCCGGAGACGCTGCCCAGGATCTCGCCGTCCGGGCCCACCGCCATCGCGGCGCCCGGTCCGCGCGGCGCGCTGCCGTCCACGGCGACCACGGTGGCCAGCCCGAACGGCTCCCCGGCCGCGTACCACCCGTTCAGCACGGGGAGGATCTCACGCACGATCGGCCCCTTCCGGCCGTGACGGCCGGAGCGGCCGCCTCCTTGCACGGTAATCCGCCGCCGCCCCGGTCGCCGGTCCGCCCCGCGCGGGGAGCCTGGTCGGCCGGTCCGGTGGATTGCCAACTGGGTTGGCAGGGAATGAACTTACTCACGGGTCAGAAGGTATTGACGGTGTCCTGAAATCGCCGGATTGTAGTGGACATGCGGAATATCCGGGCTCGTCTGCTCGCTGTTCTGGTGGTCCTCTGCGGACTCTGCGGCTTCCTGACGGTGGCGGGCTCCCCGACCGCCGGCGCCGCCACGCTCCCCGACTCCCTCCCCTTCGACGGCACGGCGCTGACCGTGTCCGGCGGCCGCTTCGTCGACGCGTCCGGCCGCGAGGTCGTCCTGCGCGGTTACAACGTCTCCGGCGAGACCAAGCTCGCGGAGAACAAGGGCCTGCCCTTCGCCTCCGTCGCCGACGCCAGGAAGTCCGCGACGGCGCTGCGCGTCCTCGGCGGCGGCAACTCCGTCCGCTTCCTGCTCTCCTGGGCCTACGCCGAACCGGTGAAGGGCCAGGTCGACACCGCCTATCTGGCCTCCGTCACCGCGCAGATGCAGGCCTTCCTCGACGCGGGCATCAGGGTCTACCCCGACTTCCACCAGGACCTCTACTCCCGCTACCTGTTCAACTCGGGCAGCTGGTACACCGGCGACGGCGCGCCCGCGTGGGCGGTGGCGCTCGGCGGCTACCCGGCGGAGTCCTGCGGCATCTGCTTCGTGTGGGGGCAGAACATCACCCAGAACGGCGCGGTCAAGGCGGGCCAGTACGACTTCTGGCACAACAACCACGGCCTCCAGGACTCCTTCCTGGTCACCGCGCAGAAGACCATGGCGTACCTCAAGGCGAACCTCACCGCCGAGCAGTTCGCCGGCGTCCTGGGCTTCGACCCCTACAACGAGCCCTACGCCGGCAGCTACGACTCCGGCCAGAACAGCCGCACCTGGGAACGCGACCTGCTGTGGCCCTTCTACGTGAAGTTCCGGGCCCGGATGGACGCGGCCGGCTGGACCGACAAGCCCGCGCTGGTGGAGCCGAACCTCTTCTGGAACGGCAACGTCAGCAAGGAGGAGGGCGGGCTCCTCGACGCGGGCACGCTCGGCTCCCGCTACGTCTTCAACACCCACTTCTACGACCAGAAGGCCATCTCCGGCATCCTGATGTGGGGCAACGCGGCGGACGGCCAGTACGTGACCGACTTCGGCACGGTGCGCGACCGCGCCGCCGCGACCGGGACGACGGTGATCGTCAGCGAGTTCGGCCACCCGCTGAACGGCTCCACCGCGGGCAAGGCGCCCACCGTCCTGAAGGCGATGTACCAGGCCCTCGACTCCCGGGTGAAGGGCGCCGACTGGTGGACGGCCCCGGCGTCCTCCGGCCCGGTCCTGTCCGGCTCGCAGTGGCAGTGGGACATCTACAACGGCCGTCACCACGAGCTGATGAACGGTAACGCCGACAAGGTGCTCACCACCGGCGACGCCTGGAACGACGAGGACCTCTCCGCCGTGCGCCTCGACGACAGCGGCGCCGCGACGCTCCGCCAGGACGCCCGGCTGCTCGACCGGGTCTACCCGAGCGCCACCTCCGGCACGACCCTCGCCTTCACCTACGAGGACCGTTCCCGCGACGGCTCCACCACCCTCACCTGGAACCCCGTCCCCAGCTCCCTGCCCAGCACCCGGCAGCTCGTCGGCTCCGGCCAGTACGCACTGCTGGTGTGGCGCTCGAACGGCGGCACGGCGCCCACCGAACTCCACCTGCCGGCCTCCTTCCCCACCGCCACCACGACGGTCGTCTCCGACCTCGGCACGGTGTACGCCCCGCCCGCGTACACGTCGGCCACGAAGATCGCCGCGGCCCCCGAACCGGGCGGCACGGGCAGCCGGCGTCTGCTGCTCGCGGCTCCGGACACGGGCACCCTGCACTACGCCCTGGTGACCAACGGGGCCGCCGCGCCGTCCGCGACCCTGCTGGCCGCGGCCCGCGCGGAGCTGTCGACGTGGGTGACCCAGAAGCTCGGCTGACCGGACCGGGCACGGCCGAGGGGTGGGTGGCGGTCACCGCCACCCACCCCTCGCCGTACGCGGTGCGAACCCGCGACGCGCTGCCGTCAGCTACCGGCTCCCGTCCAGTTCGCCGCCACATGGCCGAGCCGCACGCGCTGCGGGTGGTCGCCCACGGGAACCGACACCACCTTCTGCCCCGTCGCGAAGTCGATCGCCGTGACCTGGTCGGCGCCGCTCTCGGAGATGACGCAGTCCTTGCCGTCGCCGCTGACCGTGGCCCAGTAGGGCTTGGAGGCGCTGACCAGCGGACCCTCCTGGAGGGTGGCGCGGTCGACGACCGTCGCGTAGTCGTCCATCGTGCCCGCGACACACAGCTTGCTGCCGTCGGGGGCCATCGAGATCCCGTGGTGGCGCGAGTCGTTGACGAACGTGGTCCGGTCGTCGCTGGTCGCCGGGTTCTTCGGCAGGGTCTTCGTCCGCGTGATGCGGTCCGAGGCGAGGTCGTACTCGAAGAAGCCGTTGAAGAACGACACCTGGAAGTACAGCTTGGACTCGTCGGGCGAGAAGACCGCCGGGCGCACGGCGTCCGAGTAGTCCGTGAGGCCGATCGCGTCCAGCCGCTGCCGCATGTCGATGATCTTGACCTGCTTGTACGTGGTCGCGTCGACGACGGTGATGCGCCGGTCGCCCTTGGTGAAGTCCTGCCAGGGGGCGTCCTGCGAGGTGTTCACGTCACCGATCGACATGTTGTAGATGTACTTGCCGTCCTTGGTGAAGATGTTCTCGTGCGGCTTGTCGCCGGTCTTGAACGAGCCCAGCTGCTTGCCGGTGAGGATGTCCAGGACGTGCACGGTGTTCGAGATCGAGGCGGAGACCGCGACCCGCTTGCCGTCGGGTGAGACGGCCATGTGGTCGGATCGGTAACCGGACACGGGGAAACGCCAGTTGATGTTCCCGGTGGCCAGGTCGATGGAGACGACGTCGGCGAAGCTCGGCCGGGAGACGACCACCGAGGCGCCGTCCGGCGTGGTGTACATGTCGTCGACGAACTGGTCGTGGCCCTCGCCCACCCCGTTGCGGATGGCCATGAAGTAGATCCACTTGATGGGGTCGGCGTTGATCTCCGCCATCCGGGCGGCCTTGTCGGGGATCACGTTGATCCGGCCCACCTTGGCGAAGTCACCGCTGGACTTGATGACGTCCGCGGTGCCCTCCCAGTTGTTGCCGACGAAGAGCACCTCGCGCAGTGCCGCGGCACCGGAGGCGTCGGTGGCGGCACCGGCCGCGGTGGCGGCGGTCGCGGGGGCGGTGACGGTCAGCACGAGGGCGGCGGCTACGGAGCAAAGGTGCCTGGTTCTGAAGGCAGGCATGGCTGCTCTCTCCTCTGGGCGGAAGGTGTGGGGGCAGGGCGGAACGACCCGCCCGAATCTGAACACGGGTGCATTCAGAGTTGACTTACTGGAAAGTAAGGAAGGGGTGCCCTTCGCCACAAGACCTCGTGCACGACAAACTTGGCGGCGGGGGAGCACGCAGCGACGAGGGAGGGCCAGTGGCGGGCAGGCTCAGGGCGCCGACCGGCCGCTACGGCGGCAAGACCGCCGAGCAGCGGCAGGCCGAGCGTCGGGGGAGATTCCTGGCGGCGGCGCTGCGGCTGTTCGGGGACGCCCCCGGCTACCGCGGCACCACGGTCGCCTCGCTCAGCGAGGCCGCCGGCCTGTCCACCCGCCAGTTCTACGAGGAGTTCCGCACCCTGGAGGACGTCCTGGCGGCGCTGCACCTCCAGGTGAACGACTGGGCCGAGGAGGCGGTCCTGGCGGCCTTCGCGGCCGCGGCCGGCACACCGCTCGTGGAGCGGGTCACCGCCATCTTCCGCGCCTACGCGGCCAACGTGACCTCCGACCCGCGCCGCATCCGCATCACCTTCGTGGAGATCGTCGGGGTGAGCCCCCGTCTGGAGGAGCAGCGCCTGGCCCGCCGCGCCCGCTGGGTCGACCTCATCTGCGCCGAGGCCACGGCGGCCGCCGCCCGCGGCGAGGCGGCCCCCCGCGACTACCGCCTCGCCGCGACGGCCTTCATCGGCAGCGTCAACGGCCTTCTGCACGACTGGAGTTCGGGCTGGGTGGACGCCACCTTGGACGAGGTGGTCGACGAACTGGTACGCCAGCTACTGGGCATCCTGCGGCCGCAGGGAGGGCCATGGCAGCCCTCCTGATCCGGTACCGGGCAGAACGACGGGGGAGCGCGCACGGTGCGGCACGACGGGGACGAGGACGAGGAGCTGCGGGCGGCGGGCCTGGCGGACGACGGCGAGCGGGCGGCCTACGCGCGCGCTCTCGACGCGTGCCTGAGCTCCGGCCCGGTCGCGAGCCGGCTGGACCGCCGCCCGGGCGCGTTCCGGAGCGACGCTGCCCGGGCGATGCGCCTGCCGGAGAACGTCGCCCGGGTACGCGGCGCGCCGCTGTACCAGGAGCCTTCGCGGCGGTACGAGAAGGCGTGCGAGGGGCGGGACGAGGCCGAGGAACGCGTCGTGCGCCTGCTGCCCCGGTCGGCCTGGGATCCGCCGCTCATCGTGACCGTGCTGTCCGGCACGTTGACGGTCCTCCTGCGGGCGGCCGTCGACGGCGGATGGCCCTTCGCGCTCGGCGCCACGCTGGCCGCCGCGGGCTGGACCCTCGGGCGGCCGCGGTCCCGCGGCCGGGTGCGGGCCCTGCTCGGCTGCGCCGTCGCGCTGACGGCCAGGGCCGCACGGCTGCGGGCGGTCCGGTCCACCGCCGCGGAGCTCACCCGCGTGATGGCGGAGGACGTCATGCCGTCGGTCGTGCACAACGTCGTCTCGGAACTCCTCGGTGAGGATCCCGACTGCCTCCTCGTCACCACGGAGTACGAGGGGCTCAGGGCCCACCGCGACCAGCGCCATCTCGTCGGCATCCAGGCCACCGCGGAGGTCCGCCGGAAGCTGGACGCCCTGGTCGACGGCACCATCGCCGTGTGCGGACCGCGCGGCTCGGGGAAGTCGACGCTGCTCGCCCGCTGCGGCGACGAGCACGATCTCAGGGTCGCGGTCCAGGCGCCCGCTTCCTACGCCCCGCTGGAGTTCCTCACCGCGCTCTTCGTCGAGCTGTGCCAGCGCCACCTCGTCGACCGGGGCAACTCGTTCCCGGAGTTCCGGCGCCTCAGTCCGCTGCGCACCGGGCTGCGCAGGCTCGGCGCGGCCTTCCGGGCCCGCGCCCGGCGTCTCCTCTTCGGCCTGTTGGCGCTCGCGCTGTGCGCGGTGGGCCTCTTCGCCGCCGTGCGCGGCTTCGCCGAACATCACGTCGGCGGGGTCACGGGGACCGCGGGCGAGGGGGCGGAGCGGCTGAGGGAGGTGGTGTCGGCGGTCCTGGACGGCAGACGGCCCCTGCTGGCACTGTCGGCCGTCGTCCTCGGCCTGCTGGTCTGGAAGTACGCCCGGCCGCTGCGGTCCACCGGCCTCGCCCTCGCCCTGCGCGTAGTGCTGCCGGCGGCGGCCGGCCGCTCGCTGGCGGTGCTGGTCCTCGTCACCGTCTGGTCCCCGGCGCCGGTGGTCGCCTGGTTCGAGGACTGGCGCCGCGACGAGCCCTCGGTCTTCTATCCGACGACGGCGGTCATGACCGTACTCCTGGTCATCGCGGTCCGGGAGGCGGTGACGCCCTTCTGGGAGGACGTGCGCGCGTCCGGGTCGCGCACCGCGGCCGCCGTCCTCCTCGTCACGGTCGCGGGGGCGCTCACCGACGACCGTCTGCGGCACGCGGCGTTCGGATGGGACCTGTCGCAGCGCGTGGCCCTGCTCGCCGCGGCGGTCGCCCTCGTCAAGGCGTCCCGCTGGAAGCGCGTGCCGCGTGAGTCGAGCCTGACCGCCCGCTGCCGCGACCACCTGTACCGCCTCCAGACCGTGCAGAGCGTGACGTACGGCGCGAGCGGCGCCCCGGCAGGAGGGCTGTTCGGTCTGGGTTCCACCTACGGCACCTCGTTCACCGCGTCGCCGCTGACCATGCCCGAACTCGTCCAGCAGCTCCGGAACACCCTGGCCGAGGTGGCGGAGGAACTGCGCTCACAGCAGCGGCGACTGGTGGTCACGATCGACGAGGTCGACCGTCTCGGGTCCACGGCCAAGGCGCTCGAGTTCCTCGGCGAGGTCAAGGCCGTCCTGGGCGTCACCGGCGTGCATGTCGTGATCTCGGTCTCGGAGGACGTCGGTGCGTCCTTCGTCCGGCGCGGACTGCCCGGACGGGACGTCGCGGACAGCACGTTCGACGACGTCGTTCACGTGTGGCCCTGCTCGTGGGAGGAGTCCAAGGCAGTGCTCGGCCGGCGTGCCCCGGGCGTCCCGGAGCCGTTCGTGGCGCTCGCCCACGCCCTGGCGGGCGGCCTGCCACGCGATCTGATCCGCTACGCGCGCGAGATGATGTCGCTGCGGGAGAGCAAGGGCGAGGTCGAACTGCGCAACATCGCGGCCTGGCTCGTCACGCGCGCCATGCGGGAGACGGTCGACGCCTTCAGGAACGGGATCAAGCAGGGCGCCCTGCCCTCCCGCAGCACGGACGTGGTGTTCGGGGCGACGAGGCGGCTGGCGGAGTTCCTGCACGCCGACTGCCTGTGCGAACTCGACCGCATGCGGTTGCACATCGGCCGGTTCGCACGCTGGGCGGACGGCCCCGGCGCCGCCGGACTGAGGGCGGACCTGCCCGCCGACGTCCTGGAGCGCCTCGAAGAGGCCGCGGCCTACGCGTACTTCTGCGTCACCCTGCTCGATGTCTTCGCGGTGCCGGGGTTCGAGCGCCGCCGTACGCAGGCCCAGGTGCACCGGCCGGAGGGGAGCCTCGACCGGTTGGCCGTCGTGCGCGGCGAACTCTCCCTCTCGCCGCACAGCGCGCGCCGCCTCCTGGACGACACCAGGACGGCGTGGGGCCTGCCCCCGGTGTCCCCGCCCGACCTCCCGGAGATCGTCGAGACGGCGCGACGGACCTGTCGGCACTACGCCGAGTGAGGCGCACCGCCCGGCTCCAGGTGCCCCACGGCGTCCACCACGCGTGCCGTCCCGTCCTCCTCGCGGATCCGGGCGCCCAGGGCGCGGGCGCGTTCACGGTGGCCGGGGTCGCGGGTGGCCCGCAGGAGTGCCTCGGTGAGGGTGTCCGCCGTCAGACGGCGCAGGGGGACCATCGCGGGGGCCACTCCGAGGCCGACCAGGCGGTCCGCCCAGAAGCCCTCGTCGAACTGGATCGGTACCGGTACGGCGGGGACACCGGCCCGTACGCCCGCCGCCGTCGTGCCCGCGCCGCAGTGATGGACGACTGCCGCGGTCCTCGGGAACAGCAGGGAGAGTGCGGGACGTCGTCGACGGTCAGCATGTCGTCGCCGTCGGCCGTGAGACCCGCCCAGCCGCGCTGGACGACCCCGCGCAGCCCCGCCCGCCGCAGCGCCCGTACGATGTCGGCGCTCAGCCTCCGCGGGTCCGGCACGGTCGCGCTGCCCAGGCCGACGAAGACCGGTGGCGGCCCCGCGCAGAGGAACTCGTCCAGGGCGGCGGGGAGGCGGGGCGCGCGGTCGTACGGCCACCAGTACCCGGTGACGTCCAGCCCGGGCGGCCAGTCCCGGGGCCGGGGAACCACCAGCGGGCTGAAGCCGTGCAGGACCCGCTGCCGTCCTCGCAGGGCCCGGGGACCGGTGGCGGGCCGGCGGACGGCGGGCAGCCCGAGCCGGGCCCGTACGGAGGGCACGACGGGCGCGAAGATCCGCTCGACCCCCCTGGCGACCCCGTGCCCGGCGAGCCGGTTGCCCACCGCTCCCCAGGAGCCGCCGCCCAGCAGCGGTGGAGCGAACTCCCTTGTGGGGTCGACGGGTTGCAGATAGAGGTCGAGGCTGGGCAGGGACAGCCCCTCGGCGATGGCGTGCCCCAGCGGGGCCACGGAGGCGGACAGCAGCAGGGCGTCGCTCTCCCGGGCGGCGGCCACCAGGTCGTCGGTCATCCGGCCCACCAGCGCCCGCGCCATCCGGCCCACCCGCAGCAGCTTGCCGGGGCCGGTGCTGCTGCGGTGCAGCCCGCGGCCCCGCTCGGACTCCAGCTCCGCCCGCGGGTCGACCGGCAGCGCGTGGAACCCCACGCCCGAGCCGGTCACCAGCGGTGCGAACCGCGCGTGGGTGACCAGGGTGACCTGGTGTCCCGCACGCGCGAGCGCGTGGCCCACACCCGTGAAGGGGGCCACGTCACCCCGGGATCCCGCCGTCATGATCGCCACTCGCACGACGGACAGTATGGCCGCGGGGCGGCGGCGCATGGGTGAAGGACCGCTCGAATGGCGCCAGTTCATTCTTGAGACCGGTCACATCACTTCTGTCGCAGCCGTTGACTTCACCTGTCGCCGGTTCTACTTTCGGCGCGCAACGTTCGGTTAGCCGACCCTCGTTCGATATGTCGAATCCCAGACGAGTGCCCCCGAAGCTGGAGCCGCCGTATGTTTCCCCCGCCCCCCACGTGTGCCGCCCGCCGGCGCGGATCCGTCGCCGCCCGGGCCCTCGCCCTGCTGCTGACGGTCACCGCCGCCCTGCTGTTCGCCCAGCCCGAAACCGCCCGGGCCGCGACCTCGCGGCAGATCGCCGTCCCCACCGCCCCGATGGGCTGGGCCTCCTGGAACAGCTTCGCCGCGAAGATCGACCACAGCGTCATCGAGAAGCAGGTCGACGCGTTCGTCGCCGCGGGTCTGCCGGCGGCCGGATACCAGTACGTCAACATCGACGAAGGCTGGTGGCAGGGCACCCGAGACAGCGCCGGCAACATCACCGTCGACGGGTCCGAGTGGCCGGGCGGCATGAGCGCCATCGCCGACTACATCCACGCCAAGGGCCTCAAGGCCGGGATCTACACCGACGCGGGCAAGGACGGCTGCGGCTACTACTACCCGACCGGCCGTCCCGCCGCCCCGGGCAGCGGCAGCGAGGGCCACTACGACCAGGACATGCTCCAGTTCTCCCGGTGGGGCTTCGACTTCGTGAAGGTCGACTGGTGCGGCGGCGACGCGGAGGGCCTCGACGCGGCGACGACGTACACCGCGATCAGCGCCGCCGTCGGCAGGGCCGCGGCCGCCACCGGCCGCCCGCTCACCCTCTCCCTGTGCAACTGGGGCTACCGGAACACCTGGAACTGGGCCCCCGGGCTCGCCCCCATGTTCCGGACCAGCACCGACATCATCTACTACGGCAACAAGCCGTCGATGACGAACCTGCTGTCCAACTTCGACCAGGGCCTGCACCCCACCGCCCAGCACACCGGGTACTACAACGACCCGGACATGCTGATGGTCGGCATGGACGGCTTCACCGCCGCGCAGAACCGCACGCACATGAACCTCTGGGCCGTCTCGGGCGCCCCGCTCCTCGCCGGCAACGACCTGACCACGATGACGGCGGAGACGGCGAACATCCTCAAGAACCCCGAGGTCATAGCCGTCGACCAGGACGCGCGCGGCCTCCAGGGCGTCAAGGTCGCCGAGGACACCGCCGGGGCGCAGGTCTACGGCAAGGTCCTCGCCGGCAGCGGCAAGCGCGCCGTCGTCCTGCTCAACCGCACCTCCGCCGCGCAGAACATCACCGTCCGCTGGTCCGACCTGGGGCTGACCGGCGCCTCCGCCACCGTCCGTGACCTGTGGGCCCGCGCCGACGTCGGGACGTACGCCACGGGTTACACCGCGAGCGTCCCCGCGGGCGGCTCGGTCATGCTCACCGTCACCGGCGGCACCGAGGCGTCGGGCAGCACCTACACCGGCACGTCGGCCTTCTCCGGCGTGGTCGCGGGCAGCACCGGCCTGAAGGTCGTCGACGTCGCCTACACCAACACCGCCGCCACCGCCCGTACCGCGACCCTCAAGGTCAACGGACAGACGGCCACGACGGTCTCGTTCCCGCCGACGGGCTCCGCGCAGGGCACGGTCACCCTCCAGGTGGCCCTGTCGAAGGGCTCGGCCAACACCCTCACCTTCACGGGAGCCCCGGCCCTCGCCGACATCACGGTGAGACCGCTGGCCGGCACCGACGGCGCCCTCGTCGTCGGCAAGCAGTCCGGCCGCTGCCTCGACATGTTCGACAGCACCCTCACCAACGGCACCCAGGCCGAGCTGTGGGACTGCAACGGCGGCTCCAACCAGGCCTGGACGTACACCTCCCGCAAGGAACTCGTGGTCTACGGGAACAAGTGCCTGGACGCCTACAACCTCGGCACCACCAACGGCACCAAGGTCGTGATCTGGGACTGCAACGGCCAGAACAACCAGAAATGGAACGTCAACGCCGACGGCACGGTCACCAACGTCAACGCGGGCCTCTGCCTCGACGCGAACGGCGCGGGCACGGCCAACCGCACCCCGATCGTGCTGTGGACCTGCGGCACCGCCGACAACCAGAGGTGGACCCTGACCTGACCCCCCCGGGCCGGAGCCCGACCCTGGTCGGGTTCCGGCCTCCCCGGCGGGGCTCACCGCCGCCGGCGGCGGTGTCCTCGGACGCTGCGTGCCGGTGCGGCGGACGGCGCCGGGAGGAGCGGGCGGGACCGTACCGCCCGCAGTGCCGTCCGCAGCAGGGCGAAGGAGACCCGCCGGCCCGCCGCGGTGACCGGCACCGGCAGCGGGGTGCGGGCCGGACGGGACCGGCCCCGGACGGCGTGCACCGAGAAGGTCCAGGTCAGCCGGGAGGTGACCTGGACCCCTGCGGTCTTCCTTCCTATTCGTCCCATGCCTGGATCATGGTCTGCTCGACGATCTTGCCGTCCCGGAGCGTGAGCATCGACTCCGAGAGGACGCGCATGCCGTCCGTGTACCGGCAGGACTCGCTGAAGGCGGCGCGGTCGCCCTGGACGATGCACTCCTCCAGCTTGTGGGTCATGTCCCGGCTGTAGACGTCGTCGAGCATCCTGCCGATCTCGTCCCGGCCGTGCAGCACCGTGGGCCTGCTGGGCTGGGAGTTGTGGTCGACGACGTGGATCTCCGCGTCGTCGGCATAGAGCGAAAGCAAGGTCGACGCGGTCTGTCCTTCTATGCCTCTGCGCAGGGTCTCGGTGTCGAAGGCGGAGCCTGCCGCGGTGCTCATGGTGACCTCCTCCGAGGGCCGCGGCCGAGGGGAGGTCGGGCCGCCCGACCCTCACCTTCGAGACTCCTCCGGCGGACCGGGCTCGGCAAGCGCAGGAGGTCTCCTCCGCCTGTCGGGTGAGCGCCGCCGCCCACCCGTGTCCGCGAGGCGCCCCGGGCCGTTGCTGAGGGCATGATCTCCACTCGACGCATCGCCGCTCTCGCCGCCCTCGCCGCCGGAATCACCGGCCTCGCGGCGCCCATGGCGAACGCGGCCGACGCCCCGGCCGCCGGCCAGCTCAACCCGATGACGGCGCTGGACTCGCTCGTCGCCGCCCAGATCCCCGCCGAACACCGGGCCGAACTGCCGCCGGTCTCCCGGCAGCTGGGCGAACTGAACAAGGTGAGCCAGCTCGACCGGCTGAACGAGCTGCACCAGGTCACCGACCTCGTCGCCCCCGTCACCGGGCTGCTGCCCGGCATCCAGGGCTGAGCGGCCCGCCTCTCCCGCCACGGGGGCCGTCCGGACGTCCGGACGGTCCCCACCCGTGTCCGGCCCCGTCAGTCCGTCGTCGCCAGGAACTGGGTGGCCGCCAGCTCGGCGTACAGCGGATCGCCCGCCACGAGCTCACGGTGCGTGCCCACCGCACGGACCCGCCCGGCGTCCATGACGACGATCCGGTCCGCCATCGTCACCGTCGACAACCGGTGCGCGACGACCAGGACCGTGGTGGTCCGCGCGACGTCGGCGACGGTGTCGCGCAGCGCCGCCTCGTTCACCGCGTCCAGCTGGGAGGTCGCCTCGTCGAGCAGCAGGAGCCTCGGGCGGCGCAGCAGCGCGCGGGCGATCGCCACCCGCTGCCGCTCTCCGCCGGACAGCTTCGTCCCGCGGTGCCCGACCAGCGTGTCCAGCCCCTGCGGCAGCCGTTCGACCAGGTCCTCCAGACGGGTCGTCTTCAGCACGTCCCGCACGGTGTCGTCGTCCGCCGACGGGTTCCCCAGCAGCAGATTGTCGCGCAGCGAGCCCGACAGCACGGGCGCGTCCTGCTCGACGTACCCGAGGCTCGAGCGCAGCCGGGACAGCTCCCAGTCCGTGAGGTCGCGGCCGTCGAGGGCGATGGTGCCCGACTCTGGGTCGTAGAACCGCTCGATCAGCGAGAACACGGTCGTCTTGCCCGCGCCCGAAGGGCCCACGAACGCCGTCATGCCCCGGGCCGGCACGCTGAACGTCACCCCGTGGTGGACGTACGGCAGGTCGTCGGCGTACCGGAACCGGACGTCGGTGAAGTCCAACGAGGCGGGTCCGGCGGCGGGCGCGGAGAGCTCCCCGGGCCGGGACACCGGCTCGGCGGGCAGCCGCAGCGCCTCCTGGATGCGGCTCAGGGCCGCCGAACCCGTCTGGTACTGGGTGATCGCGCCGACGACCTGCTGGATCGGCGACATCAGATAGAAGACGTACAGCAGGAACGCCACGAGCGTGCCTATCTCGATCGCGCCCGTCGCGACCCGTGCCCCGCCCACCGCGAGGACGGTGATGAACGCGGTCTGCATCGCCAGCCCGGCCGTGTTGCCCGCGGCGGCCGACCACTTGGCGGCGCGCACGCTCTGCCGCCAGGACTCCTCGGCCGCCGCGTGCAGCGTCGCCTCCTCGCGGTGCTCGGCGCCCGACGCCTTCACCGTGCGCAGCGCGCCGAGCACCCGCTCCAGCGAGGCCCCCATCACGCCGACCGCGTCCTGGGCCCGGCGGCTCGCGCGGTTGATCCGCGGCACGATCACACCCAGCACCGTGCCCGCGCACACGATCACGGCCAGGGTGACCCCGAGCAGCACCGGGTCCACCAGGCCCATCATCACGACCGTGGCGGCCAGGGTGAGCCCGCCGGTACCGAGGCCCACCAGCGAGTCGGTGGTCACCTCGCGCAGCAGCGTGGTGTCGGAGGTGATGCGGGCCATGAGGTCGCCGGGCTCGCTCCGGTCGACGGCGGTGATCCGCAGCCGCAGCAGATACGAGGACAGCGCCCGCCGTGCCCCCAGCACCACCGACTCGGCGGTGCGCCGCAGCACGTACGAACCCAGCGCTCCCACCGCCGAGTTGGCCACCACCAGCGCGGTCAGCGCGAACAACGCCCCGGATATGGAGCGGTCGTGGCCCAGATCGTCGATCAACTTCCTTGCCACCAGGGGCAGCAGGAGCCCGGTCGCGCCGGTGACGAGCGAGAGCACCGCACCCACCAGCAGGGACCTGCCGTGCGGCCGTACGTAGTCGAGCAGGAGCCGCCACGGGGGCCGGCCGCCGACGGTCTCTGCGATGGCCACGGTGCTCCTTCGGGGGTCGGGTCGCCGGCCCCAGGCTACGTCGGCCGCCCGTCCGTCCGACCGGCGAGGGTGTGTTCGGGGCCGCCGTCGGCCCTGCCGCCCGTGCTCCTACCGATCGGTCACGCGTAGGGTCGGCAGCGGGACGGACGACCGTCGAAGAAAGGGACAGCACGATGCCGCAGGAAGTGCGCGGAGTGATCGCGCCGGGCAAGAACGAGCCGGTACGGGTGGAGACGATCCTGATTCCGGATCCCGGTCCCGGCGAGGCCGTGGTCAAGGTGCAGGCCTGCGGGGTCTGCCACACCGATCTGCACTACCGGCAGGGCGGGATCAACGACGAGTTCCCGTTCCTGCTGGGGCATGAGGCGGCGGGTGTCGTGGAGTCGGTGGGGGAGGGTGTCACGGATGTGGCGCCGGGCGATTTCGTGATCTTGAACTGGCGGGCGGTGTGCGGTCGGTGCCGGGCGTGTCTGCGGGGGCGTCCTTGGTACTGCTTCGACACGCACAACGCGAAGCAGCGGATGACGCTGCTGGACGGCACGGAGCTGTCGCCGGCGCTGGGGATCGGGGCGTTCGCGGAGAAGACGCTGGTGGCGGCGGGGCAGTGCACGAAGGTCGATGCGTCGGTGTCGGCTGCGGTGGCGGGGCTGCTGGGGTGCGGGGTGATGGCCGGTATCGGTGCGGCGATCAACACGGGCGGTGTGGGGCGTGGTGACAGTGTGGCCGTCATCGGCTGTGGCGGGGTCGGTGACGCGGCGGTGGTGGGTGCGCGGCTCGCCGGTGCGGCGAAGATCATTGCCGTCGACATCGACGACCGCAAGCTGCGGACGGCTGCCGGGATGGGTGCGACGCACACGGTGAACTCGAAGGAGAGTGATCCGGTGGAGGCGATCCGGGAGCTGACCGGGGGTTTCGGTGCCGATGTGGTGATCGAGGCGGTGGGCCGGCCGGAGACGTACCGGCAGGCCTTCTATGCGCGTGATCTGGCGGGCACGGTGGTGCTGGTGGGTGTTCCGACGCCGGAGATGAAGCTGGAGCTGCCGTTGCTGGACGTCTTCGGGCGTGGGGGTGCGCTGAAGTCGTCCTGGTACGGCGACTGTCTGCCCTCGCGGGACTTCCCGATGCTGATCGATCTGCATCTGCAGGGCCGGCTGGATCTCGGGGCGTTCGTCACGGAGACGATCGCGCTGGACGAGGTGGAGAAGGCCTTCGAGCGGATGCACCACGGCGACGTGCTGCGCTCGGTGGTGGTCCTGTGACGGCCGCCCGTATCGAACGCCTGGTGACCTCGGGGCAGTTCAGTCTCGACGGGGGTACCTGGGACGTCGACAACAACGTGTGGATCGTCGGCGACGACCACGAGGCCATCGTCATCGACGCCGCCCACGACGTCGACGCCATCCTGGCCGCCGTGGGAGACCGCAGGCTCACGGCGATCGTGTGCACCCACGCCCACAACGACCACATCGACGCCGCGCCGGCACTCGCCGACGCGACGGGCGCCACGATCTGGCTGCACCCCGACGACCTGCCGCTGTGGAAGCTCACCCACCCGGACCGCGAGCCCGACGCCCATCTGGCCGACGGCCAGGTCATCGAGACCGCCGGCACCGACCTGACCGTGCTGCACACCCCCGGGCACGCGCCCGGCGCGGTCTGCCTCCACGACCCCGGGCTCGGCGTCCTGTTCACCGGCGACACCCTGTTCCAGGGCGGGCCCGGCGCCACCGGCCGCTCCTGGTCCCACTTCCCGACGATCATCACCTCCATCAGGGAGCGGCTGCTCGCCCTGCCGCCGGAGACGAAGGTGCTGACCGGCCACGGCGACACGACGACCATCGGCGCCGAGGCGCCGCACCTGGACGAGTGGATCGCCCGGGGGCACTGAGCCGGAACCGGGGCCCGCCGCCGGGCGGGTGACCCGGTGCGGAAAAGACGACAGGAGGTGTCCGGCTTCCACGCGATGCTCGTCGCTGCCATCGATCCTCGATGACGACACCGACGCAACACACGCAGGAGGTCGGACATGTCCGGTCCGCTGGAAGGCAGGGTCGCCCTGGTCGCCGGGGCGACACGGGGCGCGGGACGCGGCATCGCCGTGGAACTGGGGGCGGCGGGCGCCACCGTCTACGTGACGGGCCGCACCACCCGCACCCGGCGCTCCGAGTACGACCGGCCCGAGACGATCGAGGACACCGCCGACCTCGTCACCGAGGCGGGCGGCCACGGCGTCGCCGTGCCCACCGACCACCTCGACCCCGGCCAGGTCCGCTCCCTCGTCGACCGCATCGCCGCGGAGCAGGGCCGCCTCGACGTCCTCGTCAACGACATCTGGGGCGGCGAGCACCTCTTCGAGTGGGACGCGCCCGTCTGGGAGCACGACCTGGACAACGGTCTGCGACTGCTCCGGCTCGCCGTCGAGACCCATGCGATCACCAGCCACCACGCACTGCCCCTGCTGCTGCGCCGGCCCGGCGCACTGGTCGTCGAGATGACCGACGGCACCACCGACTACAACCGCGACACCTATCGCGTGAATTTCTTCTACGACCTGGCCAAGAACTCCGTCCTGCGCATGGCCTTCGCCCTCGGCCACGAACTCGGCCCGCGCGGCGCCACCGCCGTGGCGCTCACCCCGGGCTGGCTGCGGTCGGAGATGATGCTCGACCACTTCGGCGTACGCGAGGACAACTGGCGCGACGCCCTCGACAGTGTCCCCCACTTCGCCATCTCCGAGACACCCCGCTACGTCGGCCGGGCGGTCGCCGCCCTCGCCGCCGATCCCGACGTGGCGCGTCACAACGGGCGCTCCCTGTCCAGCGGGCAACTCGCCGGCGTGTACGGCTTCACCGACCTCGACGGCAGCCGGCCCGACGCCTGGCGCTACCTGGTCGAGGTGCAGGACCCGGGAAAGGCGGCGGACACCACGGGCTACCGCTGACCGCCCGCGTCGGGCGAGCCGGGCTGCGTCGACCAGCGCGCCGAGTGGCCCGGCGGCAGTTCGAGATCCTCGCGCACGGCCGTGTAGTAGCCCTCGCGGCCGGCGCGCTGCCGTTCCAGCAGTGCCTGCCAGGCCTGCGGGTCGTGCGTCCCGGCACGCAGGAAGCGCTCCATGTCCATCACCACGACGACCCACTCCCGGGCCCGCTCCACCGTGTCCCTGCCGCCGAGCATGATCAGCGCCTCCCCGGCCGGGTCCCGCCGGTCGGTGGCCTGGGCCAGCAGCGGCTCGGCCTCCTGCGGGGACAGCGGGTGCGGATGCGGGTCGTTGCCGAGGTGCGCGGCGACCCGGTAGGTCAGGTTCACCGACGCCTTCAGCGTCCGCGCGTACTCGGTGTACACCGCCAGCCGTCGTTCCTCCCACCGGGCCGCCCGCTCCCGCCGGAACCGGGCCCGGTCACTGCGCACGACCGCGACGTAGGAGCCGAGAGCGC
The DNA here is from genome assembly GCF_016860545.1 of Streptomyces asoensis. NCBI lineage: Bacteria > Bacillati > Actinomycetota > Actinomycetes > Kitasatosporales > Streptomycetaceae > Streptomyces > Streptomyces asoensis. Next base: position 842,892 of record NZ_BNEB01000005.1, on the reverse strand, counting down.
CGACCACGACACCGAGGAGGGCGGGGAGTTGCTGGAGGAAGGCGGTCATGCCCGCACGTGCTCCGTCCTGTCGACGTGACGGCCGCGCCGCACGGCCCCGTGGATCCTTTCACCCGCGGGCCGCCCGGTTCACCCGTGGGTGCCCGGCGCCGAGGCCAGGGCCCGCAGCACCCGCTCCCCGTCCGCGCGGGTCGTGCGCCAGTTGCTGAAGGCGGCCCGCAGCGCGGGCACCCCGCCGTACACCGTCGGGGTCAGGAAAGCCTCTCCGGAGGCGGCCACCGCGTCCGCCAGGGCGGCGACCCGGGCGGCCGTGGGGTCGTCGGCGAGGGTGAAGCAGACGACGTTCAGGCGCACCGGCGCCAGCAGCCGCAGCCCGTCCAGCGCGGCGATCCCCTCGCCGAGCCGGACGGCGAGTTCCACGTTCCGCTCGACGATCTCGCGGTGCCCGGCCCGCCCGTAGGCCACCAGCGAGAACCACGCCGGCAGGGCGCGCAGCCGCCGTGAGTTCTCCGGCGTGAGATGGAGGAAGTCCGGCTCGCCCGTGGGCGCGCCCAGGTAGGGCGAGGCGTTGTGGAAGACCCGCACCTGGAGGTCGCGGCGGCGGGTGAACTGCACGGCCGCGTCGTAGGGCACGTTGAGCCACTTGTGCAGGTCCACGCAGACCGAGTCGGCCGCGTCGAGCCCGTCGACGAGGTGGGCGTGTGCGGGGGAGAGGGCGGCGAAACCGCCGAACGCCGCGTCCACGTGCAGCCAGAAGTCGTAGCGCTCCTTGAGGGCCGCGACGGCCCGCAGGTCGTCGAAGTCGACCGTGTCGACCGTCCCGGCGTTGGCCACGACGATCGCCGGGCGTCCGTCCAGCGCGGCCAGCGCCGACTCGAGGGCGTCGACGTCCACGGCCTCCCGCCCGCCGGGCAGCAGGGGGACCCGCCGCAGCCGGTCGCGGCCGACGCCCAGCACCGACAGCGCCTTGGAGACACTGGAGTGCGGGCTGCCGGAGAGCACTTCCACGGGCCCGAGGGCGGCCGCGCCCTCGCGCGACACGTCGACGCCCAGCCGCTCGCCCAGCCACTCACGGGCGACGGCGAGTCCGACGGTGGTGGAGACGGTCGCGCCGGTCACGAACGCCCCGCTGTGCGCGTCGCCCAGCCCGAACAGTTCGCGCAGCCAGGCGACGGTCTCGCGCTCCAGGGCCGCGGCCCATGAACCGGCCGACCCGGAGACGTTCTGGTCGTACGCCGCCGTCAGCCAGTCCCCGGTGACCGACGCGGGAGTCGCGCCGCCCGTGACGAAGCCGAGGTAGCGCGGACCGGCCGAGCCGGAGAAGCCCGGTGCCCAGGCCTCGGCGAAGCGCGCGAGGGCGCCCTCGGCGCCTGCCCCCTCGCCGGGCAGGCCGGCCGGGACGGGCGCCGGGTCCCGGTGGGAGACCGGCCGGTCGCCCAGCCCGCTCACCTCGCGGGCGGCGAAGTCACGGGCGCGCTGGAGGAGCTCGGGAAGGCGGGAGAGATCGCCGGCGAGGGTGGGATGCATACCGCGAACCTAGGACGGCGCGAGGGCCCGGCGCCCGATCCAATCGGAGGAAACTGGACCGGACACCGCGCACGAGCATCCCGCCATACCGCAACGAACAGGACATAAAGGGGTGTTCGGGTGGCCTGCACGGAGGAGAAGTTCACCGTTTCGTCACAGCCCGCGCCGGACTACAACCGCCGCCGGGGCACACGTGTCTAAGGGGGAGAGATCGCGACAACCGTGTCAGGGAGAGGGCAACCATGGGGGACATCCGCAGACGAGGGGCCGTCGTGCTCGGGCTCACCGGCCTGATCGCGCCGCTGACACTGGCGCTGGGCGCGGGTCCGGCGCAGGCCGCGAGCTGTACGACGCAGGCCGGGCCGTACCAGAAGCAGGTGGAGAAGTTCCTCGGCCGGCCCGTCGACGGCCGGCAGTCGACCACCGACTGCAAGGCCATCCGGGCCTTCCAGAACAAGCACGGCATCACCCCGAACATCGGCTACGCCGGGCCCGTCACCTGGGGCGTGATGGACCTCATGAACAAGCAGAAGGCGGTGGGCAACAAGCCCAACAAGGCCGGCCGGTGCCCGACCAACAAGGGCCGCATCGCCTGCGTCGACCTCACCCTCCAGATCAGCTGGATCCAGGACGGCAGCAGGCTGGTCTACGGACCCGTCCCGGTGCGCACCGGCCGCGACGGGTACGAGACCCGCACCGGCCTGAAGAAGATCTACTACCGGCACATCGACCACGTGTCGAGCATCTACAACGTGCCCATGCCCTACAGCCAGTTCTTCGACGGCGGTCAGGCCTTCCACTCGGTCGGCCTCAGCATGTGGAACCCGCCCGGCTCGCACGGCTGCGTCAACATGACCACCACGACCGCCAAGAAGTACTGGTCGCTGCTGAAGAACGGCGACGACGTCTTCGTCTACGGCCGCAAGCCGGGCACCTGAGCCGCTCGGGGACGCCGGTCGGGCAATCACGCCCCGGGCGCGTCCCCGAAGTCCGGGATCGCCAGCCTGGTCCCGCCCTGCCGCGCCGACTCGTGCGCGACGATGCCCGGCAGGGTGTAGCGGGCCGCGACCCATGCGTTCACCGACGGCAGGGTCCGGCTGCCGACCGCGGTCACGAAGTCGTCCACCAGGAAGTGGTGGCTGCCCTCGTGACCGTTGTGCAGTTCGTCGAACGCCCGCGGCAGCCGCGTACGGTCGTGCACCGGCGCCGAACCGGAGGTGAAGGCGGCCCTCAGTTCGGGCGCGACGTGCCGGAGCGAGGGGTCGTCCGGGGACAGGGTGGGCTTGGGTTCCAGCAGCTCGCTGATGTCCCGCACGCCCTCCTTGTCCTGCCAGAGCGCCACGGTCGCGAGCTGCTCCATGCTCGCCTCGGTGCCGAAGAAGCGGAAACGGGACTCGCGGATGTGCGACGGGTAGCCCACCCGCCGGAACTCGTTGGTCCGGAAGGAACCGCCCCCCGCCACCTCGAACAGCGCGGTGGCGTTGGAGAAGTCGTTGCCGAACCGGCTGACCTCCTTGTCGAAGACGCCGTCCCCGCGCTCGTCGACGACACCGATCGCCGACACGCTCACCGCGTGCGTCTGCCAGGCGCCGAGCACACCGCCCACGGAGTGCGTCGGGTACAGCAGCGGGGGATAGCTGGCGGTCGCCTTCCAGTCCTCGCCGCCGCTGTAGCGGTAGGCGTCGTAGAAGCCCAGGTCCATGTCGTGCACGTAGTCGCCCTCGGCGTAGAAGAGCCGTCCGAAGGCGCCCTTCGCGATCTGGTCGCGGGCGTGCACGGTCGCCGGGTTGTACTGGCTGGTCTCGCCCATCATGTACGTCAGCCCGGTCGCCTTGACGGCGTCGATGATCGCCGCGATCTCCTCGGTGGTGATCGCCATGGGGACGGCGGAGTACACGTGCTTGCCGGCCCCGAGCCCCTGGAGGACCAGCGGGCCGTGCGTCCAGCGCTGGGTGAAGACGGCGACGGCGTCGACCGCGGGCGACTCCAGCATGGCCTCGTACGAGGGGAACGTGCCCGTCAGCCCGACCTCGGCCGAGAGCCGCTCGGCGCGTTCGGGGAGCAGATCGGTGACGTACACGTCACCGACGCCGGGGTGGGCCTGGAACAGCTTGGCGAACTGGCCCGAGAACTGTCCGGCACCGACGATGCCGAGGGAGAACGTCATGGGGAACGCGCCTTTCACTGGTCGAGAATGAGGTTGATCTGGCTGTTGGTCCGGTCCAGGCCGCTCACGGGCTTGCCGTTGCCGAAGATGTCCTGCATGGCCGGGTGCATCAACGCGTACACGTCGGCCGCGTAGTCGGTGATGGGATAGGAGAAGGTCGCGAACCGCTCCTTGTCGGCGACCGGTTCGGTGAACGCGCCGACGTCGATGCCCTTCTTCCGGTAGGCCGCCACCGCGGCCTCGGTGCCGCCCGGCGTCGCCGGGAAGACGATCCCGTAACCGCCCACCGTCCTTTGGCACTCGTCCGACGCCAGATACGCGACCCACTTCCTGGCGCCCTGCTTGTTCCGGGCGTTCCTGGTGATCGAGTCGGCGAGCCCGTTCATCATCGTGGCGCGCCGGCCGGCCGGACCCGCGGGTGTGACCGCGGTGCCGATGTCCATGCCCTTGAACCCGTCGTACGACGAGATCATCCAGGCGCCGTCGAAGGATGCGGCCGCCTTGCCCGCGGCCACCTGGGTGTTGGCCTGGTTGGACTGGGAGTTGTAGTCGGTGAAGGGCACCATGTAGCCCTTCCCCGCCAGGCCGAAGTACCACTCGACGACCGACTGGAAGGTCTTGCTGTCGTACCGGTACCTCGTGCCCCAGCGCGCCCGGTCGGTGTACGTCCAGCCCGCGGAGGCCGTGAAGGTGCTCCACTGGGTCTGCCCGTCGCCGTCGCCGCCGCCGTTGGTGGCCAGGCCGTACACCGCGACGTGGTCCTTGTCGAAACCGGGCTCGTCGCCGCGCCTGCCCAAGCTGTCGACGGTCAGGTGGGCGACGGCCTTCTCGAAGGTGCCGCCGTCCTCGGGGTTCCAGGACAGGTCGTTCAGCCGGTCCGGGGTGAGGCCCGCCTCCCGCGCCATCGCGCGGTTGTAGAAGAGGGCGACGGTGTCCCAGTCCTTCGGGGCGCCGTAGCGCCGCCCGTCCTGGCCCCTCCAGTTGGCGCCGAGCCCCGGCTGGTAGTCGGCGTCGTCGATGCCCAGGTCGTCGAGCGGCTCGAGGACCTTCAGGTCGGCGAACTGGCCGAACTTCTGGATGTGGTCGGTGAACACGTCCGGTTCGGTGCCCGCGATGAAGCTCGCGGTGAGCTTGGTCCAGTAGTCGTCCCATCCCAACTGGGTGATCTTCACCTTCAGTCCGGGGTTCTGCTTCTCGAAGTCCTCGGCGCACGCCTCGTAGGCGGGCTGCTGGTTGGCGTCCCACAGCCAGTACGTCACCGTGCGGGCCGACGACCCGGCGCCGCCCCCGGCGCACCCGCTCACCAGACTGAGCGCGAGCGCCCCGGTCAGCGCGGTGACCGCACGCATCCGCATCCGCATCCGTATCCGCATGCCCGTCCCCCTACTTGATCCCGGTGAAGCCGATGGAGCTGACGATGCGGCGCGCGAAGAACCCGAAGAGAGCGAGCATGGGCAGGGCCGCGATGAGCGTGGCGGCCATCAGGCCCGACCAGTCGGTGCCGGTCTGCGGGGTCTGCGCCCGGAAGACTGCCAGCGCCACGGTGAGGACGCGCGAGCTGTCGCCGTAGGAGACCATCAGCGGCCAGAAGTAGTCGTTCCAGGAGGTGATGTACGTCAGCACGGCCAGGGTCAGCACCGGCGTGGCCGCCATCGGCAGCAGCACCCGGAAGAAGATCCGCACCTTCCCGGCGCCGTCCAGCAGCGCCGCCTCCTCGACCTCCCTCGGGATGTTCATGAAGAACTGGCGCAGGAAGAACACCGCGAAGGGCGTCATGAACATCGTGGGCAGGGCGATCCCCAGGAGGGTGTCCACCAGACCGAGTTCCTTGATGAGCACGAAGTTCGGCAGCAGGGTGAAGACGGCGGGCACCATCAGTCCGCCGAGGAAGAGCGCGAACACCTTGTCCCGGCCGCGCCAGCGCAGCCGGGCGAAGGCGTACGCGGCCATGGCGGAGAAGAAGATCTGGCAGACCGTCACGAGGGTCGAGACGACCACCGAGTTCAGCAGGTAGCGCCAGAACCTCAGTCCGCCGCCCGCGCCGCCCTGCGCGACCGCCTCCTCGGTGGACTGGAGTCCGAGGGCCCGCTCGAAGCCGCCCGCGGTCGGATCGACGGGCAGCGGATCGCCCGGGCTCGCGGCGAGTCCGGAGTTGGAGGACAGCGCGGTGCGCAGGATCCAGTAGAACGGCAGCAGGGTGACGAGGGTGATCACGGCGAGCAGCGCCCAGGCGGCGATCCGCCCGGGGGTGAAGCGGCGCCTGAGGGGCCGTGGGCGGCTCGTCCGCCGGGCCCGTGCCGTCCATGGGGTCACGGTGGTCATGTCGCGTTCCTTCCGCTCAGCCGAGGTCGGTGCGGTCGGCCCGGGTGAGCCGGTACTGGACGAAGGTGATCGCGCCGAGCACGACGAGCAGGGCCACCGACATCGCGGAGGCGTAGCCGAACTGGAAGCGGGCGAAGGCGGCGCCGTAGATGTAGTACTGGAGCACGTTCGTGGCGTCCGCCGGCCCGCCCCGGGTCGTCACGGCGACCGTGTCGAACACCTGGAACGAACCGATCACCGTCATGATCAGCACCACCGCCAGCACCGGACGCAGCAGCGGCATCGTGATCCGCCAGAACATCCGCCACTCGCTCGCGCCGTCCACCTTCGCGGCCTCGTACATGTCGCCGGGGATGGCCTGGAGTCCGGCGAAGAGGAGCAGCGCGGTGTAGCCGACGTGCCGCCACACGTTGATCAGGGCGATCGTGGGGATCGCCCAGGTCTCGTCGGCCAGGAAGGGGACACGGCCGACACCGAGCGCCACCAGGATCTCGTTGCCGATGCCGAGCTGGGTGTCGAGGATCCAGAGCCAGACGATGCCGGCGACCACGTTCGACATGAGGTAGGGCGTCAGCACGATCCCGCGCAGCACCGCCGACTGCGTCAGCCGTTGCAGCAGTACGGCGATGGCGAGCGCCGAGACCGTCTGCACCCCGATGTTGATCACCACGTACTCGACGGTGACCCGCAGGGAGTTCCAGAAGATCGGGTCGTGGACCATGCGGACGTAGTTGTCGATGCCCACCCACTGCGCCGGGGTGAGCAGGTTGAAGCGGGTGAAGCTCAAGTAGACGCCGCGCAGCGTGGGCCACAGCAGGAAGACCACGAACCCCAGCAGCGCCGGTGCGACGAACACCGCGGCGAGCCGCCCGTCGCCCCGGCTGCCGTCCGCGCGCGGCCGGTCCGTCCTCGACGTGGTCGCGATCCCCGCGGCGCCGACCGACGGCAGCGGCGACGGAGGACTGCTGGAGGCGATGGTCATCGGAAGACTCCCTCGTCTGCGGCGGCTCGCTCTCGGCCACTTACTTTTGAGCCGAAAGAATCCAGCGTCAAGAGCCGGGGGAAAATCTCTTGCGGAGGGCTTCCAGGCCGGTATGGTGACCTGGATACTTTTAGGGCAAAAATAAATCGTGTGGGAGTCTGACCCTCATGACGACAGGTACCGCCAGCTGGCTGCCGCTGAGCCCGGGGGAGCGCTCGGTCGCGATCGAGGTGCTCGTCCACGGCCCGCTCTCGCGCACCGACCTCGCGCGGCGGCTCGATCTCTCCGCGGGAAGCGTGACGCGCCTGACCAAACCGCTGATCGAGTCCGGCCTGCTGGTCGAGGTGGCCGACGGGGGCGTCGCGGGGGAGACCCGCCAGGGGCGCCCCTCACAGCCGCTCGACGTGGTCGCGCAGTCGCGCTCCTTCATCGGCTTCAAGATCACCGCGGACGCGGTGTACGGCGTCGTCACCACCCTGCGCAGCGACATCGTCGCCCGGCACGACCGCCCGCTCACGACCCGCGAGCCCGCGGAGGTCGTCGCCGTGCTGGGCGAGATGACCGACGAACTGGCCCGCGCCCATCCCTCTCTCGCGGGCATCGGCATCGGGGTGGGCGGCCGGGTCGAGGGCCGTACGACGGTCGGGGAGTCGCCCTTCCTGGGCTGGCGGAACGTCCCGCTGGCCGCGCTGGTGGAGGGGCGCACAGGGCTGCCCGTGGTCCTGGAGAACGACGTGGCCGCCCTGGTGGAGGCCGAGACCTGGTTCGGCGCGGGGCGCGGACTCGACCGCTACGTCGTCCTCACCATCGGCGCGGGCTTCGGCTACGGGCTGGTCCTGTCCGGCAGGCGGGTGCCGACCGTCGAGGAGGACGGCGGCTTCGGCCGGCACTGGATCATCGACCCCGGCGGCCCGCTCACCCCCGAGGGGGAGCGCGGCAGCGCCGTCTCGCTGCTGACCATCCCCAGCATCCGCTACCAGGTCCAGGCCGCCACCGGCCGGGAGCACACGTACGAGGAGATCCTCGCCCTTGCCGCCGCCGGGGAACCCATGCCCGCCCGGGTCGTCGACGAGGCGGCCCGCGCGCTGGGCACGCTGATCGCGCAGATCGCCAACGCCGTGATGCCGCAGAAGGTGGTGCTCGCCGGCGAGGGGGTGGGGCTGATGGACGTCGGCGGGGCGGCGGTCGAGGCGTCCGTCCGTGCGCACCGGCATCCGCTGGCCGCCCCCGTGACGCTGGAGACCAAGGTGTCGGACTTCCACGACTGGGCGCGCGGCGCTGCGGTGCTGGCCATCCAGGTGCTGGTCCTGGGATCGGCGGAGAGCTGAACTGCGCTACAGGGATTGACAGATGGACGTGATCAGTAACACGTCCGTTATGTCCGGTTTATTCGTGATGACTCACGTGGTCTTCACGTCCGACGCCGTAAGCTTCACGCCATGTCCACCACTGTTGAATCCCTCTCCGAGCGATCGGCTGCGGAGATCAACGAGGAGATCCGGGCCCTGTGGCGCCGGTCGGGCGGGACACTGAGCGTCGAGCAGCGCGAGGAGTACCAGCGGCTCGTCCTGGAGTGGGCCGCCGCGCCGCACTCCGTCGAAGCGGCCTGACCGCAGCCCGTCCGCGCAGCCGCCGCAGCGGCCGTCCGTCCGCGGGGCCCCACCGCCGAGGTGGGGTGCCCCGCATCCCGTGCCCCGGCCTGGCCGCTCCTCCTACGTCCGTCGACGCCCGGGCGAGCGGTGATCCGCTCGCCCGGGCCTTTCGGCGTCCCGCCGGGGTCACCCCCAGGTGGCGGAGTAGTACCGCTGGTAGGCCTTGCGGTCCTGTTCGGCACGGAAGTACCGGGTGGCGACGAGGGCGAAGATGCTGCCCGCGATGACCAGCAGACCGGGGCCGATGTTCCTGGGATCCGTGAGCCGCGAGGCGAGCGTCTCGCTCACCCCGGTACTCGTCACCGGAGTGGTCGTGCCCGGCGAGGCCGTGCCCGGCGACAGCGCCCCCTGTGACGACGAGGACGGGGCGGGGGCGGCGGACGCGGTGGACGCGCCGCCCTGCGCGTCGGCGGAGGGCGCGGCCACGATCAGCTGCACACCGAGCTGGGACAGCGCCCTGTTCACCGGCTGGAAGAACGTCGTACCGCCGGTCGTGCAGTCGCCGCTGCCGCCCGAGGTGACACCGAGGGCGATGCCGTCCGAGAACATCGGGCCTCCGCTGTCGCCGGGTTCGGCGCACACGGTCGTCTCGATCAGCCCGCCGACCGTGCCCTCCGGATAGTTCACCGTGGCGTCCAGGCCGGTGACCTCGCCGTCGTGCAGTCCGCTGGTGCTGCCGCTGCGGAACACCCGCTGGCCGACGGCCGCGTCGCCCGAGCCGGTGATCCGCACGCCGTTGCCGTTGCCGATGGCCACCACGTCCGCGCCCGCGCCGGCCTTCCCCGCGTACTGCACCAGGGAGAAGTCGCTGCCGGGGAAGTTGGAGTTCACCGTCTGCCCCACCTGCTGCTCGGCCTGGTTGTCGGCGAACCAGGTGGACCCGGTCGGCCCGCAGTGCCCCGCGGTGAGGATGAAGTCGTTCGAGCCGTTGGTCACGTTGAAACCGGCCGAACAGCGTCCGCCGGTCGACAGGATCGGCTGGGCGCCGTTGATCCGGGTCGTGAACTTCCCGGTGGTGCGCTCCATCCGCACGAAGCTGCCGATCCCCGAGGCCGTCCTGGTCAGCTGTGACCAGTCGCCGGCCGACACGGTGCTGTCGGCCTGCACGACGACCTGGTTCGACCGGTAGTCCATCACCCACGCGGTGCCCGGCACCCTGGGGGCCGAGCGCAGGGTGGCCGTGGCCGACTTGAGCTCGTTCATGCTGTGGGAGACGACCTTCGCCTCGGCGCCCGCCTGCCGGACGGCGGCGGCGGACCCCTCGTCGGTGACGGCGACGACCGGACGCCCGGCGGAGTTGAGCCAGGTGCCCGCCGTACGCGCGGTGCCGAGCTTCTTGACGAGGGCGGTCCCCGGGTTCGTGACGACGGCCTCCGCCGCACCCCGGGCCGCCGTGGACGTGCCGGGCGGTTCGCTCGCCATGGCGGCCTGCGTGACCATGGCCCCTCCGAGGAGAAGTCCGCCGACGGCCGCCAGCCGTGTCACTCGCCGGACGGCCCGTCGTCGTACATGCCTCATGTCATGGCTCCCGAAAACCCCGAACGCACGGCCTCAACACCGCGGGGCGCTCCGGTCGTTGAGTGCCCTCACCTCCATACGTGCGCGGACCCGGCAGCGTTCACCCCGGCGGCACCGGTGATCCGGACCGGCGCCCCGCCCGGTCCGGTCGTGGGCCCGAGCCGCGCCCAGCTCCGCTCGTCGCCCCAGACCGCCGCCGCGCCGACGTAGGGACGCAGCAGCCCGGTGAGGACGGGGTCACCGCGGCCGCCCAGCTCGTCGGAGGCGATCCGGCGGGCGATGCCGGCCAGGAAGTCGGCGAGCTGCACCCGGGCGTCGAGCCGTGAGACGACGAGCCGCAGTCCGGTGAGGCGGATGCCGCGCCGCCGGGCCGTGTCCTCGAGCCAGGCGACGCGCTCCGGGGTCAGCATGTTCTGGCGGTCGTGCGCCAATTGCACCGGGCGCCCGCCGTCGCCCCAGTGGGCCGCCGTGTGCAGGATCGAGGGCAGCAGCGGATTGAGGACCGGGTTCAGCACGAAGGGCCCGTCGCGGACCGCGGCCCGGTAGGAGACCGCGCGCGGCCGTTCCCGCGCCAGCCGGGACAGGGTCCGCGCCACCGCCGTGTCCGGGTACCCGCGCCGCAGTTCGGCGAGGGTGCGGAAGAACTCCTCGACGGGTGCGTCCGGTTCGCCGTCGTGCCGTACCCACAGCAGCTGGTTGGCGGCCTCCAGGAACCGCCGCCACTGCGGCGCGGTGAAGGTCCGCCGTCCCTGCCGGAAGAGCGCGAGGGCCGCCCCGGGGTCGGCGAGCAGCAGGTCGGCGACCCGGTCGACGACGAAGAAGTGCTTCTCGACGAGGTGCACATGGGCCCGCCCGTGGAGCGGGCCCGACGGCGAGAGGAGCCATTCCAGGACCGGCCGGTGCTTCTCGCGGAGCAGATGGTTCGCCTTGTACTCCTCGGCGGGCGAACGGATCCGGTCGCGGATCTCCCGCACGTACCCGGCGGCGCGGTCCGGCGACAGCAGCACACTCGCATGGGCGAACACGTCGGTGTTGCCGCCGGTGAGGTTCTCGCCGTCCGACCCCGACTCGTCGCAGGCGACCTCGGCAACCGCGCCGGCGTCCGCCGAGGCTGCCTTGTTCAGGTGATCCCCTGTCACACCGCGGCCCCCTATCTTGTGCCCCATGACCAGCATCCCGCACGAGACCCCCGGTGAAGCGAACCCTTTACAGGCCCTCACCCTCGACCGGCTGCGATGTCGTACCAGCATGAAGTGGCGTACCCATCCGGCCGACGTCCTCCCGCTGTGGGTCGCGGAGATGGACGTGCCCCTCGCGCAACCGGTCGTCCGCGCGGTGACGGAGGCCGTCGCACTCGGCGACACCGGCTATCCGGCGGGCTCCGCCTACGCCGAGGCGCTGTCCCTGTTCGCCGCTCAGCGGTGGGGCTGGGACGGGCTCGCGGTGGAGCGGACGGCGATCGTGCCGGACGTGATGCTGGGCGTCGTCGAGATGCTCAAGCTGGTGACGGGCCCCGGTGACGCGGTGGTCGTCAATCCGCCCGTCTACCCGCCGTTCTTCCTGTTCGTCGAGCACATGGACCGGCGGATCGCCGAGGCGCCGCTCGGCGCGGACGGCCGGCTCGACCTCGCCGTGCTGGAGGAGACGTACCGGCGGGCCGTCTCCGGCGGCGGACGCGCCGCGCATCTGCTGTGCAGCCCGCACAATCCGACCGGCACCGTGCACACGGCCGCCGAACTGGCCGCCGTCGCCGGTCTCGCCCGCCGGTACGGCGTCCGGGTGGTCGCCGACGAGATCCACGCGCCGCTCACCGGGCCCGGCGCCGAGTTCGTGCCCTACCTCGCCGTGCCGGGCGCGCAGGACGGGCTGTCGCTGATGTCGGCCTCCAAGGGGTGGAACCTGGCCGGGCTCAAGGCCGCCCTGGCCGTCGCGGGCCCCGCTGCGGCGGCCGATCTCGCCCTGCTGCCCGAGGAGGTGTCCCACGGTCCCAGCCATGTCGGCGTGCTCGCGCACACGGCCGCGCTGCGCGAGGGCACTGGATGGCTGGACGCCCTGCTGGCGGGTCTCGACGACAACCGGCGCCTGCTGCGCGCCCTGCTGGCCGAGCGGCTGCCCGAGGTCGTGTACCGGCCGGGGGAGGCCACCTACCTCGCCTGGCTCGACTGCCGGGCGCTCGGCCTCGGCGCCGATCCGGCCGCGGTCTTCCTGGAACGGGGGCGGGTCGCCCTCAGCCCCGGACCGGACTTCGGCACCGGCGGGGACGGGCACGTCCGGCTGAACCTGGCGACGTCGGCGGAGATCCTCACCGAAGGCGTACGGCGGATGGCGGCCGCGGTGGGCTGAACCGCGTCCGCCCCGTACGTCAGGCAACGGTGCACCGGCCGCCGAGGTGGGGACGGGCGCCGCTGCCTAGACTGCGGGCATGGACGAGAAGGCGATCGACCGGCTGGCGTCGGGCAAGTACCTGCTGATCACCAGCTACCGCAAGAACGGGACCGGCGTCGCCACCCCCGTGTGGGTGGTGCGCGACGGGGACACGCTCGGCGCCTGGTCGGCCGCCGACGCCTGGAAGGTGAAGCGGATCAGGGCCCGCGGCGACGTGCTCGTCGGGCCCTGCGACGTACGCGGCAACCCGACCGGCGAGCAGGTGCCGGCCACCGCCGAGATCTGCGACGCGGCGGCCACCGCCCGCTACCGCGCCCTGCTGGCCCGCAAGTACGGCGTCGTCGGCCGTCTCGTCCTGCTGGGCAGCAGGCTGCGCCGCGGCAAGGACGGGACCGTCGGGATCCGCGTCACGCTCTGAACGCGGAACGGGGGGCCGGGACCGCACGGTCCCGGCCCCCCTGCGGACGGTGCGCGCGTGCTACGGCCCGTCGAGCACGGTGCCCGTGAGCGCCGGCCGGTCGGGCAGCGGCTCGGCCTCGTCGTCGGTCAGCGCCAGGCGCATCGACTCGGCGGGCTCCGCCACCTGGTCCTTCACCGTGGGCACGGTGAAGTCGGTGTCGGTGGCCCCGGCCGGGATCCTCACGAAGACCCACAGGTTCGCCTGCGACAGCGGACGCTCGGGATCCGGCACGTCACCGGAGTTGTCCAGCAGCCACTGCGGGTCCACGTCCTTGGTGGACAGTTCGGCGCCCCCGGTGACCGGGAGCACCAGGACCGGCTGCCAGAAGTCGACGTCGGCCGTCTCCGACAGCGAGATCCGCCAGCTCAGCGATCCGCCCTCGGTCACCCGGTCGGTCACCGCCGTGAGGGACACCTTCGGCGCCGGGTCGTCGTTCTCCACCGTGACCCCGCCCCGGTAGGAACCCACGACGGCGCCGCGCACGGCCTTGACCAGCAGGTCGTGCGTCACGTCGTAGGCGAAGCGGGTGTCGCCCCGTACCTCGACCGGCACGTCGATCGGGCTGCTGCCGGGCCGTACCGCGACCACCTTCTCCGTCGGCTCGCCCGTCGCCGGATCGACGACGTAGAAGCGCACCGTGCCGCTGCCGTGGCCAAAGACCCGCACCGGGACGTGGTAGGTGCGGGTACCGGAGTCGCCCTCCTTGGCGGTGAGCCGGCCGATGTCGACGCGCGGCAGCGCCGCGGGCCGTACCGCCGGTGTGCCGGGAGCCCAGCCCCAGGCGTCCATGAACCACGCCTGGCCGGAACCCGAACGCGGGGTCAGGGAAACGGACCTGACGTGCCGGAGGTCGAGTCCGGCGCGGGTGGCCGCGGTGAGCGGGACGCGGACCTCGCGGGCCCAGTAGGAGGAGGTGCGGCCGGAGCCCGGCAGCCCGTCGACCGCGACGCGGCCGAGAGCGGCGCGACGTCCCGCGGTGTCGGTGACGGACACGTCCAGCCGGGTGCCGGTGCTGTTGGGCGGCACGAAGACCCGCAGCGCCAGGCTCCTGGCGCCGGAGAGGGAGACGGCGGCCCGTGAGGTGACCGTCGTCGGGGTGCCCGGCGCGGACCACTTCAGCGCGACCGCGGTCTTGCCCGAGTCCTTCTCCAGGTCCCACCAGCCGAAGTGCGGGGACATCCCGGTGGCGTTCTCGCCCAGACAGGACACGGCCGGGTCGGAGTCCGCGCGGCACACCCGGCCGCCGGTCACCTCGACCCCGTCGTCGGGCACGAACCCTCCGGTGCGGCGGGCGCCGACCGCGTGGGTCAGCACGCGGGCCGGGTCGGCGGAGGGCGCGCGCCTGCCGGTGCCGTCGAGCAGCGGACGCACCCGGTCGTCACCGCCGACGAACAGCCGGGCCGCGGCGGCGATGTAGGTGCTGCCGGCCCGGTGCTGCTGGTCGGCCGTCAGCCGGGTGGGGCGGCCGACGGAGCAGACGGGGTCGGGCGCCTCCGGGTCCTCCCGGAAGTCGTCGGACGACGGCGCGACCGACTTGCCCGGCGTCCACTCGGTGTTGAAGAAGTTGTGGTTGGCGCCGACCACGTAGACGGCGCTGTGCAGGGCGGTGCCCTTGCTGATGCCGCGCGTGCCGTCGAGGTAGGACTCGCCCTCCAGGTCGGCCACGTCGCCGTCACAGCCGGGCAGGACGGTGACCGACGGTACGTCGGCGACCGGATTCTGGCCGAAGATCGTCGGTCCGACGAGGACGGTTCCGCGGATCTTCCAGCGGACCGGACCCCGGTAGCCGTCCTGTGCGGCGGGCGGCGGGTACAGGCTGTCCAGGGCGGCGCGGTTGACGCCCTCGCCGCCGCGCGAGTGACCGACGAGCAGGACGCGCGAGAGGTCGGCCTTCGCCGCGTCCGGCACCGTGGCGGGGGCCCTGTCCGGGTGGGCGGCCCAGTCGGCCCACCGGGCGAGGTGCAGTCGCACCAGTGAGGAACGGGCCTGTGCACCGGCGTCCTCGACCTGGGCGTCCTGGCCGTTGACACCGTTCGCCGAGACGGACACGGTGACGTAGCCCTGCGAGGCGAGGAGTCGCTGGTCCTGGAGGTAACCCCGGTGGCTGGGGATGGACTTCATGCCGGCCGGGCACGGCCAGGAGATGTCGGGTTCGTCGCTGCCCGGCCGGTAGCAGGTGGTGTGCCGGCCGTGCAGGAACAGTGCGAGCGGCCGCTTGCCGACGGCTCCCTTCGGCGCCACCACGACCGCCCGCATCTCCACCGGCTGGGCGAAGCCCGGCAGTTTCACCGGCGCCAGGTCGTAACCGCCGCCGACCGTGCGGTAGGGGCCCGGCCGGCCCGGGTCGACGGAGCCGGCCGGCAGCGGGGCGGGCGCCTGGGCCGACGGCGGTACGGCGCGGGACGAACGCCGCCGGTCCGCGGCGGAGTTCTTGGTCCCGTCCAGACGGCGGCCGCCCGCCAGGACCCGCAGGTCGTCGAGGGGGAGGTCGTCGGCGCGGCCGGTCAGGGGGAGCCGGAAGGTGCGGCCGTCGCCGCTCGGCGCCGGTATACCGAGCAGCCGGTCGCCGGCGCGGAACTCCACGCGGGCGTCGCCGGGAGGAACGGGCGCGGGCGCTCGCCACACCAGTTCCCGTGCGCTGCCGTCGCCGTCCACCTGCCACCCCGGGGGCAGTCGACGGTCGGGGGCCGCTGTCGGGGTCGCCGGTCTCGGCTCGGCCGGTTGCCGGGCCTGTGCCAGTCCCGGTGTCCCCGCCAGGGCCGCGAGCGCGGCCACGACGGTGACACCTGTGCGCCGGGCACGGTTCAAGGTCCACTCCTCACCACTCGGAGCGCGGGCACCCCGTCCGTATGGGGAGCCCCTCGCGCACCGGAGGAAGCGAACGCGTGTCCGCAGGTTGCCCGTGACCCCGGATCAGGGCTCGCCGCCGCAAGGATCCGGACACCGTGCAACGGGCGGTGGGAGCGGGCGCCGTCCCCGGCCGGGGATCAGTGCCAGGCCCGGTACGGCTCGTCGAGGAGCTGGAAGACCGGTTCGCCCCTTACGGGGTCCTTGACCGTGGAGAGCCGGACGCGGTCTCCGCTGTGGATGCCGATGAGCGGGCCCATGACCCGGCCGCGGACCACGAACCCCTCGGTCATCTCCACGAGCGAGACGTTGCGCGCGGCGGGGGTGTTGCGGTTCACCACCGTGGCGTGCCGGACCGTGCCGGTGCCCTCGCTGCGCTCGGTGCACAGGTCGCTGCCCTGACACACCGGGCACAGCAGCCGGTGGTACATCGCGGTGCCGCACCAGGTGCAGCGCTGGAAGAGGATCGTGTCGCCGTCGGTCCTCGCGCGGTCGAGGACGCCCGCCGCGGAACCGACGGCCTGCTGAACGGCGTTTCCTGAGAAGTGGTACACGCGGGTCAACTCCCTGCACTCGGCCGGAATCCCGTGCTCGGCTCACCCGCGCACGTACGTGCCCGGTCGCCGTGCCACCGTGCACGCCCACAGGGTATGGCACTCAGTGCCACGCGTAAAGGCACTGCGTACCCGCAATATCGAGGGGGTTCGGCGAAGTTCGAGGGGGTCTCGAGGAGCTCAGTCCCCGTCCAGCGTCGTCTCGATCTCCCGCACCACCCGCCACAGGGGCGTGCCGCGCCGGGCGACCACCACGACCACGTCGTCCGGCCCCTCGTCGGAGGGGAGCGCCGGGAACACGGGGGAGAGCGCGGGCGCGGGGGCCGCCGGGGCGGGCGCGGGGGCCGGACCGGTCCCGGCCGTGCCGAACGCCGCGTGCACGTACCCCAGGGCGTGGTCGACGGTCGCGCTCGCGTCGCCCTGTCCGTCCGAACGCAGCCAGGAGCGCAGCGCGTTGTTGTGGGCAGCGACCACGGCGGCGGCGATCACGTCGGCCCGCAGGTTGCCGTCGGGCCGGCCGGCGAAGCGGCCGCGGAGGTAGTCGGCGAGGGCGCGCTCGTAGCGCCAGACGACCGACAGTTCGTACGCCCGCAGCCCCGGCACCTGCTTGGTGAGCCGGTAGCGCTGCACCGAGAAGGAGGGGTTCTCCGCGTACATCAGCAGCACGAGCCGGGCCGCGTCGCAGACGCGGCGCACCGGCTCGTGCTCGCGTCCGCTCGCCGCGAGGAACGCCGTCATGTCGGCCAGGCACCGCTCGTGGTCGGGGAAGACCACGTCCTCCTTGGAGGGGAAGTAGCGGAAGAAGGACCGCCGTCCGACGCCCGCGAGCGTGACGATGTCCTCGATCGTGGTCTGCTCGTAGCCCCGCTCCAGGAACAGCCGGAAGGCCGCGGCGATCAGGGCGTCCCGCATGGGCGGCCTGGCCTCGGCCTTGTCAGTGGCGCTCATGGACGCGAACGTAACACCTGCGGGACGTCGATGGCACTCGGTTCCCTGCCGACAGGGAACCGAGTGCCAGATGGCGGGTGTCAGGTGACGGGGCGCCGGGCACCCGGCGCCGGGGTCACATCCGCTCGGCGGCCTCGACCACGTTGGTCAGCAGCATCGCCCGCGTCATCGGACCGACCCCGCCGATCGGCGGGGCGAAGGAGCCGGCGACATCGCTCACGTCGGGGTGGACGTCACCGAGGATGCCCTCGACGGTGCGCGTCAGGCCGACGGACAGCACCGTCGCCCCCGGCTTGATCCAGTCGGGCCTGACCAGGTGGGCCACGCCCGCCGCGGCCACCACCACGTCGGCCTCCCGGGCGTGCGCCGCCGTGTCCTGGGTGGCCTCGTGGCACAGGGTCACCGTGGCGTGCTCGGTGCTGCGGGTCAGCATCATGCCCAGCGGCCTGCCCACGGTGACCCCGCAGCCGATGACGCAGAACTGCTGTCCCGTGATCGCCACGTGGTTGCGCCGCAGCAGGTCGATGATGCCGCGGGGGGTGCACGGCAGCGGGCCGGGGATGCCCAGCACCAGGCGGCCGAGGTTGGTCGGGTGCAGGCCGTCGGCGTCCTTGACGGGGTCGATCAGCTCCAGCACGGCGTGGGTGTCGATGTGAGCGGGCAGCGGGAGCTGCACGATGAAGCCGGTGCAGGCCGGATCGGCGTTGAGCCGCAGCACGGCGGCCTCCACGTCGGCCTGGGAAGCGTCCGCGGGCAGCTCCACCCGGAACGACGCGATGCCGACCTGGGCGCAGTCCCGGTGCTTGCCGCCCACGTAGGAGCGGCTCCCCGCGTCGTCGCCGACGAGGATGGTGCCCAGCCCGGGGCTGATCCCGCGCTCCTTCAACGCCTGGACACGCAGGGCGAGTTCACTCTTGATGTCGGCCGCGGCGGCCTTGCCGTCGAGCAGTGTTGCGGTGGTCACGGGAGTCGACGAGCCCTTCGGGAGACAAACGGCGGTCCTTTCATCGTACGGCCCGCCCGCCTCCCGCCCCTCAGGAGTGCCGTCGCCCCCCCGCCGATCCCGTACGGAGGCGGTCCCGGCCCGCTGCCGTAGCCTGTGCGCACCGCCGACCGCCCGTCATCAGGAGAGCGCATGCCCGCCGCCCGCCCCCGTCTCCTCTATGTGACCGACCTGGCCTATCAGGCACGCGGGCGGCGCTATTGCGACGAGGACGTCCTCCTCACCTCCCGGCTGCGCGCGGACTTCGACCTGGCCCTGTGCCATCCGCTGGACGCGGCGGCGCTGATGCACTCCTTCGACGGCGTCGTCGTCCGCAACAGCGGGCCGGTCCTGGACTACCGCAAGGAGTACGAGGCGTTCCGTGAACGCGCCCTCGCGGACGGCGTCCGTGTCTACAACCCGCTTACCGGCCGCGCCGACATGGCCGGCAAGCAGTACCTCGTCGACCTGAGCGCCGCGGGCCACCCCGTCATCCCGACCGTGGACCGCGCCGAGGACCTGCACCGGCTGCCCGCCGCCGAGCGCTACGTCGTCAAGCCCAAGCTGGGCGCCGACTCCATAGGGCTGCGGATCCTCCCGCCGCGGGAGCTGCCGGACCTGAGCGACGGCTCGCTCCTGGTGCAGCCGTGCGTCGACTTCTCCTACGAGGTCTCCTTCATCTACGTCGACCACGACTTCCAGTACGCGCTGTACGCGCCCCGCCCCGACCGTCGCTGGGAGCTGCGGCCCTACCGGCCCACCGTGCGCGACCTGGAGTTCGCCCGCCGGTTCATCGACTGGAACGGCCTGGCGCACGGCATCCAGCGCGTGGACGCCTGCCGGGCCCCGGACGGCGAACTGCTGCTGGTGGAGCTGGAGGACCTCAACCCCTATCTGTCCCTGGACGCCCTCGACGAGGCCGGACGGGACGCCTTCGTCGGCGCGACGACCCGTTCCCTGCACCGCTTCCTCGACGGCTGAACCCGGCCGCCCGCCCGCCCGTATCTCTCCTGGGGGAACCACGGGAGGGAGACGAGCGTGCCGACACCGGACGAGCCGGGCCAGCCGCACGAACGCCCGGTCCTGGAGCCCATCCGGGTCCTGCGACCGCGCAACACCGATGCCCTGGCGGAGCTGTTCCGCGAGATGACCGAGCTGACCCAGGATCCCGACGCCTACGAGTCGATCCCCCTGGCGGCCGTCGGCGAGGCCGAGACGGAGGAACTCCCGCCCCTGGACCCCCGCGGGACGGCCCCGGCGGTCCCGGCGGCTCCGAGGGCCTCGACGGCTCCGTTCGCCTCCGCTTCCCCGGTGGAGTCCCCGGCCCGGCCCTCCCCGCCGCTGCCGTACGGCGGCCGTGACTGGTCGAGCGAGCACCGCGACCCGCGCCCCGCTCCCGGCAGCGGCGCCGGGACCGGCACGGCGGGGGCCGGTCGCCGGGGCGCGGCGGCTGCCGCGGACGGCAAGGGCGGACGCGCTGCGCGCCGTCGTGGCGCAGGGAGCGGTACGCCGGTGGCGTCCGGCGCGGGGAGCCGTGTCCGGGGCGACTCCTCCGGGGCGGGGCTGCGGCGCGGTGCCATCGCGGTCGGGGTGTGCGCGGCGGCCCTGGCCGGCTTCGCCGGGGCCCTCCTGCTGCCGGGCCGCGGCGGTGAGGCGGCGGCCGCGCAGACGCCCCCGGCGACGGCCCCCGCCCCGGACCCCACGCCCTCCGCGTCCGCCGACCCCGACGGGGCCGGCACCCTGCGCGAGGGCGACAGCGGCGCCGAGGTGGCCGACCTGCAAAAACGCCTGCTGCGCATCCCGGACGTGTACGCCCACGGAGCCACCGACGGCCGGTACGACACCGTCCTCACCGAGGCGGTCGCGCGCTTCCAGCTCTGGTACGGCATCCGCGGTGACGAGTCCGGCGTCTACGGCGACGACACCCGCCGGGACCTGGAATCCCGCACCGCCACGGCCGGCTGACCCCGCGGGACACCCCCTAGGGGGCGTGGGGTGCCGGGACCTGGATGTCGAGCACGCAGACGTCGTCGCGTCCCCCGGGCTCGCGCAGCCCGCCCAGCAGCCGCTCCAGCGGGGCGGGTCCTGCCGCGCCCCTGTGGGCGGCGGCCGCGGCGAGCCGCTCCAGACCCCGGTCGATGCTCTCCTCGGGGCGTTCGACGAGGCCGTCGGTGAAGAACAGCAGCCGGTCGCCGGGTTCCAGCCGGCACCGCGCCGCCTCGTACCGGGGGGTGTCGCCCGCGCCGAGCAGCATCCCGAAGGGGCGCTCCAGGTACCGCGCCTCGCCGTCGCGCACCAGCAGCGGCGGCGGGTGGCCCGCCTGGGCCCACTCCAGCAGCCGTTCGCGCGGGCTGTAGCGGGCCAGCACCATGGTCGCCGAGCCGTGCGGGTCGTGGGAGTGCAGCAGGAGGGCGTTGAGGCGCGCCAGGGCGCCGGTCAGCGACGAGCCCGTGATGACCATGCCCTTGGCGGTGAACCGCAGCAGGGCCATCGAGGCCACCGCGCCCATGCCGTGCCCCGCCACGTCGCCCACCACGAACAGGGCGTCGCCGTCGGGCAGTTCGATGGCGCTGAACCAGTCCCCGCCGACGCTGAGGCCCGACTGCGCGGGAAGGTAGGCGATGTCCACCCGCAGTCCGGCCAGGCGTACGGGCTGCTTGGGCAGGGGCAGCAGCGCGTCCTGGAGCCGGGCCGCGACCAGCCGCTCGGCCTCCAGCACCCCGTGCTGGGTGAGCATGGCGCGCTCGCTGGCGACGAGGGCGAGTTCGGCGCTGCGCTGGGCGGTGAGGTCCTGTACGAAGCCGTGCACCTCGACGGGGGCGCCGGAGGAGTCGGTCACCGCCTCGCAGACCACCCGCAGATGCCGGATGCCGTCGCGGGTGACGACCCGGAACGGCACGTCGCACGACCGTCCGTGCCGCACGACGTCGCCGAGGGCCCGGGCCAGCGCCGGTACGTCCTCGGGCAGGGCGAGACGGGGGAGGGCGGGCAGCGGGGGGACGCCCCGCGCCGGATCGCGCTCCAGGATGCTGAAGACCTGGGAGGACCAGTTGCCCTCGCCGGTGTCCAGGTTCCAGGTGGCCCAGCCGAGCTTGCCCAGCCGCTGCACGTCCGCCAGCCGCTGTTCCTGCCGGTCGGAGGGGTCGTGGCGCACCCAGCTGACGACCAGCCCGTCCTCCAGGGCCGCCACCCGCGCCGAGTAGGTGGCCAGTTCGCTCACCCCCGACACGATCTGCTGCCGGGCGAACGGCTCGCTCTCGTACGTCGCTTCGCCGGCCAGCACCCGCAGGCAGCCGTCCCACAGGGGGTCGTGGGCGACCTCCGGCCAGCACTCCAGGAAGCGCAGGCCGACCAGTTCGCGCCCGCTGCGGCCCATGGCGTCCGAGGTCACGCTGGTCGCGGCGTCGACGCGGAAGTCCTCGACGTCCCTCGAGGCCGAGCGCAGCGGGGTGAGCAGGACCGCGGCGACGGGCAGCCGGTCGAGCACCTTCTGCACGGCTGCCTTGCCCGCGCCCTCGGCCGGGGCGGGCCGGGTGCCGAACGAGCGCAGCGGACCCGCGCAGAGCTGGGCGACGGCCAGCAGGTGTTCGCGCAGCCGGGGCGGGAAGGCGCCCTCGCGGCGGCGCAGGACGCCGAGCGCGACGTCGGCCGAGGCGCCGGTCACCACCGGCAGCCAGGCGCGCGAGGCCCACCGCTCGGGCGGGTCGCCGATCAGCTGGTACCGCTTGCCGTCCGCGCGGAGGTCCTCCAGCCAGCACGGCCGCCCGGTGGCGAGAGCGTCCAGGGCCGCGATGCCGCTCATGGGCGGCACACGGCTCCACTGGTCGGCCAGGGCCTCCCCGAGGCCGGCGTGCCCGGTCAGCTCCAGCCCGCCGCCGGGCAGCCGCGAGAAGATCATCACGGCGTCGGCGCCCACGTCGTCCGCGAGCCGCTCCAGCAGGCAGCGGGCGAGGTCGTGCGGGGTGCCGACCCGGACGAGGGCCCGGCTCAGGCGGCCGAGGGAGACGGCGTCGACCTCGTCGGGGGCGGACGCGGAGGCCGGTCGCGGCGCGGGTGCGTCGGCCGGGCCGGCCTCCGGGGGGCCGGAGGGCTGCGCGGTGAGGGTGCCGAGGGTGATCCAGCACTCCTCGAGCAGGGTGCGCTGCCCGGCTCCGGCCCGTCGCTGGAGTTCCTCCTGCGCGGCGTCCGGGGAGCAGCCGAGCCGCGCCATCACGACGCCCTTGGCGCGCTCCAGGACGGCCGAGGTGGCCGCCATGTTCTGCAACCGGTCCATCTCCGCGCGCTGGCGCGCCACGACCCGGGCCAGGGCCGCCAGGTCGGGCACGCCACCGGAGTCCGCGGGCAGGGCGGGTTCGCTCGTCACGCATCGAGCATGGCACACGGGGCGGGCTTCGTTCAGGGTCTTACAGCGAGGCTCCCGCCAGGGGCGATGCCTGTCCGGGGGCCCGTAAGGACCCTCCCGTCAGCGTCCGGGGTGGTGCTCCGCCAGGGCCTGGGTGACCGCGCGGACACTGCGGGCGATGTGCTGCAACTGCATGACCTCGGCCGCGTACATCTTGATCGTGTGTTCGATGACCGACTCGGGCAGTCCGAGCCTGGGCAGGTCGGCGCGGGCGGTCTGGAGGGCGGTGCGGGCCACCCGGACCTCGTTCTGGACCTGGATCTGCGCGTGGCGGGCGAGCAGCACGGGGTGACGCAGCAGCGCGGGGTAGCTCGCGTAGCGCGCCGGTACCAGCTCGCGCAGCCACTTGGCCGCCGAGCGCTCCCAGTCGTAGCTGCCGGGCGTCTTGACCTGGCACGGCCAGTCCGAGCTGATGCGCGTCGTCGTCAGGGTCATGATCATCGCTTCCGGTATGTGGCGTCGTGACGGTGGTCCGACGGTTCGGGGCGGCCCCGGTCCAGGGGAAGACCGGGGCCGCCACGGGCGCTCGCACTGGCGATGCCCCGAGCACCCTGGGCGCCGACGCGGGTAGGGGACGGCGGCTTCGGGTGCCCGCACTGGAGCCCTCGGAGGGCGGATGCGGCCGTGAGCAGTATTTATATATGCCGACTGCTTTGCAAGACGTATGAAAACATTCATGCGCGATTTGCCCGTAATGATCCCTGTGGATTTGTTCGGGGAAGGGGGGTGGCCTGGGAAGACCGGTCACTCGCGCAGGAAGAACTGGTGCTGCTCGGCGATCTGCTCGTACTCCTCGAGCCGCGCCTGGGTGCGCTCGGGCCCCGCGTCCGTCATGGCCTGGAGCAGCGCCGCGGCCATCACCCCGGGGGCCGCGTAGGAGTCGAAGACCAGACGGGAGCCGGTGCCGGTGGCGAAGGTGGCGTCGGCCT
The DNA here is from genome assembly GCF_016860545.1 of Streptomyces asoensis. Lineage (NCBI taxonomy): Bacteria > Bacillati > Actinomycetota > Actinomycetes > Kitasatosporales > Streptomycetaceae > Streptomyces > Streptomyces asoensis. Next base: position 819,217 of record NZ_BNEB01000005.1, on the reverse strand, counting down.
CGTCGGCCACCGGCCCGAGCGCCAGGTCGGTGATCAGGGCGACCTTGAGTCCGGCGCTGCGCGCGACCCGTACGGCGGTCAGCGTCTCGTGCGCGTGCCGGGGCATCGAGAACGCCAGCACCCAGGTGCCGCCCGCCTCCCGCGACTGGAGGAGCGCGTCGTAGGCGACGCTGCCGCCGCGGGTCACCAGCCGTACGTCCGGATGGACCCGGCGGGCCGCGTAGGCGAAGTACTCCGCCAGCGAGACGGAGATCCGCAGCCCCAGCACGGTCAGCGGCGTCGACTGGGACAGTTTGCGGCCCACGTCGATGACCCGGTCCGGGTCGGCGAAGTCGCGCCGCAGGTTCTCCAGGTTCTCGATCTCCGCCTCGACCGCCGCCTGGAGTTCGTTGCTCCGGTTCACCTCGGCCGCCGCCGGGCCGCCGGCCAGCGCGCCCAGCGCGATCGACTGGAGCCTCTCGCGCAGCGCGGGGTACCCGCTGAAGCCGACCGCCGCGGCGAACCGGGTCACCGAGGGCTGGCTGACCCCGACCCGCTCCGCGAGATCGGTGATCGACAGGAACGCCGCCTCGGTGATGTGCTCGATCAGATACTGGGCGATGCGCCGCTGCCCCGGGGACAGATGGGGGCCGTCGAAGAGCGCCCTGAGCCGGGAGGTGGGGGACGCCTCCGTCTCCGGACCCGTTCTGCCAGAGGTGATCGCGGACGCCTGTGCGCGTGCCTGTTGCGGCGATGGCACCGGTGCGCCTCCTTTGTCTTCCACGGGGCTCAACATACTTCAGGGACCGCGCCGTACAGGGTGGGCGAAGACGCCCCTCGCGCACCCGGTGATCGTGGATTACCGCCGGTACAGCGTGATCGAGTGGCCGACCTCGTCGACCGGCCGGCCGGTGCGCAGCAGCACGGCGAGCGGGCCCTTCGCCACCGCGACCGCGGAGTCCGACACGACCAGCAGCCCGTGCACCTCCGCCGGGGGGACCCGCCGCGGGTCGCGGGCCTCGATGCCGTAGGCGGCGGGCACCCCGCTGCCCTTGTACACGAGCCACACCCGCTCGCCCGCGTAGCGGTCGTGCAGCCGGTCCGCCAGCCGCCCCAGGTCCTGGCCCCAGTCCACGTTGGAGTCGTGCAGCCGCAGATGGGTCCTCGCCGGTCCGCCGAAGGCCTCGTTGGAGTACGGCAGGTAGTACGGGAACGTCCGCAGGGAGCTCACCGCGACGAAGGCCACCAGCGCCGCCACCGCCACCGGCGCCCACCGCAGGCGCACCGCCAGGACGCAGCCCGCGGCCACCGCGAGGGACATCGGCAGGAACACGGCGTACCGGGTCCCCAGGTCCCGGGACCCGGCCATGGCCGCGACCAGCAGCACGGCGGCCGGGACCAGCACGTAGGGCGCCGCGGGACGCAGCCGCCGCACCACCACGAGCACGAGTGCCCCGGCCGTCCACAGCACGAGCGCCCCCAGCGGGGTCTTCACGAGCAGGGCGGCCGGCAGGTAGTACCAGCGGGCACCGGTGTACCGGTGACCGAAGAGGAAGCCCGCCCACGAGCGGTTCTCCATGCCGAACTGGATCCGCATGCCGTCCCGGTACGCCTCGGGGAACGGCAGCAGCCGCACGAGGTGCCCGCGCAGACCGTGCACGACGGGCACATGGGTCGCCCCGGGATCCCAGCGCAGCCGCGGATCGACCGCGAGGTAGGCGGCCCAGACGACGGCCACGGCGACCGCGGTCACCACCCCCGCGGCGAGCAGCGCCCGCCGCACGTCCCGAGGGCGCCGGGCGCACACCGACAGCGCCGCGAGGGCCGCCGCCACGGGCACCACGGGCAGCGTGCTCATCTTCGTCGCCAGCGCCGCGCCCAGGGCGGCCCCGGCCAGCGGCAGGCAGCGGCGCGCCCGGTCGCGGGCCCGCCACAGCAGCCACACCGAGGTCAGCAGGAAACCCGCCGCGGGGACGTCCAGGGTCGCCAGCGAGCCGTGCGCGACGACGTCGGGGGAGAGGGCGTACAGGGCGAGCGCCGCGAGGGCGGGGACGGGCCCGGCGAGATCGCGGGTGAACGCGAACACCACCAGGCCGAACAGCAGCGTCAGCGCGATCACCGGCAGCCGGGCCCACAGCATCAGCCGCCACGGGTCGTTGCCCGACCGGTACAGCAGGTGCCGGCCCGCGGCCTCCTGGGTGCCGGTGAACGAGGGATCCACGTGCGCACCTGCCACCGCCACACCGGCGGCGACGACGAGCTTGCCGAGCGGCGGGTGCTCGGGATTGAGGCGCACCCGGTGCTCGTGGAGGTAGCCGGCCGCCGCCGCCACGTACACGGGTTCGTCGATGGTCGGCGTCTGCCGCACCGCGGTGGTGACCATGGCGACGGCCATCTGGGCCAGCAGGACGGCCACCAGGAGCGGCACGAGCAGGCGCCGGCGCCCCCGCGGCCGTGCCGGCGCCGTGCCGGCGTCGGGGGTGGGAGCCGGGACCGGGTGTGCTGCGCGTGCCATCGTCCGCCCTGCGGTGACACCGGCCGGGCGATTGCCGGAGCCGGGCGCGGCGGGGCTCGAAGGCCCGTGCGCCCGGCTCCCGCCGCGAGGGTGTTACCGCTTCACAAGTCGTACCGACAGACCGTCTGCCGTGTACACGGGTACGGCGCGCAGGTGGTCGGAGTTCAGCTCGACGCGGTCGAACTGTCCGCGCAGCGCCGATGCCTCGATCACCGGCACGGTGCTCCCCGCGACCGGCGGGCGGTCGGCGTCCAGCCGCAGCGACAGCACCGACCCCCGGTCGAGCCGGACCCGCCCGGACACCCGCAGCGCCGGGGCGTGGTAGCGGTGCAGCGTCAGGTCGAGCACCGCGCCGGCCCCCTGGGTCCACGCGCCGCGCACCCGCACCGGCTCGCCGGCGCGCAGGGTGCCGCCGTCCAGCCGCACGTCGCCCCGGCCGAGCGCCCGCTCGTGCCCTGCGACGAGCACGCCCGCCTCCAGCACCGTGCCGCCGCGGTAGCGGTTGTGGCCGCTCAGCGTGAGGGCGCCCGAGCCGCGCTTGGTCAGACCGCCGTCGCCCCCGATGTCGTTGCGCCAGGAGTCCGCCGCCTCGAAGCCGCCCCTGGACGCGTCCAGGGTGACCGTGACGTCGGAGTCGAAGGCCCCGTAGCCGTCCGCCGCGGTGAACAGGTCGAGCCGGCCCCACTGCTCGAAGCCGTCCAGCAGGACGTACCCCGAGGGCAGCGCGGTCGTGCGCAGCACCTCGCGGCGCTGGGCGGCGGTCAGGTACGGCAGCCGCGTCTCCAGCAGCACCTCGGCGCCCTTGGGGACCGTGAGGGGCGTCGAGCGGCCCTCGCGCTCGAGGACGTAGGTCAGCCGGGGCGCGTTGGCGCGCGCGTTGGCCTCGCGGTCGGCGTACGGGTCCGAGGCGTCGGAGTGGGCGTAGGCGAACAGGGTGTCGGCCGTCGTGCCCGTCTTCCCGGTGAAGTAGGCCAGGGCCTGGGCGCGCGCGGCCGCCTTGAGCTCGGCGTTGGCCGGGTCGGCGAGCGTGGCGGCGGCCAGGGCGGTGGCCATGATGCGGCCGCCCAGGACGTCGACCGTGGAGTGCATGCCGGAGACGATGCGGGTGTGGCTGAGCGCGAGGGCGCGGGTGACGAGTTCCTGGAACCGCTCGGGCACGGCGTAGGCGTACGCCAGGGACGCCAGGTGGAAGGCGTTGGTATGCCCGCTGGGGAACCCGCCGTCGTCGGCGGGGGACGTGCTGCGCTGGCGCAGCAGCTGCGGGACGACGACCACCTTCGAGTCGTACACGGGGAAGCCGAGGGCGTCGGTCCGGCCGGTGTCGACGACCTCGCTGTTCTCGTTCATGCGCCACGGCCGCGGGTACTGGAAGGCGTACTTGCCCGGGTTGCCCGAGGCGTACGGTCCGCGCACGGTGTCGACGAGCCTGGCGACCAGGCCGAGGTCGGAGGTGTACGACCCGGCGCCGAGCGCGGAGCCGGCGGGCGCGTCCGCGGGAACGGCGTCGTCGATCTTCGTCGGGGGAGTGGTGTCCGGCGCGCTCGTGATCGACGTGACGGCCTTGGCGCCGCTCTTGTACAGGTCGGACAGCGGGCCGAGTCCGCCGATCATCGCGTAGCTCTGGTGCTGGCGGTCGTGGACGAACGCCTCCCTGCCCTGTGCCTCCGTGCGGGCGCCGGTGACCGCTGTGCAGTACTGCATGTTGGCGCGCAGGACGTCCGCGCGCAGCGGGGTGCCGGTGTTCCAGGCGGCGCCGGTCTTCCAGACCCGGGCGAAGCCGCCGAGGATCCGGACCACGGCGTTGGTCTCGGGCGTGAGGTTCGCCGTGATGTTCGTCCGGTAGTCGTCGACGAACGGCAGCGGGGCCGTGGCGGCCTTGGCGTCGGCCGCGCCGAGCCAGGACACCAGGGTGGGGGCGGCCACCAGGGCGGCCGAGCCGCCGAAGGAGACCTTCAGGAAGCGCCTTCTGTTCACGGCCGAGGGGGTGGACTGCCCGGCGGGTGACGGCATGGGTGTGCCTCTCTGGACTTCGTCGGCCGTGCGGCCGGGGAGGAAGTGCGGGGAAACCTGCGGGACACGTCCGACCGGCCCCGGCGGGGCCGCCTTGGCGGCGGATCGGCCGGACGACGCGTACGAGCGAAGATCTACGGCCGGGGCGTGTCGGCTCCGCGACGGCCCGGCGACCGGCCGGTGTGCCGCGGGTGAACGCACGCCGGGCGCCTCACAGGAGGGAGCGTGCCAGCGCCACCGCGCCCTCGACCGGCGGCCGGGTGAGCGGCCGGGGCCGCGCCCCGGGTACCGCGTCGGCCAGCGCGGCGGCGAAGGCGTCGTAGAGCGCCGGCTGTCCGAGCACCGTGCCGCCCGCCACCACCACCTCGTCGACCGGGACCCCGCGGGCGGCGAGGCGGGCGACGAGCGCGGCGAGTGCGGTTGCGGCCTCGGCGATCACGGACCGCGCGAGTGCGGAGCCTTCGGCGGCGGCCGCGAAGACGACGGGCGCGTGCCGCCCCCACTCGGCGGAGATCTGCGTGGCGCCCTCCAGGGCACCGGCGAGCGCCGGGACCTCGGACACGTCGAAGGCGGTGAGCAGACCCAGGGCCAGGGCATCGGGTCGCGCACCGCGGTCGTGGTCCGCCCAGACGGCCCGGACCGCCTCACGGACCAGACCGGCCGCGCCGCCCTCGTCGCCGAGGACCGCGCCCCAGCCGCCGACCTGGACGGCGTCGCCCGAGGGCAGCCGGCCCACCGCCACGGAACCGGTGCCGGCCACCAGGCCCACACCCTTGTCCGCTCCGGCGGCGGGGACGATCAGTTCGGCGTCGCCCACGACCCGGGCGGGCACACCGAGGGAGAGTTGCAGGGCGTCCCGTATCAGCGCGCACTGCCGTGGTGTCTCGCAGGCGTGCGCGCCCACGGCGAGTGCCGAGGGGCGCGCGCCCGCGGGCAGCGCGTCGAGGACGAGGGCGGTCAGCCACCGCGCGGCGGCCGCCGTGTCGTGCGGTCGCCACCCGGTGCTGGCGCGGACGTGGTCGGCCACGACCGCGTCGCCCGCGAGGGCGCGCAGCTGCGTCTTGGTGCCGCCCACGTCGACGCCGACCACGAGGGGGCGCGAAGGGGGAGAGTCCTGCACGGATCCTCTTTCGTCGTTGCGTCCAGCTGCGACGGCGGGCGAACCGTGACCGATGGTCTGCGGATCAATGGTGAACTAGGGAGGCCCCGGGACGGGCCTCTGACGAAGCACGGCAGGCGAGTACCGTGAAGTTCGTTAGGAAGTTAACTAACGAAGTACAGTGCGTCAAGAGGAATCGCGCACTCGACCTCCAGGCCCTGTCCGGGCCGCCGCGGGGCGGGAACGCGCAACGTCGGTGCATCCCTTCGCCGTGGCCCGCCGAGACGATCGGCGGGTGAGCGCGGCCCTGTACCCGTGTGGGGGAAACTGTGGAAATCGACGTGGCGGAAGCCCCCCGCCTGACCGACAGCGCCAGCGCGGTCTTCGCCGTGCTGGCGCAGGCGGGCAGTGCGACCCGGCCGCAGCTCGCGAGTCTGGCGGGCCTGTCCAAGCCGACCGTGTCCTCCGCCGTGGCGGAGCTGGAGAACGCCCGGCTCGCCGCGCACTCCGGCACCGCCTCCAGCGGCACCGGCCGCTCGGCGGCCGTCTACCGCCTCGGGCGGGCCGCCGGCGCCGTGCTCGCCGTCGACCTCGGGCCGGCGCTCACCCGGGTCCGCGGCTGCGCCCTGGACGGCTCCCTGCTCGCCGAGGCCACGGCCTCGCGCACGGACGCCGCCGACGCCGTGCGCGAGGCGCTCGGGGCACTGCCCGACGGCATCCCGCTGCGCTCCATCGTCGTCGCCGTCGGTGACGTCGCGGCCAGGGACCTGCGGGGCAGCGGCATGCGCCCCGCGACCGCCAAGGCGGGCCCGGTCTTCGACGCCATGGCCGTCGCCCTGCCGCCCGGGGTGCCCGTCCACCTCGAGAACAACGTCAACTGCGCGGCGCTCGCGGAGCTGCACGAGGGCGCGGCCCGCGGCCGCCACACCTTCGGTTACCTGCGGATCGGCGTCGGCATCGGCCTCGGCATCGTGGTCGGCGGCTCGGTGCTGCGCGGTTCGAACGGCGCGGCCGGTGAGCTGGCCCGGCTGCCGTACCCGTGGGACGACGGCCGTGAACCGCGCCAGGAGGCCCTCGAGGAGTACATCGGCGCCCGCTCGCTGCTGCGCCGGGCCGAGGCGCTCTGGCGGGGCGCCGACGGCCCCTGCCCGCGGACCACCGAGCGGCTCTTCGCCCTGGCGGGGGAGGGGCTCGCCCCGGCCCGCGACATCGTGGCCCGGCATGCCGCGGACGTCGGCCGCCTGGCGGCCGCCGTGACCGCCGTGCTCGACCCGGGCCTGATCGTGCTGGGCGGCAGTACGGGCGCGGATCCGCAGCTCCTGCCCGGTGTGCGGGCCGAGCTGGCCCGGCTGAGCTGGCCCACCGAGGTGGTCAGCAGCAGGGTCGGGGACACCGGCACCGTCGCGGGTGCCGCGCGGCTCGCGGTCGCCCGGGGAGTCCAAACCGTGACCGAGGCCGCGCGGGCTGAGGATTGACGGCTTCCGACTCGGTCTGCCAATGTCCGGACAAGCGCTTTCTAAGTCGGCCGGGACGCCGGCTTGGGGTGAGCGTCCCGCCCGTACGCGAAGTACGGCAGCCGCACGAGGGCGTGCTTGTGCGACGACGGCCCTCATGGCCGGGGATCCCACCCGTGACGGCGACGCGGCCGGGCGAGGCCGCGCCCCCCGGAAAGCGAAATTTCCTGCAAAATGCACCCGTGCCGCATCGATCGGCGCCGTGCTCCGTCCCCTACGACGAAAAGGGATCGAAGATGACCAGTGTGGGTGTGCGGCGCTCCCGCCGACTCGGCCGCGGCGGCATACGCCGTCTTGTCCCCCTCGCTGCCGTGGCCACGGCAGGTGCCCTGCTGCTGTCCGCCTGCGGGTCGGACGGCAGCTCGGGCGGCAACTCCAAGTCCCTGACGTTCTGGATCTCCACCGTTCCGGGCCAGGACGCGGGCTGGAAGAAGCTGGTGGCGCAGTACAAGAAGGAAGCCGGCGTCGACGTCAAGCTCGTCAACATCCCCTACGACGGCTACCCGACGAAGCTCCACAACGCCGCGCAGGCGAACTCCCTGCCCGACGTGGCGGCCGTGCCGGCGCTGGACCCGATCTGGTCGAGCAAGCTGATCGACCTCAAGTCCATCGCCGAGAACAAGACCAACAAGATCAACGCCAACTTCATCGCCAAGGACTCGTCCGGCAAGGTGCTGGCCATCCCCTCGGACGTCACCGCGTCCGGCCTGTTCATCAACGAGACGCTGTTCAAGAAGGCCGGCGTCGCGTTCCCGACCTCGCCCGACAAGACCTGGACCTGGACCGACTTCATCAAGGCGGCGAACACCGTCCGTGAGAAGACCGGCGCCAAGTACTCCCTGACCTTCGACCAGTCGCCGTCCCGGCTGCGTGCCATGGTCTACGAGATGGGCGGCAAGTACGTCCACGCCGACGACTCCGGCAAGTTCTCGGTGGACGAGGCGACCAAGAAGGCCGTGAACACCTTCGTCGGCTGGAACGACGACAAGACCATGCCGAAGTCGGTGTGGACGAGCGGCGCCGACCCGTCGGCCATGTTCCAGAGCGGTGACGTGGTCGCCTACTGGTCCGGCGTGTGGCAGGTCGCCTCCTTCGCGGACAGCATCAAGAAGTTCGACTGGGCGAGCGTCCCGACCCCCGCCCAGCCGGTGCAGGCCAGTGACGTCAACAGCGGCGGCATGATGGTCGGCTTCAACAACAACGGCGCCGCGGCCACCGCCGCGACGAAGTTCATGTCCTGGCTGTACGAGCCGGACCACTACCGCGAGCTGTGCGAGACGTCCGGCTTCCTGCCGGTCGAGAGCGGCCTCGACCCGAAGTACCCCTTCACCTCCGAGGCGGCGCAGGCGGCGTTCAAGCTGTACAACGAGGAGATCCCGCTCTACGCCCCGATCTCCGGCTACTTCAACGGCGCGCAGACGAACTGGGTGCTGAAGGGCAAGAGCCTCACCGAGGACCCGACCAAGACGGAACTCGGCAAGGCCATCAACGGCCAGCAGTCGGCCGACAAGGCCCTGGAGAACATCGTGGCCGGCTACAACCAGCAGGTCGGCGGCGGATCGTAGGCCCCCGGGCCGGGCGGCGGTGTCCCGACACCGCCGCCCGGCCCCGCACGGCGTCCGCTGCCGGGCTCATGGCGTGAGCCCACCGCAATCCCATCCACCAGCACGGAGTCAGGAAGATGACAAAACGCGCCCCGGACGTGTCCGTGAGCCCGCCCAGGAGACGACGCAGCACCTACATCCTCGCGCCGCTCGTCCTCATCGCGGCCAATGTCGTGCTCTTCGCGCTGTTCTTCGTCTGGCCGGCGGTGATCGGGCTCGTCTACTCCTTCACGAACTACACGGGCGTAGGGGCGTTCCAGTTCGTCGGACTGGACAACTACCACAACCTGCTGGGCGATTCGACCTTCTACGACGCGCTGACCCGGACGCTGCTGTACGCGGTGCTCTTCGTCCCGCTGAACTTCGCGCTGTCGCTGCTCGCCGCCAACCTGGTGGTGAACAAGTACGCCAAGGGCGCGTCGGTGGCCCGCGTCATCTTCTTCATCCCGTGGCTCCTGTCGCCCATCGTCGTCGGTGTCCTGTGGCGGTGGCTGTTCGGTGAGAACTTCGGACTGGTCAACTACATCATCGAGCAGTTCGGCGGCGGCGCCGTTCCGTGGCAGTCGAACGCGGACCTGTCGCTGATCGTGGTGGTGATGGCGGCGTCCTGGGCCTGGACGGGCTTCTCGATGCTGCTGTTCATAGCGGCCATCAAGAACGTACCGGTGTCCTACTACGAGGCGGCCTCGCTCGACGGCGCCGGCCCGTGGCGCCAGTTCGTCAGCATCACCCTGCCGAGCATCGCGCCCACCTCGTTCATCGTCATCCTGCTCAACACGATCAACGCGATGAAGGAATACCCGGTGTTCGTCGCCCTCAACAACGGCGGACCCGGCACGTCGAACAACCTGCTCGTCCAGTACATCTACGAGACCGGCTTCAAACGGGGCCAGATCGGCTACGCGAGCGCCGCGTCGTTCGTGCTCATGCTCATCCTGATGGCCGTCGCGATCATCCAGCTGATCGTCAACCGACGGGTGGAGAACCGATGACAACCACCGACATGCCCCGACCGGTCGACGCCGATCCCGGACCGGGCGTCTCCAAGAAGCGGACCCGCGGGGCCACCAGCGGCGGGCTGCGGCGGGCGGTGTCCGCGACGACACTGCTGTGGATCCTGGCGTGCCTGTACGGACTGCCGGTGCTGTGGTTCGTCCTCAGCTCCCTCAAGCCGTCCAGCGAACTGTTCTCCTACCCGCTGACGCTCGTCCCGCACAACCCCACCCTCTCGGGGTTCAAGGCGGCGTGGGAAAGCGCCAACTTCTCCCAGTACTTCATCAACACGGCCCTCGTGTGCGTGATCACGACCGTCCTCACGGTCGGCGTCAGCTGCTGCACCGGGTACGCGCTCGCGAAGTACGACAACCGGTGGCTCAAGGCGTTCTTCATCTGCATCCTGGCCACCACGATGCTGCCCTCCGAGGTCATGCTCGCCCCCGAGTTCCTCGTGGTCCGCAACCTCGGCCTCTACAACTCGTTCGCCGGCATCATCCTCCCGGCCGTGCTCACCGCGACGGGCTGCTTCATGTTCCGTCAGTTCTTCCTGACGGTCCCCGACGAACTCGTCGAGGCCGCGCGCATCGACGGCGCCCGCGAGCTGTCGATCTTCCTGCGGATCATGGTGCCGCTCTCCCGGCCCATCATGCTGACCCTCGCCATCCTGTCCTTCCAGTGGCGGTGGAACGACTACATCTGGCCGCTGCTCATGCTCAACGACCCCAGCAAGTTCACCGTGCAGATCGGCATCCAGAGCATCGTCGGCGCGCAGAACATCAACTGGTCGGTGCTGCTCGGCGCCTCGGTCATCTCCATGATCCCGCTGATCGCCGTCTTCCTGGTCTTCCAGCGGTACGTCATGGGCGCCGACATCAACGCCGGACTGAAGGACTGACCGTGCCCACCGCGCCCGACCACGAGTTCGTCCGCGCGGTGGCGCGCGCCGCCGACCGGGCGGCCGTCCCGCTCGCGGACCGCCCCGGCGAGGAACCCGCCGGAGTGACCCACCGCGCCCTGGCCCGCCGGGTCAGGACCCTCGTGGCGGCGTACCGCTCCCCGCACTCGGCACTGCACGGCAGCGGGCGGGCCGTCGCCGCCGCGACGACCCACCTGCGCGCCCTGCGGGCCGCGCAGACACCCACCGGCCTCTTCGCCGGCGGCGACAACGTGCAGTCCCCGCCGGACTCCGCGTTCACCGTCAACGACGTGTGCGACGCGCACGTCCTCGCCGCCGGCGCGGGACCGGAACTGCGCGAGGTCACGGCCGCGCTCGCCGAGATCGCCGACGCCGCCACCGGCAGCCTCCTGACCGGTGGCGTGCACACCCCGAACCACCGCTGGGAGCTGTGCGCGGCGCTGGCCCGGCTGCACCGGTCGTTCCCCGACGAGCGCCTGCCCGACCGGATCGGGCAGTGGCTCGCCGAGGGCGTCGACATCGACGCCGAGGGCCTGTACTCGGAACGCAGCGCCCTCTACGCGGCCCATGTGTCCAACCCCTCGCTGCTGCTGCTGGCCGACGTCCTCGGCCGCGCCGACCTGCGGGACGCCGTCGAACGCAACCTCGCCGCGACCCTGGACCTCATCAGGCCGGACGGCACGGTGGAGACCGTCCACTCGCGACGCCAGGACCAGCACCTCTCCTTCCCGCTGGCGCCCTACCTGCCGCACTACCGGCTGCTCGCGGTCCGCACCGGCCGGGGCGACTTCAGCCGGGCGGCGCACCTCGCGGCCGCCGGCGGCATCGACGACGCCGGGCTGCTCGCGGAGACCCTCCTCACCCCCGACCTGTGCCGGGTCCTGCCCCCGCCGGCCGCGGAGGTCCTCCCGCGGGACGGGTACCTCGCCACCGCCGGCCTCGCCTCGCGTGCCTCCGCCACCGCGCACACGGTGGTGTACGGCGGCTCCGACGTGCCCAGCCACCGGCGCATCCGCTCGGGCCTCGCCTGCAACCCCACCTTCCTGCGGCTGTTCGCCGGGGAAGCCGTCCTGGACGCGGTCCGACTCTCCCGGGGCTTCTTCGACCTGGGTCCGTTCCGCGCCGCCGGCATGCGACGCCTCGCCGACGGCCGCCACCGGCTCACCGAGACCCTCACGGCCGCCTACTACCAGCCGCTGCCGCCGGACCGGCGACGGGACGACGGCGCCTACCGCACGGCCGACGAGGGACGCTTCTCGGCAGCGATGGCCTTCCAGGACCGCCCCCGGGACGAGGTCTCGCACACGACCCGGATCGACGTGGAGCTGAGGGACGACGGCGCCGACCTGCGCATCGACATCGGCGGACCGCGCGTGCCCTGGGCTCTCGAACTCACCTTCCGCCCGGGCGGCGCCGTCCGGGGCGCCGTACCGATCGGCGACGGCCGCTGGTGCCTGACGAGCGGACCGGCGGCCTACCGGGCCGGTGACGACGAGATACGGATCGAGGCCACCGTCGAAGCGGGCGAGCCCCTCGCCGGACCGGACCGCGCCGACGTACTGCGCTACGACCCCGGGCAGGACCACACCGTGGTGGGCGGTACCGACGCGACGGCCGGGAACCGCGTCCACATCGGCGGGCACGGCCCGCACACACTGACCGTCGCACTGCGCGCCCGCCGGCCCGCAGCCGTCGCGTGACGCCGACGACCCACGCCGTGACCGTCCCAGGCATGAAGGGCTGATCCCCGTTGCACCCCACGTCCCCCGCCGTGCACCTGTTCCACCAGCGCGGACCCCTGCACGACCTGCCCGACACCCCCGAGGCCTACGACGCCGTCCTCGCCGACGTCGTCGAGCAGGCCCTGGCCCGCCTGACACCGGAAGGCAGCCTCGAGCACCCCGACTGCACGGACGACATCGGCGACACCTCGCTCGGCATCACCTCGCTGCTGGCCCTGGCCTGGCAGCGCGGCAAGGACCCCCGCCTGCCGGAGGCCGTCGGCCGCAGCCTCGCCTTCCACCTGCGTGAACGCGTCTACCGGGACGACAACCCGGGCTACCCCAACCTCAGGGCCCGCGGCCGCGCACTGCCGTACGCCCGGTACGTGCTCGCGGCGGGCGCCCACCCCGTCGGGGACTGGCCGAGCACGGTGTGGGCGCTGCTCCAGGCCGTGAACCTCCTGGACGTGCTCGACACCCCGGACGGCCGTGACCTGGCCGGCGACGAGCAGCGCGCCGAACTGCTGGAGGTGGCGCGCGGCTACTGGACCTGGCTGACCGAGGCGACCTTCTTCAACCCGCAGGAGGCCGGCAACCAGGCCATCGGCTGCGTCGTCGGCGGCCTGATGCTGGCCCGCAGGCTCCCGCCCGAGGAGGGCGGCCGGGTCCGGGCCCGGGCCCTCGCGCTGTACTCCGAGGAGATCCGCGCCCACCGGGTCCGCGACCGGGGCGCCCTGCTGCCGCCCGAGCACGGCGGCGCCTACGACAACAACTACGGCCCGATCTCCCTGTCCTTCCTCGCCCAGGCCCACCGGGTCAGCGGTGAACAGGTCTTCGCCGAGGACGGCGAGGCGCTCGCCCGCTACATCGACGCCCGCCTGACGAACGGCGGCTTCGACAACGGCGGACCGCGCTACAGCGAACAGCACTCCGCCTTCGAATCGGTCCTCGGCCTGCGCTACTTCGGCACCCGGATCGGCGCCGACCTGGGCCGCTACCGGGGCGACAGCCGCTGGGCACGGTACGCGGCCAAGCCGGACGGCGGGGTCGACGGGCACTTCGCGTGGATGCTCGTCTGGCAGATCCAGGACGACTCCCGCTGGCACCGCGAACCGTCCACCGCGAGCGCGCGGCACCAACTGCGCGCCGGCACCGTCTCGGTGGCCTTCGACGACCGGATGACCCCGGCCGTCGTCGAGGCCGCGGGAACGTACTGCCTGGCCGCCGTCGTCGACCGCCAGCACGGCTTCGGTCCCGTCACCGACGGCTTCCTGTTGTGCCGCCCCATGGGCGCGGTCCGGGTCCGCGACGTCCGCGCCGACGGCCTGGCCGCCAAACTGGTCACCACACCGGTCGTCGGCCGCGACCACGTCCTGCGGTACGTGCGCTCCCTGTACGTCACCGACGGCACCGCCCTGTGGACGACGGTCGCCGTGGAGCGGCTCGACGGCACGCCGTACCTGCTGGCCGGCCTGCCGTACGCCGAGGACGACGGGGATCGGGTGCGCCGTACGGCGGACTGCGCCGTCGCGTCGGCGGGCACCCTGCGCCTCACCCACCCGGCCGGGACGGGCGCCGAGTACTTCGACGCGCGCGCCGCGCTCACGCAGGAGCAGGCCGCCTTCGCGCTCGCGGCCGACCCGCGCGGCTACGGCGACCCCGACGCGGGCTGGCGGCACCTGGTCGCCTCCACCGCGCTGGAGGCCGGCCCGGTCACGGACGCGCCCGACGACCTCCATGTGTTCGCGGTGCGCCACGGCTCGGCCGAGCCGCTCACCGTGTCCGTCCGGCGCGGCGAGGACGGCCTGACCGTGCGGACCGGGGTCTTCACGGCCGTGCTCGGCGCGGACGACGCACACGGGGAACCGACGCTGGCGGTGCGGGCCGGCAGCCGCTGAGGACCGTCCGCCGGGTGCCCCCGTCACAACGGCAGGGGCACCACCAGATCGGCCCGGTCCCTGGTCGACGCCACCAGCTCGGCGTTGCGCCGGTCGCTGCCGAGCACCCAGGCCACCGCGTCCTCGTGCCCCTTGCCGAACTCCTCGTGCCGGGCGACGAGCCGGCGTACGCGCTCGTCCTCGTCGCCCTCGCAGAACCACACCTCGTCCAGCGCGGCGCGCACCCGCACCCACGCGCCCGTGCCGAGGAGCAGGTAGTTCCCCTCCGTCACGACCAGACGGGCCGCCGGGGGGACCGGTATCGCCCCCGCGAGCGGCTGCTCCAGCACCCGCTCGAAACCGGGCGCGTACACGATGTCGTCGCCGCCTTCGCCGCTCGCGCCGTCCGCCTGTTCGCGCAGCCTCCGCAGCAGCGCCGCGTACCCGGCCGCGTCGAAGGTGTCCGGCGCGCCCTTGCGGCCGCGCCGGCCCAGCCGGTCGAGCTCGGCGTCGGCCAGGTGGAAGCCGTCCATCGGGACGTGCACGGCCCACGGCAGGCCCGAGCCGTTCAGCTCCCGCACCAGGCGCCGCGCGAGGGTCGTCTTTCCCGCGCCGGGACTGCCGGCGATGCCGAGCAGGGCGCGCCCGCCGTCCCCGCCGAGAGCACGGGCCCGGCGCAGCAGATCATCGAAAGTGAGCACACAGCGAAGTGTCGCAGTCTCCTGGACGGAGACCCACAGCGAGAGGAGGACGACCTTTGTCCGACGACGACACGCAGATCCGCACCCTGATCACCCGCTGGGCCGACGCCGTCCACCGCGGGGACCTCGGCACCGTCCTGGCCGGCCACGCCGACGACCTCGTGCTGTACCACGTGACCCCGCCGCACGAGGGCATCCGGGGCCTGGCGGCCTACGGCGCCCTGTGGCCCGCCTTCTTCGCCTGGCAGGCCGAGGGCGCGTGCTTCGACATCGACACCCTGCACGTCACCGCCGGCCACGATGTGGCCTACGCCCACGCGTTGGTGCGCTGCGGCACGCCCCGGGAGCTGGCCGAGGACCCCGCCCTGAGGCTGCGCCTGACCTTCGGGTTGCGCAAGGAGGAGGGCCGCTGGCTGATCGCGCACGAGCACCACTCGTTCCCGCACGAGTGACCCCGCGCCCGACCGTACGCCCGCCGATGCGCGGGCGCGCACGGCGATGTGGCGGGGCCCACACCGTTGAGGGAGTCGATACCGGGGAACGGGACCCTGTATGACGACGACGCTAGGTCTCCCCGGAACGATCCAGGCCTGTCTCTTCGACCTCGACGGTGTGGTCACCCGGACGGCCGTGGTGCACGCGGCGGCCTGGAAGGAGACCTTCGACGCCTTCCTGTACGCGCGCGGAGGCGACGACTTCCGGCCGTTCGACGAGGGCCACGACTACGACGAGTACGTCGACGGCCGCCCGCGCGCCGACGGCGTCCGCACCTTCCTCGCCTCCCGGGACATCGAACTGCCCGAGGGCGACCCCGGCGACCCGCCCGACGCGCAGACCGTGAACGGGCTCGGCAACCGCAAGAACCAGCTCCTCCTGGAGAAGATCCGCACCCAGGGGGTGGAGGCCTACGACGGCACCCTGCGCTACATCGAGGCGGCACGCGCGCACGGCCTGCGCACGGCGATCGTCTCCTCCAGCGCCAACACCCGTGACGTACTGCGCTCGATCGAGGCCGAGCACCTCTTCGAGGTACGGATCGACGGCGTCGTGGCGGCCGAACGCGGGCTGCCGGGCAAGCCGAGCCCCGACACCTTCCTGGCCGCCGCCCGCGACCTCGGCGTCGAGCCGTCGCGGGCGGCCGTCTTCGAGGACGCGCTGGCCGGCATGGACGCGGGCCGCAGCGGCAACTTCGGGTACGTCGTCGGCGTCGACCGGGTCGGGCAGAGCGACGCGCTGTACGCACACGGCGCGGACGTCGTCGTGAAGGACCTCGCGGACCTGGTCGGCGGCGAAGGGTGACGGCGCAGATGATCACGAACCGGTCGTACACGGTCGAGCCCTGGCACGTGCGCGAGACGGAACTCGACCTCGACGTCCTGGCGCAGAGCGAGTCCGTCTTCGCCCTCTCCAACGGGCACGTCGGCTGGCGCGGCAACCTGGACGAGGGCGAACCGCACGGCCTGCCCGGCGCCTACCTCAACGGCGTCCACGAACTGCACCCGCTGCCCTACGCCGAGGCGGGCTACGGCTATCCCGAGTCCGGTCAGACCGTCATCAACGTCACCAACGGCAAGATCCTGCGGCTGCTGGTCGACGACGAGCCCTTCGACCTGCGCTACGGACGGCTCGTCCGCCACGAGCGGGTGCTCGACCTGCGGCGCGGCGTCCTGGAGCGGACCTGCGAGTGGACCTCGCCGGCCGGGTCCACGGTCCGGGTGCGCTCGACCCGGCTGGTCTCCCTCACCCAGCGGGCGGTGGCCGCCGTGGCCTACGAGGTGGAGGCCGTCGGCAGCCGCTCCCGGGTGGTCATCCAGTCCGAACTGGTCACCAACGAGAGCCTGCCCGACCCGAACGGCGATCCGCGCGCGGCCCGTGCCCTGAAGTCGCCGCTGGAACCGGAGGAGGACGTGGCCGTCGGCAGGCGGCTCAGGCTCGTCCACCGCACGAAGCGCAGCGGTCTGCGGGTGGCCGTGGCCGCCGACCACGAGGTCACCGGCCCCGAGCGCACCGTCGTCAGCAGCGAGAGCAACGTGGACGTCGCCCGGCTCACCGTCACCTCCGTGCTGGAGCCCGGCGAGCGGCTGCGCGTGGAGAAGCTCGTCGCCCACGGCTGGTCCGGCGCCCGCTCGCGGCCCGCGATGAGCGACCAGGTGGAGGCGGCCCTCGCGGCGGCCGGGCACAGCGGCTGGACGGGCCTGCTCGAGGACCAGCGCGCCTACCTCGACGACTTCTGGTCCCGTGCGGACGTCGAGGTAGACGGCGACGAGGAGATCCAGCAGGCCGTCCGCTTCGCCCTGTTCCACGTCCTCCAGGCCGGTGCCCGCGCCGAGCAGCGCGCCATCCCCGCCAAGGGGCTGACCGGCTCCGGCTACGACGGCCACGCGTTCTGGGACACCGAGACCTTCGTGCTCCCCCTGCTCACCTACACCGCGCCCGAAGCCGTCTCCGAGGCCCTGCGGTGGCGGCAGAACACCCTGCCCGCCGCCCGTGAGAGGGCCGCCCAGCTCGGCCTCGGCGGCGCCGCGTTCCCCTGGCGCACCATCGAGGGGTCGGAGGGCTCGGCGTACTGGCCGGCCGGAACGGCCGCCTTCCACGTCAACGCCGACATCGCGGACGCGGTGGTCCGCTACGTCACGGCGACGGGGGACACCGAGTTCGAACGGAGCACCGGCGTCGAACTGCTCGTGGAGACCGCCCGGCTGTGGCGCTCCCTCGGCCACCACGACGCCCGCGGCGCCTTCCACATAGACGGCGTCACGGGCCCCGACGAGTACAGCGCGGTAGCCGACGACAACACGTACACCAACCTCATGGCCCGGGCGAACCTCCTGGCCGCCGCCGAAGCCGTCGGACGTCATCCGGACGAGGCCGCCCGCCTCGGTGTGGACGCGGAGGAGAGCGCGGCCTGGCGCGACGCCGCCCAGGCGGTGTACGTGCCCTACAACCACGACCTCGGCGTCCACGAACAGCACGCGGGCTTCACCCGCTACCAGCAGTGGGACTTCGCGGGCACCCGCCCCGACCAGTACCCGCTGCTGCTGAACTTCCCGTACTTCGACCTCTACCGCAAACAGGTCGTCAAGCAGGCCGACCTGGTCCTCGCGATGTACACGTGCGCGGACCACTTCGACGAGGAGCAGATCGCCCGCAACTTCGCCTACTACGAGCCGCTGACCGTCCGCGACTCGTCCCTGTCCGCCTGCTGCCAGGCGGTCATCGCGGCGCAGGCGGGTCACCTGGCACTGGCCTACGACTACACCGCCGAGGCCGCGCTGATGGACCTGGCCGACCTGGAGCACAACACCCGGGACGGCCTGCACATCGCGTCGCTGGCGGGCACCTGGATGGCCCTCGTCGCCGGGTTCGGCGGGCTGCGCGGGGACCGTGAGGGGCTGCGCTTCGCACCCCGGCTGCCCGACAGGTTCAGCCGCCTCGCCTTCAGCGTCCAACTCCTCGGCCGGCGCCTGCGCGTGGAGATAGGACCGGACAAGGCCACGTACACCCTGTTGTCCGGAGCGCCCCTGATGATCCGTCACCACGGGGACCCGGTGCGGGTGAACGGGGACGGCCCGGTGGTGCGCACGGTCCCGCCCGCCCCGGACCGGCCGACCCCGCGCCAGCCCCCGCACCGAAGTCCGAACACCCGCTGAGACTCCGCGGGACACGGGCGAGGGGCACCGGGCCGGCGCGGACGAACAGCGCCGGCCCGGTGTCAGTCGCGCACCCCCCACTCCTTGCGCCGCCGGGTGATCTGCTGGGCCGGGTCCCCGGTGTACGACCAGGGCGTACGGGTCGCCCGGCGGCCGAGGAGGGTCAGCAGCGGCGCCCCCACGTCGGCGGCGCCGCCCGCACACGCGGCGTGCGCCAGGTAGTTGACGTCACGCAGTTCGCCGGGGGCGACGGTGTCCTCCTTGCGTCCCGTGATCCAGCGCTCCCAGGTGCGGCGGACGTCGCTGACGGCGCCGTCGTTGTTCCAGTGCTGGCCGAGGGCGATGGCCGTGGAGCGGTCGTGTTCCGTGTCGAGGGAGTGGCGGAACTCCTCCACGCGCGCGTACTGCACCAGGACCGGCAGCGGGCAACCCGGCGGGGCCACCCCGGC
The DNA here is from genome assembly GCF_016860545.1 of Streptomyces asoensis. Classification (NCBI taxonomy): domain Bacteria; kingdom Bacillati; phylum Actinomycetota; class Actinomycetes; order Kitasatosporales; family Streptomycetaceae; genus Streptomyces; species Streptomyces asoensis. The sequence continues at coordinate 800,186 of NZ_BNEB01000005.1, read as the reverse complement.
CGCGTCCCTGGCGAAGTCGTACATCAGCCCGTGCGAGCCGTGCCAGCGGGCGGAATAGTAGTGCAGGACCTGGAGGTGGCCCTCCATGCTGTAGGGGTCCCGCCGGTGCAACTCGTCCCACCAGCGAGCCAGTTCCTGCCGGCGCACCCCGGCCGGATAGAGACGGGCGACCGAGATCAGCGACGTCCACGGCGTCGGGTCGTCGGGCCAGGCCTCGGCGGCGGCCAGACACGCCAGCACCGCGGCGTCGATCCGGGTCCGGTCGATCGGCACGCCCCGGCCCGCGGTGATCGCCAGGTCGAACGCCCGGGCCGTCTCCGTGGCCGCCCGCAGCACCAGTGCGTCGGCGCTGTGCGGTTCGGCCGCCAGCCAGGTCTCCACCGTCGAACTGCCCACGCAGGCCTGGGCGAGCAACCGGACCCGGTGCCCGCGGGCGAGCCAGTCCGGGCCGGTGGCACGCAGCAGGTCCCGCAGACCCTGCCAGCGGCCGATGACGATGTCGTGCCGGGTGGAGGAGAGCGGAGCATCCCCGCAGTCGGGGTCGAAATCGGGAGCGAAGCGGTCCCGCGCCATCGGGTCCCCTCTCAGAAGTCGGTGGAGAGACCCTCGTGGCCGGCGGAGTGCGCGGCCGGCCGGCCGTCGGGCACGTACCCGGCCTCGACGGTGCGCGAGGCGTCCAGCCGGGAGGGCCGGTAGTAGTCGCTGCCCCGCCGCCAGTACCAGAGCATCGGCACCAGGCCCACGGCGAGGCCGCCTACGCCGATGGCGATCGCCGCGGGGTCCAGCTCACCGAGCGACTCCACGAAGACCCAGAACATGAACAGGGCGCCGAACAGCGGCCACAGCCCGCCGAGCAGGAAGTCGGCCGGCGACCTCAGCAGGGTCTTGCGGTACGCCACGACCGCGGCGAGACCCGCCAGGCCGTAGTAGATCGCGATCTGGAGGCCGATCGCGGAGATGGCGTCGGCGAGGATGTCGCCGACCGAGCCCAGCGCGTTCGAGGCGACGAAGAGCACCAGCGCCACCGCGCCCACCACCGTGATCGCCACCCAGGGCGTGTTCCAGGTGCGGTGCACCCGGCCCAGCGCGGACGGCATCGTCCGGTCGCGGCCCATGGCGAACAGCGAGCGCGTGACCTGGATCAGGGTCGTCTCCAGGGTGGCGACGGTGGACAGCATCACGGCCACGATCAGCAGCTTGCCGCCCCAGCCCGGCCACACCTCCTCACCCAGCGCCGCCAGCACGTTGGCGCCGTTGTCCTGGACCTGCTGCGAGCTGAGGACGATGTTCACCGCGATGGTGAAGACCTCGAAGAGGAGGAAGACCACGCCCACGCCGATCAGCCCCGCGAGGCCGGTGGTGCGGCGGCTGTTGCGGGTCTCCTCGCTGAGGTTGCTGGTCACGTCCCAGCCCCAGTAGTAGAAGGCGGCGACCAGCGCGCCCGACGCGAAGCCGGACACCCCGTCGAAGTGGCCGAACCCGAGCCAGGACCAGTCGAACGGCAGCGAGTTGTCGGTGTGGAAGAGCGCGAGCACGGCGAACAGCGCGAGGATCGCCAGCTCCACGCCCGACATGATCAGCTGCGCGCGCACGGTGAGCCGGGCACCGCCCAGCACCACCGCCAGCATCACCAGGAACCAGGCGGCGCCGACCACGGTGGCCAGGACCGTGTCGTCGGCGAGGCCCTGGTCGAACAGCGCGAGGGTCATGGAACCGGCGGGCAGCGAGCCCGCCACCATGAAGATGGTCGCCGAGATCACCAGCGCCCAGCCGCTGACGAAGCCCAGGAAGGGGTGGAGCGTCCGCCCCACCCAGGAGTAGCTGGCGCCTGCGTTGACGTCGATCCGGCTGAGCCGGCTGAACGCCAGGGCGATACCCAGCATCGGTATCGCGCAGTACAGCAGTGCCGCGGGCCCCGCCAGGCCCACGGCCCCGGCCAGGACGGCGGTGGTGGCGGCGATGGAGTAGGCCGGAGCACTGCCGGCCACCGCCATCACCACCGTGTCGAAGGTGCCCAGCACGTTCGCCTGGAGCCCTCTTCCGGTGCTGTTGCTCATGGTTGCGCTGCTTTCCGTCGTGCACGCCGCCCGAGCGGGGAGGACCCGGCGGCGTATGGGGGGTGAGGGTGGAACGCCGCCGCGCGTCGAGAGGGATGACCTCGGCAGACGTCGGCGGAGCAAGGCGCGGCGGATACCGTTCCAGCACTGCGTCCGCGGACGGTCACTCCGAGTGTGCGAGTGACTATAGCCCCAACTCTTGAGCTTTCAAGATTGACGGATCGGTAACGTCCCGGGCCGCCCGTGCGGGTGGCATGTGCCGTGATTGGAGCGGGCCGCACGGGAAACGCGGACGGGGACACCACCACCGAAACCGCGAGGAGGCCCGCATGGGTACGCAGTCCGAGGCCATGGGCGACGACGTCTACCAGCCGTCCGGGACCGGCGAGGAACAGGCGGACGGCGCCCCTCTCGACCTCCAGGACGCCCTCGACGAACGCACCTACGACGACACCCTCGACGAGGGCTACTCTCCGCCGGAGAAGCCCCTCGGGGTCACCAAGTACGGCACGACCGCCGCCGAGCAGCACGAGGGCGAGAGCCTCGACCAGCGGCTGGCGCAGGAGGTGCCGGAGGCCCCGGAGCCGGTCGGGGACGCGGTCGGCGACCTTGCCGGCGGCGAGGGCGAACCCGTGGACCCCGAGGCCGGAGACCGGCGCGCGGGCCGGCTCGTCGCCCCGGACGAGGGCGCCCACCCCGACGCCGTGAAGGAGGAGGTCGCCCGGGACGTGGGCATCGACGGCGGGGCCGCGGGCGCGGAGGAGGCCGCCGTCCACATCGTCGAGGAGTGAGCGTCCCCGGCGCGGCCCCCGTTCACGACCCGCGCCGGCCGCCGTCCCGCGCCGCCGTGCCGTCCGCCCTCGCGCCCCTCAGTCCCCGATGCGGTCCAGCTGCCGCAGCCGGTTGGTGGCGTCGAGGGCGGCGACCTTGTACGACTCCGCCAGCGTCGGGTAGTTGAACACCGCGTTGACCAGGTAGTCGACCGTCCCGCCGCAGCCCATCACCGACTGTCCGATGTGGATCAGCTCGGTCGCTCCGGTGCCGAAGCAGTGCACCCCGAGCAGCGTCCGGTCCCGGGGCGAGACCAGCAGCTTCAGCATGCCGTGCGCGTCACCGATGATCTGCCCGCGGGCCAGTTCGCGGTAGCGGGCTATGCCCACCTCGAACGGCACGCTGTCCTCGGTGAGCTGGTCCTCCGTCCGCCCCACGAAACTGATCTCCGGGATGGTGTAGATCCCGATGGGCTGGAGGTGGTCCATCTGCCCGACCGGCTCACCGCAGGCGTGGTAGGCCGCCGCCCGGCCCTGCTCCATCGCCGTGGCCGCGAGCGCCGGGAAACCGATGACGTCGCCCACGGCGTAGATGTGCGGGACCGGGGTGCGGTAGTACTCGTCGACCTCGATGCGGCCGCGCCGGTCGGCCGCCAGACCCGCCTTGTCCAGGTCGAGCCCGTCGGTCAGACCCTGCCGTCCCGCCGAGTACATCACCACGTCGGCCGGGATCTTCTTGCCGCTCTCCAGCACGGTCAGCGCACCGCGCGCATGGCGTTCCACGGCGGCGACGGTCTCCCCGAAACGGAAGGTGACCGCCAGGTCCCGGAGGTGGTACTTGAGCGACTCGATCACCTCGACGTCGCACATGTCGAGCATCCCGGCGCGCTTCTCGACCACCGTGACCTTGCTGCCGAGCGCGGCGAACATGGACGCGTACTCCATGCCGATCACACCGGCGCCCACGATCACCATGGACTGCGGGACCCGCTCGACCGTCAGCACGTTGTCGGAGTCGAGGATGGTCCGCCCGTCGAACTCCACGCTGTCCGGCCGCGCGGGCCGCGTCCCGGTGGCGATCACGATGTGCTCGGCGCTGATCAGCCGCTCCTGCCCGCCGGTCTCACGCAGCGCGACGGTGCGGTCGTCGACGAACCGGCCGGTGCCGGCGAACAGGGCGACCTGGTTGCGGGTCAACTGCGCCCGGATGACGTCGGTCTCACGCCCCACCACATGCTGGGTACGGGCGGTCAGATCGGCGACGGTGATGTTCTCCTTGAGGCGGTAACTCTGACCGTACAGGTCACGCTGGGTGAGGCCGGTGAGGTAGAGCACCGCCTCGCGCAGGGTCTTGGAGGGAATGGTGCCGGTGTGCAGGGAGACCCCGCCGACCATGTCGGGGCGGTCGACTACGGCCACCCTGCGGCCCAGTTTGGCCGCGGCGATGGCGGCCTTCTGGCCGCCGGGACCTGATCCGAGGACGAGCATGTCGAAGTCGGGCATCCTCGGGAGTCTGGCAGCCGCAGGTGCCGCCGCGGAAGAGCGGATGCCCGGTCGACGGCCCGGATCAGGGGGCCGGGGCGCCTAGGGCAGCAGCTTCTCGATCGCGCCCGGGCCCTCCTCGGCGAGCTTGCGGCGGGCCCATTCGAGGTTGCGCGGGGTCAGGTCGCGTCCGGTGGCGAGGACCATGTCCTCCGGGGACACCTCGGTGCCGGTACGCGTGTGGAGCAGTTTGTCGGGGGTGGCGCGGTCCGGGGAGGGCCGGTCGGCGCCGGGTTCTGACGTCGGCATGATCTCTGCTCCTCGCGTCCGAAGGGAGGCTTCGGCCCGGTGCGGTCATCGGGTCCACTAACACCATTCATCCTGGGGCCGCACCCTGCAATTCCGATCAAGTCCCGGACGGCCGTACCGGGCCCCGCGCCGGGATGCCGTGATGATCGGTGCGACGTCTAATGGGCTGTGCCGGGGGCGTCCGAACCACCCGTGGAAGACACACGCGCGGCAGGAAGGCCCAGGTCATGCGATCCAGCTCCGCCGGGAAACCGCACCGTGGGGGACTGCGCAGGCTCGGTGCCTGGTGCGCCCGTCACTACCTGATCGTCATCGTCGCCTGGCTGGTCGCCCTGGTAGCCCTCCAGGCGATCGACCGCGCCGTCGGCGGCACCTACGAGGACAACTTCGCGCTCTCGGACACACAGTCCCAGAAGGGTCTCGACGTCCTCCAGGAGCACGATCCGCAGGCCGGCGGCTACAGCGCCCAGATCGTCATGCACGACGACAAGCAGGCGCTGAGCGCGCTGAGTTCGCAGATGTCCACCACGGTCGGCGACCTCCAGGAGCTGCCCCACGTCCTGTCGGCGCAGAACCCCCTGTCGCAGAGCCCGACCAAGGTCGGACCGGTGTCGAGCGACGGGAAGACGGGCTACATCACCGTCCGCTTCGACAAGCAGCCCAACACCCTCGGCGACGACTACCTGGACGGCGTCGACGACGCGGTCCAGCCGCTGCGGGCGGCCGGCGCCGATGTCGAGTACGGCGGCTCGCTCGGTGAGCTCGCCCGGCCCAAGGCCAACGACTACCTCAGCGAGGCGATCGGCTTCGCGGTCGCCGTCGTCGTCCTGCTGATCGGCTTCGGCAGCGTCATCGCGGCCGGACTGCCCCTGGTCACCGCGCTGATCGGCGTCGTCGGCGGCCTCGCGATCCTCGGCCTGCTGGCCGCCGCGTTCACCTTCGCCACCGTCTCCCCGACCCTCGCCACCATGATCGGCCTCGGTGTCGGCATCGACTACGCCCTGTTCCTGATCACCCGGCACCGGCAGAACCTGATGAACGGCGCCGACCCCGCCGAGGCGGCCGGACACGCCACCGCCACCAGCGGACGCGCCGTGCTGGTCTCCGGCACGACCGTCATCATCGCGCTGATGGGCCTGTACGCGTCCGGGGTGTCCTTCATCGGCAAACTCGGCCTCGCCGCCGCCATCACGGTGGTCTCCGCCGTCATCGGGGCCCTCACCTTCGTCCCCGCCCTGCTCGGCCTCATCGGCCGGAACATCGACCGCTGGCACGTGCGCAGACCCGTCGCCGAGACCGACGCCGAGCCGGGCGCCACCCCGCACGGCACCTGGCACCGGTACGCCAAGCGCGTCGAGCGCAGACCCTGGCAGTACCTCGCCGGAGGCGTCGCCGTCATCGCCGTCCTCGCGATCCCCGTCTTCTCCATCCAGCTCGGCCACATCGGCGACGGTGCCGACCCGACCTCCTTCACCGACCGGCGGGCCTACGACCTGATGACCGACGCCTTCGGGCCCGGCTCCAACGGGCCCCTGACCGTCGTCATCGACCAGACGTCCGTCCCCTCCGACAAACGCTCCGACCTCCAGTCGCAGGCGCAGAAGACGCTGAACGCCGTGCCCGACGCGGCCACGGTCACCCCGCTGACGGCCACCCAGGACGGCGACGTCCTGATCGGCACCGTCTACTCCACCCAGGCCCCGCAGGACGCCACCACCACCGGCCTGGTGAACCGGCTCAAGGACACGACCCTGCCCGACGCGGTCTCCGGCTACGACGCCAAGGGCTACGTCACCGGCACCACCGCCGCGCAGGTCGACTTCCGCGACATCGTCGCCAGCCGGCTCCCGCTGATCATCTGCGTGGTCGTCGGCCTCGCCTTCCTGATCATCCTCGCCGTCTTCCGCGGCCTCCTCGTCGCGGTCAAGGCGGCCGTCCTCAACGTGCTGTCCATCACGGCCTCGTACGGCGTGGTCGTGGCCGTCTTCCAGTGGGGCTGGGGCGGGCCCGCGCTCGGCGTCAACGGCGACGTGCCCATCGAGAGCTATGTGCCGATGATGATGTTCGCGATCATCTTCGGCCTCAGCATGGACTACGAGATCTTCCTGCTCTCCCGGGTCCACGAGGCCTGGCTGCGCACCGGGGACGCCAAGGACTCCGTCGCCCACGCGCTGGAGATCACCGCCCGGGTGATCACCTGCGCGGCGCTGATCATGGTGAGCGTGTTCGCCGCCTTCATCATCAGCGACAACATCGTCGTCAAGATGCTCGGCCTGGGCCTCGCCGTCAGTGTGCTGATCGACGCCACCGTGGTCCGCCTGCTCATGGTGCCGGCCGTGATGACCCTGCTCGGGGAGAAGGCCTGGTGGACGCCCCGCTGGCTGGACCGCATGCTGCCGCACATCGACGCCGAGGGCGACGCGGAGACGCTCAGCGGCCCGCCGGACGGTCCGGCGCGAGAACGAGCATCGTGACGTCGTCGCGGATCTCGGGGGAGTACGCCCGCACGTCCCGCCACACCCGGTCGGCCGTGGCGGCCGGGTCGGCGCCGTCGGCGAGCGCGGGCAGCCGCTCCAGCAGGGGGTAGAAGACTCCGGCGGCGTCCCTCGCCTCCGAGACGCCGTCGGAGGCCACGAAGAGGCGGTCGCCGGGGCGCAGCGGCAGGACGTGCGCCGTGAGCGGGGCGCCCTCGGGCAGGCCCAGGCCCAGCGGCGTCCACGGGACCAGGCCGACCTCCGTGGCCGTGCCGTCGCGCAGCAGCACCGGCGGGGGATGCCCGCAGACGACGATGCGCACGGCGTCCGCGCCCGGCGCGAACTCCAGCAGGACGGCCGTCGCGAACAACTCAGCGTGGGTGACGCGCGCCGAGTCCGTCACCAGCCGCCGGTCCAGGCGGGCGGCGACCCGCTCCAGGTCCGGCTGGTCGAGCACCGCCTCGCGGAACGCGCCCAGCAGCGAGGCCACCGTGGCCACCGCCGCCAGCCCGTGCCCCTGGACGTCGCCCAGCACCGCCCGCACCCCGTGGCCGCAGGTCCGCACGTCGAAGAAGTCGCCGCCGACCAGCGTCCCGCGCTGCGCCGCCCGGTACAGCCCCGCGCAGGCCACCGCCCCGACCCGCTCGGGCACCGGGGGTACTAGGGCGTTCTGGGCCGCTTCGGCGATGGTGCGCTCGGTGTCCAGCTGGACGTCCCGGCGGCGGCGCACGAAGGCCACGAACACGCTCAGCACGGCGACGAAGGACACCGTCAGCACGTCGGTCCGACCCGGCCGGTCCAGCTGGAAGGCGGGCACGTCGAGCATCACGACCACGGCGGCGCCGAGCAGCGCGGTCGACACGGGTCCGTACGACAGCACGGCCAGCGGGGGGATCGCGCCCAGCAGGAAGCCGATGTCCAGCGGGTCGGGACTGGTCAGCGTGGCCACGCAGACACCCGCCACCAGCAGCAGGGGCAGCGCCCGTACCCAGCGCGGCGGCGGCGCGCCCCGCAGCCAGCTGCGGCGGTCCCCGTCGAGTCGTCCCACACCCCCCACGCTCCCCCCGGGCGCCGGCCGGCGCACGCCGGGACCCTCCGGGCCGATCCGGTCGCGGGAGCGGGTGGCAGGCTGTCCCCGGGTATGACCGGCGGCGGACGACGCAGGCGTGGCGGTGTGCGAGGGCGGGGTCCGGCCGGTCCCCGAGTGGCTGCACATCGAGGGGGACCGGGCCTGGTTCCGGTGGAGCGACGAGCCCTTCGAGGGCGGCTGAGCCCGCGGGCCGCCGTCCGGGTCAGCGGGCCCCGGCCGCCAGCAGGGTCTCCGCCTCGGCCAGCACCTCCGTGACGCGCAGACCGAACGCGGCGTCACAGGCGTGGGGCCGCTCCCCGCGGGCCGCGCCGAGCAGCTCGTCCGCGGCCCGGGTGAGGGCGTCGGCCGCGTCGCCGCCGTGGGGAAGCACGCTCACGCCGGCCGTGCCGCGCAGTTCGAGCCCCGCACCCGTGGCGGCGGGCGGGGCCGTCAGGCTCAGCGTCACCGTGCTGGAGGCCCCTGACGCGTGCTCCAGGACCAGGTGGACGGTGTCGCGGGGGCCGCGGGCGGCGGCCGCCACCCGGCGGACGTCGCCGAGGACCGGCAGCAGCACGGAGAGCGCGTGCGGGCCGACGTCCCACAGGGCGCCCTTCTCACCGCGCCACGGAGTGGCGAAGGGGTGGTCGTCGGCGCCGTGGAACACGTCTCCCAGCCACTGCGCGTGCGCCGTGAACCATCCGCCGGTGTCCGCCTGCCGGGCGATCCAGTCGGCTGCCTCGGGCACGAACCGGGTGGTGAAGAAGACGACCGAGGAGACGCCCGCCTCCCGCGCGGCCCGGGCCACGTCCCTGGCTCCCGCCACCGTCGCGGCCACCGGCTTGTCGAGCAGGAGGTGGCAGCCGGCCCCGGCGGCCCGCACCGCGAGCCGCGCCTGGACGTCCGGCGGCAGGGCCACGGCCACCGCGTCGACGTCCGCCAGCAGCGCGTCGACGTCGTCGTAGGCCCGCGTCCCGTGCCGGTCGGCCACTTCCTTCGCGGCCTCGGGACGCCTGCCCCAGACACCGGCGAAGTCGAGCGCGCCGTGCGCCTCGAGGACGGGGGCGTGGACCATCCGGGCCCAGGGGCCGGTGCCGAGCAGACCGATGCGCATACCGCTGACCCTCCTTGATGCCGACCGGCACGGCGGACCGGGTCCGCGCCGGGTGCCGGTTCCGTCCCGGAGCCTCGCACACCGCCGTCGCCCGGGACAGCCCGGCGTCCCTCCTCGGGGCAGCCCGGCATCTCCCTCGGAACGGTCCTCATGCCGCCCGGGGCCGCGCCGGAGGGGCCTCGTCCACCGCCACGGGGGCCGGCCCGGTGTCGCGGACCAGCCGCAGATGCCGCCCGGTCGCGGCGTGGCGCCGCTTCGCCCGCCCGGGCGCGAGGAGGCGTTCCTCGACCCGGTCCATGACCACCAGCAGGACGGACAGCAGCGGCAGCAGCAGTACGGCGATCCAGAGCACGGCTCTCTCCTCGGCAGGGGACGGGGATCCGGGTGCTCCGAATCGGGCCGCTGATGCCTGCCGGGACGGTCCGGGAACGGGACCCGGCCGCGCGGCTCAGCTCCCGCACCGCCCGGCGAACCCCGTCAGCAGGGCGTCCGCCCTGGCCAGACCGCTCTCCTCGGAGATCTCCCGCACGGTCTGCGCGCTGCGGACCGTGGCGAACGCGACCCGCTCGCCGTCGAGCAGATAGCCGTAGACGGCGGGCCTCGGCAGGCTGTTGTACGACCAGTGCGCGGAGAAGTAGTAACCGCCCGTGTCGTGCAGCACCACCAGGTCGCCCTCGGCCAGCTCGGGCAGCGGCCGGTCGTGCGCCACGACGTCCCCGGCGAAGCACAGCGGCCCGGCGACGTCCTGCCGCACCACGGGGGTCCGCTTGGGCGTGCCGTCCGGTCCGAACGCGGACACCCGCAGCGGCCAGGCGTCCGGCATGAGGACGGTACGGGTGGCGACCTGTCCGCCGGCGTGAGTGACGGCGACCCGGCGGCCCCCGGCGTCCTTGACGTACTCGACGAGGGCCGCGGTGAAGCCGTTCTTCGCGACCAGCGAGCGCCCGAACTCGGTGACCACCTGGTAGCGGCCGTCCAGCAGCGCCGGTTCGGCCGCGGTGAGCGCGGCCACGTACTGCGCGTAGGTGGGGGTCACCGTGTCGTCGGCGAAGTTCACCGGCAGCCCGCCGCCGAGGTCCAGGCTCGTCACCCGGCGGTGGCCGACGTGCGCGTCGATCTCCTCGGCGAGCCGGTGGACGGCCGCCAGTCCCTCCGCGATCAGCGGCAGCGGACAGCCCTGTGAACCCACGTGCGCGTGCAGCCGGGTCAGCCACGGCCGTCGCGCGAAGGCCTCGACGAGCCGGGCGCGGGCCCCGGCGTCCCGCAGCGCCACCCCGAACTTGGAGGTCGCGGTCGCCGTGCTCATCGCGCCGATGGAACCGCCCCCGACCTGGGGGTTGACCCGGACCCCCAGCACCGACGCGCAGCCCTCGGGGCGCAGGGCGTCGATGCGGTCCAGCTCGTCGAGGCTGTCGGCGTTCAGGGCGACCCCCAGGGCGAGGGCCTCGCGGATCTCCCGTCGGGTCTTGGCCGGCGAGTCCAGCACGATGTGCGCCGGGTCGAACCCCGCGTCGAGGGCGAGCCGCAGCTCACCGGCGCTCGCCACCTCGCAGCCCGTCCCCGCGTCGGCGAGCAGCCGCAGCACCGGCACCAGGGCGCAGGCCTTGGCGGCGAAGGTGTGCAGCACGTCGGGGACCCGCGCGAACGCCTCCCGCAGCCCGGCGACGCTGTCGCGCACCCCCTGCACGTCGACGAATCCGGCCAGCGGGCGGTCCTCGCCGAGCAGTCCGTCCGTGACGGCCTGCCGGACGGTGAGGGCGACGGACGAGGCGCCGGACGCCTCGGACCGGTGACTGTCGGTGGGGAGCGCCACGAGTTCGTCTCCTTCGCGGGGCAGGGGTGTCGCACGGCCGGGTGCCACCTCCAGATTCCTCCTGCGGCGCCCGTACGTCTCGGGGACGTGTCCAGCACCCGCCCCGGACTCTGGCCCCGGCAGGCCGACGGGGGAGGGCGGCGGCCCCCGGCCGACCGGGGGACGCTGCCCCTGACCGGTCCGGCCGAGGGGGTTCCGCGGCGCACACCGGGCTCCCGACCGTGCGCTTCGGGGGCCGGCCGAGGGCGGAGCGACAGCGCCGACCGGACCGAAAACAATCGTGCACACCCCTAGGGACCGACCGGACGGTATGCCATCCTTCGGGGCAGGACGAGTCGGACGGCGGGGCGCTGCCCAGGGGGAGGACCGCGATGCATCAGGCCCTACGTTCACGGACCGCGTTCCGTCCCGCGTCCGGCGCGCCGGCGGCGCCCGGGCCCCGGCAGCACCCGCAGCATCCCCGGCAGGTGCGCTCGCTGATCGACGCCGACGCGCTGCGGGTGCTGCACCGGGCCGCCCGGGTGCTCCTGGCGGACCTGCCCGATCTCACCGACCGGCTGGTGGCCGCGCTCCAGGACCTGGAGCCCGCCTACCGCGCCGCCGTGACCAGCGATCCCGCCGCCACCTGGCAGGAGGTGCACCGCTCGCTGCGGCACAGCGTGTCCTCGCTGATCGACCCGCGCGGCAGCCGGGACGCGGCCCGCCGCTGCTCGTGGCGGATCGGCGCCACCCGCGCGGAGCAGGGCCTTCCGCTGGACGCCCTGCTGCACGCGTTCCGGCTCGGCGGGTCCCTGGTGTGGCAGGGCCTCATCGACGAGACCTGCCGCACCGCGCCCGAGGACGTCCGGCTGCTCGTGCACATCGCCACCGACGTCTGGAACTTCGTCGACGAGCACTGCTCCCTGGTCGCGGACGCCTACCGGCAGGTGGAGCGGCAGCTCGCCTGGCGACGCGAGAACCGCCTGCGGGTGCTGGCCGGCGCCCTGCTCGACGGCGCCAGCCGGATCGCGGACCTCCCGGAGACCGCCCGCGCGCTGGACCTTCCCGAGGAGGGCCGCTACGTCGTCGTCGCGGTGGCGGCCGGCCGCACCTGCGACCCGTCCGCCCCCGTCCGCGGCACGCGCGCGTACTGGCACACGGGCGCGGAGGTGGACTACGGCATCGTCCTGCTGGACGAGACCGGCGTACCGGGCGAGGGCGGGGCGGCCGGGGGATCCGCGAAGGGCCCGACGCCGCCGGGCGGCGCAGCTGCGGTCCCGGGTGGCGCGCGGACGGGCGTCAGCACGGCCGTCTCCGGACTGGCCGCGGTCGGGGACGCCCGCCGGCTCGCGGATCTCGCGCTGGGCCTGTGTCCTCGCGCCGGCGGCACGGTCCACCTGACCGAGCACCTTCCGGCCGCCCTGGTGGTCTCCGCGCCCGAGCTGGGCGCGGCGCTGGTCGACCGGGTCCTCGGGCCGCTGGGCGGTCTGGAACCCGCGGACGAGGCCGTCCTGCTCGACACCCTGGCCGCCTGGCTGGCCTGCGAGGGCTCGGCCCAGCGAGCGGGGGAGCGGCTGTACTGCCACCGCAACACCGTCCTCAACCGCCTGCGCCGCTATGAGCAGTTGACGGGCCGGTCCCTGTCCCGTCCGGCCGACCTGGTGGAGGTCAGCCTCGCCCTGGCGGCGCGGAGTCTGCGCACCCACTGACGCGCGAGGGCGCGCGGTGCGCGGCCCGGGGGCCGTCCACCCTGTGGGATCGGTCTGGGGTCACCTCGGCCTTGTGTGCAAGGATCCTTTTCGGTCACCTCGGAATCGGCGAAGCCTTCACACTTCTGACACAAACTTCACGGTTTAATCAGTTGAGTTATAGTCACCGTCCAAGCATCAACTAATCGGGGGGCGCTCGGACCAGGTGAAACCCTGGTCCGGCCGACCTGTGCCAGCCATCGGCGGTACATCCCCGCGGTGGTCTCGTGGGGGATGGGTAAGTGGAACATTGGCTGGATGGCACCCAACCGGACAGGCCTGATATCGCATCAGGGTCCGACGGCGACCTGTTCGCGGCGCGCCGGACCGGCACCCGGACGAGGGCGGCGCGCGCCGGCAGTTTCCGGGAGACCGCGGACGAGCCCGAGGCCCCACGGAGCGAGGCCGTGCCCGCCCTGTGCGGCGGCACCGCGCCGTACCCGGCCTTCTCGGACACCCTCGCTTCGCCCCCCGCCCCGGACACGGACGTCACCACCGACCTGTTCCACCGCCCGGACACGGACGCGGCGGATCCTTTCCCCGGCCTGGACAAGGACGCCGCGGATCCCTTCCCCCGCCCGGTCGCCGACGTGTTCGATCCCTTCGGTGCGGCGGATGCCGCCGCCGGCCCTCTGCGTCGCACGGACGCCGCCGGTGCGGACGTGTCCTCCGACGACACGGACGAGCTGACGGTTCAGCTCGGCAGCATCGGCGCGGCGTCCTCCGCGGGCACCCCCGGCGGCCGGTCCGGGTCCCCGGACGGCACCGGCTCGCCGGTCTTCGTCGACGAGTCCGGCCGCCGCAGCCGCCGGCTGCGGTGGCTCGGCGCGGCCGTCGGCGTCCTGTGCTCGGTGTACGCCCTCGTCATCGTCGCCACCCTCGTCTCCGGCAACTCCGGCGCCCCCTGGCTGCCCCTGCCCGGACTGGACAGCGACACCCCGGCCGGGAAGGTGGAGACCTCGGCCGTGCCGTCGGCCTCCGCGAGTCCCTCGGGCTCCGCCGACGCCGTTCCCGGCGCGGGCACGACGGGGGCCGCCGCGACGGCGTCCTCCGCGAGCGGCGCCGCCGCCGAACCGTCCGGTGCCGCCACCGGCTCGGCCCGGCCGCGGGCGTCCGCGCTGCCCGAGGTGCCCACCACCGGCACGACGACCGCGAAGCCCACCTCCCCGGCGACCGCGTCCGGCCCCGCGGCCCCGGAGTCTCCCGCCGCCTCGCCCGAGGCGAGCCAGCCCGAGGGCGGCGGCGAGGCCTCGCCGACCGCCGTCGAGGACACCGGCGGGACGGGTGAGACCACGGGCGACGCGAACTCCCTGTCGTCCGCCGGCTGACACCCCCTCCGCACCGCCCACGCCTTCGTCCCTTCCTGGAGCACACCTTCCGATGGCCTTCTCCGCCCGCCGTCGCAGGGTCGCCGCCGCGACCCGTGACAGCGCCGCCCGGCGCCGCCTGCCGATGCGCCTGATGCTGCCCGTCCTGGTGCTGGTCGCCCTGATGGCGATGCTGATGGTGCGCGGTTACGTGCACAGCGAGATCCTCGCCGACCACCGCATCCAGCCCGAGGCGGGCACCGGCAAGGTGCCCGACGAGATCCTGGACGGCGGCCCCGTCATCGACACCCGGGGCGGCCGCAACGCCAGCCGGGAGGTGCCCGACCACCGTCTGGTGCTGACCTTCGACGACGGCCCCGACCCGACGTGGACCCCCAAGGTCCTCGACGTCCTGAAGAAGCACCACGCGCACGCCGTCTTCTTCGTCACCGGGACGATGGCCTCCCGCTATCCGGACCTGGTCGAGCGGATGGTCGACGAGGGGCACGAGGTCGGGCTGCACACGTTCAACCACCCCGACCTCTCGTTCCAGTCGCAGAAACGTATCTCCTGGGAGCTGTCGCAGAACCAGCTCGCGCTGGAGGGCGCCGCGGGCATCCGCACCTCGCTGTTCCGCCCGCCCTACTCGTCCTTCGCCGACGCGATGGACGACAAGTCCTGGCCCGTCACCCGGTACATCGGATCGCTCGGCTACCTCACCGTCGTCAACAACACCGACAGCGAGGACTGGAAGAAGCCCGGCGTCGACGAGATCATCAGGCGCGCCACCCCCGAGGGCGGCAAGGGCGCGATCGTGCTGATGCACGACTCCGGCGGCGACCGCCACCAGACGGTGCAGGCGCTGGACCGGTTCCTGCCGGAGCTGGGCGCGCGCGGCTACGAGTTCGACAACCTCACCGAAGCCCTCGGAGCGCCCAGCGCGCACACCCCGGTCACCGGCCTCGACCTGTGGAAGGGCAAGGCGTGGATCTTCCTCGTCGGTGCCGCCGAGAACGTCACCGGTGTCCTGGTGGTCGGCCTCTCCGTGATCGGCGTCCTGGTCATCGGCCGGTTCGGGCTCATGCTGCTGCTCTCCGCCCTGCACGCCCGCAGGGTGCGCAGGCCCGGCTTCCGCTGGGGAGCGCCGGTCACCGAGCCGGTGACGGTGCTGGTCCCGGCGTACAACGAGGCCAAGTGCATCGAGAACACCGTCCGCTCACTGATGGCCGGTGAGCATCCCGTCGAGGTCCTCGTCGTCGACGACGGGTCCTCGGACGGCACCGCGTCGATCGTGGAGGCCATGGGCCTGCCGGGCGTCCGGGTCGTCCGCCAGGCCAACGCGGGCAAGCCCGCCGCCCTCAACCGGGGCATCGCGCACGCCCGGCACGACCTCATCGTGATGATGGACGGCGACACGGTCTTCGAGCCGTCCACCGTCCGCGAGCTCGTCCAGCCCTTCGGCGACCCCCGGGTCGGCGCCGTGGCCGGCAACGCCAAGGTCGGCAACCGCGATTCGCTGATCGGCGCCTGGCAGCACATCGAGTACGTGATGGGCTTCAACCTCGACCGCCGCATGTACGACGTCCTGGGCTGCATGCCGACCATCCCCGGCGCGGTCGGTGCCTTCCGCCGCACCGCGCTGGAACGGGTCGGCGGCATGAGCGACGACACCCTCGCCGAGGACACCGACATCACCATGGCCCTGCACCGCGACGGCTGGAAGGTGGTGTACGCCGAGAAGGCCCGCGCCTGGACCGAGGCGCCGGAGACCGTCCAGCAGCTCTGGTCGCAGCGTTACCGCTGGTCGTACGGCACCATGCAGGCGATCTGGAAGCACCGCAGGGCGCTGGTGGAGCGCGGCCCGTCCGGCCGGTTCGGCCGGGTGGGACTGCCGTTCGTCTCGCTCTTCATGGTCCTGGCCCCGCTCCTCGCCCCTCTCATCGACGTCTTCCTCCTCTACGGGGTGGTCTTCGGCCCCACCCAGAAGACGATCGTCGCCTGGCTGGGCGTCCTGGCCGTCCAGGCGGTCTGCGCGGCCTACGCCTTCCGGCTCGACCGGGAACGCATGACCCACCTGATCTCCCTGCCGCTCCAGCAGATCCTCTACCGCCAGCTGATGTACGTCGTGCTGCTCCAGTCGTGGATCACCGCCCTCACCGGCGGCCGCCTGCGCTGGCAGAAGCTGCGCCGCACCGGCGTCGTCGAGGCGCCGGTCGGCCCCGCGCCCGAGCGGCACATCGTCGGCGCGGGCAGCGCCACCACCACGGACAGCACCTACGACCGGAGGCCTGTCGCATGACGCAGGGTCACCCCACAGGCACCGACGCGGGTGCCGAGCGGACGCCGGCGTTCGGCGTCCCCCGGCAACGGACCGCGCAGGCCGTCCCGGACACCTCGGCCACGGCTGTGGCCCCGGGCACGACGGTCCTGGCCCCGACGGCCCCCGGCGCGACGGCCCCCGGCCCGACGGCCCCCCGGAAGCCGGGGCGCGACCGCTACCTCGATCTGCTGCGCACCGTCGCACTGGTCCGGGTGGTCGTCTACCACCTGTTCGGCTGGGCCTGGCTCACCGTGCTGTTCCCGTCCATGGGCGTCATGTTCGCGCTCGCGGGCTCGCTGATGGCCCGCTCGCTGAAGCGCCCCGCCCGGGAAGTGATCCGCGACCGCGTCCGACGGCTGCTGCCGCCGCTGTGGCTGTTCGGCGCGGCCGTCCTGACCCTGATGTTCGCGGGCGGCTGGAATCCGCTGCACGACCCCGACCACGGCGGCGCCCTCGGCGTCGTCGAACTCCTCAACTACGTCGTCCCGCTCGGCGCGCCCCCGTTCCCGTGGGACCTCGGTTCCAAGTCGGGCCTGCTGGAGAACACCTGGGCCGTCCAGGCCGCCGGTGTGCTGTGGTACCTGCGGGCCTACCTGTGGTTCGTGCTGGCCTCGCCGCTGCTGCTGTGGGCGTTCCGCCGGGCCCCCTGGGTCACCCTGTTCGCACCGCTGGCGCTGACGGCCGTGGTGGGCACGGGAGTGGTCTCCATACCCGGCGAGACCGGCAACGCGGTCAGCGACTTCGCCGTATACGGCAGCTGCTGGGTGCTGGGCTTCGCCCATCAGGAGGGGGTGCTCGCGCGCGTCCCACGCTACGCCGCGGTCTCCTGCTCCGCCCTGGTGATGGCCTTCGGCCTGTGGTGGGCCTCCGGGCACCTGGGACCCGACGGCTGGGACCTCAACGACATCCCGCTGGCCCAGGCGGCCTGGTCCTTCGGGTTCGTGGTGATCCTGCTCCAGTACTCGCCCTCCTGGCAGGAACTCCCGCGCGGGCTGGCCCGCTGGGACCGGCTGATCACCCTGTCCAACAACCGTGCCGTCACGATCTACCTGTGGCACAACCTCCTGATCATGGCCACCGTCCCGCTCATCGACCTGGCGTACGGGCTTCCCTTCATGGAGAGCGAGGGCGCGACGGGCTTCCTCGACTCCACGTACATGATCTGGATGTTCCTGCTGGTCTGGCCCCTCATCGCGGTGATGATCCTCGCGACCGGCTGGATCGAGGACATCGCGGCGAGGAGGAAGCCGCGGCTGTGGCCGGACGGACGCCGGAGCGGGGCCCGACGCGCCAAGTGACGCCTCGCGTGGCGCGGGGCGGGCCGCCCGTCGCGGGTGCCGTCGCCGGGCAGGCGGCACCCGGACGGACAGGGCGGCCGTCGAACCGCCACCGCGTGCGGCTCCGGCCCTCACCGCGGACGCGTTCCGCGGCCCGCCGCCCGAGCGACGCCGGGACAGGGTGCCCCGAACACGTCCGGCTCACCGCGCCGGGACAGAGTGCCCCGAACACGTCCGGCTCACCGCGCCGGAACAGGGTGCCCGAACACGCCGGCTCACCGCGCCGGGACAGGGTGAGCCGAACACGCCGGTTCCCGCCGCCTGCGGCCCGCACCCCGCCGCGGAGTCCCGCCCCACCTGAGACGAGCCCGGCCCCGGCCCACCCCGTCCGGTTCCGCTGCGACCTGTGACTCCGACCCGTCCGGACGTACCCCGGCCCGTGCGCCCGCGACGCCGACCCGTCCGGACGTACCTCGGGCCCGTGCGCCGCACGTGACGCCCGCCTGCCTGCCCCGAGCACCGGCCGGCCACCGCTCACCCCGAAACCCCTTGCCCTTCCGCCCGGCGCTCCGCCATGCCCCCCGCCCGCCCGGCCCGGTGGGGGCGGGCGGGCGGCGTGCCTGGGCAGCCGCACAAGGCTGCGGGTCTCCTGTTGGGGGCGCGCAGCGACCCCGCGTCCGTCCCTGTACCGCCGCTCCCACGCCGTGCTGTCGTGAGCTCTCCTTCCGCCGAGACGCCGTGCCCGCCGGCACGGACCCGAGGAGCCGCGATGCCCGGAGTACCCCCGCAGGAGCGCCCCGCGCTGCACGTCGAAGGGCTCGACGTGACGTACGGACGGGCCCTGTCGGCCCTGCGTTCCGTGTCCCTGACCGTCCCGCACGGCGCGGTCGTGGCGCTGCTGGGCGCCAACGGCGCCGGCAAGTCCACCCTGCTGCGGGCGGTGTCGGGCACCCTGCGCCTGCACCGCGGCACCGTCACGGCCGGCCTCGTCCGCTACGGGGACACGGTCCTCGACGGCCGTGACCCGGTCGCCGCGGTGCGGGCGGGTGTCGTCCAGGTCCCGGAGGGGCGCCGGGTCTTCGCGGGGCTGACCGTTGAGGAGAACCTGCGCTCGGGAGGCCTCGGCCTCGGGCGGCGCGCCCCCGGACAGGTGCGGGAGGCCCGCGACCGCGTGTACACGCTCTTCCCCGTGCTCGCCGAACGCGGCCGGCAGGCGGCCGGTCTGCTGTCCGGGGGAGAGCAGCAGATGCTGGCCATCGGCCGGGCCCTGATGGCCGCCCCCCGGCTGCTGCTGCTCGACGAGCCCTCGCTCGGTCTGGCCCCCCGCATGGTGTTCCGGATCGCCGAGGTGGTCCGCGAGATCAACACCCAGGGCACGGCCGTCCTCCTGGTCGAGCAGAACGCGGGCATGGCGCTGTCCCTCGCCGACCACGCCTACGTCCTGGAAGTGGGCGAGGTCCGGCTGTCCGGTGCGGCCGACGACCTCGCGCGCACGGACGCGGTGCGGCGCCTCTACCTCGGTGACGACGCCGGCGACCAGGGGGCCGCGTGAACCCCCGCCCCGCCACGGGCAGCGCCCCGGGACGTCTCCCGGCGGCCGCCCCCGAACTGTCCGTGCGGGACGTGACCGTGCGGTTCGCCGGCCTGACCGCCCTGGACGCGGTGTCGTTCACCGTCGCCCCGGGTTCCGTGCACGCCCTGATCGGTCCCAACGGCGCCGGGAAGTCGACCTGTTTCAACGTCCTGTCGGGCCTGTACCGGCCGGCGTCGGGGCAGGTCCGCCTCGGCGACGACGTGCTGACCGGCCTCGCGCCCCACCGCATCGCCGCGCTCGGCGTGGCCCGCACCTTCCAGAACATCGTCACCACCGAGGGGACCGTCGCCGACAACCTGATGCTGGGCCGGCACGTCCTGTCCCGCGCGGGGTTCGCCGCGACCGCGCTGCGTCTGCCCGGCGCCGTGCGCGAGCAGCGCGCCCACCTCGAGCGGGCCCGTGAGATCGCCGAACTCACCGGACTGGGCGCCCGTTTCGACTCCCCGGTCGCCCTGCTGTCGTACGGCGACCGCAAACGCGTGGAACTCGCCCGGGCCCTCTGCCTCGAACCGCGGGTCCTGCTGCTCGACGAGCCGGTGGCCGGCATGAACGGGGCCGAGCGCCTCCGGATGGCGGAGGTCGTCGACGCCGTCCGCGCACAACTCGGCCTGTCCGTGCTGCTGGTGGAGCACGACATGGGCCTCGTGATGCGCCTGGCCGACGAGGTGACGGTGCTCGACTTCGGCCGGCGTATCGCCCACGGCACCCCCGAGGAGGTCCGCCGCCACCCCGAGGTGCTGCGCGCCTACCTCGGCACCCCGGGCGAGGACACCCCCGCGGGCGAGGACGCCCTCCCCGACGGACCCGCCGCGCCGGAAGCGGAGAGGGCCCCTTCGGCGGACGCCCCCCGCGTACCGGACGCCTCCCCGGCACCGGACGCCGGCCCCCCGGCGGACGCCCCCCGAGCGGACACCGACCCCCGGGCGGACGCCCCCTGCGACAAGGACCCCGCATGACCGCCTTCCTGGACAGCGTCCTCACCGGCCTCGCCCTCGGCGCCGTCTACGCGCTGGTCGCCCTCGGCTTCGTCGTCATCTTCAAGGCCTCGGGCGTGCTCAACTTCGCCCACGGCTCGCTGCTGCTGTTCGGCGGCTACCTCATCGCCGTCCTGCACGACGACCTCGGTTTCGCGGGCGCCCTCGCGGTGTCCGTCCTGGCGACCGCCGCTCTCGCGGGCGCGCTGGACCGGCTGCTGCTGCAACGGGGCGACCCCGATCCCCAGGCCGCCCACGTGCAGACCATCGTCACCATCGGCGTGGATATCGTGCTGCTCACCGACCTGTCCCGGCGCATCGGCGGTGACCTGCTGACCCTCGGCGACCCCTGGGGCGACTCGGTGACCCGGCTGGGCCCGGTGACCGTGGCCGACAGCAGGCTCGCCGCGATCGCCGTCTCCGCGCTCGCCATCGCCGCCGTCTTCGCCCTGTTCCGCCGTACGTCCTGGGGGCTCGCGCTGCGGGCCGCCGCCGAGGACACCGAGGCCGCAGCCCTGATGGGCGTACGGCTGAGCCGGGTGCGGATGCTCGCCTGGTGCCTGGCCGGTGCGCTGGCCGCCCTGGCCGCCGTGTTCCTCGCCGCGTTCCCCGCCCCCGGGCTGGAGCGGGCCACCGGCCAGATCGCCCTCAAGGCCTTCCCGGCGGCCATCCTCGGCGGCCTGGCCTCCCCGCCCGGCGCCCTGGCGGGCAGCCTGCTGATCGGTCTGACCGAGGCGCTGGCGGCCGGCTACCAGTCCGAACTGCACGTCCTCGGAGAGGGGTTCGGCGACGTGGCCCCGTACGCGGTCATGGTGGCCGTCCTGCTGGTCCGGCCCACCGGCCTCTTCGGAGCGAAGGGAACGGCCCGTGTCTGAACGGATCCCCAAGGGCGCCCTCGTCCTCGCGGCCGCCCTGCTGCTGTGCGCGCTGCCCTTCTACCTGGACGCCTTCTGGCTGCGCATCGGCCTGTTCTCGATGGCCGCGGCGATCGGCGCCGTCGGCCTCGGCCTGCTCACCGGCACCGCGGGCCAGCTCTCGCTGGGCCACGCCTTCTTCCTCGCGGTGGGCGCCTACGGCTACACCTGGCTGGCGGGCGAACCGGGCCCCGGCCTGCCGACCCCGCTCGCCGCCCTCCTCGCCGTCCTGCTCGCCGGGGCGGCGGGCGGCCTGTTCAGTCCGGTCGCCGGACGGGTGCGCGGCATCTACCTGGGTGTCGCCACGCTGGCCCTGGTCTTCCTCGGCCACCATGTGCTGCTCACCGCCGACTCCGTCACCGGCGGCTTCAACGGCCGGTCCGTGCCCCCGCTGCACCTCGGCGGCTTCTCCTTCGGCGACGACGGTCCGCAACTGGTCGTGCTCGGCGTGCCCTTCGGGGCCGAGGAACGCCTGTGGTACCTCGGCCTCGTCCTGCTGGCCGGCACCTGGTGGACCGCGCGCGGCCTGCTGCGCGGACGCCCCGGGCGGGCCCTCGCGGCCCTGCGCGACAGCGAGACGGCCGCGGCGGTGATGGGCGTCGACGTCGCCCGCCACCGCTCGGCGGCCTTCGTGGTGTCGTCGATGTACGCCGGCCTGGCCGGGGTCCTGCTCGCGCTGGCCTTCCGCCGGGTCGTCCCCGACTACTTCGGCCTGGCCCTCTCGGTCGACTACCTCGCGATGATCGTCATCGGCGGCCTCGGCTCGGTCGCCGGAGCCGCGGCGGGCGCCGTCTTCGTCACCGCGCTGCCCCTGCTGATGACCCGGTACGCCGACCAGCTGCCGCTGGTCACGGCACCCGGCACCACCGAGGGCGGCGTGGGACCGACCGAGGCCGCCCGCTACCTCTACGGCGCGGCGATCGTCCTGGTCCTGCTGTACGCCCCCGACGGACTGCGCGGCCTCGTCCGCCGCGTCCGCGCCCGGCCGGGCCCCGCCTCCCCGGCCCCGCCGCCCACCGCCCGTCCGACCGCTTCCGCCGTCCGAACCAAGGAGCCCACCCCGTGAACCGCACGCACCACAGGCACCGCACCCCCGCCACCGTCCTCGCCGCCGCGCTCGCGGCCCTGCTCGTCACGGCCACCGGATGCAGCTCCAAGGCGGACGGCGGCAGCGGCTCCCAGGGCGCCGACGGCGTCCGGACGGGCCCGGGGGTCACCGCGAAGACCATCAGACTCGGCGCCCTCACCGACCTGACCGGCCCCTACGCCACCCTCGGCAAGTCCATCGTGCAGGCCCAGCAGATGTGGGCCGACGAGACCAACGCCGCCGGCGGCATCTGCGGCCGCAAGGTCGAGATCGTCGTCAAGGACCACGGCTACGACGTGCAGAAGGCCGTCACCGCCTACGCCGACCTCGCCCCGGATGTGGTCGCGCTGCCGCAGGTCATCGGGTCCCCGGTGGTCGCGGCCCTCCTCGACGACATCGAGAAGGACCACCTCCTCACCTTCCCGCAGGCCTGGGCGGCCTCGCTGCTCGGCAAGGACTCCGTCCAGGTCATCGGCACCACCTACGACGTCGACATGCTCGCGGCCGTGGACTTCCTCACCCGCACCCAGGGCCTGCGCAAGGGCGACTCCGTCGGGCACGTGTACTTCGAGGGCGACTACGGCGCCAACGCCCTCCAGGGGTCGACCTGGGCGGCCGGCAAGGCCGGGCTGAAGATCGTCCCGCAGAAGATCAAGGCGACGGACACGGATCTGTCCGCGCAGGTGTCGGCGCTGTCCAAGGCCGGTGTGAAGGCCGTCCTGATCAGCGCGGGCCCGGCCCAGACGGCCTCCCTGGTCGGCGTCGCGGCCTCCCGGGGACTCAAGGTGCCGGTCGTCAGCAGCGCGCCCGGATTCGCGCCGCAGCTGATGAAGACCCCCGCAGCCCCCGCCCTGGCGGCCATGCTGCACCTGGTCAGCGCCGCGCCCGCGGTCAGCTCCGACCTGCCCGGGGTCCGCAAGATGGTGGCCGCGTACGGCAAGAAGTACCCGGCCTCCCCGGTGGACTCCGGGGTGCTGTCCGGGTACAACGCCGCCCAACTGCTCGGAGCCGACCTGAAGAAGGCGTGCGCGGCCGGCGGTCTCACGCGCGAGGACGTGGTCGAGGCACACCGCGCGCAGAAGAACGCCGACACCGGACTCGGCTCGCCGCAGGACTTCTCCGACGTGTCACGGCCCGCGGCACTGGAGACCTACGTCCTCAAGCCGGACGCGAAGGCGGTCGGGGCGCTGGTGGACGTCGAGGCCGCGCACCGGGCGCCGGGCGTGACGGACTACCTGGCGAGCCGCTCCTGACCGGCCGTCCGGTGATTCAGCGGCCCCGCTGCTGAATACGTTCGCTTATCTCCATTGGACCCGCGGGTGACGGCGGGGTCACGCTGGGGGACGTCCGGTGCGCCGAGGTCTTCTTCGGCAGGCACCGGGCTTTCCCCTGCCCACCCGCATCCGGAAGAGGTCGCGAGCCCATGCAGAACCGCCGCATCGGTGACCTGGACGTCAGCGCGATCGGCCTCGGCGCCATGCCGATGTCGATCGAGGGACGACCCGACGAGGCCCGGTCCCTCGCCACCGTCCACGCCGCGCTCGACGCCGGCGTGACACTGATCGACACCGCGGACGCCTACCACATCGGCGCCGACGAGGTCGGCCACAACGAGACCCTCGTCGCCAAGGCCCTCGCCTCCCACGACCGCGGCGGTGACGTCCTGGTCGCCACCAAGGGCGGGCATCTGCGCCCCGGCGACGGCAGCTGGACCCTCGACGGCAGCCCCGCGCACCTCAGGGCGGCCTGCGAGGCGTCGCTGCGCCGGCTCGGCGTGGAGGCCATCGGCCTGTACCAGTTCCACCGCCCCGACCCGCGGATCCCCTACGCGGAGTCCGTCGGCGCCCTGCGGGACCTGCTCGACGAGGGCAAGATCCGCGCCGCCGGCATCTCCAACGCGAACCCCGAGCAGATCAGGGAGGCGAACGAGATCCTCGGCGGACGTCTGGCCGCCGTGCAGAACCAGTTCTCGCCGGCCTTCCGCTCCAGCGAGCCCGAACTGCGCCTGTGCGACGAGCTCGGCATCGCGTTCCTGCCGTGGAGCCCGCTCGGAGGCATCTCCCGGGCCCGCGAACTGGGCTCCTCCTACGCGCCGTTCGCCCATGTCGCCGAGGCGCACGGAGTCAGCCCGCAGCGGGTCTGCCTGGCCTGGATGCTCGCCCGGTCGCCGGTCGTGGTGCCGATCCCGGGCGCCAGCCGCCCCGAGACCGTCCTCGACTCCCTCGCCGCGACGGAACTCGTCCTCACGGCCGGCGAACTGGCGGCACTGGACGCCTCCGTCTGACACGACCACCGGGAGGACCGCCGTCCATGGCGTCGTCGCACGAAAGACCGCTCGACCACCGCTACCGGGGCGAGCACCCGGTCCGCACCCTCGCCTACCTCCTGCGGACCGACCGGCGCAGCCTCGCCGGGGCGGCCGTCGTGTTCACCGTCAAACACAGCCCGATCTGGCTGCTGCCGCTGATCACCGCGTCCATCATCGACACCGTCGTCCAGCACCAGCCGGTCGGCAGGCTCTGGACGAGCACCGGCGTCATCCTGTTCATCCTGCTGGTCAACTACCCGCTGCACCTGCTCTACGTGCGGCTGCTGTACGGCAGCGTCCGCCGCATGGGCACCGGCCTGCGCTCCGCGCTGTGCACCCGGATGCAGCAGCTGTCCATCGGCTACCACTCCCGGGTCAGCGCCGGTGTGCTCCAGGCCAAGGTCGTGCGGGACGTGGAGACCGTCGAGCAGATGGTGCAGCAGACCGCCGAGCAGGGCCTCGGCGCGCTCACCGTGCTCACCGGCGGCCTCGTCATCATCGCCGTGCGCACCCCCGAGTTCGTGCCCGTCTTCCTCGTCGTGGTCCCCGTCGCCGCCCTCCTCGTGGACCGGCTCAGGTCCCGGCTGCGCACCCACAACGAGGACTTCCGGCACGAGGTGGAGACCCTCTCCTCCCGGGTCACCGAGATGACCCGCCTGATCCCGGTCACCCGCGCGCACGGCCTGGAGGGCAAGGCGCTGCGCCGCATGGACGGCACGCTGAGCCGCCTGCTCACCTCCGGGATGCGCCTGGACCTGCTCAACGGCCGCTTCGGATCGCTGGCCTGGGTCCTGCTCAACGTGATCGGCGTCCTCGTCCTCACCGGCGCCGCGCTGATCTCGTACTACGGACTGTGGGGCGTCACCGCGGGCGACGTGGTGATGCTCAGCGCCTTCCTGACCACCCTCACCAACTCCACCACCACCCTGACCGGTCTCGCCCCGGTCATCACCAAGGGCCTGGAGTCGGTGCGTTCGGTGGGCGAGGTCCTCCAGGCGCCCGAACTGGAGGACAACGAGGGCAAGTCCGAACTCACGTCGCTGGACGGCTCCGTGACCTTCCAGGACGTCGGCTACGCGTACGACAGCGGCAGCCCGGCGGTGCGCGACTTCACCCTCTCCGTCGCCCCCGGGGAGACGGTCGCCCTGGTGGGCGCGTCCGGGGCCGGCAAGTCCACGGTGCTCGGCCTCGTCATCGGCTTCATCCGGCCGACCTCCGGCCGGGTCCTGCTCGACGGGGCCGACATGAGCACCCTCGATCTGCGCACCTACCGCCGGTTCCTGTCGGTGGTGCCGCAGGAGTCGATCCTCTTCGACGGCACGATCCGCGAGAACGTCGCCTACGGCATGGAGGACGAGGCCGACGAGGAGACGGTCCGCGCGGCCCTGCGCGACGCCAACGCGCTGGAGTTCGTCGACCGGCTTCCGGAGGGCCTGAACACCCTGGTCGGCGAGCGCGGGGCCCGGCTCTCGGGCGGCCAGAAGCAGCGGCTCGCCATCGCCCGCGCCCTGATCCGCGATCCGAAGGTGCTGGTGCTGGACGAGGCGACCTCCGCGCTGGACACCCGGTCCGAGGCGCTCGTCCAGCAGGCCCTGGTCCGGCTGCTGCGCGGCCGCACCACCTTCGTGGTGGCGCACCGGCTGTCCACGGTGCGCGGCGCGGACCGGATCGTGGTGATGGGGGAGGGGCGGATCCTGGAGACCGGCACGCACGACGAACTCCTTCGGCGCGGCGGCGCCTACACGGAGCTGCACGGCGGGCAGGTGGCGTGAGGACGTGTGGCCGGAACGTGACTCCTGGGGATGACTTTCGGTCCGGGCAGGCATGAATCGCCCAGGTCCGGGCACACGCTGCCCAACACTTGTAGAGAGGGGCGCTCGTGATCGTTCCGGACCAGAAGGTCGCCAGGACGTTGCTCACCCGGTACGCGGCGGCGAGGATCGCCCAGGCGGAGCAGGACTCGCCGCAGACGGCGCGTGAGCTTCAGGACGTGACGTACACCCTGTGTGTGCTGATGGGGACGTCCGACGTCCGGGAGGCGGTCGCCGCGGCCGACACCCTGCTGGGATCGCCGGCGACGGCCTCCGCGGCCGAGGCGGAGAGCGGACTGTCCCTGGCCGTCTGAGGGCGGCCCGGAACCCGACCCGGCGCGCGGCGCCGCCCGTACGGGCGCTCCGTGCGCCGGGTCCGTCACGAGGCCGCCGAGCCGCACCGGTCGGCGCGCCGGGCGTCGCGGCCCGGGGGCGGCCCGGCCAGCCACTCCGCGATGGTGCGGGCGATGGGCTGCCCGGTGTCGACCTCCACGAAGCCGAACTGGCCGGACTGGTTGCATTCCAGGAACCACCACGTCCCGTCGGAGTCCTCCGCGAAGTCGAAGGCGCCGTAGGCGAGTTCCGCCTCCCGGAGGTATCTCAGGACGACCTCCGCGAGGCGCGGGGGGACGTCGGCGGCGCGCCAGGGCGTGGTCGAGGGCGAGTAGCGCACGTCCACCACGTCGGGGTCGTCGCCGGGCGAGGTCTCCTTGCGCGCGGCCAGGATGCGGTCGCCGACCGCGGTCAGCCGTATGTCGGCCCGCTTGGCGACCCGGCGTTGCAGCAGGGTGGGGCCGTAGGCGACGGCGGCGAAGTCCGCGCCCGGCGGGACGCGGGTGGTGGGCACCGCCCGGGGCGGATCCTGCGGGTGGGCCCCGGACACCGGCTTGACGACCAGGTCCGGATAGCGGTCCGCGAACTCGCGGGCCGCCTGCGGGAACGTGGTGACGATCGTGGCCGGCACGGGCAGCCCGCTGAGCTGGGCGAGCCGGAGCTGCCAGGGCTTGTGCCGGGCGCGCCGGGACGCGTCCGGGTGGTTCATCCAGCGTGCCCCGGTGCCGCGGAGCATGCCGTACAGCGCCTGTGAGGCCTCCTCCGTGAGCCACGCGGACGGCTGCGCCGCCCGGGCCGCCGCGGTGCCGGGCCGCCGGACCCACACCGAGCGCAGCCCGTCGAGGCTCACCAGCCGTCCGGCGGACGACAGGTGGCCCCGGAAGGCACCGTGCACGTACTCGCCGGAGAGCGCGACGGAGTGGGTCAGATCGGCCGGATCGAGCCGGACGACGGGGACGCCCGCGGCGTTCAGGTGCACGACCACCATGTCCGCCGTGACGTCCTCTTCACAGGTAAGGATGAGCACGGTCATTTTCGTCGGCCCGTGTTCAGTCGTCGAAGTGGGTCTTGGAGCCCGCCGTCGAGGTCGTCGTACCCAGCTCTCTCAGGAGGGCGTGGTCACGAGCGGCGATCCGGCCGTCGAAGAGAACGTTCAACTGCATTCCGGGGTCATAGGCGTACGGAGTGCTGAACTCCAACTCGGCCGCAGGGCGTGCGTAGTTGAGCGTGAACGGTTGCATCGTCTCTCCCTCGTCGGTACTGCCTGGATCAAGCGGTGCCGCTGTGCGACGTCACTCGGGCCCGCTGCGTGGTGCTGGATAGGTGCGTCCTTCAGTCACTTATACGAATCGAACGGGGGGTTGGTTTCCTTACTCTGCGTGATCATCGCGGCGGCGGGCCCCGAACAGGGCGCGGAGCAGGGGAGATCGGCGCGGGGGGAAGTGAAAACCTGTACGCGGCCTGTCAGTCGGGCAGGCGCTCCGATACGTCGTCGGGGGCGCGGCGCATCGAGCGCAGGGCCAGCAGGAGGACGCCGATGTCGTCGAGGTAGACGGGATCCGGCAGCAGGTCGGTGGGAAGCACGAAGTACAGGACGGCCCCCCAGAAGACCCAGCGCGGCCCGGTGGGGAGTCCGGCCTTTCTCAGGCCCCGACGTGCTCTGACCAGGCGCGTCAGCACCACGGCGGCCACGGCGAACAGCGCGACCGCCGCCAGCGCGGCGACGACGACGAGCGTGGTTGGCGCATCCACGGGCCCTCCCATTGGTCCGTCGCGCGGTGTCTGTTCCTGGCGGATTGCGGTGGACCCGGTCCGCGGTCCTCGTCCGTCGATCGCCCGGCCTACGGTTTCCGGATTCCCGTTTCCGTCGGGATTACCGCATCGGGAGGCGGCGCACAGGCGCGCGGCACCCGGGTGGCCGAACGTTCCCGCCGCCCGGTGGAGTGGTAAAGATCACGTTTGATGCGGGCTTCCTCCGGTGCGGGCCCCGTCCCACCCGTCACTCAGAGTGTCCCGCGACCCTCCGATCGGTTACGGCTCGCCGGAACCGGAACGGTGGTCCTCCAGCAGGCCCGTGAGCACCCGGTCGGGGGTCAGGGGCAATTCGCGGAAGCGGATCCCGGTGGCGTGGTGCACGGCGTTGCCGACGGCGGCCGCCGTCCCCACGATGCCGATCTCGCCGATCCCCTTGCCGCCCAGCGGGTTGAGATGAGGGTCGTCCTCCTCGATCCAGTGCGCCTCGACGTCCGGCACGTCGGCGTGCGCGGGCACGTGGTACGACGCGAGATCGGACTCGGCGAAGTCGCCGAAGGCGGCGTCCAGGGTGCTGCCCTCGGTCAGTGCCATGCCCAGGCCCATGGTCATCCCGCCGACGAACTGCGAGCGCGCCGTACGGGGGTTGAGGATGCGTCCCGCCGCGTACACCCCGAGCAGCCGCCGCACCCGCACCTCTCCGGTCACCGTGTCCACGGACACCTCCGCGAAGTGCGCCCCGAACGCGTGCCGCGCGAACGGACTTTCGGCGTCGGCCACCCCCGCCGTGTCGGCCCGGGCCTGCAACCCCTCGGCCGGCAGCGGGCTCTGACGTCCCGCCAGCTGCCCGCGCAGCCGTGCGCAGGCCTCGTGCACCGCCCACCCCCAGGAGGCGGTCCCCGAGGAACCGCCGGCCAGCGGCGCCGCCGGCAGATCGCTGCTGCCGACCCGGATCACCACCCGCTCCAGCGGTACGCCCAGCGCATCCGCCCCGATCTGGGCGAGCACCGTACGGGCGCCGGTGCCGATGTCCGCGGCGTTCACCTCGACGAGGAAAGAGCCGTCCGGCAGCGCGCGGGCCGCCGCCGACGACGGATACACCTGCACCGGGTAGGTCGCGGCGGCCACCCCCGTCCCGAACAGCAACGGGCCCGCGGAGCGTGTGCGGGGACGGGGGTCACGGCCGGCCCAGCCGAACCTGCGGGCGCCCTCGCGCAGACACTCGACCAGGTGCCGGCTGCTGAACGGCTTGCCGCTGTCCGGCTCGGTCCGCGGCTCGTTGAGGATCCGTACCTCGATCGGGTCCATGCCGAGCGCCTCGGCCAGCTCGTCCATCGCCGACTCGAGCGCGTACATGCCGGGTGCCTCACCGGGCGCGCGCATCCAGGACGGCGTGGGCACGTCGAGCCGCACCACGCGGTGCACGCTGCTGCGGTGCGGCGCGGCGTACATGACGCGGGCCGGGATCCCCGCGTACTCGACGAACTCCTTGACGCGGGAGGAGTACGTGGTCACCTCGTGCGCGAGGGACGTCAGACGGCCACCGGCGTCCGCGCCGAGGCGCAGCCGGTTCAGGGTGGCCGCGCGGTGGCCGACCGTGGTCGGCATCATCCGGCGGGGCACCACCACGGTGACCGGCCGCCCGGTGTGCCAGGCGGCCATCGAGGCGAGCACCACGTCCGGCCGGGGCGTGCCCTTGGAGCCGAACCCGCCGCCGACGTGCTCGGCGACCACCGTGATCCGCTCCTTCGGGAGCCCGAACATCCGGCCGAGGGCGGCCCGTACGGCCGTGGTGCCCTGGCTGGACGTGTGCACGGTGAGCCGCTCGCCGTCCCAGTGCGCGGTGCTGGCGTGCGGTTCCATGGGGTGGTTGTGCAGCGGCGGCACCCGGTAGACGACGTCGACCCGTACCTCCGCCCCGGTGAACGCGCCGTCGGGATCGCCCTGCTCCCGCGCGCCCGGGAAGCTGCCGTTGATCGTCTCGGGGACGTAGGCCCGCGGGTGGTCGGCGGCGAGGGTGACGTCGTGCTCCTCCTCGGCGCAGGTGACCCGTACGGCGGCCGCCCCGGCCCGGGCCGTCTCCAGGCTGTCGGCCACCACCAGGGCGGTGAACCAGCCGCGGTGCGGCACCTCGGGGTCCTGGAGCACGGCCAGGGTCGGATCGTCCGGTGCGGCGAGCCGGGGCGCGTTCTCGTGGGTGAGCACCGCGACGACGCCGGGCAGCGCCAGGGCCGCCGACACGTCGACGTCCGTCACCCGGCCGCGCGCCGTGGCCGCCGGGACGGGCCGGGCGAACAGCCGTCCGGGGAGGTGCTCTTCGGCGGCGTAGCGGGCGGTCCCCGTGACCTTCTCCCGACCCTCCCGGCGTTCGGCGGGAGTGCCTACGGCGGTCATGCGTCCTCCTCGCGCGGCACGAGCCGCGTCAGCACGTCGACGGCCAGGTTGCGGGCCAGCGGCACCTTGTAGGCGTTGTCCCGCAGCGGCCGGGCGTCGGCCAGCTCCAGCTCGGCCGCCCGTTCGAACGCCGCCCGGGTGGGCGCCGCGCCCAGCAGCGCCCGCTCCGCTCGGCGGGCCCGCCACGGACGGTGCGCCAGCGCCCCGAAGGCGATCCCCGCGTGCGCTACGACCCCGTCGGCCACCTCCAGCACCACGGCCACCGACGCCAGCGCGAAGGCGTACGAGGCCCGGTCCCGCGCCTTGCGGTACGCGGACGGCAGCCCGGCCGGGCCGGCCGGCAGCAGAACGGCCGTGACGATCTCGCCGGGTTCGATCACGGTGTCCCGCTCGGGCTCGTCGCCCGGCAGCCGGTGGAACCCGGCCGCCGGCACCCGGCGTACCCCGCCCGTGCCGTACAGCTCGACCTCGGCGTCCAGCGCGGCCAGCGCCACGGCCATGTCCGACGGATGAGTCGCCATGCACCGCTCGGAGTGCCCGAGCACCGCATGGTCGCGGTGCACACCGTCCCGCGCGGAGCAGCCGCTGCCCGGCTCCCGCTTGTTGCAGGGCTTGGAGACGTCCTGGAAATAGGGGCAGCGGGTGCGCTGGAGCAGGTTCCCGCCGGTCGTGGCGGCGTTGCGCAGCTGGCCCGAGGCGCCCGCGAGGAGCGCCTGGGACAGGACGGGGTAGCGGCCCCTCACGTGCGGGTGGGCCGCCAGGTCGCTGTTGCGCACCAGGGCGCCGATCCGCAGCGACCCGTCCGGCAGCTCCGTCACCTCGCCCAACGGGAGCCGGGTGACGTCGACCAGGGCGGACGGCCGTTCCACCCCGAGCTTCATCAGGTCGACGAGGTTGGTGCCGCCCCCCAGGTAGCGTGCCCCCGGGTGCGCGGCGAAGGCCTCGGCGGCCTCCGCGAGGGTGCCGGCCCGTACATAGGCGAAGGTGTCCACCGGATCACGTCCTCTGGTCGCCCTGGTCGTGGACCCGGACCCCGGGCCCGGTCATGCGCCGCCCGCCCCGCTCACGTCCTCGACGGCGTCGACGATGCGCGGGTACGCGCCGCAGCGGCAGAGATTGCCGCTGAGCCGCTCCCGGATCTCGTCGCGGTCCAGTGCCACGGGCCGTCCCGGCGGCGCCGCCGGGTCCGTCACCTGCGAGGGATGACCCGCCTGCGCCTCGGCGAGCGCGCCGACCGCCGAGCACAGCTGTCCGGGCGTGCAGTACCCGCACTGGAAGGCGTCGCGTTCGAGGAACGCCCGCTGGAGCGGATGCGGCTCCTCACCGGCATCTGACAGGCCCTCCACGGTGGTCACGTCGCAGCCGTCGAGCGCGACGGCGAGCAGGAGGCAGCTGTTGACGCGCCGCCCGTCCACGAGGACCGTGCACGCGCCGCACTGCCCGTGGTCGCAGCCCTTCTTCGCCCCCGTGAGGTCCAGATCCTCCCGCAGGACGTCCAGCAGCACCCGCCGGTGGTCGACGGTGAGGGTGTGCGGCTTGCCGTTGACGCGCAGGGTCGTGCCGGAGCGGTGGGGCGCCGGCCGGGGGCCGTGCTCGCTGCCCATGTGCTGGTCCCTTCCGGGGCGGTCCGTGGTGCCGTGATGACCGCGTATCCAGAGCGGGACGGATGACACGTCCCGGAACCCGGCAATTCGGGCACCGGCGTCCGTCGGCCGCCTACCGGTCGCTCACCCCGGTCCTCCCGGCCGGCTCGGCCCGGTCGCCCGTGTCGGTCCCCTCGGGTGCCTCCGGTGGCACGGGTGCCTCGGCCTCTCCGGTCACGTCGTGCGGGCCGGAGGCGCCGTCCCGGTCCGGCGACCCGCCCGTGGCGGCGGAGACCGGCGGCCCGGACGGCAGCAGGCCCTTCGTCGTCTCCCGGAAGCGCTCCAGGGTCCGGCCCAGCTGCTGGAACGGCGAGCCCGCCTTGCGGGCCGGCGCCTGCCGCGGCTCGCCCGCCTCGGCCGCCGCCTCCCGGTACGCGGCCAGCGCCTCGTGGGCGTGCTCGGCGGCCTCCCGGTACAGGTCCCGGGACTCCGTCATCGCCTCCAGCGCCTCCTTGTACATCACCACCAGCTTGCGTTCGCGGGCGAGCTCCTCCTCCAGCGTCAGCAGCTGCCACTCCTCCCGCAGGGCGGTGAGCGCGGCGTCGGCCCCCTCCGGCAGCGGCCTCGGCAAGGCCGCGAAGCGCCGTACGGCCTCCAGCAGCTCGGTGGGGTGGGTGCCGTCGAGGAAGACGCTGCGCACCGAGAACGCGGCGGCGTCGTAGTCGGCCGGAGCGGGAGCGCCGGGCAGCACCAGCGCCCCGCCGCGCGGCACCTCCACCCCGCTGTCCTTGAGGGCCCAGTTCACGGTGCGCAGCTGGTGCGGGGCCGCGCGGTGCTCGACGACCCGGTGGTGCAGGCCGGGCGGCAGCAGCGGGACGAGGGACCGGCGGCCGCGCTCGTCCGGCGTCATGGCCTCATGGACGACGACATGGACGGTCCAGGTGTCCCGCAGTGCGGCCCGCAGCGCGCGCCGCAGCTCCTTGTCGTCGGCCGGCAGCGGATTGGCGGTGAGGAAACGCTCGCCGGTGACGGTCTCCTGGCCCCAGGGGGTGTCCGCCTCCCAGGGCCAGAACATGCCGGCGGGCGACGGCCAGCGCTGGTCCCACGGACGTTCCGCCTCCGCCGTCAGCGTCCACTCCTGGCCGGAGCCCGACCACTCGGCGAGCCGGAGCCGGGCACGGACGGTGATCTCCTCCGCGACCGGCCACCGGGCTTCGAAGGCCGATTCCCCCTCCGGGGTGTCGGCGTCGGGCAGCTCCTTGAAGTCCTGGAGGGTCCCGGCGTCCTTGAGCGCCCGGAGGTGCCTGCGCAGGACGTCCGGCGCGGTGGGGCCGGTGTGACGGCCACGGGTCTGCCACACCGTGGACGGTGTCGTGGGCGAAACGGTCGCGGAGATGTGCATGAGTCCATTCGTGAGGGCCGTGACGACGCGGCGACAGGTGCGAAGGCCAGTATCGCCCGCCGCGGGGCGTGCGCGGTCGGTCGGGGCGGCGGTCCGGGCACCCGGGGGCGCCCTGCCGCGGTGCACCTTCCCCGGCGCGGCACGCGTCACGCCCCCGGATCGGGCCGTCGTCCGCACGGGGTGGACGCCACTCGTACGGGGTGTGCGCGTCCCGCACGGTGCGCGCCCCGTTCACCACGGCCGTCGTCCGCGCACCCGTGGGCGTGCCCGCCGGGGGAGCCGAGAATCGGACCCGTGCGGACAGGACCCGCTCTCCATCCGCACAGGGGCGGGCCCTGTCCGCGGGCTGTCCGCGGCCCTTCGTGCGGCCCCGTCCGGTGGGCCGCACGTCCGTGCCCCGTCGCCGGTCCCGGCCGGCGGGGCACGGCCGACGGGACGCGGACGGTGTCTTGTGTGACCGGTCACATGCGTGGCAGGATCGTGAGCGTCATCGCACGGACCCCGCGGAGGGAGACCCGTTGGCCGCCACCGCGGGCGAGAGGCCACCGTCCCCTATCTGGTCGTGCCCGGAGCTCGGGCTGCACGCCCTCGTCGGCGCCACGGGCGCGGTGCGGCTCGGCGGACCCGACCGGGACTGGGACTGTCTCGTCCCCCTCGTCGAGGTCACCGCCACGGGCCACGGACGCCTGTGGTCGGGCGAACGCTCCATCGAGACGGCCCTGGGCGACCGCCTGGCGCTGCGCGGCCACGAGACCGTTCGGCACGGCGGCCTGGAGCGGACGACGATCCGCCTCGCCGACGCGGTGACGGGCCTCGCCGCCGAGGTCACGCTCGAACGGGGCGGGAGCGCGGGCGCGCACGAGGGCGCGGCGGGGCGGGGGCCGGGTGTCGGGGACGGGAGCGGTGGTTTTCTTCGGGCCCGGGTGCGGCTGGTCAACGAGGGCGGCGC
Organism: Streptomyces asoensis; assembly: GCF_016860545.1. Classification (NCBI taxonomy): domain Bacteria; kingdom Bacillati; phylum Actinomycetota; class Actinomycetes; order Kitasatosporales; family Streptomycetaceae; genus Streptomyces; species Streptomyces asoensis. Next base: position 765,369 of record NZ_BNEB01000005.1, on the reverse strand, counting down.
TCCGGTCCGGTTGGAGGGCGTGACCACCCTGACCCTCGGCGGCATGACCGGCGCCGACGGCACCCTGGACGGCCTGACCCTGCACTGGGCGGACAACGACTGGCTCGCCGAATGCCGGTGGCGGCGGTCCCCGTACCGTGACGAGGTCGTGCCGTTGAACCGCTCCGCCCACGGGCACGAGGGCCGCGGCTGCTTCGAGCGGTACTCGCAGGGCAGCTGGTCGACCGGCAGGCACCTGCCGATGGGCGCCCTCACCGACCGGGACGGCGGTGCCTGGCTGTGGCAGATCGAGTCCGGCGCGGGCTGGCGCTTCGAGACCGGTGAACGCGAGGGGTGCGCCTACCTGGCCCTGTCCGGCCCCGACGACGCCCACCACCAGTGGCACCAGGTCCTCGCCCCCGGTGAGGAGTTCACCACCGTGCCCGCGGTGCTGGTGCGGACCCGGACCGGCGGGCTGGACGCGGCCTTCGGGATCCTCACCGACCACCGCCGAGGCATCCGCCACGACCATCCCGATCACCGCGAGCTCCCGGTGATCTACAACGACTACATGAACACCCTCATGGGCGACCCGACGACCGAGAAGCTGCTCCCCCTCGTCGAGGCGGCGGGCGCGGCCGGCGCCGAGGTCTTCGTGATCGACGCGGGCTGGTACGACGACGACGCCCAGGGCTGGTGGGACTCCGTGGGCGCCTGGGAGCCCGCCCCCGGCCGTTTTCCCGGCGGTGTGCACGAGGTCCTGGACGCGATCAGGCGGCAGGGCATGACCCCTGGTCTGTGGCTCGAACCCGAAGTCGTCGGCGTCCGCAGCCCGCTGGCCCGCACCCTGCCCGACGAGGCGTTCTTCCGGCGCGGCGGGCTGCGCGTCACGGAACACGGGCGGCACCACCTGGACCTGCGCCACCCGGCCGCCCGCGCCCATCTCGACCGGGTGGTGGACCGGCTGGCCGGCGAGTGGGGCGTCGGCTACCTCAAACTCGACTACAACATCAACGCCGGCCCCGGTACGGAGAACGGCTCCGAGAGCCCGGGCGCCGGACTGCTCGGCCACCACCGCGCCCACCTGGACTGGATGGCCTCGCTGCTCGTACGGCACCCCGGTCTCGTCCTGGAGAACTGCGGGTCGGGCGGGCTGCGCATGGACTACGCGCAACTGGCCGTGGCGCAGGTGCAGTCCACCAGCGATCAGCAGGATCCGCTGCGCTACCCGCCGATCGCCGCTTCGGCCGCCACCGCCGTGACCCCGGAACAGGCGGGCGTCTGGGCCTACCCCCAGCCCGACCAGAGCCTCGACGAGATCGCCTTCACCCTCGCGGGCGCACTCCTGGGCCGCGTCCATCTCTCCGGTTTCCTCGACCGGATGAGCGACGAACAGTTCGGCCTGGTGCGGCGCGCGGTGCGCGTCTACAAGGACGTCCGGCACGAGATCGCCTCCGCGCACCCGGTGTGGCCCCTGGGACTGCCGAAGTGGGACGACGCCTGGATCGCCCACGGACTGCGCGGCCGGACGGCCACGTTCCTGACGGTGTGGCGCAGGGCCGCCGGACCCGGCGCCCCGGGGAGCGGCAGCCGTACGCTTCCCCTGCCGCACCTGCGCGGCGTTCACCTGACGCCCGAGGTCCTCCACTGCGGCCCGTCGGGCGCCGCCGTGCGATGGGACGCCGCCGGGGGACTCCTCACCGTCTCCCTGCCCCGCACCGGCACGGCCGCGTTGCTCCGGCTCGATGTGCCCGCCTGAGAACGTGCCCGTGCGAGACCTTCCCGCCCGGTCCGCCGGCCCGCCGGTCCGCGTGTACGGCCCTCGCGCCCGGCCCTCGCGTCCGGTCCGCCTGCCCGGCCCTCGCGTCCGGTCCGCGTGGCGGGCCCGTCTTCCGGCGTCGGCACGGCTAGGACCTCGCCCAGGCGATCCAGAGGACCACCACCATCCCGATCGCGCCGAAGAGGGCCTCCACGATCGCGCGGGCCAGCAGGCCGGAGCGGTCGGTGACGGCCCAGTCCCGCCCCGCGAAGAGCGGTATGTCCAGCAGGCCCTCCTCGTCGGCCGCGAAGGTCAGGCCCTCGATCTCCCCGCTGCCCTGCTGTCGGCCGGGCAGCAGCCACGCGCCCCGGCACGGGCCGTCCCACGCGCAGTACACCGTCCCCTCCGTCTTCGTCCGGTGTCCGGAGGTGAACCGGTGGACGTTCTGCGCGGCGAACCAGAACGGCACCACGAGCGCGCACAGGCACCCGAACATCACGAGCCGCTGCCAGGGTCGGAGCCCCCTCACCAGCTCGGCGGCGCTCCACCGCCACGGCCTCACGTCCCCACCACCGGGCCCGTGCCCCGCGCGCGTACCGCCGTCGTCCGGCGACGGCGGCCGGAGCGCCCCGTGAACCTCGCGTCCATCCCCGGCACGGTACGCAGCCTCGTCCGGGGGCGCACGCGGATACGGAGATCGGCTCCGCCCCGGGGTCACGGGCCGGGGAAGTGCGCCCGGCGGTACTCGTCGAGCGTGTCCAGGACCAGCAGCAGGATGCCGTGCACCAGGTCGGGTTGCGTACCGGGAGCGGCGGGCTCGTTTCGCCGGCCGATCGCCCGGGCCCGGGCGATCGGCTCCGTGGGATCGGCGCCGGCCAGCGCGCCGACCAGCGCGTGCCGCACCGCGTCCGGGAACGGGTCGCGGTCGTCCGCGAGGCGCAGGTGCGCGGTGAGGCAGTGCAAGGGCGCCGCGGTGCGTTCTGCCAGGTGAATCCGGTGGCCGACCTCCTCCAGCGCCGGGGCCGAACGGCGCAGGAGGACGCTCCAGCGCAGGGCCTGCCGGGCCCGGCGCAGATCCCGTCCCAGATCGCGCGGCTGCTGCCACAGGTCCTCGGCCGTCCCCGCATCCCGGTCGGCCGCAGGCGGAGCGCCCTGGACGCCGTGCCGCCGCAGCAGCCGGTCGAGGCGCTCGCGGTAGGCGTCCAGCCTGCCGGAGAGGATGGCGCAGGGGTCGGGCGGCCACAGCAGGGGGCCGAGGAGCACGACCACCGCGATCCCCACCAGGTTCTCCAGCAGACGCTGCTCGGGATAGCCGGCGACGGGCACACCGAAGACGAGCACGGCGCTGACGACCACCTGCGGGCTGGGCGCGCCGTCGATCCGCAGCAGGAGACCGGCGAGGTACCCGACGCTCACCACGAGAGCGAGGGAGAGGACGGACACGGGGAGCCAGCGCAGCGCGAGCGCCCCGATGCCCACGCCCAGCAGGACACCGCCGAGGCGGTAGAAGCCGAGCCGGGGCGCCCACAGCGGGATCCCGGCCAGGGTGAACACCGCCGGCAGCACGGCGGCGACGGGGGCGCTGTCGATGTGCAGCTCGACCGCCAGGTACCACGACACCGAGGCGCACAGCACCATGCGTGCGCCCCCGCGCAGCTCCCGCACGCTCACCGGGCGAGAGTGCCTGCCGGGCCCCGGACGGCTCCGGCCGCCGGGGACGCTCAGGGCCGGCGGCACGGTGCGGCCCGGCCAAAAGCTCCTGCCTGGTACGGCGGCACGAGCGCACTCCCCTTCCACGGTGACGGGACGCGACCAGATTACGAGCCGTCCGCGCGCCCGCCGTTGCGCGCGGACGTGTGTCCCGCCCCGGCTCGTGCACGGCCGCCGGGCCGTCCCGCGCGCGAGCGCCGCGGCGAAGACCGCCGCGGCGGCATGTTCCAGGGGAAAATGCCGAAGCCGTCACTTCCGGCCGCCGCCTTCCGTAACCTCAGAAGCACCGGAACCACCGCGCGCCGCACCGCACTTGATCCGTCACAGTCGACAACGCGCCGAAGGGACAACGGTCATGGCCGTCGAGACCGAGGTTCTGCGGGAACTGCACAGCTTGCGCTCCCGACTGCCGCTGCTGACAGGGGCGTTGGCGGCCGGCGCCGACGGGCTGGTCCTCGCCCAGGACCTGCCGGACGGGCAGTCGGAAGGGCTGGCCGCGCTCACGGCGGCGGCGCTCGGGGTGGGGCGGCGGATGGTCGACCTCGCGGCCCGCGGCGAGTTCCGTGAGCTGCTGGTGCACGGCGCCGGAGGCTACCTGGCGACGTACGCGGCCGGACCGCGCGCCGTCCTGACGCTGCTCGCGGACGAGCGGACCGACATCGGCCGTCTGCACCTGGAGGGACGGTACAGCGGCAGGCGCATCGGCGAACTGGTGGCGGGGCGGCCGGCGGACGGCCTGCCCGTCTCCCGCCGCGGTGAACCGCCCGCGCGACCGCAGTCCCGCGGCCGGATCCTCGGCGCGCTGCCGCTGCGCATCCCGCCGCAGTCCCGCCACCGGCCCTGAACAGGCCCGGACGGCTCGACGGCCTTCGCGCGCCGCCTTCGTACATGCGGTCCTTGCGCGCGCTGCCTTCGCGCGTGCCGGCGTCCGGCTGCGGTCGGCCGGGCGCCCGGCCGTGGCGCGCCGTCCGGTCACGCGGTCCGTCCCGGGCGGCGGCGTAGAGGAGAAGCGGTCACGCCCCCGTGGTGCGGCCTCGCCGGCCGCCGGGTCCGCGCCGTCGGGCGCCGCTCCGTTCCGGGCCCGCGCCGACCCCCGTGGAGGGCGCGCTGAACCCTCCGGGCACCAGACGCGGCGGCCCGACCGTCGGCGCCGCCGGACCTGACGGAGCCGGTCGGCCCGGCCCCGGACCCGTGCCCGCGCCCTGCGCGGTCTCGGCACCCCTGCCCGTGACCGCGCCGGGGCCCGTTCCCGGGCCGCGGGGCGGCGGCGGGGCCGCCCGGCTCAGCACGCGCGCGTGCGGCAGCAGCGCGGCGCACGCGGCACAGACCTCGCTGAGCGTCCACACCTGACCCACCGCGGGGTCGTGCCGCAGGACGAGGACGACCGTCCCCGCGCAGGCGACCCGGGTGCCCTCGTGCAGCGCGCACCGCTCGCGGCGGCACCAGCAGGAGGCGTCGTGATGCACCGCCGCCGCTCGGGCGTGCGCGGCCGCGTGGGCCTCCGCGAAGCGGCGCAGGGCGGCGATGTCGCGGGAACGCGCCGGCATCACGCACGCCGAGGAGCAGGTGACCGACGCGGTGCGGTCCCGGTGCCCGACCACACGGATCGTCCAGCAGCGGCCCGGGCGGCGGGCCGAGGGGGCGTCAGGGTGCATGAGAGCCAAAGCACATGTCCTTCGTGGCGGAGGGCGACGGGAGAGTGAGGGAGCGGTCCGCAGCCGGGTCCGCAACGGCCCGGCGGAAGGTGACCTCGTTCACAGCATGCCCCTGGCCTTCGCGGACCATTCACGTTGTGCTCCCTCCGGCCGACAGAACACCTGTCGGCGCCTGCCCCTAAGCTCCTGCCATGAGCACAGCGGAACCCCACAGACGGGTCGTCGACGGCCGTTTCGAGCTGGTCGGACGCCTGGGCGGCGGCGGCATGGGCCTGGTGTGGCGCGCCCACGACCTGGCACTGCACCGGGACGTCGCCGTCAAGGAAGTCCGGCCCCCGGACCCGGACCTGGCCGAGTACGACCCCGAGGGCGCCCGCACGCTGCGTGAACGCGTTTTGCGCGAGGCCCGTGCGCTGGCGCGTGTCCACCACCCCAACGTCGTCACGATCCATCACATCGTCGACGGCGGCGAGAACACGTACCCGTGGATCGTGATGGAACTGGTCGAGGGAGGTTCCCTCCAGGACCGGCTCGACCGCGGCACGATGCCGCCGGCCGAGGCCGCCGCGCTCGGCCGCGAGGTGCTGTCCGCGCTGCGCGCCGCGCACGCGGTGGGCATCGAACACCGTGACGTGAAGCCCGCGAACGTCCTCCTGCGCCCCGACGGGCGCCCCGTGCTCACCGACTTCGGCATCGCCGCCGTACGCGAGTCCGCCAGTCTCACCGCCACCGGCGCGGTCATCGGCTCGCCCGACTTCATGGCGCCGGAACGGGTCAGCGGCAAGGACGGCGGCCCGGCCGCCGACCTCTGGTCGCTGGCGATGCTGCTGTACGTCGCGGTGGAGGGCCACCATCCGCTGCGCCGGGCCGGCACGCTCGCCACGCTCGCCGCCGTGCTCGGCGAGGACGTGCCCGAGCCGCGCCGGGCCGGGCCCCTGACCGGTGTGCTGCGGGCGCTGCTGGTCCGCGACCCGCAGGCCCGCCCCGACGCGGCGGAGGTCGACCGGATGCTCGCCGCGGCGGCCGCGGCCGGGGACGCGCCGTACCGGGCGGACGCCCCGTACGGGGCGGCCGCGCCGCACCCGGCGGCACCGGCGGCGCCCCCGCCCCCCGGGCTCCCGCAGGCCCCGCCGACCTCCTACCCGCTCGCTCCGCCCGGCCCCGCGGACGTCACCCCCGCCGTCCCCCACCCCGGCCTCGCGCCCCGCGGCTCCCGCCGCCGGGGCCCGGCCGTCGCCGGAGCGGTCGTCGGCACGGTGCTGGCGGGCGTCCTGGTGTGGACGCTGATCCCGAACACCAAGGACGGCGGCACCGGGGGCGCGGGCGCCGAGAGTCCGCCCGCCTCGTCCTCCGCCTCGCCGTCGGCGTCACGCGGCGCCGAATCGTCCTCGGGCGGCTCGTCGGGCGCCGCCGCCGGCGTGGAGAAGGTGGACCTGCTCACCGCCGACGGCATCGAGGCGACCGTGGCCAAGCTGACCGCCGCCATGGGCGGGTCGAAGGTCACCAGCCTGGTGATCTACGGGGAGTACGCCATCGCCGACGCCCCCGTCGCCGGTCACCCCAAGCTCTACGACCGCTACATGTACCGGGGCGGGGACGTGGCGGTGAAGGAGGGCCCGGGCGGCAGCGTCATGAACGGCGTCGTCCCCGTCGACCTGGACCTCTACGACTGGGACGCCGTGCCCGCCCTGCTGACCAGGGCCGCCAAGTCCCTGGGCGTGCCCGAGCCGACGAGCCGCTACCTGGTGATCAACCCGCCCTCCACGGTCTTCGACAGCGGGCCGACGATGAGCGTCTACCTCTCCGACGACTACGGCAGCGCCTACCTCCAGGCCGACGTCCACGCGAAGGTGATCCGCACCTACCCGCGCGACGACGGCTGACCCGCGTGGCCGGGGCCGCGGGCGGGCCGCGCAGGTGCCGGAGCGGCGGGCGGTAGGGTGACTGAACCGGTGACGAAGACGGGTGGTGGCCTTGGAGTGGCGTGACTTCGCGGAGTCGATGGCCGAGCTCGCGCGCAACCTTCTCGCGCAGGACTCGGTGCAGGGGACGCTGGACGAGATCGCCGCCTCGGCGGTGCGACTGGTCGACGGCTGTGACGCCGCCGGGATCCTCGCCGTCCGCAAGGGCAGGTCCGTCACCCTGTCCTCCTGCGGCGAGCTGGTCGAGGAGTCCGACCGCCTCCAGGGCGAACTGGCCGAGGGCCCGTGCTTCGACCTCGCGGACCGCGCGAAGGACGGCGAGCGCGTGTACCGCATCGCGGACATGTCCCGCCCCCAGCCCGCCTGGCCGCGGTTCGCCGCGGCGGCCCACGAACTGGGCATCGGCAGCATGACCGGGGTGCTGCTCTACACCCACGACGAGGACTTCGGCGCGCTCAACCTGTACGCCCGCCGCCCCGGGACCTTCGGCGAGGACGTCGAGACCGCCGGCTGGCTGCTTGCCTCCCACGCCGCCGTGGCCCTGGCCGACGCCCACGCCGTCGACCAGCTCGAGGACGCCATGAAGACCCGGCACGCCATCGGCGAGGCCATGGGCATCCTCAGGGAGCGCCACCACCTGAGCGAGGAGGAGGCCTTCGACGTGCTGCGCCGCATCTCCCAGCAGCACAACGTCAAGCTCCGCGACGTCGCCCAGCGGGTCCGGGGCGGACGCGCCGACGGGGCCTGACTCCCCGCGGCCCGCGGCCGCCCGCGACATCACGGGCGGCCGGGCCCGTCCCCGGACCTCGCGGGCGGGACTACGCGCCGCTCTCCCGCAGCATGTCCTCGCGCTCGACGATCTTCACGCGCTCACGGCCCTGCGGCTCGCCCAGCGCCTTCTCGGCGGCGTCCAGCTTGTACCAGCCCTCCCAGGTGGTGAAGCGGACCTCGCGCTCGGCCAGGAAGGCGTCCACGGCCTCCGGCTCGGGCGACCCGGGCGTGTGCAGCCGGCCGTTCGCGTGGTCGTCCAGCAGGTTGGACACCGTCTCGTTGGCGTCCCCCTTGGTGTGGCCGATCAGGCCGACCGGGCCGCGCCGGATCCAGCCGGTGACGTACGTCGACCGAAGGTGCTCGCCGGACTCCTCGATGACCCGGCCGCCCTCGTCCGGGACCGTGCCCGACTCGAGGTCCCACGGCAGCTTCGGGAGCTTGTCGGAGAGGTAGCCGACGGCGCGGTAGACCGCCGTGACGTCCCAGTCCTTGAACGCGCCGGTGCCCGTGACGTTGCCGGTGCCGTCGAGGGCCGTGCGCTCGGTGCGCAGCCCGACGACCTTGCCGTCCTCGCCGAGGATCTCCGTCGGCGACTCGAAGAAGTGCAGGAACAGCTTGTGCGGGCGGTCGCCGACATCGCGGATCGCCCAGTTCTCCAGCGTCTTGGCGACCATGTCGGCCTGCTTGTTGCCGCGCCGCGTCGCGATCGAGCCCTCGTCGTAGTCGATGTCCTCGGGGTCGACGATCACCTCGATGGTGGGGGAGTGGTCCAGCTCCCGCAGCTCCATCGGGGAGAACTTCGCCTGCGCCGGGCCACGGCGGCCGAAGACGTGGATCTCCAGCGCCTTGTTGGCCTTGAGGCCCTCGTAGACGTTGGCGGGGATCTCCGTGGGCAGCAGCTCGTCCGCCGTCTTCGCCAGCACCCGGGCCACGTCCAGGGCGACGTTGCCGACACCCAGGACCGCGACCTTCTCGGCCTCCAGCGGCCAGGTGCGCGGCACGTCCGGGTGACCGTCGTACCAGGAGACGAAGTCCGCGGCGCCGTAGGAACCGTCCAGGTCGATGCCGGGCACCGACATCTCGCGGTCGGCCGTCGCACCGGTCGAGAAGATCACCGCGTCGTAGAAGGCGCGCAGATCGTCCAGGCTGATGTCGGTCGGGTAGTCGACGTTGCCGAAGAGACGGATCTGCGGCTTGTCGAGGACCTGGTGCAGGGCGTTGACGATGCCCTTGATGCGGGGGTGGTCCGGGGCGACGCCGTAACGGATCAGGCCGAACGGGGCCGGCATGCGCTCGAAGAGGTCGATGGAGACACCCGGGTCGGCGGCCACATCGGACTTGAGCAGCGCGTCGGCGGCGTAGATCCCGGCGGGGCCGGCTCCGACTATGGCTACCCGCAGGGGGCGGGGCATGATCAGGTTCCCTTCGAGTGGCGACAGATCGACTCCGGGGAAGCCTAAACTGAGGCAAGCCTTACCCGGTACGCGGGTCCGGTCTATGGACTCATAAGTCTCATTTATGAGCAGACGCGCGGGCTGTCCAGCGGGCGGCGGGGCCGTCGCCGATGAGCGCCGCCGCCCGATCACGAGGGGCGCACCGAGGGCAGGACCGGCATGTGGCTGTGCCGAAATGTCGCCGAACCGCTCCCGAGCGGCGGAATCGTCCGAGAACATCGATCCGACGGCTGCGCTCGCGCGTTGCGGATCCCGGCGACGACGGGAGCCGGCGGTGAGTGCATTTCCGTTCCGCGTACGACAGGTGTCACCGACCCCGAGGCAGGACATGACGACGACCACCGGTCCCGAGCACCCCGCACTTCCCCTCTCCTCGCGCCAGGAAATGTGCTGGGAGTGGGAACGCTGTCATGCCAGGCCCTGGCCCTCGGTGGTCTCGATCGACTGCGCGACCGCCCTGCGGCTCCTCGGGCCGCTGGACACCGGCGCCCTGCGGGAGGCCTTCGCCGAGGTCACGCTCCACCACGACGCCCTGCGCCTGCGACTGGAAGGACCGCCGGAGCGGATAGCCGACGTCGTCCGGCCCCGCCAGACGCTGCGCGCGACCCCGCTGCCGCTGGAGGAGGCCGAACTGCCCGCGCAGCCCTACGGGTTCCTCGTGGAGCTCAGTGCCCGTCCCTTCGACGTCACCGAGGCCCTGGGCCGCGCCTACCTGCTGCGCGCGGCTCCCGACCACCACGTCCTGCTCACCAACTTCCACCATCTGGTGTTCGACGCGGCCTGCCACCGCCTCTTCCTCGGCGACCTCGCCCACGCGTACAACCGGCGGGTGGCCGGCGGACCACCGCTGCGGCCCGCCTTCTCCTACCTCGACCTCATCCACGCCGAGTCCGCCCGCCCCTTCCTGGAGGACCGCGCGGCCCGCCTCGCCGCCCGGGCCGCACTGTTACGGGCGTACGGCGCCGGGGACCCGCTGCCGGGCCGCACCGCCGGGCCCCGGGCGCTGCGCCACCACTACGACGAGGAACCCCTCGAGTTCTCCCCCCGGCAGACCCGACGGCTTCTGCACGCCGCACGCGCCGCCCGGGTCTCCCTGTACTCGCTCCTGATCGCGGGGTTCGCCGGCGCCCTCGGCCGTCAGTTCGGCCGGGAAAGGCTGATCTTCTCCACACCGTCGCACGGCCGGCTGCGGCCAGAACACCGCACCGCCGTCGGTGAATTCGCCAACATGGTGCAGATACCGGTGGACCTGTCACAGGACGGCGGACGCGGACTGCTGCGACGCACGCACGAGGCCGTCCGCGACGCCTCGGCCACCGTCGACCTGCCGTTCGGACGGGTCGCCGAGTCCGTGCTGGGCCGCAGCGGCGACGCAGGCTTCTTCCGGTACGCCCTCGGCCACGCCGCGCTGCGCCTGCACGGGGTGACCGGCTGGGCCATGGACCTCCAGCGCATCGACGCCGTCCCGATGCACGCCCTGCGCACCGACGTCCTGCCCATCAGCCAGGACTCCTCCCGGCTGACCTACGCCACCCGCCAGTCGTCCGAGGCGGCGGCGCCCGTGCTCGCGATCACCCTCAACATGACCGAGGACGCCCGCCTGTCGGGGTACCTGCGCCACGAGAGGGCCCATCACGGCCCCGACACCGCCCGCTCGGTCCTGCACCACCTCCGTGAACGCCTGGACGCACTGACCGGCCCGGCCGCGACATGAGACGTCGGCGACCCGGACCCGTCCGGCCGGCGCCACGCCTCAGGGCAGCGGCTGTTCGGCCCAGATCACCTTGCCCTTGGCGGTGTACCGGGTGCCCCAGCGCTCCGTGAGCTGCGCGACGAGGAACAGACCGCGGCCGCCCTCGTCCGTCATCGCCGCGTACCGCAGATGCGGCGAGGTGCTGCTGCCGTCGGAGACCTCGCAGATCAGGGTGCGGTCCCGCAGCAGCCGGACGGCCACCGGGCCGTTGCCGTAGCGGATCGCGTTGGTGACCAGCTCGCTCAGGATCAGCTCCGTCGTGAACGCCAGGTCGTCCAGGTTCCAGTGCGCCAGCCGGCGCACCACCGCGGACCTGACCTCGCCCACCGCCGCCGGGTCCACCGGCACGTCCCACTCGGCGACCCGGTCGGCGCCCAGCGCCCGGGTCCGCGCGACGATCAGCGCGATGTCGTCGTTCGGGCGGGGCGGCAGCAGCGCGTCGAGGACCGCCTGGCAGGCCCCCTCCGGCGGACTCCCGGACGTGCGGGCCAGCGCGGTGCGCAGCAGTTCGAGACCGGTGTCGATGTCCCGCTCCCGGTCCTCCACCAGCCCGTCGGTGTACAGCACCAGCGAGCTGCCCTCGGCCAGCTCCAGCTCGACCGTCTCGAACGGCAGCCCGCCCAGCCCGAGGGGAAGCCCGGCCGGCACCTCGGGGTACTCGACCCTGCCGTCCGGGTGCACCAGCGCCGGCGGCGGATGCCCGGCGCGGGCGATCGTGCAGCGCCGGGAGACCGGGTCGTAGATGGCGTACAGACACGTCGCGCCGGAGACCGGGGCGTCGGAGCCGTCGGCGGCCTCGTCCTGGTCGATACGGGCGACCAGCTCGTCCAGCAGGCCCAGGAGCTCCTCCGGGGCCAGGTCCAGGGCCGAGAAGTTGTGCACCGCCGTGCGCAGCCGCCCCATGGTGGCCGCCGCGTGCAGGCCGTGGCCCACCACGTCACCGACCACCAGAGCGACCCGGGCCCCCGACAGGGGAAGCACGTCGAACCAGTCCCCGCCCACGCCCGCCTGGGCGGGCAGATAGCGGTAGGCGATGTCCAGGGCGTTCTGTTCCGGCAGCCTGCGCGGCAGCAGACTGCGCTGGAGGGTGACCGCCATCCCGTGCTCACGGGTGAAGCGGCGCGCGTTGTCGATGGAGATCGCGGCCCGCGCCACCAGCTCCTCCGCGAGCACCACCTCGTCCGGGTCGAACGGGTCGGGCCGCTCCGAACGCCAGAAACTGACCACGCCCAGGGTCAGGGCGCCGGCCCGCACCGGCACGGTGATCAGCGAATGGATGCCGAATTCCACGACCTGTTCGGTCCGTTCGAGGTCCTGGGCCCGCCAGCCGGGCGCCTGGGCGAGCCGGGCCTCCAGCACCGCCCGCGTCCCGGCGAGGCTGCGGGCCTGGGGACTGGAGTCCACGAACCGGATCCGCTCACCGACCGAGTACAGCGGCGCCCCCTTGCGGACCGCGCTCACCGCCGTGCGCCGCAGCGCGCCGTGCGCCTCCGGCTCCGCCCCGTCCAGCACGGAGTCGAACAGGTCGACGGTCGCGAAGTCCGCGAACCGCGGCACCGCCAGCTCCGTCAGTTCCTCGGCGGTCCGGGCGACGTCCAGGCTCGTCCCGATGCCCACTCCGGCCGCGTACAGCATGTCGAGGCGCTCACGGGCCGCCTCGGCCCGGCCCGACAGGGCCCGCAGCTCCGTGGAGTCACGCAGGGTGGCGACGCTGCCGGCCGGTCCGCCCGCCAGGTCGGTGGGCCGCTGGTTGATCGCCAGCAGCCGTTCCCCGACCAGGTGCACCTCGTCGGTGACCATCCGCCCCGACGCCAGCAGCTCGGCGGTGTCCCGGTCGAGCCCCAGCTCGAGGACCTGGCGCCGCTCGGCGTCCGGTGGCAGGTCGAGCAGGCGCTGCGCCTCGTCGTTGGCGAGCAGCAGGTCGCCCTCCCCGCCGACGATGATCACCCCTTCCCGTACGGCGTGCAGCACCGCGTCGTGGTGCTCGTACATCCGGGTCATCTCGCGCGGTCCGAGGCCGTGGGTCTGGCGCAGCAGACGGCGGCTGACCAGCGCCGTGCTCGCCGTGGCCAGGACCAGGGCCACCGCCGCGCTGCCGAGGACGAGCGGGAGCTGACGGTCGGCGGTGCCGCCGACGTGCGCGGTGGTGATGCCGGACGACACCAGCCCGACCACCTTCCCGCCGGGCGCCTTCACCGGCACCACGGCCTGCACCAGCCGGCCGATGGTGCCGTTGATCTCCTCGACGACGACCCCGCCGTCCAGGGCCGGCTGGATGTTCCCGACGAACTTCTTGCCGATGCGGTCCGGCTTGGGGTGCGTGTAGCGGATGCCGTCCGTGTTCAGGACGACGATGAAGTCCATGTCGGACGCCTTGCGGGCGGCTTCAGCCCTGGGCTGGAGGACGGCCGTCGGATGCGGGCTCGCCAGCGCCTGGACGATGCCCGGCGAGTTGGCGAAGGTCTGCGCCACCGCCAGCGAGCGGTTGCGGGCCTCCTGGGTGGTGTCGTGCCGTACCTGGAGCAGCAGCGCCACCACGGCGGCCACCACCAGCAGCAGCACGATGACGACCTGGAGCACGAACACCTGCGCGGCGAGACTGCGCCCGCCCAGCGCGGACTCGGGTGAGCGCCGGACCCGCGGGCCCCGGGGACGACGGGCCGGCCGGGTATCCGAGCGCCCCAGGAGTCGGACCATGTGCCATGTCTACACTGCCCGGGCGTCCGAGGCGAGAGGCGTCACGCACGGTCACGTCACGCGTCGCCCGTGTTCGTCCCGGGGGGCGTCCGCGCCGCCCGCCGGGTGGCCAGCAGGAGGGCGATGTCGTCCGCCCGGTCCGCGGCCCGCCGGGCCGTCGAGGTGAGGCGGTCGGCGACGTCCGCCAGGGAGCGGACGGCGGGGCCGCCCCGTGGCTCCCGCGCGCCGGCCGCGCCGGGGTGCGGGCCGGGCAGGGCCCCGGCCAGGTCGCGGCGCAGTGCCGCGATGCCGTCGTCGATGTCCTGCCCGGGCCGCTCGACGAGCCCGTCCGTGTAGAGGGCGAGGATCGCGCCGGGCTCCAGCCGCAGTTCCGTCACCGGGTAGAGGGCGCGCGGGTCCACGCCGAGCACCACACCGCCCGACAGGTCCACGACCTCGGTTCGGCCGTCGGGGTGGCGCAGCAGCGGCGGCAGGTGCCCGGCGCGCACCGCCCTGGCCACCCCGGTGGCCGGATCGAGCCGCACGTAGCAGCAGCTGGCGAACTGCCCGGGGTCCAGGTCGATGAGGAGATGGTTGGTGCCTCCCATGACCTCCTCGGGCGGCCGGTCGCCCAGAGCGAACGCCCGCACTGCGCTGCGCAGTTGACCCATGGTGGCCGCCGCCTGCACACCGTGCCCCTGGACGTCCCCGATGACCAGCGCCAGCCCGTCCCCGGCCTCCACCACGTCGTACCAGTCGCCGCCGACGTCCATGCCCTCGGTGCCCGGCAGATACCGCCCGGCCGTCTCCACGCGCGCGTGCTGCGACAACCGGCGCGGCAGCAGCGCCTGCTGGAGCCCGCGGGCCAGAGCGGCCTCGGTGTCGTAGCGCTGGGCCTTCTCCATCGCGTGGGCGATCAGTCCCGCCAGGGCCGTGAGCACCGTGCGCTCCTCCGAGCCGAAGCTGCGCGAGCGGTCGAAGCCGAGGATGCAGGAGCCCACCGGGCGGCCCGAGGCGATCAGCGGCAGGAAGGCGCGGGCCCCCTCCGACGCGTCGAGCGCGATGCCCGGATAGGCGGCCGCCAGCTGCCGCATCGAGTCGAAGAAGAGCGGCCGGCCGGTCGTCAGGGTCTCCACCCCGGGCAGCCGGGCGTCGAGCGCCACCCCCTCGAACGGGCGCAGGAACCCCTTGGGGAACCCCGACTCCCACGCCAGGTACAGGTGCCGTTCCTGGAGCAGGTAGATGGCCAGCCGGCGGCCGCCGAACGCGGGCAGCAGCTCCCGCATCACCACCGCCGACACCTGGCGCGCGGTCACGGCCTCCGTGAGGGCGATGGCCAGCACGATGGGCCGGTACACCGGGGCGGTCGAGGCCGCCGTGTCGGGCGCGGGCGGCGCGCCGCCGACGGGTTCGGGATCCGTGCCCTGCGGCACGCGGTTGGCGGGCACGGCCGTGCAGGTGACGAGATCCGCGCCCGGGTACAGGGAGATCCGCAGCCAGTCGCCCTCGTACGGCCGGGGGACAGCGGAACGGTTCTGGGTGTGGGGATGCCGCACATGGAAGTGCGCGGGCTCCGGTGACAGCAGGGCGCCGCGCAGATGCTCCTCGCAGGTGGGCTGGTTCAGCCACGGCACCGCCTCCCACAGCGACCGGCCGACCAGCCGGTCACGCGGCACGCCCAGGAGGTGCCCGGCCCGCGGGTTGGCGTACACGACGAGCCCCAGCCGGTCGAGACAGAAGACCCCTTCGGGCAGCAGGTCGGCTGCTCCGTCGGCGAGGGCCCCCGGGCCCGGGTCGAGGAGGACACCGGCGATCGGACGGGGCGTCGCGGCCGCCCCGGGCGGGCGGGGCGCCCCGGTCGCCGCGCCCGTGGCCTCCCACAGCTCCAGGAGCCGCAGGCCCCCCTCGGTGGTGCGCACCTGGATCGGCAGCGGCGGGGGCCGGCCGCCGGCCGTCCGGTGCAGCAGGCCGGGCAGGCGGTGGGCGTCCGTCGGGTCGACGGCCCGGGCGAGGGCGTCCAGGGTGCCCGGGGACTGCCCGGGCGGCAGACCCAGCAGGGCGCGTGCCTGCTCGTCCAGGGTGACGACGTCCGTCGCCGGATCCCACGCGAACCGCCCCACCCGGCCCGGGGCCGGTCCCGCGGCGGGCGGCCGTACGCACAGCGGCTCCCCGTCCCAGGTGACCTCCCCGCCGTCCGCGTCCAGCCGCGACAGGGCCGCTCCCAGGGCGTCCGCCACCACCGCCAGCCGTTCGTGCTCCGCCTGCACCTCCGCCGCGTCGGCCGCCGCGGCCCGCAGGACCGCCAGCACCCCGAAGGACCGGCCGTCCGCCACCACGGGCACGTACAGCGAGCCGAACTGGAAGGGCAGGCCCGCCGCGAGCTGCGCGTAGTCGCGCATCGTCTCGGTCGCGTTGGCCAGCACCACCGGCACGCCCGTCCGGTGCACGTCGGCCACCGGGAACGGCCGGTCCACGGTCACCCGCCACCAGGGGCGGAACAGCGGGCCCGGCAGCCCCGCGAGGACCGCGAGGCGCAGCAGTCCGGGCGTGGGGGAGCGGAGGTACACGCCGGCGACGCGGCCGTCCGTCACCCGCAGCGCGTCCGCCACGGTGCCGGTCAGCAGCGCGGGCGGCGGCCCGGACGGCTTCCGCTCGTCTCCGGCGCTCCCAGTCATCTGGCCCTACCTCGTCCGTGCGCCGCCGCTTGAGCGACACAGCAAGAATGCGCCACATCGGGCCGGGCGCGCATCCGCGCGGCGGGGGAGACCCGCTCCCGGCGGGGTAACCGCACGCCATGGGCGAGATTCTGGTGGGTTCGTGCTCCTGGACGGACCGGGCGCTGGTCTCCAGCGGCTGGTACCCGAGCGGGCGGCGCGACGCGGAGGGACGGTTGCGCCACTACGCCGAACGCTTCCCGGTCGTCGAGGTGGACGCCACGTACTACGCGCTGCCCGGCGAGCGCACCAGCGCGTTGTGGGCCGGGCGCACCCCGGACGGCTTCGTCTTCGACGTGAAGGCCTTCTCCCTGCTGACCGGCCACCCCACGCGGGCCGCCGTACTGCCGCCGGGCCTGCCCGACGACATCCGCGGGCCCGAGGCCCTCGACGAGGTGTGGCGCAGGTTCTCGGACGGGATCCGGCCGTTACGGGACGCGGGACGGCTCGGCGCCGTCCTCTTCCAGTTCCCGCCGTGGTTCCGCCCCGGGCCGCGGGCGCGGGAGTTCCTCGACCGGTGCGCGGAACGCACCGCCGGATGGCCGGTCTGCGTCGAGTTCCGGCACCCGCACTGGTGGCGCGGGGAACAGGAGCACGCCACGGCCGGCCTGCTGCGCTCCCACGGCTTCGCCGCCGTGGCCGTCGACATGGCGCAGTCGCCGCCGTCCGCGGTGCCGCCCGTCACGCACGTGACCTGCGGACGGCTCGCGGTCGTCCGGCTGCATGGCCGCAGCCCGGCCTGGGGCACCGGCAGCAAGGAGGACCGCTTCCGGCACGAGTACACCGACGACGAGCTCTGCGAGTGGGTCCCGAGGGTGCGGGCGCTCGCCCGGCGGGCCGAGCAGGTGCACGTGCTGTTCAACACCTGCTGCGGCGACCGCGCCGTACGCGCGGCGGAACGCATGCGCGAACTGCTGCGCGCCTGACCCCGGCTCCGGTCAGCCGGTGGGGCGGAGGGTGGACCTGGCCAGTTCGTACGCCGGGAGCATCGCCTCGTGCTCGTCGGTGTCCATGCCGCCCAGGTGCAGGACGACGGGACCCGCGGACGTGGTGACGGCGAGCGCGCGCTCCTTCTTCGTCTCCTCGAGGAGCTTGCTGGTGGTGACGTACTCGACCTCGGCGCCGGTGAGGCCGCCCGCCTCGAACGTGCGGTACTTCGCCCCGCTCGCGCCCTGCTCGGCGGTGACGAACCCCTTCAGGACGGCCGTCGCGTCCGCGTCGCCGGGCTCGCCGGTCCACACCCGCAGGAAGCCGATCTTCCCGGCGGGCTTGGCGTCGATCTCGCACGCCATGGTGACCGGGCCCTGGCGCAGGAAGGCGTCCGCGAGGCCGGCCAGGTCCCCGCCGGCGGCGGACGCCTCGTCGGCGTCGACCGCCTTGGCCTTCCAGAACTCCGCGGTGTCGAAGGTGACGGGCAGCTCGCAGGCGGACCCGGAGGCCCCGACGGACCCGCCGCGCCGCGCGACCTTCGCGGCGGTCCCCGCGGACGCCCCTGACGCGGGATCCGGGTCGCCGTCCTCGGCCGCGCACCCGGTCATCAGCCCCGTCACCAGCCCCGTCGACAGGGCCGCAAGGGTCAGCGCCCGCCCCCTGTGTCCGCGCCGCCCCGCGTTCCCCACCCCAAAGCGCACCGCTGTGTCTCCTCTCGGTGCCGGCGCGATACCGGCGGAGCACTGTAACCGAGCCGGTCGTGGCCTCCGCCACCGATATTCGCCGACCGGCCGCCCGCGTCCCTTCCTCGCGCGGAAGAGTGATCTGCCGTCATATCCACGCCGCGCCGGGAACCCATAGCGGCATGGGCACGACCGCGCTGATCGTCATCGACATGATCAACACCTACGACCACCCGGACGCCGAGCTGCTTCTGCCGTCGGCCCGCGAGGTGGTACCGGTGGCCGCCGGTCTCGTCGAACGGGCCCGCGACGCCGGTGTGCCCGTCGTCTACGTCAACGACAACTTCGGCCAGTGGCGCTCGCACCACGGGGAGCTGCTCGACAAGGCCCTCTCCGGCTCGCACGCCGACCTGGTCGAGCCCCTCCTGCCCGACCAGCGGTCCCTGTTCGTCCTGAAGGCACGGCACTCGATCTTCTTCGAGACCCCGTTGTCCTACCTCCTGCACCAGGAGGGCATCGACCACGTCGTCCTGTGCGGCCAGGTCACCGAGCAGTGCGTCCTGTACTCGGCGCTGGACGCCCACATCCGCCACCTCCGGGTGACCGTGCCCCGCGACGCCGTCGCCCACATCCACGCCGAACTCGCCGACGCGGCGCTCGTGATGATGGAGCGCAACATGGGGGCGCGGGTGTGCGACAGCGAGGAGCTGTGGTCCTGAGCCGCCCGCCCGGCACGTCCCGCGCCTTCCACCACCCGGCCGTTCCCTCGGCATCCCGCGTTCGCGCCGCTTCGCCCGTTCCCGCCCTTCCCGCCGCCTCCCCCGTTCCCACCGTTCCCGCCCTTCCCGGCGATTCCCCCGTTTCCTCCGCTTCGTCCGTTCAGCAAGGGGCACAGCAGACATGGCCGAGTTGACCCGACGCAGACTCCTGGGCTCGACCGCGGGAGCGCTGGGGGCCGCCGCGGCCCTCTCCCTCCTCCCGCCCAGCGTGCAGAAGGCCGTCGCGGCCGGACCGGCGCGCCGTGGCTCGCTCGCCGACGTCGAACACGTCGTCCTGCTGATGCAGGAGAACCGCTCCTTCGACCACTACTTCGGCACCCTGTCCGGCGTGCGCGGGTTCGCCGACCCCGACGCGCTCACCCTCGAGACCGGACGGTCCGTCTTCTACCAGCCCGACACCGGCAACCCGGCCGGCTACCTCCTGCCCTTCCACCTGGACACCCGTACCTCCAGCGCGCAGGCCATCCCGTCCACGAGCCACGCCTGGTCGGTGCAGCACGAGGCGTGGAACGGCGGGCACATGGACCGCTGGGTGACGGCCCATCGCACGGCCGACGGCGCCAACGCCCCCTACGTCATGGGCTACTACACCCGTGAGGACATCCCGTTCCAGTTCGCCCTCGCCGAGACGTTCACCCTCTGCGACCACTACTTCAGCTCGGTCCTCGGCCCGACCTGGCCCAACCGCCTGATGTGGATGACCGGCACCGTCGACCCCGAGGGCGCGCACGGCGGACCGGTCGTCCGCAACTCCGCGCCCACACCGTTCAGCTGGACGACGTACGCCGAGCGGCTCCAGGCCGCCGGGGTCGACTGGAAGGTGTACCAGCAGGAGGACGACTACGGCTGCAACCTGCTCGAGCAGTTCGCCGCCTTCCGGGACGCGCTCCCCGGCTCCGAGCTGTACGAGCGGGGGGTACGGCCCCAGCCGGAGGGCACGTTCGAGGACGACGCCCGGGCCGACCGGCTGCCGACCGTGTCCTGGCTGGTGCCGCCGGGCCACCAGTCGGAGCACCCGGACTACCTGCCCGCGGCGGGCGCGGCGTTCGTCGCCTCGAAGATCGAGGCCATCGCGGCCAACCCGAAGGTCTGGAAGAAGACCGCGTTCATCCTCAACTACGACGAGAACGACGGCCTGTTCGACCATGTGCCGCCGCCCACCCCGCCGGTGGACACACCCGGGGAGTTCGTCGCCGGGCTTCCGGTCGGCGGTGGATTCCGGGTCCCCGCCATCGTCGTCTCGCCCTGGACCGTAGGCGGCTGGGTGGCATCCGAGCCCTTCGACCACACCTCCACCCTGCGGTTCCTGGAGCGGCTCACCGGGGTCACGGAGCCCAACATCAGCGCCTGGCGGCGCGCCACGTTCGGCGACCTGACCTCCGCCTTCCGCTTCTCCGGCACCGGCGCGGCCGCACCCGCGCTGCCCGACGACACGGAGGAACAGTGGCAGCGGGCGCAGGAGGACGTCGCCACCCTGCCCCGGCCCGTGCTGCCGGGCGCCGAGCAGACGTTCCCGGTGCAGGAGACGGGCCCCCGGCCGGCGCGCTGAGCCCGGCGGGCCCGCGCCGGGCTCAGCGCCGGGGTCAGCGTCGGCCGGCCGGGCCCGCCGGCGGTTCTGCGCGCGTAGACAGCGGGCTGCCCTGGGGAAGGAAGAAGAGGGCGCAGATGCGCAGGGGTTCCGGCTCCCGGTTCTCCGCCATGTGCACACCCCGCGGTCCCACGGGTTCGACGATGCACCCGCCGGCGGGGGTCACGCACTCGGAGCCGTCCGCCAGGGTCCGGGTCAGGACGCCCGCCGTCACGACGGCGACCACCCGGCCCTCGTGGTAGTGCCACGGCAGTGAGTGGCCCGGCTGGATCTCGTACTCGGCCACGACGGTCCTGGTGCCCTCGGGCACGGCGAGCGCCAGCCGCTCGGTGAGCAGGCCGTCGGCGAGGAGGGTCGGCAGGGGTTCCGCGGCGGTCCGGGGCCCGGTGACGGGTCCGGCCGCGGCGGGTGAGGATCGCCTCACGCGGTGGTCGCCCACGGCGCGAAGGGGCGGAAGCAGATAGGGGAGGAGGGGCGGAGGCCGAGGGCGCCGGGGCCGGTCGGGCCCGCCGTGCGCGATAACCCGGCCGGGGTCATGTTCCGCTGGTCGGTGCGTTCCACTTCCGTGACACTAGCCCACCGCCGTGACGGCGGGGTGACCGGGCGTCATCGGCCGCACCGGGGGCCCTCGGCGCCGCCCGCCCCGGGCCCCCGGCCGGGCTTCCTCGTCCCGGCCTGTGACCGGGCCTCGGTCGAAATGTGAGGTAGACGGCTTGAACGGGAGTAATCCTCGCGGCCCCGCCCTGCGTCTTCCGGGACGTGACTCGTAGGAAACATCGTGCGACGAGTGTTTGGGGGAGACCTTGAGCATCCTGCGTCCGGACCTGGAACGGCCCCGCGAACGCCGCCCCGCGGACGAGCCGCGCGCCGGCCGCACCCAGGGGGGAGGGGTCCGGGCGCGTGAGGGCCGTACCGGGGGCGAGCCGCGCGCCGAGCGGGCGGGCGGGTGGACGGGCGTCGTGCGTGACCGGGTCCGACCGGGTGTCGTGCGTGACCGGGTCCCACCGGGTGTCGCCACATCCGGTGCCGGTGCGGGAGCCGCTGCCGGTGCTGCCGGGGCCGGGGCCGACGCCGTGCCGCGGGGCGGGGCGTTCTCCCGGGCGCTCGCGTTCGTCGGCCGCACGCTGCGGGGCGAGTGGTACGGCATCGTCGTCGATCCCCTGCGGCAGTTGCGCCGGCGCGGACCGGCCGCGCTGCTGCTCGCCTTCGTCGCCTGCGCCGGCGTCATCTTCTTCCACGCCATCGCCCAGCACCGCACGGGCGCGACCGCCGTCCGCGTGCTCGGCGGGGTCCAGGGCGACCTGCCCCTGTGGCTGGCGCTGCTGCGCACGCCCGTCTCCCTCTACGTCCCGGCCCTCGACCTCCCCGTGTGGGCGGGCATCACCCAGCTCTTCCTCGCCTTCGCCCTGGCCGAACTGGCCCTCGGCCGCCGCCGTACCCTCCTGATCGCCTACGCCTCCACCCTGGCCGGCACGCTGTCCGCGCGGGTGATGATGGCGATGGGGCCGGGACGGTGG
The DNA here is from genome assembly GCF_016860545.1 of Streptomyces asoensis. NCBI lineage: Bacteria > Bacillati > Actinomycetota > Actinomycetes > Kitasatosporales > Streptomycetaceae > Streptomyces > Streptomyces asoensis. The sequence goes on along the minus strand of NZ_BNEB01000005.1, from coordinate 743,479 downwards.
GGCCTCGGACTGCCTCCCGAGATCGGCCAGGTGCTCGACACCGGCCCGTCCGCGGCGGTCGTCGGACTGTTCACCTATCTCTCGGTCGTCCGCCGCGCCCCGGTCGTCTTCACGCTCACCGGCGGCTCGATGGTCCTCGAGTCGATCGCCAAGCCCAATCTCGCCGGCCGTGAACACCTCATCGCGGTGGCCGCCGCCCTCGTCCTGGGCCTGCTCCACGAGCGCGGACGCCGCAGGCGGCGGGCCGCCGCGGGGACCCGGGACACGGCCTCCGCCTGAGATCTTGCTATGAATTCGTGGTGCGGCTGAACACTCCTGTGCCCGGTTGCGTATAGGGCCGGGGGACTTCATGCCCATGGCCGCCGACGACGTGTAGGAGCACTCCTTGGTACAGAACAGGCGCAGACGCCAGACGGGCGGACGCCGCGCGACCTTCGCGGCGTTGGCGCTCATTCTCGGCGGCGGCGGGCTCATGGCGGTGAACGTCTACGCCTCCGCCACGGAGGACGGCTCCGACGTCAACTCGGTGAAGCGGGGCGGCAACAGCGCCGTCACCATCGACTGTCCCGACGTCGGCGCACGGCTGACCGACGTCCCGGAGGAGGCCTCGCCCCAGGTCGCCCGCGAACTCGCCCTGCTGGACGAGCAGATCGCCGCCGCCTACCGCCAACTCCAGGAGTCGGCGGACGCGGTCAAGCAGGACGCCGGCTTCGCGGACAACGCGGTCATGAACCCGCTGAAGGAGAAGCGCGCCGCGACGATCCAGCGCATCGCGGAGGCCATCGACCGGGTCGGGGACCGCCCCGAGGGCCTGGACGAGCTCGCCGGCTGCACCCTGCGCGCCAACAACGACCAGGCCGACGAAGGCGCCGACGGCAACGGCGACGAGAACCAGAACGGCGACCAGGCGGGCGACGGCCAGAACGGCGACGGTCAGAACGGCGGCGGGAACCAGCAGGGCGGTCAGCAGGGCGACGGAGGTCAGCAGGGCGGTCAGCAGGGCAACGGCGGCCAGGCCGGCAACGGACCCGTGGCCGTGGACTACGCCGACATCAACAGCGTCCAGCCCGCTCGGCAGACCCCCGATCCCAGCTCCGGTCCCTCCCGCGGCACGTTCGTCACCAGTTGCGGCGTGAACGCGAACGGCCTGTTCAACTCCGACAACGTCATCGTGGCCCCGGGCGTCAGCAACGGCGCGCACCACTTCCACGACTACGTCGGCAACCAGTCCAACACCGCCTTCGCCTCCGACGACGACCTGGCGAAGGCCGGGACGAGCTGCGCGGACCAGGGCGACAAGTCCACCTACTACTGGCCCGTGCTGCGTCTCCAGAACGGCAGTCAGGAGCAGGACGCGCAGAAGCCCGGCGGCGGCATCGAGGGCAACGCCGGAAAGATCGTCACGCCCAAGGAGGTCACCCTGACCTTCGTCGGCAACCCGCGCAGCCAGGTCACCGCGATGCCGAGGCTGCTGCGCGTCATCACGGGCGACGCCAAGGCCTTCGTCAACGGAACGGCCAACGCCAACGCCTCCTGGAGCTGCACCGGCTTCGAGGACCGGCAGCTGAAGGACAAGTACCCGCTCTGCCCGTCCGGCAGCGACGTGGTGCGCACCTTCCGGTTCCAGAGCTGCTGGGACGGCGCCAACATCGACAGCGCCAACCACCGCACGCACGTGGCCTTCGCCGCCGCGGACGGCACCTGCCCGAACGGTTTCAAGGCCGTCCCGCAGCTGGTGCAGCGGATCGTCTACGACGTCGACGCGCCCAGCCTCCAGGACGGCGGGAAGACCACTCCGCTGTTCGCGGTGGACTCCTTCCCCGAGCAGCTGCACAAGCCGGTGACCGACCACGGCGACTTCATCAACGTCTTCGACGAGGGCCTGATGGGTCAGATGGTCGACTGCATCAACCAGGGCCGCACCTGCGGCGCCGGAGCCGGCGGCGGCAACGGCGGCGACAACGGCGGCAACGGCGGCAACGGCGGCAACGGCGGCGGCAACGGCGGCAACGGCGGCGGCAACGGCGGCAACGGCGCGGGCGGGGGCGACAACGGCGGCGCCGGTGGCGACAACGGCGGTAACGACAACGGCGGCGCCGGTGGCGACAACGGCGGTAACGACAACGGCGGCGCCGGTGGCGACAACGGCGGTAACGGCGGCAACGGTTCCGGCGGTAACGACAACGGCGGTAACGGTGCCGGTGGGAACGGCGGCAACGGTTCCGGCGGGGGTGCGCAGGAGCCGTCCCAGGCCCCCGAGGCGCCGGTGACCACGGAGCCCGCCCAGGGCGGCAACGGCTCAGGCGGCGGTAACGCCACCACCGGGCCCCGCGTCTACACGAAGCCCTCGGCCAAGGCGGCCGGCACCACGCCCGCGGCCGGTTCTGGCGGCGAGATCGGCGCCCCGGCGACGTCTCCCGCCCCCGCTGCCGAGCAGTCGCAGAGCGCGGCGGGCGCGGGCTCCGACACCGGGATCCCCGGCGGCGGCATCGAACCCCAGGCGGTCCAGACCGGCGGCCTCGCCGAGACGGGCGCCAACCTGTGGCCCGCGGCCGCCGGAGGGTTGCTGGTGATCGCCGGCTTCACCGTCCTGTTCCGCAACGCACGGCGCAAGTACTAGAGCACGGCCACAGCACCGGGGGCCCGTCGGACTGCCGACGGGCCCCCGGTGCTGTGGCGTGCGCCGCGACACCGGCACGAACACGGCGGGCCACGGTCACATACCGGCGCCGTGCCGTGGACAATTGATCGGTAACGTCGGCGTTGTCGACGCGCTAAGGGGGCCTCGGAGCATGGCGGGCACACGGTGAACGAGACACGTAGGACCAAGTGGGCGCTGCCGCACGTCGGCTCGGCGCAGCGGGACGCGGTCTCCCGCGCGCGGGGCTGGGCACGGCTCGCGCTGGTACTCCTCGCCGGCTGCGTCGCGGTGGTGATGGCGGGTGCCGGCTCCGGCGGCTGGCTGATCCTGTTCATCGGATTCGTCCTCCTCGCGCTGGCCGGCGCCGGCGTGTGGTGGATGCTGGCGCACCGCGGCGGCGCCCGGCTGCTCGGCGGGACGCTGGCCGTCACCGCGCCCGTGGCGGTGCTGGTGCTGTACGCCACGTCGGGCCTGTGGCCGGTGGCGGTGGGCGCCCTCGGCCTGTGGGCGGGGGCACTGGCCTCGGCCAGGGCGGCGCTGCGCAGCGTGCGCCGCCCCAAGGGCACGCACGGCCGGAAGACCCCGCCGCCGCGCAGACCCGTCCTGATCATGAACGTGCGCTCGGGCGGCGGCAAGGTCGTCAAGCACGGCCTCGTGGAGCGTGCCGAGGCGCTCGGCGCCAAGGTGGTCCTGCTGGGCACCGACGGCGTCCACACGGACCCGGAGGCGGAGGCCCGCCGTGCCGTCGCGGAGGGCGCGGACCTGCTCGGTGTCGCGGGCGGCGACGGCACCCAGGCGCTGGTCGCGGCCGTGGCCGCCGAACACGGCCTGCCCTTCCTGGTGATCGCGGCCGGCACCCGCAACCACTTCGCGATGGACCTCGGCCTCGACCGCACGGACCCCACGCTCAGCCTCGACGCCCTCACCAACGGCGTCGAACTGCGGGTGGACCTCGGGGACGTCGCCGGGCGGGCGTTCGTCAACACCGTCTCCTTCGGTGCGTACGCGGAGATAGTGCAGAGCCCCGACTACCGCGACGCCAAGGCCGCCACCGCCCTGGACCACCTGCCCGACCTGCTCCAGGGCGAGGCCGGCCCGACCCTGGACGTCCGCACGGACGACCTCCATGTGCACGCCCCGCAGGCGCTTCTCGTCAGCAACAACGCCTACGCGCGCGCCGACCCCCTCGGCGGCGGACGCCGTCCCCGGCTCGACGCCGGTGTGCTCGGCGTGATCGGCGTGCGGGTGGAGGGCGCGGCGCAGGCCGCCGAACTGGCGCTGCTCGGTGAGCGCGCGGGCAGCATCACCTCGGTCACGTCACGCCGTGTCGTCGTCGAGGCCGACCGGCCGCGCATCGCGGTGGCCGTCGACGGCGAGGCGCTCGAGCTGGCCACCCCCGTCGTGTGCACGGTACGGCCCGCCGCGCTGCGGGTACGCGTGCCGAGGCACCGCCCGGGCGCGACCTACGCGCCCCCCACGGTCGACTGGCGGCGCATCTTCCGCCTGGCGCTCGGCCACCCCGATCACCGATCGATCAAGGAGTCCTACGATGTCTGACAGCCGGCCCAAGCCCGGCCTCGGTCTGGTCCGTGACCTGGTCACCATGGACCAGGCGCTGTACGAGACGGTCACCGTGACCAGAACGCCGACGCTGGACACCGCGCTGCGCCGGCTGTCGGCCGCCGCCGACCACTCCAAGCTCTCCTTCACCGTGGCCGCCGCCCTGGCGCTGCGCGGTGGGCGTCCGCGCCGGGCCGCCGCGCTCGGTGTCGCGGCCATCGGTGTCGCCTCGGCGAGCGCCAACCTGCTCGGCAAGAAGCTCGTACGCCGTCCGCGGCCGCACCGCGCCGAGGACTCGCCGTTCCCGGGGCGGCACGTGCCGATGCCGCACTCGGCGTCGTTCCCCTCCGGGCACACCGCCTCGGCCGTGGCCTTCGCGGCCGCCGTCGGTCCGAGTCTGCCGGTCTCCGCGGTCCCGCTGGGCCTGCTCGCCTGCGCGGTGGGCTACTCGCGGATCCACACCGGAGTGCACTACCCGGGCGACGTGGTGGCCGGGGCGCTGCTGGGCACGGGCTCGGCGGCGGTGGTCCTCGCGCTCACCTCGGGCAAGGTGGGCCCGCGCGGCCTGCGACAGCTCCTGGGGGCCTGAGCGGCTCTGGAGCCCCGGGGACACGGCCGGCTTCCGGACGGGCCCGCGGTCACCGAGCGTGCCGCGGGCCCGGCCCGATGACGGGCCCGGCGGGTGATGCCGACGTCTACGGCCTGCCGCAGTGGAGGAAGAGATGCGGCTCCGGTACGGCGTCGGGGTGGTCCGGGGTGAAGAACGTGTCCTCCCGGGCCAGCACGGTCAGACCCGCCCCGGTGACCACGTCGACGAGGGCGTCGGCGGCGAAGCTCGTCACCCGCACGGGCTGCCCCATGAAGACGGCGTCGACCTCCACCACGTCCAGCGGCACGGTGGCGAGCACCAGGCTGCCTCCGGTCCGCAGTGCGCGAGCCAGCCGCCCGACGGTCTCGCGCTGCTGCGTCCGGTCCAGTTGCAGCAGCGAGAAGTACACGCAGACCGCGTCGAACGAGCCGTCCTCCAGGGGGAGTTCGCGCACGTCGGTGCACCGGAACTCCGCCCCGGGCACCTGCCGGGAGGCCAGCTCCACCATGACCGGGGAGACGTCGACGCCGAGCACGTGATGGCCCGCCCCGGCGAGGGTCTCGGCCGTGGGCCGTCCCGTCCCGCTGCCGACGTCCAGCACCCGCGAGCCCGGGTCGAGCCGTCCGAGCAGCCATTCCAGGGATCTGCGGTGCGCCTCGGAGTGCGCGAACGCCTGTTCGTACACGGCGCCCAGCGCGTCGAAGACCCGCGCCGCCCGCCGCCCGTCGTCGTCGCTCATGAAGAGGGTTCCCTTCTGGCCGGAATCGCATTTTCCGCTACCGTAAGTAACATGATCCAATCCTCTTGACGCGGGCCCTACTGGTGAGTAGCCACGGCCCCGGGTAACCGTCGTTTCGTTCGGAGGACCCCCATGCCCTCGCCTGAGGACGCCCTGCAAGTCTCCCGTACCGCCTACGAGGAGCACGCGCGCACCTGCCGCCAGTGTCACTTCGACATGGCGCCGTGCGCCGTCTCCAAGCACCTCCTGCGCGCCTACAACAACGCCAGGAGGGCCCAGGCGCGGTCGAACACCGCCGTGCACTGAGAGCTACGTTCCCCCGGTCGGCCGGGGTGACGGCAACCCGCCCGGAGCCGGGCGGGCCGGACGGCGTCAGGCGGGCCGGACGGCGCCGCGCAGGGCGCCCTCCCCGAACGGCAGGATCGCCTCCTCGCGGATGGACGATCCCGGACCCGGGGCGTGGATCATCATGCCGTTGCCCGTGCACAGGCCCGTGTGGCGGAGGTCGTCGAAGAAGAAGACGAGGTCGCCGGGGCGCAGTTCGGCCAGGCTGATCCGGGTGAAGGCCTTCGCCTGGTCGATCGCGGAGCGCGGCAGTGTCACACCGGCGGTCCGCCACGCGGCCTGGGTGAGGCTGGAGCAGTCGTAGGACTCCGGCCCGGTCGCCCCCCAGACGCAGGGCCGGCCTATCTGCGCCCGCGCGAAGGCCAGGGCCTTGTCCGCCTTCCCCAGGTATCCGGTCCCGGTGGCACGGGCCGTGACATCGGTGGGCGGCACGGGCACGGGCATGGGCAGGGCCTCGGGCAGCGGAGCGGCGACGACCGCGACCGGGGAAACGGCGAGGTGGCCGGTGCCTCCGGTGAGCAGGTCGGCCATCGCCCCCTGCGGGCCGGGCGTGTTCACCGTGGGTGCCGACAGCACGGACGGCGCGGACAGCACGGATGCCGCGGGAGGCATCGACGGCGCGAAGCCGGCGGCCGGATAGGCGGGGTCGGGCAGGCCGAGCGGCAGTTCGGCGGGTGCGTAGCCGGACGGCGGTGCGCCGAGGCCGGGTTCGGACATCGCGTAGGCCGGGGCCGGCGGCGCGGCCGCCACGAGCGGGCCCGCACCGGGGACCACGAGGCCGGACTCCGTCGCCATCAGGCCCGGGTCGGCCATCGGATAGCCGTACGGCGGTGTGCCGCCGCCGAGTTCCGGCGCCGGATAGCCGGGCATGGGCGCGGCCGCGACCGGAACCGCGGCGGGCGCCGCGGGGAAGGCGGCACCGGGCGGCGGGAAGCCGGAGTCCGCTGCCGGGAAGCCGGACGCGGCCGTGCCGAAGCCGAGTTCACCCGTGGTGAGGATCGGGTCCGGACCCATCGCCCCGGTCGAACCCGTCGCCCCGGTCGAACCCGTCGCGGCGGCCGGTCGTCCGGCCCAGGCGGCCGTGATCTCGGCGCGGAACGCCTGCTGCTCCGCCGTGTCCCAGGGCTGCTGCACCGCCGGCGCTTCCACCGGCTGCGCCCCGACCGCGGGCAGGGCGGCGGTGGGAGCGGGTGCCATGAGCGGAGAGGTCAGGGGCGAGGCCGCGGAGGGCGGGGACTGCACCGGAAGGGCCTGCGCGGTCGGCAGCTGCACCGGCAGGGACTGCGTCTGCGCGGACGGTGCGGGCTGTGCGAGGGCGCGGGCCAGCAGGTCCCGGGCCGCGCCGAGCTTGCGCCCGATCTGTTCCTTGTTCTTCTTGAGCGATGCCTGCCGGTCGGCGGGCGCGGCGGCGGGGGAGTCGGCCTTGGAAGGGGCGCCCGCGGGAGCGGGAACGGCGGGCAGCAGGGCCCTGGGCTCCTCCTGGCGCGGCTCGGGTGCGGCGGGAAGAGCGGCGACGGGCCGCGCGGTCAGTTCGGGGACCCGCCGGGTCGCCGCTTCCAGCTCCTTGACGACGGAGCTTTCGGCCGGGGGCCGTTCGGGCGTGCTCGCCGGGCGCGCGGGACGGGACGGGCGGGCGGGCTGACGGTCGCTCGGCAGTACCGCGGGCACCGTCGGCCCGATGCGGTCGCGGGCCACGTCGAACCACTGCTTGGCCACCGCGTCGAGCGACGGATCGGCCGATCCCCGGCCGCCGTTGGCGACCGAGGCGCCCGTACCGCGTGAACGGCCCGACATGGCGCGGGTCATGTTGTAGGTGCCCGTGTCGGACTCGGCGCGGTCGTAGAGCGAGTTGACCCGTTGCTGGATCTCCGCCCGGCTCGGCTCGTCGATGTTGCTGCCTGGGGAGCGCGGGCTGCGATCCGTCGCCATGGAAGACGTACTCCTTCCGTGCTCCGCCTTTCGTACGGCGGAGGAATCCGGGCCACCCCGCTTGCGGGCGCCCCCAAGCCCCCTGCCCTGAAGGGCAGTCGAACGGCCTGGGCGTCAACTTAACCAACTTGTGTGGCTGGCGTGAAGATTGAAGTGGTAAATGTCCGATACGTATTCGTGACCTTCGTCTCTCGCCGCGCCGCCCCGTGCGCCGCGCCGCACGGACCGTCGCGCGCCGGTCACGAACGGCGGTCGCGGGCGCGGGTGTCCGGGTGTTCGGCGCGGCCCGCCTCGTCGCGGGCCAGCAGGGACAGTAGGGCCGCCACGCTCAGTCCCGCCTCGGCGGGATGGCGCAGCACCTTGCCGGCCTGTATCCGGTAGACGTTCCCGCGCCCCTCCTTCGTGTGGGACAGGTATCCGTCCTGCTCGAGGTCGGCGATGATCTTCTGCACCGCCCGCTCGGTGAGCCGGCAGTGGGCGGCGAGGTCCCTGATGCGGGCGCTGTGGTTGTCGGCGATGGCGGCCAGCACGCGGGCGTGGTTGGTGAGGAACGTCCATCCGTTGTGTGGCTCAGGCACTCCTTCCATGAGGCGATGATACGGCCGGACATTCATGTAAACAAAAGCATGAAGTTCATTTCATGTATCACTTGACGTGCGACCAGCGACGAGTGAATCTGGACGGGACAGGTGTGAAGTGACCGAGGGAGGCGGTCATGTCGGAACCGGCTTGTGACGTGAACGCGGGAGACGGGGTCGTGCGGGGTGGCGCGGAGGCCGGCGGTGCGCACTGCACCGCTGTCGCGCCGGCGCCCGAGATCGCCGTCCGACCGGACGGGGACCGTGTCGTCGTGGCGGTACGCGGTGAACTCGACCTGGACGCCTCCGAGCAGCTCGGGCACGCCCTGGGCGCGGCCCTCGGAGCCGCGGTGCGCGGTGTCGACCTCGAACTCGAAGGCGTCGGGTTCTGCGACTGCTCGACGCTGAACGTGCTCCTGGAGATGCGAAGGCAGGGGCTGGAGCAGGACAAGACGGTCGTCCTGCGCACCGTCGGTCCCGCGGTCGCGCGACTCCTCGCCCTCACCGGCACCGGGACGCTGTTCGACGCCCCGGACCCCGGTGTCCCGTACCCCGGTGTCCCGGGCGCCGACGTCCCGGGCCGCGGTTTCCCGGGCCCTGACGGGAACGGCAGCGGTGACGTGGGCGGCGCCACCCGCGCGGCCGACGTGGACGGCTCGGCCGATTCGGCTCCCGGTGCCGCCGCGGGGCGTGCCCGGGCCGCGGCGGACGGCGACGCCCAGGGTGCCCGCCGGGCGGGACGCGACGACGCGGGGCCCGTGTTCCCCGGGAACCTCGCCCTGGACGACCTGCGCGTCGAGGTCGCCCAGTTGAGGCGTGCCATGCGGACCCGCCCGGTCATCGACCTCGCCCGGGGCATCCTCATGGCGTCCTTCGGTCTGGGGGTGCACGAGGCCTGGCGGGTCCTGGTCCTGGCCTCGCAGAACACCAACACCAAGCTGCACCACCTCGCCCACGAGCTGGTCGCCGCCGTGCTGGGCGAGGCGCCCGGTGCCGGCGTGCGGGAGCAGGTGGCCTCGGCGGTCGCCCTGGTCAGGACGGAGGTCGCCACGGCAGGCCGTGGCGAGTGAATCGAGCGTCGCTGCGATCGATCCAGTTGCCAACCCTTGAGATGGCAGCCCTTTCGGTCGTAGATTGACGGTATTCACTCGTCCCTCGGATCCGGGGTGTGCCATGGACCGTGCCCGACTGCGTCAGCTGCTCGCCCGCGAGAGCGCGGACGCCGAGCGGCTCAACCCGCGCTCCCGGGCCGCCTACGGCCGGGCCGAGCACCTCTTCGGCCGGGTGCCGATGACCTGGATGAACAAGACGGCCGGCGCCTTCCCCCGGTACCTGGAGTCGGCCAGGGGCGCCCGGGTCCAGGACATCGACGGGCACGAGTACATCGACTTCTGCCTGGGCGACACCGGCGCCATGGCCGGTCACTCGCCCGCGCCCGTGGCCGAGGCCGTCCGGCACCGCTTCACCGTCCTCGGGGGCGCGACCGCGATGCTGCCCACCGAGGACGCCGAATGGGTGGGCGCCGAGCTGACCCGTCGCTTCGGGCTGACCCGGTGGAGCTTCTCGCTGACCGCGACCGACGCCAACCGGTGGGCGATCCGGCTGGCCCGCGCGGTCACGGACCGTCCGAAGATCCTGGTCAACAGCTACTGCTACCACGGCAGCGTCGACGAGTCCCTGATCGTCACGGGCCCCGGAGAACGCGGCAGCGCCCGCCCCGGAAACGTCGGCGCCCCCTGCGACGTCACCCTCACCAGCCGGGTCGCCGAGTTCAACGACCTGGATCAGCTGGAACGCGAACTCGCCCACGGTGACGTGGCCGCCGTCCTGATGGAGCCCGCCCTCACCAACATCGGCATCGTGCTGCCCGAACCCGGCTACCTGGCGGGGGTCCGCGAACTGACCCGCCGCCACGGCACCCTCCTGATCAACGACGAGACGCACACCTTCTCCGCGGGCCCCGGTGGCTGCACCGGCGCCTGGCAGCTGGAGCCCGACGTGCTCACCATCGGCAAGGCCATCGGCGGAGGCGTCCCGGCCGGCGCCTACGGTCTCTCCGCCGAACTGGCCGACCGGCTGCTCGGCCGCGACGACCTCGACCTGGTCGACATGGGCGGCGTCGGCGGCACCCTCGCGGGCAACGCCCTGTCCGTCGCCGCGACCCGCGCCACGCTCGAGCACGTCCTGACCGACGAGGCGTTCGACCGGATGCACGCCCTGTCCGCGCGCTTCGAGGCCGGAGTGCGGGCCGGCATCGAACGGCACGCCCTGCCCTGGTCCGTCAGCCGCCTCGGGGCCCGCACCGAGTACCGCCTCACCGACCCCGCGCCCCGCACCGGCACCGGGGCCGCCGCGGCCGGCGACACCGAACTGGAGGACTACCTCCACCTCTATCTGGCCAACCGGGGCATCCTCCTCACCCCGTTCCACAACATGGCCCTCATGTGCCCCGACACCACCGAGCGGGACGTCGACACGCACACCGGGCTCTTCGCCGCGGCCCTCGCCGAGCTGGCCGGCTGACCCCACCGACGAGAAGGGACACGGCGTGGACGAGATCGACCGGGCCATCCTGCGTGAACTCCAGAGCGACGGACGCATCGCGTACGCCGACCTCGGCCCGAAGGTCGGCCTGTCCGCCTCCGCGGCCCGGCAGCGACTGCAACGCCTGCTGGACTCACGGGCCGTCCAGGTCGTCGGCGTCACGGACCCGATGGCCATGGGCGGCCAGGCCATGGCCCTGCTCGGCATCACCGCGGCGGCCGACCCGCGGCCCGTCGCCGACGAACTGGCCGCCCATCCCGAGGTCGTCTACTCCGTGCTCACCTCGGGAGGCTTCGATCTCTTCGCCGAGGTGGTCAGCCCCACCGCCAAGGAGCTGCTCGACTTCGTCAACGACACCGTGCGGCAGATCGAGGGCGTGAGCGACGTACGGTCGTTCCCGTACTTCGCCATCCACACCCACCGCTTCCTCTGGGACGTGGGCTGACCGGAGGGCCGATTCCGCTTCGCCGGGACCGGTCGGGTAGAACTGGCCGACATGCGCGTTGACTACGATCCCGGCTCCCTGCCCGCGGGAGACTTCTACCGACTGCTCACGGCCGTCGTCGTGCCCCGGCCCATCGCCTGGGTGTCGACCCTGGCGGCCGACGGCACCGCCAACCTCGCCCCGCACTCCTTCTTCACCGTCGCCTGCACCGATCCGCCGATCGTCCAGTTCACCTCCGTCGGACGCAAGGACTCGCTGCGCAACGTCGAGGCCACCGGCGAGTTCGTGGTCAACTTCGCCGCCGAGCCGCAACTCGACCAGATCAACGCCACCGGCACCGACTTCCCCCCGCACGAGGGCGAGTTCGACGCCGTGGGCATCGAGCGGGAGCCCTCGCTGCGAGTGCGGCCGCCCCGGGTGGCCGCCTCGCCCGTGGCCCTGGAGTGCCGGCTCCACTCCACGCTGCGCATCGGCAACTCCACGCTGGTCCTCGGCCAGGTCGTGCACGCGGCGGTCCGCGAGGACGTCGTCGTCGACGGCCACCCCGACATCCGGCGTCTGCGGCCCCTGTCCCGGCTCGGCCGCAACGAGTGGGGCACCACCGGCGAGGTCCACGACCGGGCCCGTATCGCCTACCGCGACCGGCCCCCGTCCTGACCGCTCCGCTCCTATGATCGGAGCATGACGGAATCCAGCACGAGGTCGTCCGGAACGAACGCGGTGGCGCGGGCCGTGCCCGGGAACGCCGGCGGCGACGGTTCCTGGCGTTCCCTGTGGTCGAAGAACTCGGCGCTCTCGATCGGCTCGGTCGACTCGTTCCTGTCCATCGGTTCCGTGGGCAGTTCCCTGTCCGTCGCCTCCGTCGGCAGCTTCCTGTCCCTCGGGTCCGTCGGCTCCGCCGTCTCCTTCGTCTCCGCGGGTTCCTGGCTGAGCGCGGGCTCGGTGCTGTCCGCCCGCTCGACCGGCTCCGTGCTGTCGTGGCGCTCCCGCGGCGGGATCTGCGCCGTCGGCACGGCGGCGGTCACGGTCGCCGGGACCCTGCTCCTGTGCGCCCGTACGTCGGACCGACGGCGTTCCGCGGGCTGAGGCGAGCCGGTCCCGTACGGGCACAGGCCGGCCGCGGTGACCCGGCCGGCTCAGCCCGCCGGGACCAGTTCGTCCCGTGCCTCACGCCACTCGCGCGGGGAGAGCCCGTACGCGGCGCGGAAGACCCGGCTGAAGTGGGCCGGGTTGGCGAAACCCCACCGCTGCGCGACCGCCGACACCGGGGGAGCCGAGACGGCGGCCCGGCGCAGCTCGCGGGCGCACCGCTCCAGCCGGCGCTGCTGGATCAGCCGGGACACGGTGACGCCCTCGCCCTCGAAGAGCCGGTGCAGATAGCGCACCGAGATGTGGTGCGCCGCCGCCACGCTCCCCGGGGACAGCCCCGGGTCGGCCAGATGGCGGTCGATGTGGTCGCGCACGCGCAGGACGAGATGTTCCCCCTGGCTGGCCGCGGGCGTCACGTCACCCCGGATCCGCTCGTCGACCAGCGTCGCGACGAGGTCCACCACGCCCGCGGCCAGCCGGCCGGCGACGGCCGGGGCGCAGGGCGGCACCGAGGCGGTCAGCGGCGCCAGGAAGTTCGCCAGCAGCGCGCCGAACCCCTCCGTCCCGGTGATCGCGGTCCCGGTCACCCGGCGCAGGTCCTCCTCCGCCACGCCGAGCGCCCACCGCGGCATACGGACGGCCCGGTGGGCGAAGCGCTCCGGAAAGTCCAGGGAGTACGGCCGGCCCGTGTCGTAGACCATGAGGTCGCCCTCCTCCACGAGGGCCCGCCGGCCGTCCTGGAGCAGGGTCGCGGTGCCCGCCGTCTGGAGACCCACCACCACATGGTCCGCGGCCGGGGCGGGAGCCGCGGTCGCTCCCGCCAGATGGGCGGCGGTGCGGCTCACGCGCTGTGCGTCGGCCTCGATCGTGGTGATGCGCAGATGGCCCAGTCGCTCGGTGCAGACCCGGCCCTCGAACGGACCGCCGTGCCGCACGGTGACGGCCATCGGCGCCAGTGCCCTGCCCACCGCCTCCCGCCAGTACGCGGGCCGCTCCGACTCGGGAACCGAAGCGGTCGTCATCACCAGGGCCACCCGGCCCTCCTCTCCACCTGTACGAAAACCGGCGGAGAGGGGGCGGACGGCGGCCCGTCCTCCCCGCCGTCACCAGCCAAGCAGCGGTGGCCGACGGGCTCCAGGCAGGAAGCAGGCAGAAACACTCACGGCGCCTCCCCGCCGTCGATCCGGGCACGGCAGCGCTCCCCGTCAGCCCCACGGGACGCCGGATGTGCGCTGTGGGAACAGTGCCGTGCGCTCCGGGACAAGACGCGGCAGGCACGGGGGAGCAGGATGGAGGACACGACGAGGGGCACCGCCCGTCGGCGGCCCGCGCCGCCCCGCCCCCGTCCCCGTGTCGCGGCGGACCGGGGACGGGACGCGGGGTCAGGGCGCGCCGAGACCCGCGAGGAGGTCACGGGCCTCTCCGACGGGACGCGGATCGGCGTGGTCACCGAGCGAGACGCAGCGCGCGAGGGCCGCCCGTGCCTCCCGCGGTCGTCCGGCGGACAGCAGCGCCCTGCCGAGATGGACCAGTTGACGGCTCTCCAGGGCCGTGTTGCCGCTCGCCCGGCAGATCTCCACGGCGGTGGTCTGCTGCTCCACCACCTCCGGCCAGCGCTCCAGCGCCGCGAGACAGCTGCCCAGACCCGCGCGCAGCCCGATCCGCGTGACGTCGGCGATATGCGGTTCCAGCCGGTCGCTGACCTCCTCCAGGAAGGCGAGCGTCTCCTCGTAGAAGGCGTGCGCCTCCTCGGTCCGCCCCAGCTTCTCCAGGACGATGGCCCGCCCGTGCCGGGCCTGGAGCCCCCCGTGCAGATCGCCCACGCTCTCGAACAGGGCGGCCGCCCGGCGCAGATGGTCGGCCGCCGGCCCGAGGTCCTCGAGCTGCTGGAGCGCCCAGCCGCGGTACATGTGCGCCCAGGCCTGCTGTCCGGCGTCGCCCGCCCGCTCGGCGACGGTCAGCGCCTCGGCGGAGCGCAGCAGACTGTCCTGGTGACGGCGTTCGCACACGAGGAGCGCCCACGCGTGGTAGTTGAGCATGGTGGCCTCCACGGCCGGGTCGTCCAGCGTGCGCGCGCAGCGCGCGGCCGTCCCGAACACCTCCGGCCAGTGCCCCCAGAAGATCCACTGGTCGGAGAACCAGTGCAGTGCCTCGGCCACCTCGACCACGGCCGCGTGCTCACCGGCCGCCTCCGCCGCGCGCAGGGCCGCCAGCCAGTTGGCGCCCTCCGCCTGGAGCCAGGCACGGGCCAGGTCCGCCGTGGACAGGTCCACCGTGCCCCGCCAGGTGGGCGGGGGAGCGCCGTGCCCCGGCTCGAACCAGCGGCCGGCGACCACCGCCGTCTCCAGCAGCCAGCGGAACAGGGCGCCACGGGCGTCCTCCGCCTCCCGCGCGCCCTCCTCGTCCGCCAGCCGGGTGCGGGCGTACAGCCGCAGCAGGTCGTGCAGGCGGTAGCGGTCCCCGTCGGTCCCCAGCAGACCGGTCTCGACCAGCTCCTCCAGGGTGTCCTCGGCGTCGAACAGCGGCTGACCGGTGAGCCGCGCGGCCCCGGCCGCCGCCGTGTCCTGGCCGGGGACCAGGGCGAGACGCCGGAACAGCCGGGCGGCGGCGGGCGTCAGCTGACGGTAGGAGAGGTCGAAGGCCGCCGCCACCCGCACGTCCCCGGCGGCCAGCGCGTCCAGCCGCCGCTCCTCGACGGCGAGGCGGTCGGCGAGCCGGCGCACGCTCCAACCGGTACGGGTGGCCAGCCAGTTGCCCGCCACCCGCAGGGCGAGCGGCAGATGCCCGCAGCGCTCGGCGACATCACCCAGGGCGGCCGGATCGGCCGACGCCCGGTCGGCTCCGACGAGCGAGGCCAGGAACTCGGCGGCCTCCGCCGGGCTCAGTTCACCGAGCGGCAGCCGGTGCACGCTGTCCAGCCCGGTCAGCATGCGCCTGCTCGTCACGACCACCATCCCGGCGCCCGCGGCGGGCAGCAGCGGACGCACCTGCGCCTCGTCGCGCGCGTTGTCCAGCACGAGCAGACAGCGCCGTTCGGCCAGCAGCTGCCGGTACAGGGCCGGGTGGCCCTGCGGACCGGCCTGGGCGAGATCCCGGTCGGCGACCTGGAGGGCCTTCAGCACCCGCAGGACCAGCTCGGCGGGAGACGGCGGATCGTCGTCCGTGCCCCGCAGGTCGAGGAGCAGTTGCCCGTGCGGAAAACGGTCGGCCAGGCGACGGGCCGCGTGCAGCGCCAGCGTCGTCTTTCCGGTCCCGGGCGGCCCGGACACCGCCACCACCACCGGCTGGGCGCCCGCCTCCCGCTCCGCGAGCTCCGCCAGTCGCGCCAACTCCTGCGCCCGGCCCACGAAGTCGTCGACACCGCGCGGGAACGCCCGCACGCCCACCGGGCTGTACCCGGTGCCGCGTCCGGCCCGCGCGGCCGTCAGCAGCCGCTCCCGCGGCGCTTCCGCCAGGCCCAGACCGTCCGCGAGCGCGGCGACCGTCCGGCGCTGCGGCGCCGCCCGTCGCCCGCGCTCCAGGTCCCCGATGCCCCGCACGCTCACGCCCGACGCCTCGGCCAGCCCCTCGATGGTCTGCGACGCGGCCAGCCGGAACTCCCTCAGCAGCTCCCCGAATGCCGCCTGCTCCCCGCTCAACCCTGCCCTCCAAGTCGACATGCCCCTGCCGTCGCCCCCGAGCATGATCATCGGAAGTCTAGGAGAACCGGGCCACCCGGGCCCGAACCGACCGGTATGCGGACGACCCGCGTGACCGCCTCGCGCGATGTGCCGCCGACGGCCGGCCCAGGGCCCTCCGGCATCGCGGAAGCGGTTCCCCGCGGGCCGGACGGGCCGTCGGGCGTCGGGCGTCGGGCGTGCCGTCCCGTCGTCCCAGTCGTCCCGGACGCGTTGTCAGTGGTCGCCGGTAAGTTCGTCGTTGTCGCGCCGCTCCGGCGCGGCGACCCCCCTGTCCTGCGCCGATTCGGCGTGCGGAGCCCTGTGCCGCAGCAAAGGAGATGGTGCGTTGTCCGACTGGGAGAAGTCGAGTACGGCCCGGGTGGTGCCGCCCGCGCGGCCGCGCAAGCTCGCCAAGGTCCCCTTCGTCGAACTGGCCGACGGACGGCTCCAGGGCGTGGTCTCCAGCGGCTCGGACATCGAGCGGGTCTACGTCTCGTCGGTCGCCGCCGGCACCTACGCCTTCGCGTGCAGCACCAACAACAACCGTCCCTGCGGCGGCGCCCGGGGCTCATTCTGCAACCACATCCGCGCGCTGATCACCGAAGCCGTGCTCCAGTACGGCGCCGGCCGCGTCGCCCGCTACCTGCGCGTCGAGCCCGCGGGCGGCACGCAGGCGGACGCCGCCGCCCTCACCGCCGCGATGACCGGCACCCACCCGCCCCGGGGCGACGGCAAGGCCGCCGCCGCACCCGTCTTCAGCCGGTTCCTGCGCCACCTGGCCTACCTGGAACTGCCCGCGGTGACCGCCCCGCTGCCGGAACTCCACTGGTTCCCGCCGACCCGCGCGAGTGCCGGCCCGCAGTCCTCCCCGGCGGCCGGCGCGGACCGGCCCGCCGGTTCCGACGAGCCGCTGGACGAGGCACTGGCGGCGGTCGACGCCTTCGACCGCGCCCTGGAGGGCGGCCTGCTGCGCCCCGGGCCCGGGAGCGTGACCGGACTCGGCGCGCTCGCCACCGCCGTCGCCGGCAGTCCGCTGGCCGCCCCGGTCGCCGAGGCCGCGGGCAAGGCCTCGGCGGGAGCCGCGGGCGAGGACCACTTCGTCGCCCTCGCCGCCGCCCGCACCGCCCTGCTGGGCGCCGTCCACGACGCGCTCACGGCCGACGCCGACGAGATCACCGGCCGTACCCGGGAGGAGAGGGAGGCCGCCCCGCCCGCCGACTCCCCGTCGGTCAACCTGCTGGCCGCCGCCCGCACCTGGCTCTCGGAGGTCGCGCGCGCGGGCTGGCGGGGCATCGACCACGAGCTGGCGAGCGGGGCCGCGCCCGTCGTCTCCGCGATGCTGCCGGACCCCGCGCTGCGCCGTCTGGCCACCCTGCTGGACGGGTTCGCCGCCGAACTCGCCGCCTCCTGCCCCGGCGCCACCCTGGAACGGATCCCGGCCCGCCGCTGGGCCGACCTGTGGTCCCGGGCCCTGCTGCTGACCCGGCCCGGCGCCGCCGGCCGGCCCGCCGCCGCGACCGCCACCGGCCGTCTGCTGCCCCTCGGCATGGATCTGCACGAGCACGCCACCGCGGTGCAGGCCCAGGTCCACGCGGTGTTCGAACCCGCCGACGGCGGCCCGCCCCGCCTGGTCCGCGCGAGCGTGTCGGTGCCCAAGCCGGACACGGTCGTCGAGGCAGGCGTCTGGCAGCTGCTGCGCCCGCACCTGTCGCTGCTCACCGCCGTGGGCGAGGGACGGGCGATGCACCTCGACGCCATGCCCCTCACCGACGAGGGCGACCTCGTCTGGGACGACGCACGGGCCCGCGCGGGCGACCCGGCCGACGCCCTCGCCACCGCGCGGGTCGTCCTGCCCGCTGCCACCGCCCTGCCCACGCAACCCCTGGACCGGCACCCCGTGCGCATCGCCGAACCGGTGTTCCTGGAGGGCTACGACAGCGCACAGGACGGCGACACGCTCACGTTCACCGTCGCCGGTCGCACGTTCCCCGTCGACACCGACCGCATCCCCACCGCGGGCCCGCTCACCCCCGAGGCCGTCGCGAACTCCGGCGCCTGCGTCGCACTGCTGCGCTGGGACGGCGGCTTCCGCCTCCAGCCGCTCGCCGTCGAGACCACCGTGCGCCGCAAGGCCGTCGCCCTGCACGCGGGCGCGTGGGCCGGCGGCACCACCGACAAGGCCGGCGTCCGCGCCGAGAAGGCCGCCACCGACGCCATGACCGTCCTGCGCGAACGAGCGGGAAGGCTGCTGCGCAAATGAACGAGCCCGTGCCGCACGCCGTGCCCGACGACAACCGGCGCCAGGTCCTCTACTGGCGGCTGCTGGCCCGTCTCTTCGACCCCGAGGAGCAGCCCGGACTGGAATCGGTGAGCCTCGCCGTCGTGGAGGACATCGGGCTGCCGCCCGCGCTGCTGGACCCGCAGACCGCCGTCGACTCCATCGTCCAGCGCCACCCGGAACTGGAGGCCGAGTTCGACGGCCTGATGACCCCCGAGGCCGAGGCCGCCGACCGGGACGGCGGTACGGCCACCGAAGCCGAAGCCGAAGCCGACACCGGGTCCGGGGGCCGTGGGGCGCGGGACCGGGCGGCGGAGGTGCGGCGCGCCGCCCTCGTCTCCAAGGTGCTGCTCAACGTCTTCTCCACCGGCTCGGGCGCCGTCAGCGCCGGACAGCTCTCCCGCTGGCAGGGCGACGCCGGCTGGCTGGAGCGGGCGCTCGGCTGCCGTCCGGGGGAGCTGCGCAGCGGCCGCGGCCCGGCGTCCGACGGTGGGCTCCTCCCCGCGCTCGGTCCCGAACTCGGCGCCATCGAGGCGGACCTCGTCCGCCGCATGCACCTGCGCGAGGTCCTGGCCGACCCCGCGCTGGCGGCACGGCTCACCCCGAGCATGTCGCTGATCGAGCAACTGCTGCGGGACAAGAACAACCTCTCCGGGGTCGCCCTGGCCAACGCCAAGGCGCTGATACGCCGCTTCGTCGACGAGGTCGCCGAAGTACTGCGTACCCAGGTGGAGAAGGCCACGGTCGGTGAGCTGGACCGCTCGGTCCCGCCCAAGCGCGTGTTCCGCAACCTCGACCTCGACCGCACCATCTGGAAGAACCTCACCAACTACAGTCCGGAAGAGGAACGCCTCTTCGTCGACCGCCTCTACTACCGCCACACCGTCCGCCGCACGACACCGCAGCGGCTCGTCGTGGTCGTGGACCAGTCGGGCTCGATGGTCGACTCCATGGTCAACTGCACGATCCTGGCGTCGATCTTCGCGGGTCTGCCCAAGGTGGACGTGCACCTGATCGCGTACGACACCCGCGCCATCGATCTCACCCCCTGGGTGCACGAGCCGTTCGAAGTGCTGCTGCGGACCAAGCTGGGCGGCGGGAACGACGGTCCGGTCGCCATGGCCATGGCCCGGCCGAAGATCGCCGAGCCCAAGAACACGGCGCTGGTGTGGATCTCGGACTTCTACGAGTTCGACCGCTCCCAGCCGTTGTTCGAGGGCATCGAGGAGGTCCACCGCTCCGGCGTCCGGTTCATCCCCGTCGGCTCGGTGACCAGCTCCGGACGGCAGGAGGTCAACCCCTGGTTCCGGGAACGGTTCAAGGCTCTCGGCACACCGGTGATCTCCGGTCACATCGGCAAGCTCGTCCACGAACTCAAGACGTTCCTGACCTGACCTGACCTGACCTGACCTGATCTGGCGGGCGGGGCTCGGCTCCGCGCCCGCGCCCGTCCTCTCGGAACTCCCCCTTTTCTGCCGCCGCCCCTCTTCTCCTTGTCACGCTTCCCTGTTCACCGAAAGGCCCTCCGATGTCCGACCTGCTGCGTGCCCCCGCCGAAATCAAGTACGCCGAGGAACTCGACTGGCTGGAGTCGGTCGACGACGACCCCAAGCCGTTCTCGTGGCGGCTGTCCCCGAAGATGGTCCGTCTCTTCGTCCTCGGTTCCGAGCGCGCCGACGGCCTCGAGCGGGAGATCGCCCCGAAGTGGTTCGGCGACCGCAGCTTCGTCGAACGGTCCATCGTCACCCTCGCCTCCGACCGCGGTCTGCTCCTGATCGGCGACCCGGGTACCGGCAAGAGCTGGCTGGCGGAGCTGCTGGCGGCCGCGATCTCCCGCAACTCCACGCTGGTCGTGCAGGGCACGGCGGGCACCACCGAGGACCACATCAAGTACTCGTGGAACGTCTCGATGGTCATCGCCAGGGGGCAGTCCCGCGAGTCGATGATCCCGTCGCCGATCATGACGGCGATGGAGACCGGCGCGATCGGCCGTTTCGAGGAACTGACCCGCTCCACCAGCGACGTCCAGGACGCGCTGATCTCGATCCTGTCGGAGAAGTACATCTCGGTCCCGGAACTGGGCAGTGACCAGGACAGCGACAACATCGTGTTCGCCAAGCCGGGCTTCTCGGTCATCGCCACCGCCAACAGCCGTGACCGTGGCGTCAACGACCTCTCCTCCGCCCTCAAGCGCCGCTTCAACTTCGTGCGGATCCCGGTGGTGACGAACAAGAAGAGCGAGGCGGAGATCGTCCGGTTCCGCACCGAGGAACTGCTGCGCCGCCACCGGATCGAGCTGGACGTCCCGCCGACGCTGCTGGACGTGCTGCTGCGCAGCTTCGCCGACCTGCGGGCCTCCTCGGTCGCCGCCGGCAGCGACGACGAGAAGCTCGAGTCCGCCCTGTCCACGGCCGAGCAGATCGGCGTGCTGGAGGACGCCGTCCTGCACAGCAACTTCTTCGGCGAACGCGTCCTGACCGCCCGTACCCTCGCCTCCTCCCTCGTGGGTTCCCTGGCCCGGCGCGCACCCGAGGACCTCGCGATCCTCAACAAGTACCTGCACGGCGTCGTCGAGCCGCGCGGCAAGGAAGAGGGCGGTTCCTGGCCCGAGTTCCTCGAAGGCGGCCGCGACGCGATCGCGACCCTGTCGTGACCGGCGCCCCCGACGCCCCGTTCGCCGCCCTGCGCTCCCAACTCCAGGACGCGGCCGCCACGTTCGCCGACGGACCCGGCGCCCTGGAGGGCATCCTGCGGGGCATCGTCGACGACGTCGAACGCGCGGTGGGCGAACCCCTGGAGATCTTCCCGGTCTGCCATCACTCACCCGCCTCGGCCATCGCCATGGCGCGGCGGCTGCGCGAGAAGCAGCCGAGGACGGTCTACCTGGAGCTGTGCGAGGACATGGCGCCGCTCCTGACCGAGCTGCGCAACTGCCGTCTGCCGGTGGCCGTCCAGTCGTTCGCCAGCGAGATCGAGGGCTTCCCCGCCGACTGGGCGCCGCTCTCCGTGGTCGCGCCGGTCACCGAGGCCTCCGCCGAGTACCAGGCCATCGCCTACGCCCTCGACACCCCCGGCGTCGAACTCGTCCTCGTCGACCGTTCCTCGGACCACGTCTTCCAGTGGGAGACCGCACCCGACGGCGGAACCGGCGACGATGGAGACCCCGACGCGCCCGAGGAGGCCGAACAGACCGCCCTGCACGGGGACGCCGTGGGCGTGGAGATCGGCGACCTGCGCCCCCGCTTCGCCGAACTGGAGGAGCACCTGCTGCGCCACGGCCGGGTGCGGCACTGGTCGGAGTGGTGGCACCAGTACGTCGAACTGCCCCTCGGGGACAGCGATCACGACACCTACCGCCAGGTCATGCTGCTCATCGGCAGCCTCTTCCGCCGCCTCGCCCCCGGGGACCCCGGCAAGGTGCGCGTCGACGAGGACCGCGAGCGGTACATGTGGACCCGGATGCGCGAGCACCTCGCCGCCACCGGCACCGACCCCGCCGACTGCCTCTACGTCTGCGGCGCCTTCCACGCGGCCAGCCGGGTCGCGGAGTTCGGTGTCCACGGCAGCGACACGTTCACCATCAGCCCGCCGAGCGGCACCGAGTGGCGCCACGGCCTGATCCCCTCCAGCCACGGCGCGATCGAGGCGCAGTTCGGGCTGGCGGCCGGGTCCGTGTCCATCGCCGCGACGGAATGGGCGAAGAACGTCAAGCGCACCGGAGTCCGGCCGTTCCGGCTGGAGGGCCAGGCGGGCACCAGGAGCGCGCGGCCGAAGAAGGCCCTCGCGGCGACGGCACCCGCGCACCCCGTCCCCGTGCCGGCCGCCGACCGGCTCACCGGCTTCCTCCAGCGGCCGCCCGCCCTCGACGCCCTCGACGAGGCCGAACTGCTCGGCTGGTCCGTCGAGATCGTGCGCGCCGCCCGCCGCAACGGCTACCTCGCCTCCACCGCCGACGCCATCGCCGTCTTCGAGACGTCGATCCTGCTCGCCGGTATGCGCGACCGGGCCAAGCCGACGCCGTACGACTTCCAGGACGCGGCGGTCACCTGCATCGAGAAGGACTCCGTGCCGGGCCGGCGGGACGTGGGCCGGCTGGTCGAGATCATGATGGGAGGCGACCGCGTCGGCCAGGTCGGTTACGACGCGCTGCCGCCGCTCGCCCGTGACGTGCACGACCGGCTCGCCCCCCTGGAGCTGAGACTCCAGCAGCGCGGTGTGCAGCGCGCGCTGCTGGACATCGCCTCCCGCCCCGAACTCGCCCGCTGTTCCGACCTGCTGTGGATGCTGCGTCGCCTGCTGCCGCAGGGCGCGGCCCGGACCGTCATGGGAGAACGGCGGCTGGGCGAGCGCTCCATCCAGGAGTCCTGGGACCTGGCCCTCGGCACCCACCAGCGCGCCCTCATCGAGCTGGGCTACGAGGGCGTCAGCGTCGAGCAGGTGCTCGAGCAGCGCCTGCGGCGCGTCGCGTACGCCCCGCAGGCCACCGCGGCCCAGGTGCTGGAGGCCGTCGAGGACGCCACGCTCTATCTGCGCAGCCGTCGTCTCGCCGACGAGCTCGGCACCCGGGCCCTGGAGGTGCTGGCGGGCGAACGCAGCGTCGACGGCGCGCCGGAGGTGCTGCGCCGGGTGCGCCGGCTGCTGGCCCACTACCGGACCTCGGAACCGGTGCTCCCGCCGTGGATCGAGTCCTTCGTCAAGACCGGTTACGCGCACTACTGCACTCTGCTGCCGACGGCGTTCACCGACGACGACGCGACGGTCCGCCAGGTCGCGGCGATGCTCGGTTTCCTGTTCGGGATGGAGGGCCTGGCCCTGTCCCTGGGCTGCGACCGCACCCAGCTCGAACTCGCCCTCGCCCAGTCCCATCCGACGGACCCCGCCCGCACCGCACTGCTCTGGGCGGCGCAGACCCATCTGGGCACCCTGCCGAGGGAGGTCCTGCGGGAGCGCTGTGCCGAGTTGCTGGGCAATCCGCTGGTGGTGCCGGCCTATCCGCGCTACCTCAGCGGGTTCGTGCACGCGCTGGAACCGGTCCCGCACCTCGCGGACTTCGTCGTGGAGGCCGTGTCGAACGCGTTCGCCCTGCTTCCCGACGCGGTGCTGCTGCCGTGGCTGCCGACCCTCATCACCACCCTGCGGGCCGGCGGCGCCGAGCTGGCCCCGCTGCTGATCCGCGAGGCCGGCCGGGTCTTCCCGGCGCGCCTCGCCGAGCTGGACGCCTGGGTACCGCCGTGGCGGCTCCCGCAGGAACCGCCGGCGCCGCCGGCCGGGCAGGCCGCTGCCACGGGCGGTGTGTCCCTCCTGGCCGAGCATCCCGGTACCTGTGACGCGCTGGCGCGGCTGCTGGGCTGCGAGGGGACGTGGCGGACGGGCGGGGCCACCCCGTCCGGGGCGGTTCTGCTCGCCCGCCACCCGCAGACCGCCACGGCGCTGGAGGCGCTGCTGGCCGTCGGGCGGCACGGCTGACACACGCATCTGCCGCCCGGGCCCCGGGAAAACCCAGCGGGCCCCCCGCGTGAGCAGGGGGCCCGTGGTGCGGCCGGCCGTCCGGTGCCGGGGTCGTCCGGCGCCGGGACCGGACGGCGGTGCTAGCGGCGGCGCTCGACGCCGACCGTGACGACGCCGCTGACCTTCGCGGCGGCACCGCTGCTGTAGACCACCTCCCCGCCGGACTTCTTCCAGATCTTGACGAGGAAGGTGTCCGGGCCGTCCGTCGCCGTGACGCGGAAGGCGTAGCCGCTCTTGCCGCCGACCGTGCCCGAGCCCTGGAGGATGGCCGTGGAACCGGAGACGACGAGCCAGTCCAGCCCGGTGGAGCGCAGGGTCACCCGGGCCGGCCGGAAGTCGAAGGAGACCTCTCCCGCCGGGGCGGTGCCCCCGGGCAGATAGCCGGCCGCGACCGAGAAGGAGGCCTTGCCGGTCCGCTTCGGCCCGACCGCGGCGCTGAAGGTGCCCGCGCCCACCAGCGGCCCGGCGGCACGGTCGTACACGATCAGCTCGGGGAGCGTCGTGCTCGCCGGGGCGCCGTCGTCGTCGGTGACGGTGATCACCGGACGGCGGATGCCCGCGGTGGTGTAGGTGTGCTCGGCACGGCAGCCGCCCGAGGCGACCGTGCCGGAGGCCGGCCTGCCGCCGTCCTTCCAGTCGACCACGCAGGTGTGGCTGTCCCCGGCGCCGGGGTCGGTGAACCGGACGGTGACCGCGGTGCGCCGGCCTGCCGGTACCGGGCCGGTGGGACCGGTGGCGGAGGTGACGGCCGGCGCCGCGTTCGTCACCGTCACCACGGCCGTGTCGGTGCTGCGCCCGCCGGTCAGGGTGACCGTGTAGGTGCCGTTGTCGGTGCAGGTGACCGTGGTCCGGGTGGCCGCCGGGTCCGCGATCGAGCAGGGCGCGCCCTGCTCCAGGGTCCACCGGGCGCCGCCCGCGCCGGACAGCGTGCCGGTCAGGGCGATCGGGGCGCCTTCGACGCCCGTGGCGTCCGGACCGGCGTGGACGACGGTGACCGGGTCGATGCTCGTGAGGGTGGGCACGACCTTCTTGATCAGGCCGTCGGCGTCGAACTCCATACGGTCGACGGTGGTCTCGCGGTGGGTGCCGTCACCGCCGGGGATCGCGAAGCGGTGGTAGGCGATGTACCAGTCGTCCGTGCCCGGCACCTGGACGACCGAGTGGTGCCCCGGCCCCTTGATGCCGAGGGAGAGGTCCTTCTCCAGGACGACGCCCCGCTTGGTCCAGGGGCCGGTGGGGGAGGGACCGGTGGCGTAGGCGACGCGGTAGTTCTCGTCCCGGGTGTCGTTCTCCGACCACATGAAGTAGTAGGTGCCCCGGCGCTTCACGACGAAGCTGCCCTCGTTGTAGCCGCTCGGGGTGATGTCGGTGACCTCGGAGGCGTCGAAGGAGACCATGTCGTCGCCGAGCGGGACGACGTAGGCGTGCCCGTTGCCCCAGTAGAGGTACGACCGGCCGTCGTCGTCCGTGAAGACCGCCGGGTCGATCATCTGGCCGCTGTACTGGCCCGCCTTGAGCAGCGGCTTGTCCAGGGCGTCCTTGAACGGTCCGGTGGGCGAGTCGGAGACGGCGACACCGATGTTGGCGTCCGCGCAGTAGTAGAAGTAGTACTTCCCGTTCTTCTCGGCGATCGTCGGCGCCCATGCCCTGCTGTCCGCCCAGCTCACGTCGGGCCCCAGGTCGAGGATGACGCCGTGGTCCGTCCAGTGCACCAGGTCGGTCGACGAGTACGCCTTGAACTGCGTACCGCTCCACCCGTCGAAGCCGTCGGTCGTCGGGTACATGTAGAAGGTGTCGCCGAAGCGCACGATGTTCGGGTCGGCGTTGAGTCCCGGCAGCACCGGGCTCTTCATGATCAGGGCCGACACGGTCCAGGTGCGCTTGGTGCCGTCGGAGCCGGTCACCTCGTACGTCACCGGCCGGGTGAAGTCGTGCGTGCTGCCGGAGGCGGGGCTGATGGCGGCTCCGTGGGCGAGGGTGAACTCCGGTGCCAGCGAGGTGAGGTCGGTGCCCTCCTTCAGCGGCAGCGTGACCTTGCCGGCGGCGTTGTCCAGGAGGGCGTCGACCTTGAGCGCGGGGTGCGTCGCCCTGGCGATGCTTGCGGTGTTGCCGCTGAGCTCCATGACCTCGGCCGCCGACAGCGCCCTGCCGTAGACGCGGAAGTCGTCGACCTCGCCGCCGAAGTACGGGTCGGCCGCGTACAGCGACCTGCCGATGTAGCCGCTGTAGTCCTTCGCCGAGTCGTACAGCTCGGAGGGCTTGACGGTGACGCCGGCGGCCCGGGCGGCCTCGACGCCGTCGACGTAGAGGACCAGCGTGCCCGTGGCGCCGTCGAGGGTCACCGTGACGTGCCGCCACTGACCGGGCGTCAGCTGCGAGCCGGCCGTCAGCTTCGACTCCGCGGACCAGCTCGCCTTGGTGATGGCCGAGTAGAGGCTGGAGCCGCCGTTGGAGGGGGTGGCGAAGAGGTACTTGTTGCTGTCGGGACCGAGTCCGAACAGCCACTGGAAGGCGGCGCCGCCCTTCCACTTGGCGTAGGCCGACACGGTGACGCTGCCGGCGTCCTTGAGCAGTCCGCCCGGGATCTTGACGTACGGGGAGGTGGCGGAGTCGCCGGACATCTTGAACGAGCCGCCGTCCACGCCGGTCCCGAACTCGGGGGTGCGGACGTAGGTCCCGTGGTTGCCGTGGCCGCTGGAGTCGACGGCGATGTTGCCGGACGTCTCGTCGAAGCCGTAGTGCAGCAGCAGGTCGGCGGGCACGTCCGGGCCCTCCGCGGAGACCGTCACCTCGGCGCGGACCGGGAGCGCGGCGCCGTCGGGGAGGCTGCCCGTCACGGTGAAGGTGCCCGGCTGTGCGTAGGCCGACGCGGGGACGGCGTCCCAGTCGACCGCCACGGGACGGCGTGCGCCGTCGGCGTAGGCGGCGATCACGGTGGCGGGCAGGACCGGGGCGTCACCTGTGCGGGTCTTCACCGCGATGTCCTCGACGCTCTCCACCAGCTGGTCGGGCTGGTAGGCGCGCAGCAGGCGGTCGTACTCGGCCTGGGTGACGGGCAGGACGGTGCCGTGGCGGGGTCTGGCCGGCAGATCGTAGCCGGTGGACGGCGTCCACACGCCCGAGGCGAGGTCGGTCGTCTCGAAGGGGAGGTAGCCGCGGCCGCCGAACTCGTCGAGGAACGCGTACCACTTGTCCTCGGTGTTCGACTTGAACACCAGCGGTCCCTCGGCGGCGTTCATCGCGCCCTTGCCGATGCCCTCGGCGACGGCGTCCCAGGAGAGGTCCAGCAGCGAGTCGCTCTTCTCCTCGAAGATGAACTTGCTGTTGGGGGTGGAGGAGGTGTTGTTGCGCTCGTCCTTCGACAGCCGGAAGTAGGTGCCGTCGTGCTGGATGACCGTGGAGTCGATGACCGAGTAGCCGCGGTCGATCCAGACCTTGGGCTCGCTGAAGGTGTAGAAGTCACGCGTGGTGGCGTACATCATCCGGTTGTAGGTGTCACCGGAGTGCGAGGCGTTGTCGTAGAGCTTCGACGCCCAGAAGACCACGTACTCGCCGAGGTCGCTGTCGTAGTAGGCCTCCGGGGCCCAGGTGTTGCCGGCGCTGTCGGGGGAGACCTGCACCAGACGCTGGTCCGTCCAGTGCACGAGGTCGGTGGACTCCCAGACCATGATGGACTTGCTGCCGGTGCGCTGGGCGGCGTCCCAGTCGCCGTTGCCGTAGATCCTCAGGTCGGTGGCGATCTGGTAGAACTTGTCGCCCTCGGGGGAGCGGATGATGAACGGGTCGCGCAGCCCCTTCTCGCCCAGGGTGGAGGTCAGGACGGGCTTGGCGTCGTTCAGTTCCCGCCATTTCAGCGGGTCGTTGCCCTTGCTGAGCGCCGCGTAGAGCTGTTCGCCGTCGGAGGTGCCCTCACCGGTGAAGTAGCTGAACATGTAGCCCTTGAGGGCTTCCTTCACGGGCAGTTCGGGGACCTTCGCGGTGAACTCGCGGGTCGCCTTCGCCTCGCCCTTGGTGACGGTCGCGGTCAGGGCGACCGTGGTGGCTCCGCCGCCGTGCGCGGGGCGGTGGACGACACCGCCGGCCGAGACGACGTCGGCCCGGTCGGAGGCCCAGGTGACGGCGGTGCCGTAGGACCCGGTCGCCGGGAGCGAGAGGTTGCCGCGCACGTCGTCGAGGTTGTGGACCGTGAGGGCGTCGGCGGCCTCCCGGGCGGCGGTGGCGTCGTCGAAGGCGGCCGGGACCGTGACGTCGAAGGACCTGGTGGCCGTGACCGTCCCCTTCCTGAGGGTCGCCGTGAGCGTGGCGTGTCCGTCGGGTCGTCCCGCGGCGGGACGGGTCACCTTGCCGGCGTCGGACACCACGGTGGTGTCGTCGCTGGCCCAGCTGATCGCGGAACCCCCGGCCGTGCCGGTCCTGGGCAGGTTCAGGTCGGCGGTGACGGCCGAGGTGTCGCCGAGGTCCAGTGCGGCCTTGTCGTCGGCGACGCCCTGGGTGGCCACGGGGAGGGCGAGCTGTTCCACGTCGGAGGCGGTCAGCGCGTGGTCGTACACCCGGAAGTCGCGGAGGTCGCCCTTGAAGAGCCGGTCGCCGGAGTACACCGACTTGCCGAGGTAGTTGGCGGTGGTGATGCCCGAGCCGACGGCGCCGGGTGTGATGGTGACCGATGTGTTGCGGGCGACCTCGACCCCGTCCTCGTACAGCACGCCGGTGGTGCCGGACTGGGTGTAGGTGAGGTGCTTCCACACCGAACGGGTCAGGTTGTGGGCGTCGGCGGGTCTGGTGTTCTGCTCCGTCGACCAGTTGCCGGTGGCGATCGAGGTGCGCAGGGAGTTGCCCGTGGCGAACAGGTAGCCGTTGCCGTTGCTGCCGCTGGAGTTGCCGAAGCCGTAGAGGAAGTAGGGCGTGGACTGGGCGGCGTCGATGCGCACGTCCATGGCGACGCTGATCGCGTCCAGGCCCCGCATCACGTTGTCGGGCACCTTGACGTAGGTGTCGGTGCCGTTGAAGGCGAGGCCCTGCCCGGTGGGGGACCAGCCGGCGGTGCCGACGACCGTGCCGTCGCGGCCGTGACCGGAGGCGTCGGCCGCCGTGGTGCCGGACGTGGCGTCGAGCTTGTACCAGAGGGCCAGCCCGTCGGTGAGGTCGGCGGTCCCGTCCGCCCGGGCCGGGGCCGCCGCCCCGACGAGGCCGACGAGCAGGGACGCGGCGATCAGCGCGGCCAGTCGTCCCGCCCCCCGTCCCGCACGGCCGCGGAGTCGATGTCTGTGCGTCATGGGGCAACCGCCGTTTCAACCGTGTGACGTGATGTTGCGAGAGTGTCAAACGGTGTGCATGGCCGCGTCAATAGTTCTCGAACAATGTCCGACAGGTCGAACGTGCTCGGGGTGGCGTGCAAGGCCCGGTGTTCAGCGCCGGGTTGACGACTCCAGCCATCCGGTGAGGGCCCACCACCAGTGCAGGGTGACCAGTGGCCCGTCGCCGTCCGCGAGGGAGGAGGAGGTGATCTGCCGCAGCCGCCCGAGCCGGTACCGGACCGTGTTGGGGTGCGTGAACAACGCCGCCGCGGTCTGATCGAGCCGCCGCCCGTTGTCCAGGAACGCCAGCGCGGTGCGCGCGAGTTGGCGATGGAAGGCGTCCGCGGGATCCAGGGCGCCCAGCAGCTGACGACTCAACAGCGCACCCAGCGCGGGCTGTTCGGCCAGTGCGATCCGGGCGGCGAAGTCCGTGACGTCGTACAGCCCGGTCAGCCCCTGGCCTCGGCCCTGGTCCACGGCCTGTGCGCACAGCCGGTACAGCGCGGGGAGTTCGGCCAGGGGAGCGGCGGGCGCCACCACCACGAGTGCCTGCGGACCCACCTGCGCGGCCTGCGGCCGTCGCGGGAGCAGACCCACCGCGCGCCCGTCCAGCGCCACGGTCACCGCGTGCGGCGGCCCCGCCGCCGGGAAAGGCGCGGCGACCAGGCAGTGGTACCGCCCCGCGGCGTCGGCGCGGATCCCGGCGCGCGCCAACTCCTCATGGGGCGGCGGCACTTCGCCGAGCAGGGCCTGGTGCAGCAGCCGGGTGCGCACGGAGTCGAGGGCGCGGGGCGCCTCGTGCTCGGCGGCGCGGTAGCCGTGGATCACCTGCCGCTCCATCGCCGCGCCGTACTCCTGGAGGCGCAGGACGACGGAGAGCAGGGCGCGGTCCGACACGCCGGCCGACCGGCAGCGGTCCACGACGATCTCGGCCGCCCGTGCCAGCGCCGCCTGCACACCCCGCAGCACGACCGTCATCGGCACGCCCTGCACGGCGCGGTCGGCGCCCAGCAGCAGGGCCGCCGAGAAGTCCTGCTCGTCCACCGGGCCGGTCCGCTCCGGCGCGGTGAACCAGGAGTCGGCCGCGCGGAGCATCGCCGTCACGTGCGAGCGGGTCGCCTCCTCGGTCAGCCGGCCCAGTCCGGGCGAGCGGCTGCGGGCGGCCGCCGCGAGTTCGACACACACCTGCGCGTCGGCCGCCATGCCCCGCAGGACCCTGGTGACGGCTTCCGGTCCGTGGGCGACGGTCATGCTCCCCCCTCCGCCCGGGCGCTGTCACCGAGCCACAAGCGAGCGGTGTCCACGTTGACGTCCGCGCACTACCGGAGCCGTGTGACGACCTGGTTTCCTGTTGCGCTACCGACGGTAACAGCGCAGCCGTCACAGGAACACCCCCGCGTCACGCCACCCATGGACCGGCCAAGTCTTCCCCAAGAGACGGTCCCGGTACCGCCCCCGCGCAGCCTCCAGGAGGGCCGCTCATGGACACCCCCGAAGCCGACGGAATCACCCGCCGCCACGCCCTGACCGCGGCGGGCGGGGTTCTCGCGGGCGCGACCCTCGCGGCCCAGGCCCTCCCCGCGTACGGCGCCACGCAGGACGCCGACGCCATCGTCGTCGGCCACGGCCTCGCCGGACTCGTCGCCACCGCCGAACTCGCCGCGGCCGGACGCAAGGTGCTCCTCCTCGACCAGGAACCCGAGGCGAGCATCGGCGGCCAGGCGTTCTGGTCCTTCGGCGGGCTGTTCTTCGTCAACTCCGACGAACAGCGCCTGATGGGCGTCAAGGACACCTACGACCTGGCCTGGCAGGACTGGCAGGGGACGGCCGGCTTCGACCGGGGTGTCGACGACCCCAAGGGCCAGGACCACTGGGCCTACCGCTGGGCCAAGGCCTACGTCGAGTTCGCCTCCGGGGAGAAGCGGTCCTGGCTGTCCGGACTCGGCGTGCAGTGGTTCCCGATCGTCGGCTGGGCCGAGCGCGGCGGCGGCCTCGCGACCGGACACGGCAACTCCGTACCCCGCTTCCACGTCACCTGGGGCACCGGACCGGCCGTCGTCGAACCCTTCGAGAAGAAGGTGCGGGCCGCGGTCGCTGCCCACAAGGTCTCCTTCCGGTTCCGGCACCGAGTGGACGAGATCGTCACCACCGGGGGAGCCGTCACCGGCGTCCGCGGCGCGGTCCTGGAGCCCAGCGGCGCGGCCCGCGGCAAGCCCAGCTCCCGGACCGTCGTCGGCGAGTTCGAGCTGCGCGCCCCGGTCGTCGTCGTCACCTCCGGCGGCATCGGCGCCAACCACGACCTGGTCCGGCAGAACTGGCCCGCCCGGATGGGCACCCCGCCGAAGTTCATGGTCACGGGCGTTCCCGCGCACGTCGACGGGCGCATGCTGGGCATCACCGAGAAGGCCGGCGGCCGCATCGTCAACCCGGACCGCATGTGGCACTACACCGAAGGCCTGCGCAACTACGACCCCATCTGGCCCGGTCACGGCATCCGCATCCTCCCCGGGCCCTCCTCGATGTGGTTCGACGCGACGGGCCGGCGCTTCGACGCCCCCGACCTCCCGGGCTACGACACCCTCCACACCCTCAAGACCATCACCGGCTCGGGCTACGACTACTCCTGGTTCGTCACCACCCAGAAGATCATCGCCAAGGAGTTCGCGCTCTCCGGCTCCGAACAGAACCCCGACCTCACCGACAAGAACGTCTGGCAGCTGCTGACGCGCATCTGGCAGACCCCGGAGCCGATCGAGAGGTTCAAGAACAAGGGCGAGGACTTCGTCGTCGCCTCGACGCTCACCGACCTGGTCGCCGGCATGAACAAGCTGACCGGCACCTCGCTCATCGACCTCGCCGACATGAAGCGGCAGATCGAGGCCCGGGACCGGGAGATCGACAACCCGTACACCAAGGACGTCCAGGTCATGGGCATCCGCAACGCGCTGAACTACACCGGGGACTCCCTCAGCCGCACGGCCGCCGTCCACCGCATCCTCGATTCCGGTGCGGGCCCGCTGATCGCCGTCCGTCTCAACGTCCTCACCCGCAAGACGCTCGGCGGCCTCCAGACCGACCTCTCCGGCCGGGTCCTCGACGCGGCCGGGAGCCCCGTGCCCGGTCTGTACGCGGCCGGGGAGGTCGCCGGCTTCGGCGGCGGCGGAATGCACGGCTACCGCTCGCTGGAGGGCACGTTCCTCGGCGGCTGCCTGTTCTCCGGACGGCAGGCAGGACGGGCCGCGGCCGCCGCGACGGCGACCTGACCGGGCGTCGAATGTAGCCGCATCCGGTCCGATCGAGCGAGACATGGGCCGAGTGGCCCGACTCACATGGCCAACCCGGTCGGGCACCGACACGATGGTCCTCGTCACCGCCAGGCTGAAGGGGTCCCGGATGTTCCGCAAGGTGCTGGTCGCCAACCGTGGTGAGATCGCGATCCGTGCGTTCCGCGCCGGCTACGAGCTGGGCGCGCGCACGGTCGCGGTCTTCCCCCACGAGGACCGCAACTCACTCCACCGGCAGAAAGCCGACGAGGCCTACGAGATCGGCGAGCAGGGGCACCCGGTGCGCGCCTACCTCTCCGTCGAGGAGATCGTCGGCGCCGCACGCCGGGCGGGCGCCGACGCCGTCTACCCCGGTTACGGCTTCCTCTCCGAGAACCCCGAACTCGCCCGCGCCTGCGAGGAGGCGGGCATCACGTTCGTCGGCCCCGACGCACGCACCCTCGAACTGACCGGGAACAAGGCGAGCGCGGTGGCGGCGGCCCGCGCGGCGGGCGTACCCGTCCTCGGCTCGTCCGCGCCCTCGAACGACGTCGACGAACTGGTCGCCGCTGCCGAGGAGATCGGCTTCCCCGTCTTCGTCAAGGCCGTCGCGGGCGGCGGTGGACGGGGCATGCGCCGCGTCGAGGACCCGGCCGCGCTGCGCGAGTCCATCGAGGCGGCCTCCCGCGAGGCCGCGTCCGCGTTCGGCGACGCGACCGTCTTCCTGGAGAAGGCCGTCGTCGACCCCCGCCACATCGAGGTGCAGATCCTCGCCGACGGCGAGGGCAACGTCATCCACCTCTTCGAACGCGACTGCTCGGTCCAGCGCCGCCACCAGAAGGTCATCGAGCTGGCCCCCGCGCCCAACCTCGACCCGGCGCTGCGCGACCGGATCTGCGCCGACGCGGTCCGCTTCGCCCGGGAGATCGGCTACCGCAACGCCGGCACCGTCGAGTTCCTGCTCGACCCCGCGGGCAACCACGTCTTCATCGAGATGAACCCGCGCATCCAGGTCGAGCACACGGTGACCGAGGAGGTCACCGACGTCGACCTCGTCCAGGCCCAGCTGCGCATCGCCGCCGGCGAGACCCTGGCCGACCTCGGACTGTCCCAGGAGACCGTCACCCTGCGCGGCGCCGCACTCCAGTGCCGCATCACCACCGAGGACCCCGCCAACGGCTTCCGCCCCGACACCGGCCGCATCAGCGGCTACCGCTCGCCCGGCGGCTCCGGCATCCGCCTCGACGGCGGCACCACCCACGCGGGCACGGAGATCAGCGCCCACTTCGACTCCATGCTGGTCAAACTCACCTGCCGGGGACGCGACTTCCCGACCGCGATCCGGCGCGCCCGGCGGGCCGTCGCCGAGTTCCGCATCCGCGGCGTCGCCACCAACATCCCCTTCCTCCAGGCGGTCCTGGACGACCCGGACTTCCAGGGCGGACGCGTCACCACGTCGTTCATCGAACAGCGCCCGCACCTGCTCACCGCCCGTTCCTCGGCCGACCGCGGCACCAAACTCCTCACGTACCTCGCCGACGTCACGGTGAACAAGCCGCACGGCGAGCGGCCCGAACTCATCGACCCCGTCACCAAGCTGCCGCCGCTGCCCGACACCGAACCGCCCGCGGGCTCCCGCCAGCGCCTGGTCCACCTCGGCCCCGAGGGCTTCGCCCGCTGGCTGCGCGAGTCCCCGACCATCGGCGTCACCGACACCACCTTCCGCGACGCCCACCAGTCCCTGCTCGCGACCCGGGTCCGCACCAAGGACCTCCTCGCCCCGGCCCCGGTCGTCGCGCGGACCCTGCCCCAGCTGCTGTCCCTGGAGTGCTGGGGCGGCGCCACCTACGACGTGGCCCTGCGCTTCCTCGCCGAGGACCCCTGGGAGCGGCTGGCCGCCCTGCGCGAGGCCGTCCCCAACATCTGCCTCCAGATGCTGCTGCGCGGCCGCAACACCGTCGGCTACACGCCCTACCCGACCGAGGTGACCGACGCCTTCGTACAGGAGGCCGCCGCCACCGGCATCGACATCTTCCGCATCTTCGACGCGCTCAACGACGTCGGCCAGATGCGGCCCGCCATCGACGCCGTACGCGAGACGGGCACCGCGGTCGCCGAGGTGGCCCTGTGCTACACCTCCGACCTGTCCGACCCGAACGAGCGGCTGTACACCCTCGACTACTACCTCCGCCTCGCGGAGCAGATCGTCGAGGCCGGCGCCCACGTACTGGCCGTCAAGGACATGGCCGGCCTGCTGCGCGCCCCGGCCGCCGCGAAGCTCGTCTCGGCGCTGCGCCGCGAGTTCGACCTGCCGGTCCACCTGCACACCCACGACACCGCAGGCGGTCAGCTCGCCACCTACCTGGCCGCGATCCAGGCCGGCGCGGACGCCGTCGACGGCGCCGTCGCCTCCATGGCGGGGACGACCTCGCAGCCGTCGCTGTCGGCCATCGTCGCCGCCACCGACCACTCCGAGCGGCCCACCGGCCTCGACCTCCAGGCCGTCGGCGACCTGGAACCGTACTGGGAGGGCGTCCGCAGGATCTACGCCCCCTTCGAGGCGGGTCTCGCCTCCCCGACCGGCCGCGTCTACCACCACGAGATCCCCGGCGGACAGCTGTCCAACCTGCGCACCCAGGCCGTCGCGCTGGGCCTCGGCGACCGTTTCGAGGACATCGAGGCGATGTACGCCGCCGCCGACCGGATCCTCGGCCACCTGGTCAAGGTCACCCCGTCCTCCAAGGTGGTCGGCGACCTCGCCCTGCACCTGGTCGGCGCAGGGGTGGACCCGCGGGACTTCGAGACGTCGCCCGACCGGTACGACATCCCCGACTCCGTCATCGGCTTCCTGCGCGGCGAACTGGGCACCCCGCCCGGCGGCTGGCCCGAGCCGTTCCGCAGCAAGGCCCTGCGCGGCCGCGCCGACGCCAAGCCCGTCCAGGACC
The DNA here is from genome assembly GCF_016860545.1 of Streptomyces asoensis. Lineage (NCBI taxonomy): Bacteria > Bacillati > Actinomycetota > Actinomycetes > Kitasatosporales > Streptomycetaceae > Streptomyces > Streptomyces asoensis. Next base: position 708,073 of record NZ_BNEB01000005.1, on the reverse strand, counting down.
TCACCACCGAGGACCGCGAAGGCCTGGAGAAGAACCGGCGCACCACCCTCAACCGGCTGCTCTTCCCCGGCCCGACGCGGGACTTCGAGACCCACCGGCAGGCCTACGGCGATACCAGCGTGCTCGACAGCAAGGACTTCTTCTACGGTCTGCGCCCGAGCAAGGAGTACGCCGTCGACCTCGAACCGGGCGTCCGCCTGCTGATCGAGCTCCAAGCCGTGGGCGAGGCCGACGAGCGCGGCCTGCGCACCGTGATGTCCTCCCTGAACGGCCAGCTGCGCCCCATCCAGGTCCGGGACAAGGCGGCTTCCTCCGACGTCCCGGTGACGGAGAAGGCCGACCGCTCCGATCCCGGCCATGTCGCCGCGCCGTTCGCGGGCGTGGTCACGCTCGCGGTGGCCGAGGGCGACGAGGTGCAGGCCGGCGCGACGATCGCCACCATCGAGGCGATGAAGATGGAGGCGACGATCACCGCGCCGAGGGCCGGACGCGTCGCCCGGCTGGCCATCAACCGCATCCAGCAGGTCGAGGGCGGCGACCTGCTGGCCGAGGTCGGCTGACCCCATCCGCCGCCGGTCCCACGGGCCGGCGGCGGTGCAGCGGCACTTCTCCTGGTCGCCGGTGCCGCGGGGGCCGCCGCACCGGCGACCGGCCTCCCGCGACCGGCCGGCGGTGATTGCCCCCAGGGGCAGCAGGTCTGCCCTCGCGTCCGGTGACGTGCGGCGGGACACCGGCTACCGTCCGCCCGTGAGCAACTGCACTTTCACGGCACGGTCCATGACGAACCGTCAGGGCCACCGGGGGTCCGCAGCGTGAGCGACGAGCACGCCGTCCGGACCCCTTCGCACGAGACCGGCACCGGCCTGGACGACACGGCCCCGCCCCCGTGGGCCGACGGGGTCACGGAGACCGAAGCCCCCACGGCGCCGGACCCGGCGACCCCCGACGCTCCGGTGCCGCCGGCCCTCGCCGCGCCCGATCCGGTGACACCCGCCCCCCGCCCCCGTCGGCGCGGGCCGGGGGCCTTCACTCTTCTCGTCCTGCCAGGGTTGTTCATCCTCATCACGGTCGCCGGGTTCCTCGCCCTGACCGGTGGGTTCGACGACTTGGGGCCCGGGGAGGGCGCGCCGCAGGACGCCGCCGGCGGGGTCAACGCGACCTACGGACCCTGGCTGCGCAAGTCCGCCGACGCCTGCACGGTCGTCACCCCGTCCGTCCTCGCCGCCCAGATCGACCAGCTCACCGGCTGGAGCAACGTCAGCGCCTCCGGCCCCGGCGCGCAGGGCATCGCCGCCTTCACCGCCGCCGACTGGAAGACCTGGGGCAAGGACGACGACGGCAACGGGCTTTCCTCGCCCACCGATCCGGCCGACGCCATCATGGCGCTCGGCCGCCAGGACTGCTCCCTGGCCGCGAAGGTCACCGGCCTGCGGACCGACGGCACCGTCAACGGGGACCTCGTCGACCTCACCCTCGCCGCCTACGCGGTCGGCACGGACGCCGTGCGGAAGGCGGGAGCCGTCCCCGCGGGGGCGAAGACCTACCTCACCGAGGTCAAGGCCCTGTTCCCGAAGTACACCGCCTTCGACAAGGAGGACCCGCCGGCCGGCGGCGTGCGCGCCGACGCGATCCTGGCACCGCCCGTCACCACCCTCACCATCACCTCCCCCTACGGCTCCCGCCAGCACCCCCTCACCGGCGTCACCAAGCTGCACACCGGGGTGGACTTCGGCGCGCCCCAGGGCGCCCAGGTCTCCGCCGCCCGCGCGGGCACCGTCGTCTTCGCCGCCATGACCACGGCCTACGGCAACCGCGTCGTCGTCGACCACGGTGCCATCGAGGGCAAGCGGCTCCAGACGACGTACAGCCACCTGTCCGCCATCGAGGTCACCGTCGGACAGTCCGTGCAGACCGGGACGCCCCTCGGCCGGGTCGGCTCCACCGGCCTGTCCACCGGCCCCCATCTGCACTTCGAGGTGATCTACGACGGCTACTACGCCGATCCCCAGCCCTGGCTGGCACTCGGCTGACGGCAGGTCACGGCGGCGCTCGGGTCAGCGCAGGACCACCTCCCAGGTGTCCACGGCGTAGTGCAGTTCCATGCCGTGACGCGCGTACAGGCCGGGTGCGCCGGTCGGGTTGGCGGTGTCCACGCCGAGCCCGACGGTGTCCCGGCCCCGGGCGGCGAAGGCCGCGAAGGCGTGCCGCAGCAGCAGCCCGGCCAGCCCGCGTCCCCGGGCTTCGCGCCGCACGCCGATGCTGCGGATCCACCCCGTCGCCGCCCGGTCGTCGCGTGCGATCAGGAACCCGGCGTCGCCGTGGTCCGCCGTCGCGGCGATCCACACCAGGGACCAGTCGAGGCCCGCCGCGTCCACGTCGTGCAGCCACTGCTCGTAGCCGCGCGGCTGGAAGTCGAAGTGCTCGGCGAACGAGGCCTGGTAGAGCTCGTGGACGCGGATCCGGTCGGCGTCGTCGGCGCAGGGGCGCAGCCGCACCCCGGCCGGTGCGGCGGGCGGCAGGTCCCGCGCCCGGTCCAGGGGACGGCTCAGCACGTGATAGCGCCGTACCACCGACCAGCCCCGGTCCCGCAGCAGCGCGGTGTCGAGCGTAGGCGCCGTGTTGAGATGCAGATGGACCACCGCACGGCCGGCGCCGTTCTCCCGGGCCTTCTCCAGCGCCCGGGTCTCCATCGCGCCGAGCACGAGCAGCCCGGCCTCCTGCCGGTCGGGCAGGACGTAGTGGTCGATGTCGATGCGTTCGCCGCCCGACTCGTCCCACAGCAGGCCGTGCGCCACCAGCCGGTCCCCCTCGAAGGCGAGCCAGGTGTCGCGCTCCGGATCCCTGTCGGGGTGCTTCAGATCGGCCTCGACGGTGTGCAGGTCCGTCTCGGGCCGGCCGATCTCGAGGAGGTCGATCTCGTTGAGGAGATGGGTGACGGCGGGCGCGTCGGCGAGGGTGGCGGGGCGCAGCAGGCAGGGCATGGCGCCAGGGTCCGCGGGAGGGCGTCCGGCCGCAACGCAATTTCACGTTGCGCAAGGTGCAGCCATGAGCCCTGTATGCGCCCCCGCGCGCCTGGGCAGAATCCGTCTGCCATTGATCATGCGGGCGAGCGGCACGGGAACACCCGATGACGTCCTGTCGCTCGCCGCGGACTTCCAGGGAAGGCAGGTCGGTTGTCGTGCAGGTGCGTCTTCCCTCCTCCATAGCCGAAGCCCAGCGGTGTCTGGCCGAGGGAGCGGTACCGGTAGGAGGCGCCACGCTCGTGTGGGCGGGCTGGCAGCGGGACGGCTTCCCCGAGCAGGCCGTGTCGCTGCGCAACGTCCCGGAGGCCGGCACGGTCGGGCCCGAGGAGGTCGGTGGGGCCGTGCTGCTGAACCGGGTGGACGCGACCGTGCCCGAAGTACTGCACCGGGCGGCCTCCGGCGTGGGCACCGGCGCGGTGCGCAGGGCCGCCACGGTCGGCGGCAACATCGTCGGGAGCACCCTGCGCTGTCTGCTGCCCGCGGCCCTCGTCCTCGACGCCCGGGCCACCGTCCTGGAACCGGGCAGCGTCTACGACACCGACCTGACCGAGCTGCTGGCGAAGCGGCACGTCCTGCTCGCCCTGCACTGGCGCACCCCCCTGGTCAGCGGATACCGCAAGCTGGAGGGTGAGGCGGGCGGACCGCCGCCGCTCGTCGTGGCCGCCGCGGTGCACGCCGGTGACCAGGGCCCCGGCAGGCTCAGGGTCGCCGTGCGCGACGGCTACGAGGTGTTCTGCGAGAGCACGCCGTACGACCCGGACCCCGACCAGGTCCTGCACGCCCTGGCCTGCACGGATCTGGGCGCCCTGCCCGCCGCCGCCCGCGACGCGGTCCGCGGCCAGGTCACCGACGTACTGGACCGCGTCGCCCGAGGGTGAGACCGCGACCCCGCCGTGACCCCGCCGCGCCCGCCGTGCGCTCACGCCCCCGTGAGCGCACGCATCACGTCTCCCGCTCGGGCGCGTACCCCTGCGCCGTCAGCCCGAAGGTCCAGGCGACCCCCTCGCGCGCCGTACGGGTCGACGGCGGCACCCGCAGCCAGTAGGTGCGCCGCGTCCCGTCCGGCTCCGGTGTGGAGTTGAGGACCTCCACCATGACGACGGGCTCGTCCGACGGGAGGTCGATGCGCCACAGGGTGCCCGTCTCGTCCCGGTGGACGTGACGGGCCCCGGAGTCCGCCAGGTAGCGGTCGTACCCGTAGTGCTCCAGCATGACCCGGCGCAGTTCGGCGTTCTCCTCGGACCGGATCCGGTCCGGGGTGAGCCCCGGCAGTTCCGCGAGGAAGGCGGCCGGGACCGGCATGCCCCGCCACGCGTACAGCGCGAACCCGTCGGGATAGGCCAGCGCCGGTCCGTCACCGCGGTCCAGCCGCCCCGCCTCGTCGCGGTGCAGGGCGACGGGACGCTCGCACACCACCGCCACCCGGGCGTACGGCCACCACCAGCCGGCGCTGCGGCCGACCGCGGCCAGGCCTTCGAGCGGGCCCCGGTCCGTCGGGAACGCGGCGAGCCAGGGCGCGTCGTGCTGGCCGAGCACCGCGTCCAGGAGCACCAGCCGGATCTCGGCCGCCTCGCTCCCCGTGCCGCCGCCGGCCAGCTCCTCCAGCACCCCGGCACGGATCCGGTCGACCAGTGCCTGCGTCGGCTCCCACAGGGGCCCGCCGGTCGCCGCCCAGTGCGCGGCCCAGCCCGCCGGGCCCAACCGCGTGTGCAGCCGCCGCCGTTCTTGGGCCCAGGGGGCGCTGCGGACGGCCTCCCGCACGCTCGCGCCCTTGTCCGCGGTCGTCCGGACCAGCGTGACCGCCTCGCGCGGCGAGGCGGCCCACACCACCCGCTCCGGCTCGGGCAGCCCGGCCTGCCGGTAGGCCCGGCGCACACCCGCCTCGGCGGCCGCCCGGTCGGCGGGCACGGCCGCCGCCGCGCGGGCCCGCCAGGCACGGACGTCCTCGAAGGACGTGCCCGCCGCCTCCGTCCCCGCTCCCGCCACAGCCCCGGCCGGGTCCCCGCCCGTGCCCTCGGTCGTCGTGATCGTCATCCGTTCCTCCCTCACGCTCGGCACCCGCCGCTCAGTCCGCGACGATCCGCACGGATCCGGGCACGTACTCCCGCTGCCGGATCACCCGGTACCAGCCCTTCGGCAGCGTGATCGCCGCGTGCTCCTCGTGGACCACCCGGCCGCCCTGGGGAAGGTGCAGCAGCAGCGGACCGAACGGGCCCGGCTCCCGCACCAGATCGCCCGGGCCGACCACCGCGTGGGCGTGCCCGGTGACCTCGCCCAGCGCCAGCACGAGCCGGCCCCGCGCGTCCCGCCGCTCCTTCGGCGCCGCCGCCACGTGCGGCGGCACCGCATCGTTCGCGACGGGCACGATCAGCACGTCTCCCTGCCGGTACATGGCTCTCCCCTCCCCGCCGGACGCCGATCGCACCGGCCGCATGTCGAGAACCGTACGGACCCCCACTGACAACGCCCCCGGACCGCGGCCGGCCGCGGCTCCGGAACCGGGCCCCGCCGCACGGCGTTGTCGGTGCCTGTTGGTAGAACTGCGGACACATCACGGACCGCGCACCAATTCCTCCCGGGAGCAGCCGCATGACCATCGGTGATCACCTCGACGAGCTGTTCGGGCTGCCCGCGTACACGTTCCCGGGCCCGGAGCACTCGCCCCGCCCGGTCGAGCCGGACGCCGTCGCCTGGCGCGTCGGCAGTGACGTCTACGACGCCGACGAGGACTGGACGAAGGCGTTCGCCCGCTTCTGCTCCACCGTCGACACGGTCCGTGTACGGGCGCTGATCGTCGGCGCCTGGCAGGAGGCCTACGACACCGACCCGTCCGACGTGATCGAGGCGCTGGTGGCCGCCCGGGACCGGTTCCCGGCGCTGCGGGCGGTGTTCCTCGGCGACATGGTGGGCGAGGAGTGCGAGATCTCCTGGATCAACCAGACCGACGTCACCCCGCTCCTGGGCGCGTTCCCCGCACTGGAGGAGTTCGGTGTGCGCGGCGGCTCGGGGCTGCGGTTCCCGGCCGTACGGCACGGCTCGCTGCGCCGGCTCGTCATCGAGACGGGCGGCCTGCCGGCCGAGGTCGTGCGCGGGGTCGGTGGCAGCGACCTGCCCGAACTGGTCCATCTCGACCTGTGGCTCGGCACCCCCGAGTACGGCGGCGACTGCGAGGCCGCCGACCTGGAGCCGATCCTGTCGGGCGCCCGGCTGCCGAGCCTGCGCCATCTCGCGCTGCGCAACAGCGAGATCCAGGACGCCGTGGCCGCCGCCGTCGCCGCCGCGCCGGTGGTGGAGCGGCTGGAGGTGCTGGACCTCTCCATGGGCGTGCTGACCGACGAGGGCGCGGCCGCCCTGCTCGGCGGTCAGCCGCTCACCCACCTCAAGAAGCTCGACCTGCACTACAACTACCTGAGCGAACCGCTCCAGGAGCGGATCCGGCGGACCGTGGAGACCGCGGGCGTCGAGGTGGACCTCGACCGCGACGACGCCGAGGAGGACGCGGACGACGACGGCACGCCGTGGCGCTACGTGGCCGTGGGGGAGTGAGCACACCACCCATGGGGCACCGACCCTCCTGCCTCGACGGTCCCGGCGCGGGGCGCCCGTCCGGGCCGCGCCTCGCGGTGGTCGGCAACCCGGAGAACCGCCGGGTCGCCCTCTTCGAGGACGCGGTGCGCGGGGCCGGTCTGCCGGCCCCGCGGGTCGTGCCGTGGGCGGACGTGCTGCGGGCCGGCGGTGCCGACTTCGCCGCCGACGAGATCGTGCGTCTGGACTCGCCCGGCGAGAATCCCGAGGTCGACCGGCTGCTGCGGGGTGCCACGGACCCGACGCGGGTCGAGGGCTCGGGCCGCTGGTACGCCCGCTTCACCGCAGCCGTCCGCAGCCTGCGCGGCGGGGTCCGCCTCGACGACCCGGACGAACTCGCGGTGCTGTTCGACAAGCGGCTCTGTCACGCCGTCCTGGACGCGGCGGGTGTCCCGGTCCCCGCCTCGCCCACCTCGGGTCCCCGGGCCGCTCCGGTACGCGGCTGGGAGGACGTCCGGGCGGCGATGCGCGAGCACCGGATGCCGCGGCTCTTCGTGAAACCCGCGCACGGGTCGTCCGCGTCGGGCGTGCTCGCCGTCGAGGCGGGCGGCGGCGGCCGGATCAGGGCCACCACCTCCGTCGAACTCGCCGCCGACGGAGGCCTGTACAACTCCCTCAAGGTGCGCCGTTACGAACGCGAGCAGGACATCGCGGCGATCGTGGACGCGCTCGCCCCGGACGGGCTGCACCTCGAACGCTGGCTGCCCAAGGCCGCCCAGGAGGGCCGGGCCGCCGACCTCAGGGTCGTCGTCGTGGCGGGCCGCGCCACCCACGCGGTGGTCCGCACCAGCCGGTCGCCCCTGACCAACCTCCACCTCGGAGGCCGCCGGGGCGACCTGGACGCCGTCCGGGAGGCCGTGGAGGCGGCGGGCGCCCGCTGGAGCGACCTGCTGGACGTGTGCGAGCGGGCCGCGGCCTGCTTCCCGCGCACCCTGTGCGTCGGCGTCGACCTGCTGCCGGCCGTCGGCTGGCGCAGGGCCGCGGTCGGCGAGGTCAACGCCTTCGGCGACCTGCTGCCCCGCCTCACCGGTCTGCCCGGCAGCGGCGCGGAGGGTCTCGACACCTACGCGGCCCAGGTGGCCGCCGCCCTGGGCGACCTCGCCCGGTACAGAACAGGAACACCGCATGCCTGAGCCCGACATGAACGAGGTGGTGGGCAGTCACGACCTGCTGCTCGTCACCCTCGACACGCTCCGCCACGACGTCGCGGCCGAGCTGGCGGCGGCCGGCCGCATCCCCCACCTGGCCCGCTGTCTGCCCGGCGGCCGCTGGGAGGAGCGGCACGCCCCCGGCAGCTTCACCTACGCCTCCCACCAGGCGATCTTCGCGGGCTTCCTGCCGACGCCGGCCGCCCCCGGGCCGCACCCGCGGCTGTTCGCGGCGAGTTTCGCGGGCAGCGAGACCACCGCGGGCGGCACCTTCGTCTACGACACCCCCGACCTCGTCTCCGGGCTGGCACAGGAGGGGTATCACACCGTGTGCATCGGGGGCGTGGGCTTCTTCAACAAGCAGGGGGCGCTGGGCTCGGTGCTGCCCGGCCTGTTCCACGAGTCCCACTGGGCGCCGGAGTTCGGCGTCACCTCGCCCGAGTCCTTCGAGAACCAGGTCGCCCGCGCCGAGCTCGTCGTGCGCCGGATCCCGCGCGAGCGGCGGCTGTTCCTCTTCGTCAACGTGTCCGCCCTGCATCAGCCGAACTGGTTCCATCTGCCCGGCGCGACCCGCGAGGCGGGCGACAGCCGTGCCACGCACGCCGCCGCACTGGAGTACGTGGACCGGCACATCGGGCGGCTGTTCGCCGCCGCGAGCAGCAGGCGTCGCTGCTTCGCGATCGTCTGCTCCGACCACGGCACCGCCTACGGCGACGACGGCTACACCGGCCACCGCATCGGCCACGAGTCCGTGTGGACCGTCCCGTACGCCCACTTCTTCCTGGACCCCGCCCCCGACGCCCCGGCGCCGGGCGGCCCTGTCCCCGACGACCCGGCAGGCGGTGGCCCCGCGCCGAGCCGCCCCGCGGACCCGACCCGTCCGACGGAGGCCGGCCGATGACCACCGCCGAGGCGGCCACCCGGGTCGGTCCGTACCAGCACTACGTCTACGCCTACCCGCACAAGACGGCCTACCGCCGTCTGCCCGACCGCCCGTCCCTCGCGTCCCTGTGGGCGGCCGAGCCCAAGGACGCGCTCTCCCTCTATCTGCACATCCCGTTCTGCGAGGTCCGCTGCGGCTTCTGCAACCTCTTCACCCGCATCGGCGCCCCGGACGGTCTCACCGGCGCCTACCTCGACGCCCTGGAACGGCAGGCGACCGCCGTGCGCGGGGCCCTCGGGGAGAGCGACGACGTCCGGTTCGCGACGGCGGCCTTCGGCGGCGGCACCCCCACCTTCCTCACCGCCGCCGAGCTCGACCGGCTCTGCGACATCGCCGAGCACCGCATGGGCGCCGACCTGCGCGCGGTCCCGCTGTCGGTCGAGGCGTCACCCGCCACGGCCACCGCCGACCGCCTCGCGGTCCTGGCCGGCCGGGGCGCCACCCGGCTCAGCCTGGGAGTCCAGAGCTTCGTCGACACCGAGGCCCGGGCCGCCGTACGCCCGCAGCGCCGCGCCGACGTCGAGGCCGCCCTCGCGCGGATCCGCGACACCGTGATCCCGGTCCTCAACATCGACCTCATCTACGGCATCGACGGCCAGGACGAGCGGACCTGGCGGCAGTCCCTGGACGCGGCCCTGGCCTGGCGGCCCGAGGAGCTCTACCTGTACCCGCTCTACGTCCGCCCCCTCACCGGCCTCGACCGTCTCGACCGCCGCCGGCCAGGCCCGGGAGCGGACGCGGGCGGCGACCCGGCCTGGGACGAGCAACGCCTGCGGCTGTACCGCGCGGGCCGCGACCACCTCCTCGCGCACGGCTACACCCAGCAGTCCATGCGGATGTTCCGCCGGGCCGACGCCCCGCCGCAGGGCGCGGACGACTACGCCTGCCAGACCGACGGCATGATCGGCCTCGGCTGCGGCGCCCGCTCCTACACGTCCGGTCTGCACTACTCCTTCGACTACGCCGTCGACATGCACCAGATCCGCGGCATCATCGACGACTACGTCTCCACCGGCCCGGCCGGCTTCGCCCGCGCCGAGGTCGGCCACCCCATGGACGCCCACGAGGCGCGCCGCCGCCACCTCCTCCAGTCCCTCCTCCAGGCCGAGGGACTGCGCCTCGACGACTACCGGGCGCGCTTCGGCGGCACGCCCGCCGACGACTTCGGCCTTGAGCTGGAACGCTTCGCGGACCGCGGCTGGCTGACCGACGCGGACCCGGCGGTCCTGCGGCTCACCCCGGAGGGCCTCGCCCACTCCGACGCCGTCGGCCCCGAACTGTTCTCCCCGGCCGTACGGGCCGCCATGGCCGCCTACGAACGGAAGTGACGCGCCGCCATGGACCTGACCCTGCTCTACCGGGGCCCGCTCGCCTCCTGCGACTACGACTGCCCCTACTGCCCGTTCGCCAAGCGACGCGACAGCACGGAGCTGCTGCGCGCCGACCGCGCCGCCCTCGAACGGTTCACCCGGTGGGCCGCGGACCGGACCGACGACACGCTCTCCCTCCTCTTCACCCCCTGGGGCGAGGGCCTGGTCCGCTCCTGGTACCGGCGCGCCCTCACCGAGCTCTCCCGCCTGCCGCACGTGCGCCGGGTCGCGATCCAGACCAACCTCAGCTGCCGCACCGACTGGCTCGCCGCGGCCGACCTCGACACACTGGCCCTGTGGTGCACCTACCACCCGGATCAGACGCCGTACGACCGCTTCCTCACCAAGTGCCGTGACCTCGCCGACCGCGGCGTCCGGTTCAGCGTCGGTGTCGTGGGACTGCCCGAGCACCTCGAAGCGGCGCGCCGACTGCGCGCGGACCTGCCCGCACACGTCTACCTGTGGATCAACGCGGCCGAGGGCCACACCTACACGGACGCCGAGGCCGACCGGTGGACCGCCCTCGACCCGCTGTTCCCGTACAGCCGCCACCCGCACAGCAGCGCCGGCCTGCCCTGCCGCACCGGCGAGTCCGTGATCTCGGTCGACGGCGAAGGCACCGTCCGGCGCTGCCACTTCGTCCGCGCGGAGCTCGGCAACCTCTACGACGGCTCGTACCGCGACGCGCTGCGCCCGCGCCCGTGTCCGCTGGCCGTCTGCGACTGCCACATCGGCTACGTCCACCTCGAGACCCTGCCGCTCTACGACGTCTTCGCGGGCGGCGTGCTGGAACGGGTCCCGGCGGCCTTCCCCGGGTCCTTCCCCGCGGCCGTCCCCGCACAGCACTCCGCCCGCATCGCGACGATCACGATGCGGGCGGTAGCGGCGGACGGCGGGGAGGTTACGGAGTCACGTCCGTGATCCTCCAGCGCTGGTTGGAGCCGGAGTTGGCCTGCCAGGTCGTGACGGCGGCACCCTCGTTGGTGGCCTGGCCGCCGACCTCGAGGAGCCGTCCGGTGGCCACGTTGACCAGGGTCCAGGTGCCGTCCCCGGTGGTCGACAGGATCCACTCGGTGGCGGGGTCGCGCACGCCCGTGTCGGGCTCGACCACCGGGACGTTGTCGCGGACGGCGAGACGCTTGCCCTCGGCCGGGTTGGCGAACACATAGCGCTGGCGGTTGCCGGTCTCGCCGTAACGGGCGTCGAGGCGCCACTGCTGCGCGGCCGTGCCGTTGGCCGAGCCGATCGCCAGAGCGGTGCCGTCGGCCTTGACGGTGACGGCCTTGCCGCTCTGCACGCCGGTCAGCGTGTAGGAGTGGCCTTCGGCGAGCAGACCGGCGTCCGGGGCGACGCCCGAGACACCCTTGATCGCGAAGGAGGTCACCGACTGCGCGGGCACGGTGTAGGTCGCCTTGCCGTCGACGACCCTGATCGAGGGCTGCTGCCGGAGCTTGCCGTCGGCGCTGGTCACGGTCGGCGTGACCCGTGCGTTGTCCTTGACGGTGCCGAACTTCGACAGGTCGAGGGTGACCGTGCGGGAGGCGGTGGTCGAGTTCACGTGGACCACCGAGGCGCCCTTGCCGTTCTTCGTCACCGCGGCGGCGCTGGAGGTGTCGTCCACCTTGATCAGCTGGTCGCCGGGCTGGATGAAGTGGGTGAAGTTGCGTGCGGTGTCGAACTTGGTGTTCGTGAAGATCGGGCAGGACTGGAGCGTGTCCGCCGCGGTGCAGCTGAACGGCAGCTGGATGGAGCCCCAGTTGCCGCCCTTGGCGGACTCACCGCCGGGCTTCATGTTGTCGTAGTCCTCGACCGGCTGCCAGAACACCCAGGCCTTGGGCTCCAGTTCGCGCAGGTCGTTCACCATCTGCTGGGCGAGCCCGAGGCCCGGCCGCATATCGGTGAAGCTCTGCCCGTCGCCCCAGTCGCCCTCGACCTCGCTCATCCAGAGCGGCTTGTCGGCCGCCTTGGCGAGGTCGCGCACGGTGGTGCGCTGACCCGTTCCGTAGGTGTGGACGTTCATCTGCCCGACGGCGTCCTTGGAGGCCTGCGAGTAGGAGTTCCAGTTGGTCGCGAAGATACCGGGGTTGGTCTCGTCCATCGCCGATATGGCGGCCTTGACCTTGGCCTTCTTCAGCGCGGACGGCAGCGCGGCGAGCACCTTCTGCTGGAGCGCGGGCCCGATGTGGGCGCCCTCCTGGCGGCCGCCCGTGGGCTGTCCGTCCGCACCCAGACGTGTGCCCCAGTAGCCGGTGTTGGGCTCGTTGAACGGGTCGATCGTGTCGACCTTGATGTGCTCGGACTTCTCCAGCCGCTTGGTCGCGCCCGCGAGGTACGCGGCGAAGTCGTCGACGGAGTCGGCCTTCAGCTGGTCGGCGTTGGCGTCGAAGCCGCCCGAGACGTATCCGCTGACGGTCATGAACCACGGCGGCGAGTTGCTGAACGTCTCCCAGTGGTCGATGTCCTTCTTGATGCGCTCCACCCACCACCGCTGGTTGGCGTCGGCGTCCTCGTTCCAGTCCGCCTCGTTGTCCGCGCTCCACCAGTCGGTGTCCGCGCGGGTGGTGCCCGCGGGCGCCTTCCACCAGCCCTCGACCGCACCGCCCGCCCGCAGGTAGTCCTTGACGTCCGGGGCGTTGCCGCCGCCGATGTTGTAGCGGGCGATGTTCAGTGCGAGACCGTCGTCGCCGAAAAGCAGATCGGCGAGCTTCTCGCGCACCGCCGGCGGGTAGTCGCCGGTCGCGTTGGCGAACCAGACCAGACTGGTGCCCCAGCCCTCGAACTCGTCGTGCGCGTACGACGGGTCCGGCGTCACGGTGACGGCGGCCTCGGCGTGCGCCTGCACGGGGACGCTCAACAGCGCGGCCCCGGTGGCCAGCGCGGTCAGTGCGGCGGCCCCGAGGGTCCGTCTGCTGCGGGTACGGCGTGCCATGTGTGCTCCCAACTGCGGTGCGGTCGCTGTGGTGGGCCCCCTCCCGCCGCGCCGGGCAGGAGGGGATGGCCCTCGGTACGCACGCGTGCCGTACCGAGGAGTCGTGGGTGGGAACGGGGGACGTCAGCCCGCGCTCTGGCGCAGGACGGCGACCTCCCGCGGTCCGAGGACGAGGCCGTCCGGGGTGGCGGTGCCGAACAGCACCTCGCCGTCCACTCCGGGCACCGGCACCGTGTCGTCGGTCCGGTTGACGAGGAAGAGGAACCGTCCCTCGGCGCCGCGCCGGACGGTCAGCTCGACCGATCCCCGTGCCTGCGCCGGGAGTTCGCTGGTGACCTCGGCGGGCTCCAGCAGCCGGGGCAGCAGCGAGCGGAGCCCGTCGACACCGAGCCGGGTGGAGACGTAGGCGGCGGAGCCGCCGCCGTTCCGGCGCCGGGTGACGGCGGGGCGTCCGGCGTGCACCCCGCTGCGGTAGTGCGCGAGCACCTCGGTGTCGCCGTCGGCGAGGGTGATGCGGTCGGTCCACAGGCTGCCGGAGGTGGAGTCGTCCAGTTCCACGGACTCCCCGGCGAGCAGCGGACCGAACTCCTCGATGCGGATGCCGAGCAGGTCGCGCAGGGCGCCCGGGTATCCGCCCAGCCAGATGTGGTCGTTCTCGTCGACGACCCCGGAGAAGTACGTGGTGACGAGGTGGCCGCCCTGCTCGGTGTAGCGGGTGAGCTCCTTGGCGAGCCCGGCCGGCACCACGTGCAGCACGGGCGCGATGAGCACCCGGTACCGGGAGAGGTCGGAGCGGGTGGTGACGAGGTCGGCGCGGACGCCCAGCGCGAGCAGCGCCGAGTACCAGTCGAGCGCCTCCTGCCGGTAGTCGAGCAGCGAGGTGGGGTGCGAGTCCTGCTCGCTCGCCCACCACGAGTCCCAGTCGAAGAGGATGCCGACGGCCGCGGTCTCCCGCTCCGTGCCGGCCACGGGGGCCAGCGTCCGCAGGGTGGCGCCCAGTTCGGCCACCGCGCGGAAGACGTCGCTGTCGGCTCCGGCGTGCGGGACCATCGCCGAGTGGTACTTCTCGGCGCCGGCCGCGGACTGCCGCCACTGGAAGTAGCACACCGCGTCCGCGCCGTGCGCCACGTGCAGCAGCGCGTCACGGGACAGCTCGCCCGGCCGCTTCGCCACGTTCACCGGCTGCCAGTTGACGGCGCTGGTGGAGTGCTCCATCAGGAACCAGGGCCGGCCGGCGGCGATGCCGCTGGTGAGGTTGGCGGAGAAGGACAGCTCGTCGCGGTCCTGCGGGCCGGGGTGGACGTAGTGGTCGTTGGAGACGAAGTCGATCTCGTCGGCCCAGTCCGGGTAGTTCATGCCCTTGGTGTTGCCCATCACCATGAAGTTGGTGGTGACGGGGATGCCGGGCGTGATCTCCTTCAGGATCTCCCGCTCGGCCACGAGGTGGTCCTTCAGCGCGTCCGAGGAGAACCGCTTGAAGTCCAGCTGCTGGGTGGGGTTCGGGTGCGAGGCGGCCAGCCGGGGCGGCAGGATCTGCTCCCAGTCGCTGTAGCGCTGCGACCAGAACGCCGTGCCCCAGGCGTGGTTGAGGGCGTCGAGCGAGCCGTAGCGGGCGCGCAGCCAGACCCGGAAGGCGCGGGCCGCGTCGTCGGAGTGGTCGTAGACGTTGTGGCAGCCGAGCTCGTTGGAGACGTGCCAGGCGACCAGCGCCGGGTGGTCCTTGTAGCGGTCGGCGATCTTCCGCACCAGGCGCAGCGCGTGCTCGCGGAAGACGGGGGAGGTGGGCCGCCAGTGCTGGCGGGCGCCCGGCCAGAGGGTCTCGCCGTTGGCGGTGACCGGGAGGATCTCCGGGTGGGCGGTGGTGAGCCAGGGCGGCGGCGAGGCGGTGGCGGTGGCCAGGTCGACCCCGATCCCGCCCGCGTGGAGCAGGTCCATGACCTCGTCCAGCCAGCCGAAGTCCCAGGTGTCCGGGCCCGGCTGGATACGGGCCCAGGAGAAGATCCCCACGGAGACGACGGTGACACCGGCCTCCCGCATCAGCCGGACGTCCTCCTCCCACACGTCCCGGGGCCACTGCTCGGGGTTGTAGTCGGCGCCGTAGGCCAGACGCGGGGCGGGGTCACCGTCCGCCCCGCGCAGCATGCGGGACTGGAGGGTGGAGATCATGGCGGTCCTTCCGAAGGTGGTGCACGGGGGCGGCGCGGCCCGAGGGCCGCGCCGCCCGGCGTTTTACTGCGTACCGATGACTGCGTACCGATCACTGCGCCGCTGCCATCGCGGCGCTGTCACTGCGTTCCGGTCGGGGACCGGGTCACTTCTCGACGGTGAAGCCCTGCTCCTCGCCGTACTTGACCGAGGCGTCCTGCCAGGCCTTCAGACCGTCCGCCAGCTTGGTGCTGGAGACGTACGCCTTGCCGACGGTGTCGTTGAAGATCGAGTTGGCGTACGGCTGGAACGGGAGGTACGACCAGTCGCTGGCGACGTTCGCGGCCGACTCGGCGAAGATCTTGTTGGCTTCCTGGCCGTCGAAGTAGTCGAACTTCTTGCTCTGGAACGCGGGGGACTCCAGCTCCGCCTTGGTGGCGGGGAAGGCGCCCTCGGAGACGCGGGTGGCGACACCGGCGCCGGAGTTGGCGTACTCGGTGAAGGCGTAGGCGAGTTCCTTGTTCTTGGCCAGCGCCGGGACGGCCAGCGAGCTGCCGCCGTTCTCCGCGCTCGCCTTGTCGCCCTTGGTCCAGGCCGGCATCGCCGCGGCGCGCCACTGGCCCTTGGCGTTCGGGACGCCGGTGACGAAGTTGGCGGGCATCCAGGCGCCGGTGGCCAGGGTGGCGATGGTGCCGTCGCCCAGGCCCTTGTACCAGTCGTCGGTCCAGCCGCTGACCGGGGCGAGCAGCTTCTCGTCGATCAGCTGCTGCCAGATCGTCTCGAACTTCTTGGCGCCGGCGTCGTCGAAGTTGATGGCGACCTTGGTG
Source organism: Streptomyces asoensis (assembly GCF_016860545.1). NCBI lineage: Bacteria > Bacillati > Actinomycetota > Actinomycetes > Kitasatosporales > Streptomycetaceae > Streptomyces > Streptomyces asoensis. Next base: position 692,103 of record NZ_BNEB01000005.1, on the reverse strand, counting down.
CCGTCGACCTTGTAGGGGCGCGAACCGGCCTGCCACAGCAGGGAGGTGGTGAAGCCCGCGTCGCCGAGGTCGTTGGCGATGTACGCCTTGGGGTCGGCCTTGTGGAGCTTGCGGGCCGCGTCCAGGTACTCGTCCCAGGTGGTGGGGACGGCGATCTTGTACTTGTCGAAGACCGTCTTGTTGTAGAAGAGCGCCATCGGGCCCGAGTCCATCGGCAGGCCGTAGACCTTGTCGCCGTCGCTGACGGCGTTCCACGGGCCGGGCGTGTACTTCGAGGCGAGCTTGTCGGCGCCGTAGGGGGCCAGGTCGGTCAGACCCTTGGTCAGGGAGTACTGGCCGAGCGCGAAGTACTCGACCTGTGCGACGTCCGGGACACCCTTGCCGGCCGAGATCGCGTTGGACAGCGCGGTGTAGTGCTTGTCGCCGGAGCGCTCGCTGACCAGGTTGACCTTGACCTTGGGGTACTTCTTCTGGAAGTCGGCGGCCACGGTCTTCAGGGTGGGCTCCCAGGCCCAGACCGTGATGTCGCCGCCCTTGTCCAGGGCTGCCTGGAGGTCGCCGGCGGAGACGGCCTTGGTGTCGGAGTCGTCGTCCGAGCCGCCGCAGGCGGTGGCGCCCAGGGCGAGGGCGGAGACGAGGGCGAGGCCGCGCACGATGCGACCCGTTGTTCTGCGCATGGGGCTTCCACTTCTTCGTGGGTGGGACAGGTGAGGGTGGGGGTGGTGCCGGTATGGATTACTCGTGGGGCTCGGGTGGCGCGCTGCCCGTCACTCCTTGACGCTTCCGGCGGCGAGGCCGGACTGCCAGTACTTCTGGAGGAACAGGAACGCGGCGATCAGGGGGAGGATCGTGAGGAGGGACCCGGTGATCACCAGGTTGAAGATCACGTCACCGCCGATGGTCTGTGCCTGGGAGCTCCAGGCGCTCAGACCCAGCGTCAGCGGGTACCAGTCGGGGTCCTTCAGCATGATCAGCGGAAGGAAGTAGTTGTTCCAGGTGGCGACCGTGGTGAACAGCAGCACGGTCACGATCCCGGGGGCCAGCAGCGGCAGCGCGACCTGGAAGAAGGTCCGCACCTCGCTCGCCCCGTCCATCCGGGCCGCCTCGAGCAGCTCGGTCGGGATCGCCTCCGCGGCGAACACCCACATCAGATAGAGGCCGAACGGCGACACGAGGGAGGGGATGATCACCGCCCAGGGGGTGTCGGTCAGCCCCATCTTGCTGAACATCAGGAAGGTCGGCACGGCCAGCGCCGTCCCCGGGACGGCGACCGCGCCGATCACCAGGGCGAAGATCGCGCGCTTGCCGGGGAACTGGAACTTCGCCAGCGCGTAGCCGCCCAGGACGGCCAGCAGGGTCGCGCCGCCCGCACCGAGCACCACGTACAGCAGGGTGTTCAGCAGCCAGCGGCCGAAGATGCCGTCGTGATAGGTGAAGGTGTCCCGGATGTTGTCCCACAGGGCGAAGTCGTGGGCGAACCAGAGGCCGTTGGAGTCCGCCAGCCCCGACTGGGTCTTCGTGGCGTTGATGACCAGCCAGATCAGCGGCACCACGGTGTAGAGGACCATCAGGGCCATCAGCACCGTGAGCAGCACGTTGCGCCTCGGCTTGCCGGGGCTGTGCGCCTTGCGCGGGGTGCGCAGTCTGGCTGCGCCGTTCTTCGCGGGGGAGGCGGTGACAGAGGTGCTCATCGGGTCACGCTCCCTTGCGCATGCCGCGCAGCTGGACGGCGTACGCGACGATCATCGTGATGACGCCCATGATGATGGCCACGGTCGCGGAGTAGTTGTGCTGCTGGCCGTTGAAGGACAGCGAGTAGGTGTAGAAGTTCGGCGTGTAGTCCGTGGTGATGGAGTTCAGCGCCAGCGGACGCAGGATGCTCGGCTCGTTGAAGAGCTGGAAGCTGCCGATGATCGAGAAGATCGTCGCGATGACGATGGCGCCCCGGATCGCGGGGAGTTTGATCGAGCTGATCACCCGCCACTGGCCGGCGCCGTCGATCTCCGCCGCCTCGTACAGCGATGTCGGGATGACCCGCAGCGCCGAGTAGAAGATCAGCATGTTGTACCCGACGAACTCCCAGGTCACGATGTTGCCGATGGAGGCGAGCACCCAGTCCGGCGAGAGCAGGTCGGGCAGCTGGACCCCGAACGCGGAGTTGATGTCGCCGACCAGTCCGTACTTGGTGCCGTACATGAAGCCCCACATCAGGGTGGCGACCACGGCGGGCACGGCGTACGGCAGGAAGATCGTGATGCGGAAGAAGCTCTTGCCGTAGAGGCGTCCGCTGTCCAGCGCCAGCGCCACGAGCAGGGCGATGCCCAGCATGATCGGGACCTGGACCACGAGGAAGAGCGCCACCCGGCCCACGGCCGCCCAGAACGCGTCGTCCTGGAAGGCCCGCGTGTAGTTGTCCAGGCCGACGAACTGGTTTCCGCCGATGAGCTGGTCGCGGAAGAGGCTGAGGTAGATCGAATACAGGATCGGGGCCAGGAAGACCAGGGCGAAGACGGCCACGAAGGGACCGATGAAACCCCAGCCCGTCCAGGAGCGGCGGTCCCGTTTCGCCGGAGGCGGTGCCGGCCGCGGCTCGGCGGCCACCGGCGGTTGCAGCGTCGTCATGTCGTTCCTCGCTCGTCCAGTCCTGGAGCCCGGCGGTGTCGCGCGGAGATTTCCGAACGCCTCACCACCACCATGATGTTTACGTAAACATCAGCCACGCAAGAGGCTTGGCAAGCTGTTATGTTTACGTAAACATCTGATGGCGGCATGTCTACACTGCCCCGATAACGATGGTCAAGGGTCCTCCGGGGCGACCGTGGCACCTGCGCCGACAGAGAGGTGGGCAGACCCAGTGGACATGGCTGGAAGGACAACGGCCGACGTGCCGAGACGCACCCGGGCCACGGCCTCCATGGCGGACGTCGCACGGCTCGCCGGCGTGTCGTCGCAAACGGTGTCGCGGGTTTCCAACGGTTACGCCGGTGTGAACGAGGAGACGCGGCAGCAGGTCCTCCAGGCCATGGCGGAACTCGGCTACCGGCCCAACAGCGCCGCCCGCGCCCTCAAGCGTGGCGAGTTCCGCACCATCGGCGTCATCACCTTCACGCTGTCCACGACCGGCAATGTGCGCACCCTGGAGGCGATCGCCACCTCGGCGGCGGCCGAGGGCTACGCGGTGACCCTGCTGCCGGTGGCCGTCCCCACCTCCGACGAGGTGCGCGGCGCGTTCTCCCGGCTGGAGGAGCTCGCCGTCGACGCGGTGATCGTCATCATGGAGGTCCACCTGCTGGACGCGGCGACGGTGAAGCTGCCGCCGCACGTGCAGGTCGTCGTCGTGGACTCCGACGCCGGAGACCACTACACCGTCGTGGACACCGACCAGTCCGGCGGCACCATGACCGCCGTCCAGCACCTGCTCGACCTCGGACACCGCACCGTGTGGCATCTGGCGGGCCCCGAGGGCTCGTTCGCGGCCCAGCGGCGCGCGGACGCCTGGCGGGCGGCCCTGACCGGCGCGGGCCGCACCGCGCCGCCCGTCGTCCGGGGCGACTGGTCCGCGGAGTCCGGCTACCTGGCGGGCCTCGAGCTGGCCGCCCGCGAGGACTGCACCGCCGTCTTCGCCGCCAACGACCAGATGGCCCTGGGCCTGCTGCGCGCCCTGCACGAACGCGGGCGCCGGGTTCCCGAGGACGTCAGCATCATCGGTTTCGACGACATCCCCGAGGCCGGCTCCTTCCTGCCTCCGCTCACCACCCTGCACCAGGACTTCGCCGAGGTCGGCCGGCTCTGCGTGCAGGCCGTCCTGCGCAAGATGCGTCCGGACGGGTCCGAACGCGGGACGACGCTCGTCCCGACCCGGCTGGTCCTGCGCCAGAGCACGGCTCCGCCGCCGGCGGTGCGCTGAATCCGGCTCCGCCGCGTCCGCGGTCGCAAGGTCACCGTCGGCCGGGTGAGCGCCTGTCGGGCACTGGGCCCGGGGCGTGCGAGAGCGGCGGCGGGGGGTTGCTCGCCCGCGCTGACATGCGCGAGCGGCGGCTGTGGACCTCGCTCGCGCGGGTGTGTGGATGAGCGGCGACCGGGTCCGGAGGGTGGGGTGGGGTCAGCGTTGGAGTTCGCCGACCGCGCGGGCCGCTGTCCGCCAGGCCGTGGTGACGGCGAGGCGGGCGGCCGCGGTGCCGCGTTCGGTCTCCGCGGGGAGCCGCAGCGGCGCACCGAGGTGGACGTGGCAGTGCGGTCGCCGCACCGGCGCCGTCAACGCGCCCGCCAGCTGCTTCGCGGCCGACCCCGAGGCGATCCGCCGCGCACCCGCGTGCCCCACCGGTACCACCATCGCGCCGCTGGCCCGGGCCAGGCGCGCGAGTCCGGTGCGGAACGGCTCGGGGGCGGCGGGCGCCGCGTCCTTGCGGCGCGGCAGGCCGCCCTCGCCGTAGATCAGGACGTGACGGCCGCCGGCCAGCGCCTCGGCGGCCGCGTCCAGGGCCAGCGCCGCGTGCGCCGTCCTGCGGTGGACGGGGATGTGCCCGTCGCGGCTCAGCGCCTTGCCGAGCAGCGGTATCCGCCACAGTCCCGCGGTGGCCATCACCACCGGTTCGAGGTCCAGCTGCCGCAGCGCGGCCATGACGACGGCGGGGTCGGCCATGGAGTCGTGGTTGGCCACGAAGAGGGTCCCGGCGGGCAGCCGCAGCTTGATCTCGCTGGTGACGGTGAGGCGCCCGAAGAGCGGTGTCAGGGCGGAGACGGCACGGCTGAGCACGAGGAACCTCCGGTGGGACGGTCGGAGCCCCAGTCTCGTGGCACGGGGCGGGGACCCGCCTGAGTACGGATACTCAACAGGCGGGTCCCCTTGCCGCGGGCGGGCTCAGGCGTCGTCGGCGGCGTAGACGCGGGCGCCGTCCACGAAGGTCTGCACGACACGGGTCGCGGCGATCTCCGCGGGCGGACCGGCGAACGGGTCGCGGTCCAGGACGACCAGGTCGGCGGACTTGCCGGGCGTGACGCTGCCCGTCGTGTCGTCCAGATGGTTCACGTAGGCGCTGCCCGCCGTGTACGCCGCGAGGGCGGTGGCGAGGTCGAGCCGCTGGGCGGGCAGGAAGACCGGGGTGCCCTCGGGGGCGTCGGGGGCGATCCGGTTGACGGCGACATGGACGGCGGCCAGCGGGTCCGGGCTGCTGACCGGCCAGTCGCTGCCCGCCGCGAGGGTGGCCCCGGCGCGCAGCAGGTCGCCGAAGGGATACTGCCGGGCCCCGCGCCGTTCGCCGAGGAAGGGCAGCGTCAGCTCGTCCATCTGCGGTTCGTGGGCCGCCCACAGGGCCTGGAGGTTGGCGGTGGCGCCCAGCGGGCGGAAGCGGCGGACGTCCTCGGGGTGGACCACCTGGAGATGGGCGAGGTGGTGCCGGGTGTCGCGCCGGCCGTTGGCGGCGCGGGCGGCCTCGACGGCGTCCAGCGCCTCACGGACGGCCCGGTCGCCCAGCGCGTGGAAGTGCACCTGGAAGCCGAGCGCGTCGAGCGCCGTGACATGTGCGTTCAGCGCGCCGGGCTCGACGAAACTGATGCCGCTGTTGTCCGAGGGGCAGCCGCAGCCGGTGAGATACGGGTCCAGCATGGCGGCGGTGTGGTTCTCCGCGATGCCGTCCTGCATGATCTTGACGGTGCCGGCCCGGAACCGTCCCCGGCTCAACTCCTCTCGCCGGGCGACGAGTTCGGGTATCTGCTCGGCTCCGCGGTCCCGGTCCCACCACAGGGCGCCGACCACCCGCGCGGTGAGCAGTCCCGCGTCGACGGCCGCCCGGTACGCCGGGGCCGGGTCGGTCAGGTCGGCGTGGGCGCCGATGATGGCGTCCTGCCAGGCGGTGACGCCGTACGAGTGCAGCACGGCCTGGGCGTGCAGCAGCGCCGCGGTCTGCTGCTGAGGGGTGGGGTCGGGGACCAGGGCGCCTACCAGATGGACGGCGCCTTCCTGGAGCATGCCCGTCGGGTTGCCGTGGGCGTCGCGTTCGATGCGGCCGTCGGCCGGGTCCGGGGTGCGGGCGTCGATGCCGGCCCGCTCCAGGGCGCGGGTGTTGACCCAGGCGCCGTGGTGGTCGCGGTTGGGCAGGAAAACGGGCCGGTCGGGAACGACCGCGTCGAGCAGCGCCGCGGTGGGCGTGCCGCCGGGGAACGCCTCCATGGACCAGCCGCCGCCGGTGATCCACTCGGCGTGCGGGTGCGCCTCGGCGTACGCCGCGACGCGCCGCAGGTACTCCTGCGCGTCGGCGCTGTCGCCGAGGTGGCACAGGGCGAGTTCGAGCCCGGCGCCCTGCGGGTGGACGTGGGCGTCCTGGAAGCCCGGCAGCAGCAGGCGTCCCGCGAGGTCGACGACCTCGGTGCGGGCGCCGACGAGGTCGAGGACCTCGTCGTGGCCGACGGCGGTGATCCGCCCGTCGCGCACGGCCACGCTCGTGGCGGTGGAGCGGGCGGGGTCGACCGTGTGGACGGGACCGCCGGTGAAGACGAGATCGGCGGTCTGGGGACGGTGCATGGGGTGATCTCCGATGGGGGCCGGTGCGGGCGGGGGGACCGAGGCGCACGGAACGAGGGCAGGGCGTGCGGTGTGCCGGCTTCGGGAGGCGGCGCGGGCGGATCAGGCCGCCGTGCGGTCCATGGGCAGGGTCAGTGCGTCGGCGTCGGTGCCCTGCCCGGAGGTGAAGTAGGGCGAGCGGCGGCCGTACTTGGCGACCGCCGCCATCACGAGTCCGCCCAGGACGATGGCGGTGGGCAGCGACAGCATGAACCAGCCGTTGTCGGGCCGGAGCGCGAAGTGGTCGCTCATGGTGACGTAGGAGTAGGCGAGGTAGCCGCCGAGGCCGAGCAGGACCGCCCCGGAGGCGGCGGGCACGCCGATCGCGAGCAGCGCCTCGCGCGGCCCGTCGTGCCGGGCGCCGCGGAAGCGGACGGCACAGGCGATCGCGGTGAGGCCGTAGTACAGGGCGACGACCAGACCGATGGCGTTGACCGCGGCCAGCAGCATGTCGCTCAGCCGGGGCAGGGCCACTGCGAGCAGGGCGACGCCGGCGGCGATCGACATGACGATGACGGTTCCGGCGGCGGGCGTGCCGTAGCGGGGGTGGATCCGGGTCCAGACCCGGCCCATCGTGCGGTCGCGGCCCATGGCGAGCAGACCGCGCGCCGTGGGGATGACGGAGGACTGGACGGAGGCCACGGCCGAGAACATCAGGGCGAGCAGCGGCAGGCTCGCCCACGGTTCGGCCGCCAGCTTCGCCCCGAGGTAGGGCAGCGCCTGGGGCCCGTTCTCGATGAGTTCGGGCAGGCTCATCTCCCGCTGGAAGGCGACCGAGGCGAAGAGGAACAGGCCGAGCATGGCGAACAGGGCGATGAAGCCGCCGCGCGCGGAGTCCTCGGGGCTCTTGGTCTCCTCGGTGACGCTGAACGCCGCGTCCCAGCCCCAGTAGAAGAACACCGCCAGGACCAGGCCCTGCGCGAACGCCGTGCCGCTGGATATGCGGAAGGGATCGAACCAGGACAGCGAGAATCCCTGCCGTCCGGTGAGCAGGGCCCAGCCGCAGAACCCCAGCAGCACGGCGTACTCGAAGACCAGCAGAGCGAACTGGAGCCGGGTGGCGCTGCGCACCCCGGTCACGGCGAGGGCGGTGACCGCCGTGAGGACGACCAGGCCGACGGCGGTGCTCACGGCGGTGGACTGCGGATCGAGAGCGATCCCGGCGACGCGGTGCGCGCCGACCTTGTTGGCGAAGATCAGCACGACGGAGCCGGTGACCGCGCCGGTGAAGGCCAGGAAGATCACGGAGCCGACGAGGGTGACCCAGCCGGTCAGGAAGCCGGGCCAGGGGCCGAGGGACTTGCCGACCCAGACGTAGCCGTTGCCGCAGTTGGGCTCCGAGCGGTTGAGACGGGCGTAGGCCGAGGCGATGCCGAGCACGGGCAGGAAGGCCAGCAGCATGAGCACGGGCGCCTGACGGCCCACCGTCGCGGCGATGGTGCCCATGCCGATGGCGATGCTGGTCGTGGCCGCCGTGCTGGACGCGGCGATGGCGGCGCCGTCGATGACGCCGAGGGAGCGGCGCAGCGCCGTGGGAGGGGCGGCCGGCGGGATCCGGCCGTGCGAGGTGGACGACAAGGTGGGCTCCTCACGGGGAGGGAAGCGGGGCGGGAGGACGCGGGGGGAGGGACGCTCCGAGCGGGATACGCGATGGAACAACGGGCGTGCCTGTTGCGTCAATCCTGTTGACATAAGGCCGGGCGGGCCGTCGACTGGGCGTGCCCACCCCGTCGCAGCGAACGAGGAGTCCTGGTATGACCACCCGTGTCCCGCAGGAGCGCAGACGCCGCCGGCCCACCCGGTCGGGGGTCGTGCTCTCCGAGGCGCTGATCGTCGAGACCGCCCTGCGCCTGATCGGCGAACACGGTCAGGAGGCGCTGAGCGTGCGCCGGCTGGGCGCGGCCCTGGACTGCGACCCCAGCGCGCTCTACCGCTACTTCCGCAACACCGACGACCTGCTGCTGGCCATCGCCGACCGGATCATCGGCGACGCCATGGAGGGCTTCGCCCCCGGCCCGGACTGGGTCGCCGCGCTGCGCGAGATGGCGCTGCGGGTGCGCGCCGGGTACCTCGCCCATCCGCGCGCCGCCACCATGGCGTCCTACCGGGTCACCCGTCGTGCCAACGAGATCCGCGCCGTCGACACGGGCGTGGGGCTGCTGCTGTCGGCGGGTTTCGAGCCCGTGCGCGCGCTCCGCCTCTACCTGGCGTTCATCGACACCGTCCTCGGCCACGCGGCCATGGACGCGGCGGCGCTGGCGCTCCCGGCGCAGCAGCGCGAGAGCGACCGGGAGGCCTGGACGGAGGTCTACCGGTCGGTGAGCCCCGAGACGTATCCGGCGCTGACCGCCGTCCACGACGAACTGCACGCGATGGGTGACAGCTCCTTCGAGGACGCCGTGGAGCTGCTGCTCGCCGCCCTCGCGGCCCGCGCGCCCGCTCCGGGCCCCCGGACCGCCGGACCGTCCGGCCCCTGAACCCCGCACGGCCCGGCGGCGTGGCCGCGACGGGCCGGTCGGTGTGCGCACGTGTGGTCCGGGCCCTCACCCGGCCGGACGGACCCGGGCCAGCAGAAGGGCGACGTCGTCGTCCGGCTCCGGACGCAGTGCGCCGAGGAGGGCGTCACCGGTCCACTCCAGGGGGCGGCCGCTCGTGCCCCGCAGGAACGTGGTCAGGGTGGCCAGACCGCTGTCGATCGGTTCCTCGCGGTTCTCGACCAGTCCGTCGGTGTACAGGGTGAGCAGGGTGCCCGGGGTGAGCCCGACCTCGGCGGTGCCGAAGTCCGCCCCGCCCACCCCGAGCGGTACGCCGCCGGGGATGTCCACGAGTTCCGTGGTCGCGTCGTCCCGGGTCAGGACCGGCGGCAGATGGCCCGCGCTGGACAGGGTGCAGACACCGCGCTCCAGGTCGCAGACGGCGTAGACGCAGGTGGCGATCGTGTCGCCGAGCGAGCCGGCGATGTCGTCGAGGTGGCGCAGCAGCTCGGCCGGCGGCAGGTCGAGGCGGGCCAGCGCCCGGGTGGCACTCCTGAGCTGTCCCATGATCGCGGCCGCCTGGACGCCCTTGCCCATCACGTCCCCCACGACGAGCCCGGTGCGCCGCGGGCCGAGGGGCAGCACGTCGTACCAGTCGCCGCCGACCTCGCTGAGGGCCGGGCGGTAACGGGCGGCGATGTCCAGCCCTTCCCGGTGGGCGGGGGCGGAGGGGAGCAGGCTGCGCTGGAGGGTCAGTGCGGCGGCGCGCTCGCGTCCGTAGAGGCGGGCGTTATCGATGCAGAGCGCGGCGCGTGCGGCGAGCTCGGTGGCGAGCATCCGGTCCTGCTCGTCGAAGGGACGCGCGTTGACGGTGCGGTACAGGCCGAGCGTCCCGAGCACCTTGCCCCGGGCCGTCAGCGGCAGGGCCAGGTAGGAGTGGACGCCCGCTTCCCGCAGGGTCCGGGCGGCGTTCGCGTCCCGGGCGATGCGCCGCATCACGCGCGCGTCCACGTGCCCGATCAGGACCGGCCGGGCCGTGCGCACGCACCGGGTGATGATCCGCGAGGGTCCGTAGGTGGCCAGTTCGCCGACCGGGTCGGCCGCGTGGATCGCGTCGGTGGCGTAACCGGCCGCGACGGCCAGGGCCCGGAACTCGGCCGGGGCGTGCCCCGGTACGGGGGTGATGGTCCCGTGGGCCACGACGGACTCGAGGATGTCGACGGCCGCCAGATCGGCCACGTGCGGGACGGTCACGTCGGTCAGCTCCCGCGCGGTCTGCCGCAGGTCGAGCGTGGTGCCGATCCGCACCCCGGCGTCCGCGACCACCGCCAGACGCCGACGGGCCCGGGCCACCTCGGCGGCGGCCTGCTGGCGCTCGGTGACGTCCAGGACGGCCATCGCCAGACCGAGCACCCGCCCGTTGGTGTCCTCGATGCGGTGGTACGACTCGGAGTACGCGCGATCCTCGACGTCGGCCGCCGTGCGCCCGATCGTCTGCTGGTCCAGCAGCGGACGGCCGGTCGCCAGGACGTGCCGCATCCGCGACTCGATCGCCGCCACGTCCAGGCCGGGCAGCACCTCACCGACCCTGCGCCCCACCACGGCCGCCTCGGGCACGCCGTTCATCCGCTCCAGCGCCGGGTTGACGCCCACCCAGCGCAGCTCGTTGTCGAAGACGGCGATGCCGACCGGCGTCTGCTCGACCAGGCTGTGGGACAGGGCCAGGTCCCGTTCCACGCTCCGTACTGTGGAGGCGTCCGCGGCCAGTCCCAGCAGATGGGGCCGGCCCTCGTCGTCGAGCAGCCGCATCGTGCGGAACTCCACGGCCCGCTCCGTGCCGTCGCGGTGGCGCAGCGGGAACACGCCCGCCCACCGTTCACCCGCCGCGACCTGCGCGAACAGCTCCCGGCCGCGCGAGCGGTCACCGGGGGCGACCAGAAGTGTGTCGGCGCGCTGACGCAGGGCCTCCTGCGCCGAGTAGCCGAGCAGCTGCTCGATCTCCGGACTCCACAGCGCGATGTGCCCGTGCGCGTCCAGCACCACGGCCGCGACCTTCAGCAGGTCGAGCAGACCGCCCGGCGCCGCCGTGACCTCGTCGTTCTCCGTCGCATACCCATGCATGCCAGCCGCTCCTTCCGGCGCGGCAGGGGCACCGCCAAGATCCGTACCCGAGCTTCGATTACGTCACATTACGGGCGGAAGGGCAATGCAGCCGGGAGGATCCCCCCGGTTCCGGGCGCGGCGGCGGGCGCCCCGCAGGGCAGGCGGCACCCGCCGCACACCGCCTCGGGGAGCGCCCGCTCAGCTCCCGGCGTCGCGTCCCGGCGGCGTACCGAAGGCCTCCAGGATGCGTTCCGCGGCGAGTGTCGCCGTCAACCCGCCCTCCCTGACCTGCTGTTCGAGCACCGGCGCGAGGGCCCGCACCGCCGGCGCCGCGTGCAGGCGGCCCAGGAGCTCGTCGCGGACCATGGACCAGGTCCAGTCGACCTGCTGCTCCCGGCGCCTGGCGGCCAGGCCGCCGGTGGAGTCGAGCAGCGTCCGGTGCTGTTCGAGGCGGTCCCAGACCTCGTCCAGACCGGCCGACTCCCGGGCGCTGCAACTGAGGACCGGCGGGGTCCAGGCGGCGTCCCTGCCGTGCATGAGCCGCAGGGCACCCGCCAGTTCCCGCGCCGCCGCGCGGGCGTCGCGTTCGTGCGGACCGTCGGCCTTGTTCACGGCGATCACGTCGGCCAGTTCCAGGACGCCCTTCTTGATGCCCTGGAGCTGGTCACCGGTACGGGCCAGGGTGAGCAGCAGGAAGGAGTCGACCATGTTCGCGACCGCGGTCTCCGACTGGCCCACGCCGACCGTCTCCACCAGGACCACGTCGTAGCCCGCGGCCTCCATGACCACGATCGACTCGCGGGTCGCCTTGGCCACCCCGCCGAGGGTGCCCGAGGTGGGGGAGGGGCGCACGAACGCCGCGGGGTTCACCGCCAGGCGCTCCATCCGGGTCTTGTCGCCCAGGATCGAGCCGCCCGTACGGCTGGAGGAGGGGTCGACGGCGAGCACGGCGACCCGGTGTCCCAGCCCGGTGAGCAGCGTGCCGAACGCGTCGATGAACGTCGACTTGCCCACGCCCGGCACCCCGCTGACCCCGATCCGCCGCGCCCTCCCGCTGTGCGGCAGCAACTCGGTCAGCAGGGCCTGCGCGAGCACCCGGTGGTCGGGCCGGGTGGACTCGACCAGCGTGATCGCACGGGCCACCAGGGCCCGCCTGCCGTCGAGCACACCCTTCACATACGCGTCGAGGTCGATGGCCATGGGGCTTACAGTTCGTGCCCGAGGCCGGCCGACAGCCGTTCCACCAGGTCGTGCGCCGCGTCCGGGATCACAGTCCCGGGCGGGAAGACCGCGGCCGCGCCCATCTCCAGCAGCAGCGGCACGTCCTGCGGGGGGATCACCCCGCCGACGACGATCATGATGTCCTCGCGTCCCTCCTCGGCGAGCATCTCCCGCAGCGCCGGCACCAGAGTGAGGTGTCCGGCGGCCAGCGAGGAGACACCGACGATGTGCACGTCGGCCTCGACGGCCTGCCGGGCCACCTCGGCCGGGGTCTGGAAGAGCGGGCCGACGTCGACGTCGAAACCGAGGTCGGCGAAGGCGGTGGCGATCACCTTCTGTCCGCGGTCGTGCCCGTCCTGGCCCATCTTCGCGACGAGGATGCGCGGACGGCGGCCCTCGGCCTCCTCGAAGGCGTTCACCAGCGCACGGGTGCGGGCCACGGACGGGGACTCGCCGGCTTCGTTGCGGTACACGCCCGAGATGGTACGGATCTGGCTCGCGTGGCGCCCGTACACCTTCTCCAGGGCGTCCGAGATCTCCCCGACGGTGGCCTTCGCCCGGGCCGCGCGCACCGCCAGCTCCAGCAGGTTGCCCTCACCGCCGGCCGCCCGCGTCAGGTCGTCGAGCGCGTCCCGGCAGGCCCGCTCGTCACGCTCGGCGCGCAGCCGCCGCAGCTTCGCGATCTGCTGGGCCCGCACCGAGGAGTTGTCGACCTTGAGCACGTCGATCTGCTCGTCGGTCCCCACGCGGTACTTGTTGACGCCGATCACCGGCTGGCGTCCGGAGTCGATGCGGGCCTGGGTGCGGGCCGCCGCCTCCTCGATCCGCAGCTTGGGGATGCCGGCGTCGATCGCGCGGGCCATGCCGCCCGCCGCCTCGACCTCCTGGATGTGCTGCCACGCCCGCCGCGCCAGGTCGTACGTCAGCTTCTCCACGTACGCGCTGCCGCCCCACGGGTCGATCACCCGGTTGGTGCCGGACTCCTGCTGGATGAGCAGCTGGGTGTTGCGCGCGACGCGCGCCGAGAAGTCGGTGGGCAGCGCGAGCGCCTCGTCCAGGGCGTTGGTGTGCAGCGACTGGGTGTGGCCCTGCGTGGCCGCCATCGCCTCGACGCAGGTACGGGTCACGTTGTTGAACACGTCCTGCGCGGTCAGCGACCAGCCCGAGGTCTGCGAATGGGTGCGCAGGGAGAGCGACTTGGCGTTTCGCGGGTCGAACTGCCGCACCAGCTTGGCCCAGAGCAGGCGCGCGGCGCGCAACTTGGCGATCTCCATGAAGAAGTTCATGCCGATCGCCCAGAAGAACGACAGCCGGGGCGCGAACGCGTCCACGTCCAGCCCCGCCTCGCGCCCGGCCCTGATGTACTCCACGCCGTCCGCGAGCGTGTAGGCGAGCTCCAGGTCGGCCGTCGCGCCCGCCTCCTGGATGTGGTACCCGGAGATCGAGATGGAGTTGTAGCGGGGCATCCGCTGCGAGGTGAAGGCGAAGATGTCGGAGATGATCCGCATCGACGGCTTCGGCGGGTAGATGTAGGTGTTGCGGACCATGAACTCCTTGAGGATGTCGTTCTGGATGGTCCCGGCCAGCTTCTCCGCGGGTACACCCTGTTCCTCGGCCGCCACGATGTACAGCGCGAGTACCGGCAGCACGGCGCCGTTCATCGTCATCGACACCGTCATCCGGTCCAGCGGGATGCCGTCGAAGAGCTGCCGCATGTCGAGGATCGAGTCGATGGCCACGCCCGCCATGCCGACATCGCCCGTCACCCGCGGGTGGTCGCTGTCGTAGCCGCGGTGGGTCGGCAGGTCGAAGGCGACCGACAGGCCCTTCTGGCCGGCCGCGAGGTTGCGCCGGTAGAAGGCGTTGGACTCCTCGGCGGTGGAGAAGCCCGCGTACTGGCGGATCGTCCACGGCTGGTTGACGTACATCGTCGGGTAAGGGCCGCGCAGGTAGGGGGCGATGCCCGGGTAGGTGCCCAGGAAGTCCAGGCCCTCCAGGTCGCGGCCCGTGTACAGCGGCTTGACCGCGATGCCCTCCGGGGTCTCCCACAGCGGCCCGTCACCGCCGGTGGCCTGCTTGACGGCGGTACGCCACTCCTCGGCGCCGGCGTCGGCGGCCGGGGTCCCCAGTTCGATCCCGGCGAAGTCGGGGATTCCCATCAGGACACTCCCATGCGGTCGAGGGCGGCGGAGAGCACGGCGACGGCGTCGCAGCCCGCGAAGACGTACGTGTCGACCCCCGGGTGGTCACCCGGGCGGCCGGCGAGGAACACGTGCGAGGCGCCCGCGTCCCGGAGTTCACGGGCGACGGGCGCCGCCTGTTCCCCGTACACAACGTCGCTCGAACACAGACAGGCCTCGGTGGCACCGCTGTCCGCGAAGGCGCCCTGCGTGACGGGTTCGATGCCGCCGGCCTGGAAGAGGTTGGCGGCAAAGCCGAGACGGGCGGTGTGCGCGGCGGCCGGTCCGAGGGCGGCCAGATAGACCCGCGGACGTGCTCCGGTGGCCGCGAGATGGGCGTCGGACCGGGCGCGCAGCCGCTCGAAGGACTCGTCGCGCCGTACCCGGGGCAGGCCGCCGGACCGGGGCGCGGGGGCGGGCTCGCGCTCCACCGCGCGCTCGGCGAGGTCGGGGAACTCGCTGACCCCGGTGACGGGCTCGCGCCGCTCGGCGAGCCGGGCGCTGCGGGCCTCCCAGGTGTCCGCCAGGTGCCCTCCGATCCGGCCCGAGCGCAGACCGGCCGCCTGGCCGCCCGTCCGCTCGATCTCCTGGAAGAACTCCCAGCCCGCGTGGGCGAGTTCGTCCGTCAGCCGTTCCACGTACCAGGAGCCGCCCGCCGGGTCGATGACCCGGGACAGGTGCGACTCCTCGATGAGGATGGTGGAGGTGTTGCGGGCGATCCGCCGGGCGAAGGCGTCCGGCAGGCCGATCGAGTGGTCGAAGGGCAGCACGGTCACCGCGTCGGCGCCGCCCACCCCGGCCGCCAGTGTCGCGACCGTCGTGCGCAGCATGTTCACCCAGGGGTCGCGGCGGGCCATCATCACCGGCGAGGTCACCGCGTGCTGCACCTGTCCGGCCGGCGCCCCGCACACCTCGGTGACCCGCGCCCAGAGCCGTCGGGCCGCCCGCAGCTTGGCCGCGGTCAGGAACTGGTCGGCGGTGGCCGCGTAGCGGAACTCCAGCTGAGCGCAGGCGAGTTCGACCGGCAGGCCGGCCTCGGTCAGCTCCCGCAGATAGGCCACCGCGGTCGCCATCGAGCAGCCGAGTTCCTGCGCGGCCGAACCGCCGGCCTCGTGGTACGGCAGCGCGTCCACGGTCAGCGCCCGCAGCCCCGGATACTCCTCGGCGCACAGCCGCGCGAGTTCCGCCACGGGCGCGAAGTCGCCGGACAGACCGGTGCGGGCCGCGTGGCCGAGCGGGTCCGCGCCCAGGTTGCCGCGCGCCGCCTCGGGGGCGACACCCCGCTCCGCGTACAGCCGCAGCAACTCCCTTGCGGCGGAATCCACTTCGTGTCCGGCGTCCAGTACGACGGGCGCGAGGTCGAGATGGACGCCGTCCAGCACTTTGCCGAGCGAGGCGACCGGCATGCCGCCGTCGCCGAGGACGAGCCACAGCGAGGTGACCCCGTTCTCCAGGTCGGCGAGGACCGCGCCCGGCGCGGTGTGCTGCTGGCGGACGTCCCAGCCGCCGGTGGTGTTCCCCTCCGGCCGGCCGCCGCGCACGAACGGCGCGAAACCGGGCAGCCCGGCGTCGGGTGCGGGGTCGTCCGCGGTGTACAGGGGCCGGGTGCGGAGCCCGTCCTCCAGCGCGGTGGACAGAGCCTCCTCGGCTGCCGTGTCCGAGACCTCCCTGCCGGACTTGCGCAGCACACCCGCCACGAGGCGTTGCCACTGCTCAAGGTGGGCGTCGGGGAACTCGGCGGCCAGCGACAGCCCGTCGTCGGGCAGGACCTTCATGCCCCGGATGCTAGGCCAGACGGCCCGGTCGGCAGCAGGGGGCGAGGCTGTGACCTTGGCCGCTGTCCCCCTGTGACCTCGGCCTCTCGAGGCGTCACCG
Source organism: Streptomyces asoensis (assembly GCF_016860545.1). Taxonomy (NCBI): domain Bacteria; kingdom Bacillati; phylum Actinomycetota; class Actinomycetes; order Kitasatosporales; family Streptomycetaceae; genus Streptomyces; species Streptomyces asoensis. Next base: position 675,691 of record NZ_BNEB01000005.1, on the reverse strand, counting down.
GTCTCCCGCGGCGGCGCGGACCGAACGGGAGCGCGGGCAGTGGTACTTCCAGCGCTACGTCGCACACCTGCCGACGGCCGGTGAGATCGTCCTGCTGGACCGCTCCTGGTACAACCGGGCCGGTGTGGAACGGGTGACGGGCTTCCGCACGGACGACGAGTACCGCCGTTTCATGCGCCAGGCGCCCCTGTTCGAGCAAACTCAGCCCCATGGACCTGGCCTCCCTCGACCTCTGGGACGACTGCACCGCCGCGAAGGTGGCCATGTTCCGTGAGACGGCCTCCACGGACAAGGACGAGGAGGTCGTCGGCCGCCCCGACCCGCGGATCGTCGGAGCGGCGGCCACCCTGCTGGAGGCGGGCGAGGACGACACCGCACCCCGGCCCCGAGCCCCGCCCCGGTGCGCGGACAGAGGGCGCACAGGGCGCTGTGACGTGTCCCACCCGCTCTTGCCCGCGCCGGGACGGCTTGCCTACGTTCGCCCGTATGGCCCCCGACGACCGATCCTCCACCGGCGAGCCGGACGAACCCGGCGCGGCGGGCGGGCCCGCCCCGGACGGGTCCGGCGCCCTCCCGCCGACCGCCTTCACCGTCGACCTCGGCGCGCACGAGATGCTGCGGCGCGCCCATGTCCTGGACGCCCTCGGCGCCGACTGGGACCCGCTCGCCGCGCTGCGCGGCGAGGAGGCGGCGTACGCGCTGCTGTACTCCGGACTCGACGCCGGGCAGCAGCGCGTGTACGACGAGCTGGTCGCGGCCGGTGTGCTCCCGCGGGCAGGCGGCGGCAGTGCTGCCGCTTGACCCGCAGGCCGACATCGGGCGCCGCGCCTGGGTGGCCTGCCCGAACTGCGACGACCGCCAAGGCTGCGCCACCTGCGAGGAGGGGCGGACCTGCGCCCGGCACTGGCGCTACCTGCTCTCCCACACCGGCAGCCTGCTGCACCTCCAGTGCCGCTCCTGCACCCACATCTGGGACCACGAGACCCATTTCGGCGCCACCCGTTCCCGGTGGGAACGCGTCACCAGCGGACTGCGGCGACGCTGAGCCCCCGCGCCCGGCGGCGGCCCCTCCCGTGCGAGGGAACCCCGGACGTGCGGGTGCCGCGGAGGGCGGCCCACGGGTGAGCCCGGACGGCGGATCGCCGCCCGCTTTCGGATGATCCGACCGCCTGTCGCCGGGCGCCGGGGGCAGCGCGGGCCGAGGATCTCCGCGGCGGACCCCTGCCTGCCGTTCGTCCGCCCGGAGGCAGCCGTGCACATCCTCGTCCTGGCCAGCGCGTTCAACAGCCTGACCCAGCGGGTCCACGCCGAGCTGCGCGACCACGGCCACCGGGTGGCGGTGGAGCTGGCCCTGCCGGGAGCCTCGCTGCCGGACGCCGTCGCGCGGCACGCGCCCGACCTCGTGGTGGCGCCGATGCTGAAGTCGGTGATTCCCGAGGAGGTCTGGTCGCGGTACACCTGCCTCGTCGTCCACCCGGGTCCCGTGGGCGACCGCGGCCCGTCCTCCTTGGACTGGGCGATCCACGAGGACGTAGACCGGTGGGGCGTCACCGTCCTCCAGGCCGACGCCGAGATGGACGCCGGGGACGTGTGGGCCACCGCCTCGTGCCGGCTTCCCCGAGTGTCCAAGAGCGAGCTGTACCGGGGCGAGATCGCCGACGCCGCGCTCGGGGCCGTCCTCCTGGCCGTGGAGCGCGTCGCCGGCGGGACGTACGTGCCGCGCCCCCAGGACACCGCGGGCGCCCCCGACGCGGCCCTGCGCACGCGCCCCCGCCTCGACCAGGGCGTCCGGCGGATCGACTGGGCCGGGGACACCACGCGGACCGTCCTGCGCAAGCTGCGGGCCGCGGATTCACAGCCCGGAGTGCTCGACACCCTGCTCGGCGGCGAGTGGTACCTGCACGGCGGTCACCCCGAGGGCGTCCTTCGCGGCCGTCCGGGAGAGCTGCTCGCCACCCGGGCCGGAGCGGTCTGCCGGGCCACCCGGGACGGCGCGGTGTGGATCCCCGAACTGCGGCCCCGGCGCACACCCGGCGGACCGGCCACCTTCCGGCTGCCCGCAGTCCAGGCTCTCGGCGACCGGCTGCCGCCCCTGCCGGAACGCCCCGCGCCGCCGGGCCCCGGGGCGCCGCACGACACCTGGACGGACATCCGCTACCGCGAGGAGGGCGACGTGGGCTTCCTGTCGTTCTCCTTTCCCGGCGGGGCCATGAGCACCGACCGGTGCCGGCGGCTGCTCGCCGCCTACCGGGAGGCGTGCGCACGCCCCACGTCGGTGCTGGTGCTCGGCGGCGAACGGGACTTCTTCTCCAACGGCATCCACCTCGGCGTCATCGAGGCGGCCGACGACCCGGCCGCCGAGTCCCGCGCGAACATCGAGGCCATCGACGATCTGGTCGAGGCGGTGCTGACGACGACGGACCGGCTGGTGGTCTCGGCGGTCGCGGGCAACGCGGCAGCGGGCGGGGTGATGCTGGCCCTGGCGGCCGACGAGGTGTGGTGCCGCTCGGGCGCCGTACTGAACCCGCACTACCGGCTGATGGGCCTGTACGGCTCGGAGTACTGGACGTACACCCTGCCCCGCAGGGTGGGCCCGGCGGCGGCCGAGCGCCTCATGCGGGAGGCCCTGCCGGTGAGCGCGGCGGCCGCGCTGCGTCTCGGGCTCGTCGACCGGGTGGTGGACAGCGCTCCGGGAGCCTTCGCGGCGGAGACCGGCCGCCTGGCGGCGCGGCTGTCCGCCCTGCCCGCGACGGCGGGCCGGATCGCCGCGAAGAAGACGGAGCTGGAGCGGCGGGAGAGCGAGACCCCCCTCGCCGCGTACCGCGAGCGGGAGCTCGCCCGGATGCGCCGGACCTTCGACGACCCGGACGCCCCGTACCACGCGCTGCGCCGGGCCTTCGTCCGCAAGGAGCGCCCCGCGGCCACCCCGGCGCACCTCGGCGCTTCCCAAACCCCTTCGGGTCCGTACGCCACCGGATTCACCCCAACGGCCCCCTCGGACATCCCGGCCCGGCCGATCAGCTGATACCAAGAACCGTGAATGTGGAAAGTCACGTAATACGGCTTTCCTCCCTCACCTCCCCAGGAGGCGGTCCCATGACTGAGGCGACGGCGAACACGGTCGGCGCTGCGCCCGCCGAAGAGACACCCACGATCCACATCCTCTGGATCAACGCGGGGCTGAGCTGCGACGGCGACTCGGTCTCGTTGACGGCGGCCATGCAGCCCAGCATCGAGGAGATCGTGCTCGGCGCGCTGCCGGGACTTCCGAAGATCGCCGTCCACTGGCCGCTCATCGACTTCGAGTGCGGGCCGATCGGCGGCTCGGACACGTTCATCGAGTGGTTCTTCAAGGGGGAGCGGGGCGAGATCGACCCCTTCGTGCTGGTCGTCGAGGGCTCCATCCCCAACGAGGCGATCAAGCCCGAGGGCTACTGGTGCGGCTTCGGCGACGACCCGCGGACCGGTCAGCCGATCACGACCAGCGAGTGGATCGACCGGCTGGCCCCCAAGGCCCTGGCCGTCGTCGCCATCGGCACCTGCGCCACCTACGGCGGCATCCACGCCATGGCGGGCAACCCGACCGGAGCGATGGGCCTGCCCGACTACCTCGGCTGGGACTGGAAGTCCCACGCCGGCATCCCCATCGTGTGCGTCCCCGGCTGTCCCATCCAGCCCGACAACTTCTCCGAGACGCTCACCTACCTGCTCTACCAGGCGTCCGGCGCCGCCCCGATGATCCCGCTGGACGACAAGCTGCGCCCCACCTGGCTGTTCGGGGCGACCGTCCACGAGGGCTGCGACCGCGCGGGCTACTACGAGCAGGGCCAGTTCGCCCTGTCGTACGACTCGCCCACCTGCCTGGTCAAGCTCGGCTGCTGGGGGCCGGTCGTCAAGTGCAACGTGCCCAAGCGCGGCTGGATGAACGGGATCGGCGGCTGCCCCAACGTGGGCGGCATCTGCATCGCCTGCACGATGCCCGGCTTCCCCGACAAGTTCATGCCGTTCATGGACGAGCCCCCCGGCGCCAAGGTGTCGAGCAACGCCAGCGGAGCCTACGGCGCCGTGGTCCGCAGACTGCGCTCCATCACGGCACGGACGGTGGACAAGGAGCCGAGGTGGCGCCGTACCGGCGAGAAGATCACCACCGGCTACCGGCCCCCCTGGTGACCCCCCGCCGCGAGTGACCCGCTTGTGCAGCGTGCACCCCCGCACCCCCCAACCCCCGCGCGACGAAGGGCTCGGCAAAGACGATGGCAAGGACGAAGGCGGCCGGCGACGGCAGCGGCCTGGTGGAGATGGCCTGGGACCCGATCACCCGGATCGTGGGCAGCCTGGGCATCCACACGAAGATCGACTTCAAGCAGAAGCGGGTCGCGGAGTGCTACAGCACCTCGTCGGTCTTCCGCGGCTACAGCGTCTTCATGCGCGGCAAGGACCCCCGCGACGCGCACTTCATCACCAGCCGCATCTGCGGCATCTGCGGCGACAACCACGCCACTTGCTCGGTGTACGCGCAGAACATGGCGTACGGCGTGAAGCCCCCGCACCTCGGTGAGTGGATCATCAACCTCGGCGAGTCCGCGGAGTACATGTTCGACCACAACATCTTCCAGGAGAACCTGGTCGGGGTCGACTACTGCGAGAAGATGGTCCGCGAGACCAACCCCGGCGTCCTCGAACTCGCCGAGCGCACCGAGTCCCCGCACGCGGCCGAGCACGGCTACCGCACCATCGCCGACATCATGCGCTCGCTCAACCCGCTGGAGGGCGAGTTCTACCGCGAGGCCCTCCAGGTCAGCCGCTACACCCGGGAGATGTTCTGCCTGATGGAGGGCCGCCATGTGCACCCCTCCACGCTCTACCCGGGCGGCGTCGGCACGATCGCCTCCGTCCAGCTCTTCACGGACTACCTCAGCCGCCTGATGCGCTACGTCGAGTTCATGAAGCGTGTCGTGCCCCTGCACGACGACCTGTTCGACTTCTTCTACGAGGCGATGCCCGGCTACGAGGAGGTCGGCCGCCGACGGGTCCTGCTCGGCTGCTGGGGCGCGCTCAACGACCCGGAGCACTGCGACTTCACCTACGCCAACATGACCGACTGGGGCCGGCGGATGTTCGTCACGCCCGGGGTCGTCGTCGACGGCAAACTCGTCACCAACGACCTCACCGAGATCAACCTCGGCATCCGCATCCTGCTGGGCAGCTCCTACTACGAGGACTGGCAGGGCCAGGAGCAGTTCGTCACGCGAGACCCGCTCGGCAACCCGGTCGACCCGCGCCACCCGTGGAACCAGCACACCATCCCGGCCCCGCAGAAGCGGGACTTCGACGACAAGTACAGCTGGGTCATGTCCCCGCGCTGGTTCGACGGCAAGGACCACCTCGCCCTGGACACCGGCGGCGGCCCCATCGCCCGCCTGTGGTCGACCGCGCTGTCCGGGCTGGTCGACATCGGATACGTCAAGGCCACCGGCCACAGCGTGGTCATCAACCTGCCCCGGACCATGACCAAGCCGGAGACCAGCTTCGAGTGGAAGATCCCGAAGTGGTCCAACGCGCTGGAGCGCAACCGCGCACGCACCTACTTCCAGGCCTACGCCGCCGCCGTCGCCCTGCACTTCGCGGAGAAGGGCCTGGCGGAGGTCCGCGCCGGACGCACCCAGACCTGGGAGAAGTTCGAGGTCCCCGACGAGGGTCTCGGCGTCGGCTTCACCGAGGCCGTCCGCGGTGTCCTCTCCCACCACATGGTGATCCGCGACGGGAAGATCGCCAACTACCACCCGTACCCGCCCACTCCGTGGAACGCCAGCACCAGGGACACCTTCGGCACACCGGGCCCCTACGAGGACGCCGTGCAGAACACCCCGATCTTCGAGGAGAACACCCCGGAGAACTTCAAGGGCATCGACATCATGCGCGCCGTGCGCAGCTTCGACCCCTGTCTGCCCTGCGGCGTCCACATGTACGTCGGCGGTGGCAAGACGGTGAAGTCGATGCACGTGCCCACCGGCCTGAGCGGACTGGGCGGATGAGCGCCCCCACGACGGCACCGCCCGTCGACGCGGAGCGCACCGGACGGCGCATCGAGGAGGTGCTCGACCGGCTGGCCACGAGCGGCGACCCGGCCGTCGCCGCCGCGGCCGAGGAACTCGTCCGCTCCCTCATGGACTTCTACGGCGCCGGACTGGCCCGCGCCCTGCACCTGCTCTCCGCGGCCAAGGGCGACCCGGTGGCGGGCCTGCTCGGCGACGAACTCGTCGCGAGCCTCCTCGTCCTGCACGACCTGCACCCCGAGGACCGCGACACCCGGGTCGCGCGTGCCGTCGACCGGGTACGCGAACCCGCCCTGGACATCGTCGACTTCGACGAGGAGAGCGGCACCCTGACCCTGCGCGCCCGGGAGTCCGCCGGCTGCGGCTCGGCCGACAGCGCGAAGGCGGCCGCGCGGGCGGCCCTCGCCTGCTTCGCACCCGAGGTCAGGAATGTCGAGGTGGAGACGGCGCCCGCCGGCCCCACACTCCTCCAGATCGGCACGGCGCCGACGGGGCCCCGATGACAACGTCCCCCGAGACCCGCCCACCGGGTCTGCGCAGGTTCCTCACCGAGCGCCCCGCGCGGCCCGAGCGCTGCGAACTGTGCGCGGTCACGGTGGCGGCGGGACACCGCCACCTCGTCGACACCGAGGCACGCGCCCTGGTCTGCGCGTGCGGCCCCTGCGCCCTGCTCATGGAACAGCCCGGCGCCGCCGCCGGCCGCTTCCGCACCGTGCCGGCGCGCTACCTCACCGACCCCGCACACCACCTCGACGAGAGCGCCTGGGACGCCTTGCAGATCCCGGTCGGCGTCGCCTTCCTCTTCCGCAACGCCGCCCTCGACCGGCTGGTCGCCCTCTACCCCAGCCCGGCCGGAGCCACCGAGAGCGAACTCGAACCCGCCGCGTGGGCGGCCGTCCTCGACGGCAGCCGGCTCGCCGCGCTGCTCGAACCCGACGTGGAGGCGCTCCTGCTGCGCCGCACCGGCGGCCGCTTCACGTGCCACCTCGTGCCGATCGACATCTGCTACGAACTCGTCGGCCGGATGCGGCTGTTGTGGCAGGGCTTCGACGGAGGCGCCGAGGCGCGCGCATCCCTGGACGCCTTCTTCACGGACGTCTCCCGGCGCGCCAGGCCCGTGGAAGAGGCGGCGCGCCCATGACCGAGTTCTCCTTCGCCTGCACCGGGGTGCGCGCCGACCGCTACGCCGCCGGACCGACGCTCGTCTTCCGGCTGCGCGTCACCGCGGCCGACGGCGCCCGGGTGCACGCCCTCGCGCTGCGCTGCCAGATCCGCATCGAACCCGCCCGCCGCGGCTACGCCCCGGAGGAGGCCGACGGGCTCACGGACCTCTTCGGCGAGCGGTCCCGGTGGGGCAGCACGCTCCAGCCGGTGCAGTTCGCCCAGGTCTCCCTCATGGTCCCCGGATTCACCGGCGAGACCGAGACCGACCTCGTCGTGCCCTGCACCTACGACATGGACATCGCGGCGCCCCGCTACCTCGACGCCCTCACCGACGGCGAGGTCCCCCTGCTGATGCTGTTCTCCGGCACGGCGTTCACCGGGGACGGCGGATTCCGGGTCGAGCCGGTGCCGTGGGACCGCGAGGCCGTCCACCGGATGCCGGTCGCGACCTGGCGGGAGATGATCGAGCAGCACTTCCCCGGGTGCGGCTGGATCCGGCTGCCGCGCGAGACGATGGACGCCCTCCTCGCCCACCGCTCCCGGCGCGCCCTGCCCTCCTGGGAGGCGACGCTCCAGGACCTGCTGGAGGCAGGCCGCGCCGCGGACCCGCCCCGGGGCGACCCGCTGCGCGCGCTCACCGGCACCACCGGAAGGACACAGCCGTGACCGTGACCGCCTTCGCCCCCGGGACGGAGCAGCGGTTCGCCCTCGCCCGGCAGGTGGCCGACGCCGTCCTCTTCGAGGGCTACGTGCTCTACCCCTACCGCGCCTCGGCGGCCAAGAACAAGCTGCGCTGGCAGTTCGGCGTGCTGGTCCCGCCCGGCTGGGGCGCCGACTGCGAGGAGCACGACTTCCAGCACACCGAGTGCCTCATGGAGCCGAGGGCGGGCGCCACGCTGTCGGTCGAGGTGCGCTTCCTGCGCGCCCGGCGGCGCACGGTGCAGCGGGTCCGCCCCGACGGCGGCTTCGAGACCGTGCCCGAACTGCGCCTCGACGACCGCGTACTGGTGCCCTGGGACGAGGGGAACGAGGAGCGCGTCGAGGTGGTCGCCACCATGGACGAGCTTCTCGGCGACGGCGTGACGCACCCCTTCCGGCGCCCCGCCCGGGAGGACACCGCACCGGTCCTGGACGCGGCGGGCCGCGCCGCGGGACGGCTCCTGCGGCGGTGCGAGGAGATCAGCGGCACGATCCGGCTCTCCGCCCGCGAACTCGACGGCCCCTACCGGACGCTGCGGCTGACCGCCGTCGTCGAGAACACCAGCGACTGGACACCCTCCGAGGACCGCGACGCGGGCCGGGACGCGGCACTGCCGCACTCCCTGGTCGCCACCCACACCCTCATGGCCCTCAGCGCCGGCTCGTTCCTGTCGATGACCGATCCCCCCGAGTGGGCCAGGGGCGCCGTCGCCGCCTGCCGCAACCTGCACACCTGGCCCGTCCTGGCGGGCGAGGCGGGCAGCGGCGACCTCGTGCTGTCCTCGCCGATCATCCTGGAGGACCACCCGGCCATCGCGCCCGAGAGCCCCGGCGCGCTCTACGACGCCACCGAGATCGACGAGATCCTCGCGCTGCGCACCGCCGCCCTCACCGACGAGGAGAAGCGCGAGGCGCGGGGGACCGACGAGCGGGCGGCCGCCGTGATCGAGCTGGCGGACTCGATGCCGGCCGAGGTGCTGGAGCGGCTGCACGGAGCCGTTCGCAGCCTGCGGGAGGTGACCGGCCCCGCCGCACCGCACCCCGCGTCGGCGGAGGCGGCCCTCCCCGACGACTACGACGAGTACGGGGTGCAGCGGCCGGACACCCCCTGGTGGGACCCCGCGAGCGAGGCGGGCTTCGACCCGGCGCGGGACCGGGTGCTCGTCGACGGCCGGCCGGTCGCCAAGGGCAGCCGCGTCGCCCTGCGGCCGGGCCTGCGCCGCACCGACGCGCAGGACATCTTCCTGCACGGCCGCACCGCCACGGTCGAGGCCGTGCTGCACGACGTCGACGGAGGCGTGCACCTGGCGGTCACGGTCGAGGGCGACCCGGGCGCCGACATCCGCCGGGAACAGGGACGCTTCCTCTACTTCCAGCCCGACGAGGTCACCCCGCTGGAGGACGACGCATGAGCCCCTCACCGCCGACGGGCCCGAGGACGCTCGTCGCCGGCATCGGCAACGTCTTCCTCGGGGACGACGGCTTCGGCGTCGAGACCGCCCGGCGCCTCGCCGGGCGCCGACTGCCCGGACACGTCGAGGTCGTGGACATCGGGGTGCGCGGCGTGCACCTCGCCTACCAGCTCCTGGACGGCTACGACACGCTCGTCCTGGTGGACGCCACGGCCCGCGGCGAAGCCCCCGGCACGCTGTACGTGATCGAGCACCAGGAAGGCGACGGCGACCGCGACGGTCCGGCCCCCGGCGCGCCCGTGCTGGACGGCCACCGCATGACCCCCGACACCGTCCTGGCGCTGCTCGGCACCCTGTGCGCCGGGACCGGCGGCGAGCCACCCCGGCGCGTGCTCGTCGTCGGGTGCGAACCGGCCTCGGTCGAGGAGCGCATGGGACTCAGCGCGCCGGTGGCCGACGCCGTACCGCGGGCCGTCCGGCTGATCGAGGAACTGCTGCTGGACGCAGAGCCCGCCGGGTCCGCGCCGCGGGCCGCGGCCGGGGGGATCCCGACATGAGGAGAGACACATGAAGAAGACGATCGTGATCGGCGCGGCGGCCCTGGCCGCCCTGGTCGCCCTGGGCGTCGAGGTACTGCCCGACCTGAGGCGCTACCTGCGCATCCGGCGCATGTGAACCCCGGCCGCCGCACGCGCGGCCGCGGTTGCGTCGAACGGCGTACCCGCCGCCCGCAGACGGCGTGCCTGGCGGTGCGACCCGCGGGGCGCGCCTCTAATGAAGGCCGATCACCGGCAGGCCGACCCAGGACGGAGAACCGTGCACGAGATGTCCGTCGCGCTGGCCGTCGTCGACCAGGTGGCAGCGGCCGCCGAACAGGCCGGCGACGTCACCGCCGTGCGGTCGGTACGCCTGGAGGTGGGTGAACTGGCCGGCGTCGTACCCGACTCGCTCGCCTTCTGCTTCGAAATGGTCTGCGCCGGGACCCTGCTGGAAGGCGCCGAACTGGTCACCGAGGAGGTGCCCGGGCGGGCCCGCTGCACGCCCTGTGCCCACGAATGGGCGGTCGGCATGCCGCCGCGGCTGACCTGTCCCGTCTGCGACGGCACCACCACCGATCTGCTCGCGGGCCGCGAGCTGCGGATCGCCGCCGTGCGGTGGGACACCGGCGGCCCCGCGCCCACCCGCGAACCGATCTCCGAGGAGTGCTGAACCATGTGTCGTGTCGTCGACCTGCGACAGGCCGTGCTGGCGAAGAACGACGCGAGCGCCCGGACGCTGCGCGCCCGCCTCGCGGCGCACGGCACCACGGTCGTCAACCTGCTGTCCAGCCCGGGCAGCGGCAAGACCGCCCTGCTGGAGAGCGAACTGCTGCGGGCCCGGGAGCGCGAGCTCAGCGTCGCGGCACTGACCGCCGATCTCGCCACCGAGAACGACGCCACCCGGCTGGCCCGCTCGGGAGCCCCCGTCAAACAGGTCCTCACCGACGGACTGTGCCATCTGGAGGCGGGCATGCTCGCCGGGCACCTCGACGGATGGCTGCCGGACGGCACCCGGCTGCTGTTCGTGGAGAACGTCGGCAACCTGGTCTGCCCCGCCTCCTACGACCTGGGGGAGACCCTGAGGGTCGTCCTCGCCTCGGTCACGGAAGGCGAGGACAAGCCCCTCAAGTACCCCACCGCGTTCGGGCTCGCCCACCTGGTCGTGGTCACCAAGACCGACATCGCGGAGGCCGTGGAGTTCGACGAGATCGCCTTCCGCGCCAACGTCCAGCAGGTCAACCCCGGCGTCGAGGTGGTCATGACCTCGGCCCGCCGGGGCAAGGGCGTGGGCCTGCTGCTCGACCGGGCGCTCGCCGCCGCCGACGGCGGCCCCCTCCACACCCCGGTCATGGCCGGCCGCCCGGACCACGGCCACGGCCATGGGCACGGCCACCACCCTCAGCAGCCCCGTCCCCGGGCCGGCGATCCCGGATCAGGCGACCTGGCCCCCGCCCGCCCGTGAGCGCACCGCCGTCCGCCCCCACCGCCGAGGACGCCCCGCTGCGCCGCCGGGTCACCGTGCGGGGAGTCGTGCAGGGCGTGGGCTTCCGGCCCCACGTGTACGGTCTCGCCACCGGACTGGCACTGGCCGGACACGTGACCAACACCCCGGACGGCGTGGTCGTCGAGGTGGAGGGCGCCGCCGCGGCCGTGGCCCGGTTCTGCGAGCGGATCGCCGCCCAGGCGCCGCCGCTCGCCCGCGTCGAGTCCGTCCACCACCGGGAGATGCCGGTCCGCGGCGACACCGCGTTCACCATCCTCGCCTCCCGCACCGACGGACCGGCCCGCACCCTCGTCTCCCCGGACACCGCCACCTGCGCCGACTGCCTCGCCGAACTGGCCGACCCGGCGGACCGGCGGCACCGCCACCCCTTCGTCAACTGCACGCACTGCGGCCCCCGTTTCACGATCGTCACCGGTGTGCCGTACGACCGCGCCCAGACCACCATGGCCGGCTTCCCGATGTGCCCCGACTGCGCCCGCGAGTACGCCGATCCCGCCGACCGCCGCTTCCACGCGCAGCCGGTCGCCTGTCCGGCCTGCGGACCGCGGCTGCGCCTCCTCCTCGCCGGCGCGCGGGGGCCCGAGGACGCCGGCGGAGCGGACCCGGTCGCCGGGGCCCGCGCCCTGCTGGGCCGGGGCGCGATCCTCGCCGTGAAGGGACTGGGCGGCTACCACCTGGCCTGCGACGCCACGGACGAGGAGGCGGTCGCCCTGCTGCGCCGGCGCAAGGCGCGCGGGGACAAGCCGTTCGCCGTGATGGCCGCGAGCGCGGACGACGTCGGACACCTCGTACGGATCGGGCCCGAGGAGCGGGCCCTGCTGGAGGACCGCGCCAGGCCCGTCGTCCTGCTGAGACGGCACCCGGACCCGACGCACCCGGTCGGGCGCCCGCGCCCCGCCGACGCCGTCGCGCCCGGCAGCCCCGACCTGGGCGTCCTGCTGCCGTACACGCCCCTGCACCGCCTGCTGCTGGGTCTGCCCGGCGACCCCGAGGGCCCCCGGCTGCTGTTGATGACCAGCGGGAACGTCTCCGGCGAGCCGATCGTCACCGACGACGGCGAGGCGCTGGAACGGCTCGCGCACCTGGCCGACGCCTGGCTCACCCACGACCGCCCCATCCACGTCCCGTGCGACGACTCCGTGGCCAGGATCTGTGACGGGGAGCCGCTCGTGATCCGCCGGTCCCGGGGCTACGCGCCGCTGCCGGTCCCGCTCCCGCTGCCGGTCCGTCCGGCCCTCGCCGTGGGCGGCGACCTGAAGAACGCCTTCTGCCTCGGCGCGGGCCGGCGGGCCTGGCTGTCGGCGCACATCGGGGACATGGACGACGTCGGCACCCAGCGGGTCTTCGCCCGCGCGGTGGCGCAGGCGGCATCCCTCACGGGGGTGCGGCCCGAGGTCCTGGTGACCGACGGCCACCCCGGCTACCGCTCCGCCCGCTGGGCCGACCGCAACGCGGCGCACCGGCCCGTCGTACGCGTCCAGCACCACCACGCGCATGTCGCAGCCGCGATGGCCGAACACGGGCTCGACGGCACCCGCGCGGTGATCGGTGTCGCATTCGACGGCACGGGCCACGGAGACGACGGGGCCGTGTGGGGCGGCGAGTTCCTGCTCGCGGACTACGACCGCAGCATCCGGTTCGCACACCTCGCGTACGTCCCGCTGCCCGGTGGCGACGCGGCGGTGCGCCGGCCGTACCGCATGGCGCTGGCGCACCTCGGGGCGGCCGGGATCGACCGGTCGCCGGACCTGCCCTGTACGGCAGCCTGCCCGCCCGACGAACTCCGTGTTCTGGAGCGGCAGTTGGAGCTCGGGCTGAACTGCGTGCCCACCTCCAGCATGGGCCGGCTCTTCGACGCGGTGTCCTCCCTCGCCGGTGTGTGCCACCGAGCGGGCTACGAGGCCCAGGCCGCCGTCGAACTGGAGGGCGCCGCCCTGCGCGCACCCGCCGCCGACACGGGGGCGTACGCCTTCGCCCTGCGCACCGGGCCGGACGGCGGCGGCGCCGTGCGGGCCGACCCGGCACCCGTGCTGGCGGCGATCGTCGAGGACCTGCGCGCGGGGGCCGGACCGGCCCTGATCGCGGCCCGCTTCCACCGGGCGGTCACCGGCCTGGTGCGGCGGATCTGCGCACGGGCCCGGGAGCGGCACGGGCTGGACACGGTCGCCCTGACCGGCGGTGTGTTCGCCAACACGCTGCTGTCCGGCGCCTGCGCCGCGGCCCTGCGCGAGGACGGCTTCACGGTCCTGCGGCACCGCCTGGTGCCGCCCAACGACGGCGGTCTGGCGCTGGGCCAGCTGATGGTGGCCGGCCGGGCCGCCCCCGCCGACTGAGCAACGCCCGACCGACAGCGAGGAGAGGCCCATGTGCCTGGCGGTACCCGGCAGAGTGCTGGACATCGAGGACCGGGACGGCACCCGGATGGCCACCGTCGACTTCGGCGGTGTCGTCAAGGAGGTGTGCCTGGAGTACCTGCCCGACCTGCGGGTCGGCGAGTACGCCATCGTCCACGTCGGCTTCGCCCTGCAACGGCTGGACGAGGAGTCGGCACGCCAGACGCTTGAACTCTTCGCCGAACTGGGCCTGCTCCAGGAGGAGTTCGGCGACCCCTGGGAGACGGCGGCGTCAGCGGCGGGCGCGGACCCCGCGGAAGAGGTGCACAACCGGTGAAGTACATCGACGAGTTCCAGGACCCGGAGCTGGCGCGCCGGCTCCTCGACGACATCCATGCCACGGTCACCAGGCCGTGGGCGCTGATGGAGGTGTGCGGAGGCCAGACGCACAGCATCATCCGCCACGGCATCGACCAGCTCCTGCCGCCCGAGGTCGAACTGATCCACGGGCCGGGCTGCCCGGTGTGCGTCACTCCGCTGGAGGTCATCGACAAGGCCCTGGAGATCGCCTCCCGGCCGGGAGTGATCTTCTGTTCCTTCGGCGACATGCTGCGCGTGCCGGGCACCGGACGCGACCTCTTCCAGGTCCGCGGCGAGGGCGGCGACGTACGCGTCGTCTACTCGCCGCTCGACGCCCTGCGCATCGCGCGGCAGAACCCGGACCGCGAGGTGGTGTTCTTCGGCATCGGCTTCGAGACGACCGCGCCCCCCAACGCCATGACGGTCCATCAGGCGCGCAAGCTCGGCATCCAGAACTTCAGCATGCTGGTGTCCCATGTGCGGGTCCCGCCCGCCATCGAGGCGATCATGTCCTCGCCGAGCTGCCGGGTGCAGGGCTTCCTGGCCGCCGGGCACGTGTGCAGTGTCATGGGGGTGGAGGAGTACCCCGAGCTGGCCGAGCGGTTCCGCGTCCCCATCGTGGTGACGGGGTTCGAGCCGCTGGACATCCTCGAAGGCGTGCGCCGGGCCGTGCGTCAGCTGGAACGCGGCGAGCACACCGTCGACAACGCCTACGCGCGGGCCGTCCGCCCGGAGGGCAACCCGGCCGCGCGGGCCATGCTGGAGGACGTCTTCGAGGTCACCGACCGCCCCTGGCGCGGGATCGGCGTGATCCCCGACAGCGGCTGGCGGCTGTCGCCGAAGTACCGCGACCACGACGCCGAGCACCGCTTCTCGGTCGGCGGGATCCGCACGGAGGAGCCCGCCGAGTGCCGCAGCGGTGAGGTTCTCCAGGGACTGCTCAAACCGCACGAGTGCGAGGCCTTCGGCACCCTGTGCACGCCCCGCACGCCCCTCGGCGCCACCATGGTCTCCAGCGAGGGCGCCTGCGCCGCCTACTACCTCTACCGGCGGCTGGACGTGCCCGCCGCCGCGGCCCGGGAGGCGAGCCCCGTTGTCTGACATCACCGATCTCCCCGCCCCCGCCCTGGACGTCGAAGGGTGGACGTGCCCGGCGCCCCTGCGCGACCGGCCCCGTGTCGTCATGGGGCACGGCGGCGGCGGAGTCCTCTCGGCCGAACTCGTGCAGCAGATCTTCGCGCCCTCCTTCGGGGGCGAGGTGCTGGCCCAGCTGGGCGACGCCGCCGTCGTCTCCCTGGGCGGCGCCCGGCTGGCGTTCTCCACCGACTCCTACGTGGTGCGCCCGCTGTTCTTCCCCGGCGGCAGCATCGGCGACCTCGCGGTCAACGGCACCGTCAACGACCTCGCCATGAGCGGCGCCCGCGCGGCCTGGCTGTCCTGCGGATTCATCCTCGAGGAGGGCGTCGAGCTCGACGTGGTCAGGCGGGTGTCCGAGGCGCTGGGAGCCGCGGCGCGCACCGCCGGGGTCGAGGTCGTCACCGGGGACACCAAGGTGGTGGAGTCCGGACACGGCGACGGCGTCTACATCAACACCGCGGGCATCGGCCTCGTCCCGGCGGGCGTCGATCTGCGGCCGCAGCGGGTCGTCCCCGGTGACGTCGTGATCGTCAGCGGGGAGGTCGGCGTCCACGGGGTCGCGGTGATGAGCGTGCGCGAGGGCCTGGAGTTCGGGGTGGAGATCCGCAGCGACTGCGCGGCGCTCGGCGGTCTGGTCGACGCCATGCTCGCCGTCACCCCGGACCTGCACGTGCTGCGCGATCCCACCCGGGGCGGTCTGGCGGCGGCGCTCAACGAGATCGCCCAGGCCTCCGGCACGGGCGTGGTGGTCCAGGAGCGCGACGTCCCCGTTCCGCCGGCCGTGGCCAACGCCTGCGCGATCCTCGGGCTGGACCCCTGGTACATCGCCAACGAGGGCAAGCTGGTGGCGTTCGTCCCGCGCGAGCACGCCGACGCCGTCCTCGAAGCGATGCGGGCCCACCCCCTGGGCAAGGACTCCGTGGTCATCGGAGAGGCCGTGCAGGCCCATGCCGGGATGGTCGTGGCCAGGACCGGCCTGGGCGGAACGCGCGTCGTGGACCTGCCGATCGGCGAACAGCTGCCGCGGATCTGCTGACGCGATCCCGGGTGCGCGAGGTGTGCGTGCGGGCGTGCGGCGTGCGTGCGCGAGGTGGGGGGCGTCAGGTGCGCGTGCCGTGGTTTCGAGGAGGCCGGTGGGTGATCGGCCGCCGGACCGCCGGTCCTGCGGTTCCCGGGGCGGTGTTGCCGAAGGGGCGCCGGAGGCCTGCGCGTCGGTGGAGACTGGTCCGTGCACCGGCCACCCGCCACCGGCCACGAAGCCCCGAACCGCGAGGTACGACCATGGACTTCACCGTCGACACCGCCACCCGCACGGTCGTCGAGAGCTTCCGCGACACCGGGGACCCGAGGCTGCGGGAGGTGCTGGAGAGCCTGACCCACCACCTCCACGCCTTCGTGCGGGACGTCCGGCCCACCCCGGACGAATGGGCGGCGGCCGTCGACTTCCTCACCGCCGTCGGCCACCGGTGCGACGACACCCGGCAGGAGTTCGTCCTGCTCTCCGACGTCCTCGGCGTCTCCATGCTCGTCGAGACCCTCGACGGGGTGGGGGAGGGGACCGAGAGCACCGTGCTGGGCCCCTTCCACCAGAGCGGGTCACCGCGCAGGGACCTCGGCGACAGCATCGACCTGCTCGGCACCGGCCGCCCCTGCGTGGTCTCGGGCCGGGTCCTCGCCACCGACGGGACCCCGCTGCCGGGCGCCGAACTCGACGTGTGGCAGTGCGACGAACAGGGCTTCTACGACGTCCAGCAGCCCGGCGTCCAGCCGCCGGGCAACGGACGAGGACTCTTCCGCGCCGACGGCGAGGGCCGTTTCTGGTTCCGCACCGTCGTCCCCTCGCCCTACCCGATCCCCACGGACGGCCCCGTCGGCGCCCTGCTGCGCGCCACCGGAAGACACCCCTACCGGCCCGCCCACATCCACTTCATCGTGAGCGCCGGGGGGCACCGGCCGGTCACCACGCACGCCTTCGTCGCCGGTAGCCCCTACCTCGACTCCGACGCCGTGTTCGCCGTCAAGCAAGACCTGATCGCCGACTTCGCGCCGTCGGACGACGAGCGCGCGGCGGAGCGCTTCGGTGTGCCGGTCCCGTTCACCCACGCGGCCCTCGACCTCGTCCTGGCTCCGCAGGCCGGTCCGCCTGCCGAACACCGCGGCTGAGCGCCGAGGGCGCGTGCGAAACTACTGCGCATGTTCGGAGTCATCGACCTTCCCACCTATCTGGCAGGGCTCGCCCTGATCGTCCTCCTTCCGGGGCCCAACTCCCTGTACGTCCTGTCCGTCGCCGCACGGCGCGGGGTGCGCGCGGGGTACACGGCCGCGGCCGGCGTGTGGTGCGGGGACGCCGTGCTGATGACCCTTTCCGCGGCCGGGGTGGCTTCTCTGCTCCAGGGCAACGCGGTGCTGTACGCCGTCGTGCGGTACGCGGGCGCCGGCTATCTGACCTGGCTGGCGTTCGGGATGCTGCGGGCCGCCTGGGGCATGTGGCGCACCCGGCGTGAGCAGGTGCCCGCCGAGGACGTCCCCGCCGGGGCCCAGGTCGAGCGGCCGTTCCGGCGGGCGCTGGTCGTCAGCCTGTTCAACCCCAAGGCGATCCTGTTCTTCGTCGCCTTCTTCGTTCAGTTCGTCGACCCGGGTTACGCCTATCCGGCGCTCTCCTTCGTCGTCCTGGGTGTGTTCGCCCAGCTCGCCAGCGTGCTCTACCTCAGCGTCCTGATCTTCGGCGGCACCCGGCTGGCCGGCGCCTTCCGCCGCCGCAGGCGCCTGACGGCGGGGGCCACCTCGGCGGCCGGCGCCCTGTTCCTCGGCTTCGCGGTAAAGCTCTCCCTCGCGAGCGCCTGACACCTCCCGCGGGCGGGGTCGCCCACGTCGCCGGGACCGCGGCCGACAGGCCCGCGGAGGTCGCCCGTCAGAACGGTTCGAAGCTGGGCCTGACGGTCCCGCTCCCGTAGGCGTCCAGGAAGGCCTTGAAGTCGCTCGGCAGGGCGGAGCCCACGTACTGCTCGACTTCGTCCCAGTCGCGCGAGTGGGCCTCCTGCCCGACAGGCTCGCCCAGCAGGGCCCGCAACTCGTCCAACGAGGACATCCACTGCTCCACGATCCACCGGCGACGATCTTCGCCGCCAATCCAACGGTGCCCGGCCGGTCGGGCGAGGGCCACTGGGAAGTCCTGGCCGGCCAGAGCTCGTCGAGTCCGCCCCGCGCTCTGTGGGCCGAGGCCGACTTTCCGGTCCTGCGTCCCTGAATCGCAGGTAAGGGTAGGCACACCTAAGGTGAGATAATGTTCAGCGTGCAACTGTCTGTCGTCGCACGCGCATGGGGGTCGGCCTTGCCGCACATGATCGATACCGCCGGGGCCGGAGCCGGGGTCGGGGAGGGGTGGGTGGAACTCGGGTCGCGGGACGAGTTGCGCGCGCTGCTCGGGGAGCCCTGGCCCGTGGTGATCGAGAAGGTCCACGACCGGCTCTCCGAGCGGGACCTGGACATCGTCGCCCGCTCGCCGTTCTGCCTCCTGGCCACCTCCGACGCGCGCGGCGACTGCGACGTCTCCCCGCGCGGGGACGCTCCCGGCTTCACGCACGTGATCGATGGCGGCACGATCGCCCTTCCCGAACGGCCGGGGAACCGGCGCGGCGACAGCTTCCACAACATCCTCGACAACCCGCACGCCGCCCTGCTGTACCTGATCCCCGGGGGCAAGGAGGTCCTGCGCGTCAACGGGCGGGCCCGCATCCTCACCGACGCCCCTTTCTTCGACGCCATGGCGCTCGACGGCCGGCGGCCGCAGCTCGCGCTCGTCCTGGAGATCGACGAGATCTACCTGCACTGCCCGGCGTCGCTGCGCCGGTCGGGCGTGTGGGACCCGGAGTCCTGGCGGACCGGCGCCCCGACCGCGGAACGGACCCCGTGATCGACTTTTGGTTAGGTTAGGCTAACCTTCATCAGGTGAGATCTGGTGAAGAAGCAGCCGGCATCCGGCGACTGCGTGGTCATGAACTGACGGCCACCGGTGTGACCGTGTCGTACGACGGCGTCGACGTCGTGCACGAGGCCTCGGTCGCACTCCGGCCCGGCGAGGTGACCGTCCTGGTCGGACCCAACGGCAGCGGCAAGTCGACGCTGCTGCGGACCATCGCGCGTCTCCAGCCCGCCCGGCACGCCACGCTCAGGATCGACGCCGACACCGACGGCCTCACCCTGACCACCCGTGAGTTCGCGCGGCACGTGGCCCTGTTGACCCAGAGCCGCCCCACGCCGAGCGGACTGACCGTACGGGACGTCGTCGAGTTCGGCCGCTACCCCTACCGGGGCCGCTTCGGCCGGCCCGACCCGCACGCGTCGGCCGCGATCGACCGGGCCCTCGCGCTGACCGGCGTCACGGAGCTCGCCGACCGCAGCGCCGACCGCCTCTCCGGCGGGCAGCTCCAACGGGTCTGGCTCGCCGGCTGCCTCGCCCAGGAGACCGGCGTACTCCTGCTGGACGAACCGACCACCTATCTCGACCTGCGCTACCAGGTCGAACTGCTCGACCTCGTCCGCGACCTGGCGGACGACCACCACATCGCCGTCGGCGTCGTCCTGCACGACCTCGACCAGGCGGCGGCCGTCGCGGACCGGATCACGCTCCTCGAAGCGGGCCGGATCGTCGCCGACGGCAGCCCCGAGGACGTCCTCACACCGGAACGCCTGACAGCCGTCTACGGCATCCGCATCGACGTCGACACAGACCCCCTCACCGGCCGGCTGCGCACCCGCCCGATCGGCCGCCACCACGCACGACACACACGACACACGCGAACCGAAAGGCTCGGCACCACCTCATGAGACGCCTTCTGCTCACCGCGGCCGCCACCACCGCCGCGGTTCTCACCCTCGCCGCCTGCGGCACCACCGAGCCCGTCGCCGACAGCTCCGCCAAGCCGTCCGAGGCCATCACCCTCACCGACGCCACCGGCGCGAAGATCAAGCTCGACGGCCCGGCCACCAAGGTCGTCGCCACCGAATGGAGCGTCGTCGAGAGCCTCGTCACGCTCGGAGTGGACCCCGTGGGCGTCGCCGACGTGAAGGGCTACAAGACCTGGGACACCGCCGCCCCGCTGAAGAACGAGCCGAAGGACATCGGCACGCGCGGTGAGCCGAGCATGGACACCATCGCCTCGCTCGCGCCCGACCTCATCGTGGCGACCACCGACCTCACCCCGGCCGCGGTCGGGCAACTGCGCAAGGTCGCCCCGGTGCTGGAGGTGACCTCGGCCGACGGCTCCGACCAGATCGGGCAGATGCTGGAGAACCTCGACCTCATCGCCAAGGCCACCGGCACCTCAGCCGAGGCCGCGACGGCCCGCAAGGACTTCGGGTCCAAGGTCGCCGAGGGCAAGAAGGCCCTCGCCGGCGCCGGTCTCGCCGGCGCCCCGTACGCCTTCTCGGACGGCTACGTCACCGGCAACCAGGTCTCCCTGCGCCCCTACACGAGCGGTTCCCTCATCGGCGCAGTGAACGAGGCGATCGGCCTGAAGAACGCCTGGACGGTCAAGGGCGACGCGGCCTACGGCCTCGGGACCACCGATGTCGAAGGCCTCACCGCGCTGCCGAAGGACGTACGGTTCGCCTACATAGCCAACAAGGACGACGCGAGCAGCACGCCCTTCACCGGCGCGCTGGCCAAGAACGCCGTGTGGACGTCGCTGCCGTTCGTGAAGGCCGGTGAGGTGCACCGACTGCCCGACGGCATCTGGATGTTCGGCGGCCCCGATTCGATGGCGGCGTACATCGACGCCGTCGTCGCCGCGCTCACGAAGTAGCGTCCGCCATGGCCGTCACCGCACCGACTCCTCCCGCGCTCCGTCCGCCGGCTGCCGTGTCCCGGACGGGCGCGGCCGCGGTGACGGCCGCGCTCGTCCTCCTGGTCGTGGCCCTCGCCGTCACCGACATCACGCAGGGCACCGCCGCCGTCGGGCCGGCCGAGGTCCTCAAGGCCCTGACGGGGCGGTCCGATCCGGCCGACGCCTCCGTCGTGGTCGCCTCCCGGCTGCCGCGTGCGAGCGCCGGCATCCTGGTCGGCGTCGTCCTCGGCGTGGCCGGCGCCGTGCTCCAGGCCGTCAGCCGCAACGTGCTCGCCTCGCCCGACACCTTGGCGGTGAACGCCGGTTCGTACCTGGCGCTCGGACTGGTCGGCGTCACCGGCGTCTCACTGCCGGTGATCGCCTCCTCCGGGGTCGCGTTCGCCGGCGGACTCCTCGCGGCGACCGCCGTCCTCGCCCTGTCCGGCCTCGGCGCGGGCACCGTACGGCTCGTCCTCGCGGGCACCGCCCTGGCCCTCGGGCTGACCTCCGTCACCGAGGGCCTGCTCCTGCTGTTCCCCCAGGAGACCGAGGGCCTCTACCAGTGGAACCAGGGCAGCATCGGCCAGAACGGCTTCGACGGCGTCGTGCAGATGCTGCCCGTCTGCCTCGTCGGCCTCGCGGGGCTGCTGCTGACGGCCCGTCGGGTCGACGCGCTGGCCCTCGGGGACGACGCGGCACGCGGCCTGGGCGTCCCGGTCCGCGCCACCCGCGTGACGGTGGTCGTCCTGGCGACCCTGCTGTCCGCGGCGGCCGTCACCCTCGCCGGGCCCATCGGCTTCGTCGGCCTGTGCGCTCCCGCGCTGGTGCGGCCGCTCGCCCGCCGCCACCGGGCCTTCGTCCGGGCCCGGACGTCCCTGCCCGTGGCAGGTCTGGCCGGCGCGGGCCTGGTCCTCGGGGCGGACGTGCTGCTGCGGGCCCTCGTGCCCGCCGACACGGCCGTCGCCGTGCCCACCGGTGTCGTCACCAGCCTGATCGGCGCCGTGTTCCTGGTGGTGATGGCCCTGCGGCTGCCGGACCCGGCCGGGGCCGACGCGCCCGAGCGGCTGCGCGTCCCCAGCCGGAGGGCGTTCCTGGCCACGGTGGCCGTACTCGTCGCCGTGGTGGCCGCCGTCACCGTCGCGGGCGTTCTGCTCGGCGACAGCAAACTGCTGCTCGGCGATGTCGCGAACTGGGCGCAGGGGCGGGCCGGCCGGGCGGTCTCCTTCGTCCTCGACACCCGGGTGCCGCGTGTCCTCGCGGCGCTGTGCGCGGGCGGGGCGCTCGCCCTGGCCGGCACGCTGGTGCAGGCCGTGACCCGCAACCCGCTCGCGGAGCCGGGCGTCCTCGGGGTGTCCGGCGGCGCCGCGCTCGGCGCCGTGCTCCTCGTCACCAGCGTGCCCGCCGCCGGGACCTGGGGCATCGCGGGCGCCGCGTTCGCGGGCGCGGCGGTGACCTCCGTCGTGGTCTTCGGGCTGGCCGCCCGGGGCGGATACCGGCAGAACCGGCTGGTGCTCGTCGGCATCGGCACGGCCGCGGCCACCACCGCGCTGATCAGCCTGATCATCGTGCTCACCGATCCGTTCAACGCGACCAAGGCGCTGACCTGGCTCTCCGGTTCGACGTACGGCCGGACGATGCCGGACGTGCTGCCCGTCGCGCTCGTGCTGGCGGTGGGCCTCGCCGTCGCGTCCGCCCGGCGCACGGAGCTGGACCTCGTCTCGCTGGACGCGGACACGCCCCGTCTGCTCGGGCTGCGGCTCTCCCGGGCCAGGCTCGGGTTCCTGCTGGTGAGCGTCCTGCTGAGCGCGACGGCCGTCGCCTCGGCGGGCACCATCGGGTTCGTCGGCCTGGTGGCCCCGCACGCGGCGCGCGCCCTCGTCGGCCGGCGTCACGTCCGCGTGCTGCCGACGGCGGTCCTGCTCGGCGCCGCGCTCGTCTGCACGGCCGATCTGCTGGGCCGCACGGTCATCGCCCCCGCCCAACTGGGCGCGGGCCTGATGACTGCGGTGATCGGTACGCCGTACTTCCTGTACCTGCTGGTGCGCGGCCGCCGCTGACACCGGCCGGGCGTTGACACCGGCCGGGCGCTCGGGCCGGTCGGCTCCTGACACCGGCCCCGCCGCAGGGGCGGGCGTGGGGCGGGGCGCAGCGCACCGGCGCGGATCGCGGGCGTGGACCGGACCCTCGCCGGGCTCCACAGTTCAGTCGGCGTCCGGATCACCAGGAGAGGGGCTCGCTGGGCCGTCGCCGTTCGTAGTCGCTTCGACCGCAGGGAGTTGAGCCCGCGCCCTGACCATGTCCGCCTCGGCGCGCATCAGTTCGGCCTTCGCGCGGATCAGATCGCTCTCGGCCTGCCCACGAGCCTGCACATACTTCGCATAGGCGGTGAGCGTGACACCGATCAGAGTGCCGGTTGCGGTACCGAGAGCAACGATCGTGGTGACCAGCGCGGGGGCATCGGAGGGACCCAGCCGCCCGTGCATCCGGAAGCTGTCGAGCACGTCGCGCAGACCGAGCCATGCGGATGCCGAGAGGAGGAGGATCCAGAGACCGACGGCCACCCGTGCGTGCCATTGCCGCCTGCCGGACCGCTCGCTCTGCCCAGCACTCTCACGCGACCCGAATGGCATCGACATCCCGCTCTTTCCTCTCGCTACGAGTGCCGCCTGCATGCGCGACCTGGCGCGCCGGCTGAGCCGGAACCGGACGGGGGCGGCTCGTGCACCCTCGAGGGCAGGACTGCGCAGTTCCATTTCCTGGAGTCCGACCAGAACCGGCGCCCCGCCGCTGTCCCTGAGGGCGCGACCGGCCTGGCGGAAGTCACACTCGGGAGGGTTGTCCAGCCGCTGGAGGAGGCCCTCGGTTGGCCGCCCCACAGCAACCACGAGCGGTCCCCCGATGATCGACGGTTCGGCCCGCTCGCGGAACGTGCTCGCCACCCGGTGCGCGGCGATGAGGAATCGCTCGGCTGCCCGCGCGCCCTCGGCCCCAGGAGGTGGCAGCTCCAGGAGCAGCACGGGGCGGGCGATACGTCGACGCAGCCGGGGCATCCGCAAGTCCTCGAACAGCGCGCGGAGTACGAGGCACTCCTGCTCCTGCAACGCTTCTTCGGCATCGCTTGCCGGGGATGCAGGGGATGCAGGGGATGCCGGGGAGTCGGCCTGTGCAGCGGCGATCCGATCCATCACCTCGAAGAAGCTGCCTCCGTCCGTGGCCACCGGCAGGTCGCCCAGCCACCGCATCACCTTGCGGGACGTCCGCCATGACCACCATGCCCGGTGTGCGAGGTGGACCAGCCTCAGCCCGATGACCCAGAGCCTGCCACTGGTCTCCAGGAGGCGGGTGAGTGTCCCGAAAGCACTTCCGCGCCGCAGCTGCTGCCGGTGGAAGACCTGGTCCCGCAAGTGCCGGACGCCGGTGCCCGGCGGCCCGCCGGGTTGCTCCCGGCCACAGGCGACGACATCGGCCATCAGCGTGGATCGGGGGTACCGATCTGGAGCCACGTGAGGACGCGAGGTGGCCTGCAAGATCTCCACGGCACGCAGGGAAAGCAGCCCGTCGTCGTCACTGCGGACGGAGAGATACGCGTGCGGTACGGTCTCGAACGCGGACAGGATCTCCTGCACTACGTCATGGGCGGCAGCGTTCTGCGAGGGGTCCGCATGCGGGACGCGCAGGATGAACAACGGGAGTGTCGCGGCAAGGGAGCGTCGGCCGACCGGCGCCACCGCCGCGGACAGCTCCCGGACGAACAACTCCGCGCCCGGGGCGTCGAGGAACGCGTGGGAAGCTCTGACCGGCATCATCATGACTTCTGATGCTCGGCATCCGCCTACTTCGCCACGAACTGCGTGAGGATCGCCTGGACTTCGTAGATGTCGACGCCCTTGGTGAACGTCTTCTGGATCGGCATGGACGAGCCGGACACCCAGATCTTCAGCTCGGCGTCCAGGTCGAAGGTGCCGGCGGTCTCCACCGCGAAGTGCGTGATGCTGCGGTACGGAATCGAGTGGTACTCGGTCTTCTTGCCGGTGATCCCCTGCTTGTCGACGAGGATCAGCCGGCGGTCCGTGAACAGTATGGTGTCGCGGATCAGCAGGTAGGCCGTCTGCACGTGCTCGCCCTGGCCCAGCAGCCGGGCGTAGTCCTGCTGTGCCTGTCCCGCGTCGATCGGGTGCGCGTTGCCGAAGAGTGCCATCGAGGATCCCCCAGTTGACGATGAAGCCGGGCCCGGTGCGGCGAGCCCCTCCCCGGAGGGAGAGGTCCCCGTCTCCGATGCGCACCCTACTGCGCCGGTACGACACCGTGCCGTCAAGGCAGTGCCTCCGTGCAGGGTCTCGCCGCCCGCGGACCGGCCGCACGCGTGTGGCCGCGTCCCGTCACGCCGTGACGGGGGTCAGGCCGTGAACAGGGTCAGGATGGTGGCGATCCTTCCGTCGCGGACGGTGATGACGTCGATGCCGCGGACGGCGGGTGCTCCGGGCGGGCCGAAGGCCCAGGCCAGGGCTCCGTGTTGCGGGCCGGCGTACCGGTGGCCGTCCTCGGTGAACCCGCCGTCGGCGGGGGCGTTGGCGAGGAGCGCGGCCGCCTTGTCCTCGATGGCGTCGCGGCCGGTGGTGACACCTTCCGGATCGGTGAAGACGACGTCCTCGGTGTAGATGCGGTCGATGGCCGCGCGCCGGGAGACGGGGTCGCGGTTGCCGAAGACCTCGTGCAGGTTGGCCGCGAGCAGGTCGGTGACGGAGTGCATGGTGATTCCTCCGGGCAAGGGGGGCGGGGTGGTCGGGGCGGCCGGCCGGCTCCGAGAGTCCGGCCGGCCGCCCCGTTGCGGGTTGTGTCAGGGGCGGGGGTTCAGGCTGTCGGCCGCGGTGGTCAGATCTGGCTGGCGCCGCCGTCGACGTATATCTCGGCGCCGGTCATGTAGCTGCCGGCCTCGCCGGCGAGGAAGAGGACGGTCTCGGCGATCTCCTCCGGGCGGCCGAGCCGCTTCATGGGGACTCCGGCGGCCAGGCCCTGAAGCAGTTGTTCGGCTGCTTCCGGGCCGCCCGCGAGGCCGCTGAGGCCGGGCGTCTCGATCGGCCCGGGCGCGATGCTGTTGACGCGGATGCCGCGGGTGACGAGCTCCGCCGCCCAGCTGCGGGTGAGGGAGCGCAGCGCCGCCTTGGTCGCGGCGTAGACGCTGAAGGACGCGGCGCCCTTGGTGTCGATGTTGGAACTGGTCAGGATGATCGACGCGCCCGGGTTGAGCAGCGGAAGTGCCTTCTGCACGGTGAACAGGGTGCCGCCGACGTTGGTGTTGAAGGTGTCGGCGTAGTGGTCCCAGGTGATGTCGGGCAGGGCCGCGAACTCACCGCCGCCCGCGTTGGCGAAGACGATGTCGAGGCTCCCGTGCCGCTCGATCTGCGCGAAGAGCCGGTCGAGGTCGTCGAGGCTCGCGACGTCGGCGCGTACTCCGGTGGCGCGGTCGCCGATGGAGGCCACCGCCTTGTCGAGGGCTTCCTGGCGACGGCCCGTGAGGAAGACGTGAGCACCTTCCTCGGCCAGCCGCCGGGCGGCGGCCAGGCCGATGCCGGAGGTGGCGCCGGTGACGAGGGCGGTCTTGCCGTCCAGCTGTCCCATGGTGGGTTCTCCTTTTCTGTACTGCTCGGTTCTTAAATCGTTCGGTAGTGGAGAACCACGGCACCCGGAGACCTATTCCGTACCGCTCGGTTAAAATTTGAGGGGCCGGCGCGGGAGAGCCGGCACGGGAGTGCGGACACCAGGAGGGCGGCATGGCCGTACGCGGCAGACCCCGGGGTTTCGACGCGGACGACGCGCTGGACCGCGCGGTGGAGATCTTCTGGCGCCAGGGGTACGAAGGCGCGTCGCTCACCGACCTCACCGAGGCCATGGGCATCAACCGCACGAGCATGTACGCGGCGTTCGGCAACAAGGAGGAGCTGTTCCACCGGGCCGTCGCCCGCTACGCCGAGGCCGACATGGCCTACGCCCGCGAGGCCCTCACGCAACCGACCGCGTACGAGGTCGTCGAGTCCTTCCTCCGTGCCAACGCCGACGCGCTCACCCGCGCCGACCGCCCCTCCGGATGCCTGTCCGTGCAGGGTGGCCTGGCCGAGGGCGGCGAGAGCGGCCGCATCGCCAGGTTCCTGGCCGACAGCCGCCTCGCCGGAGAGCACGCCCTGGCGCGACGGCTGACCCGCGCCGTCGAGGAGGGCGACCTGCCCGCGGGGACCGACCCTGACGCGCTCGCCCGGTACGTCATGGTGGTCAGCGAGGGCAACGCCGTGCACGCGGCGGCCGGAGCGACCCGTGCGGCCCTCCACGCCACCGTCGACATCGCCCTCCGGGCGATACCCCGGACTCACGCTGCCGCGGTCACCTGAGGGGCCGCACGAGCCGGACCGGGCGCACGGGTCCGGCGGGCCCGACGGGCCGCACCGGCCTGACAGGGCGCGCTACCGGCCCCCGCCGCAGGGGAGTTGTCACAGGCCGAGGCGTTGCAGTGCGAGTGCGACGTGGCCGCGCAGGGGGCGGTCCCATCCCGGTACGACACCGGTGATCTCGTCGTCGGCGCCGATCAGGACGGTCAGGGCCTCGTCCGGCAGGGCCGTCGGCCGGCGGCGGGCCAGCGCGACCGCGGCGCTCACCCGTACCGTCTCGTCCGTCGACGCCAAGGAGGCCGTAAGTGCCGCGAGTTCGCCGGATCCGGGCGGGTCGGGGAGGAACGCCAGGGCGAGATTCGCCGACGCGCGGACGGTACCCGTGTCGATCCCGACGCCGGCCAGTGCGGTCGCGAGTGCGGGGACCCGGGGGAACCAGGCCAGCAGCGCTGCCGCCCGGGCCGCCACGGCGGGTTCGGGATCCTGGAGCCAGGTCGTGAACGACGGCGTATGGCGCTCGGCCGCGTGGTAGGCGTCGGCGGCCCAGCGCACGGCGACGGCGTCGGCGACGTCGGCGACCGTATCGGGGTCGGGGTCGTCGTTCTCGAACAGCACGCGGAGCACGGCGGCCTCGTCCGACGGGCCGACGCGTTCGGCCGCGGCGAAGACGTGCCCCGGTTCGAAGGGGAGGACGTCGTCGCTCGGTTCGCCGAGGGCCACGGCGTGCAGCAGGTGCACCACTGTCGGCCGATCGGGCGTCGCGGGCGTGTCCACGAGCGCCACCAGGGGAGTCACCACATGGGCGCTCGCCGGCCACCGCGTGCCCTGGTGACAGACGCTCGAGCTCAGCGCCGACACGGCCGCACCGCGCGCCACGGGATCGGCGCCGGACAGCGCGGCCAGTCGGCCGGGGACGTCCTCCGCGCGGCCGTACGCATGGTGGAGGACGGCCCAGTCGGGCCGGGGCGAGCTGCTCACAGGCCCGGACCCTACGCCCCTCGGTGCCATCGGCGGCCGACCACGCCAGCAGCCGCGGAAGTCGACCGCACACGGCGGCGGCGCGCGACCCGGTGCCGCGGTCGCGCGCCGCTTCGTCCGTCACGGGAAGGACGGAAAGGACGCAAAGGGCGGGAGGGCGGGAAGGACTCCCTCGCGCCGTGGGGTCAGCAGGCGGGCACGCCGGCCAGCCAGGCGTCGCCCTGGAGGTAGATGTTGCTGATCCAGCCGCTGTACTGGGGCAGGTAGGACCAGGCGTCGTTGGTGTAGCCCTCGGCGGTCACGCTCTGGGCGTGCTTCTGGCAGCTGATGGCGACGGCGGTGGGGGTGCTCAGCCGGGTCACCAGGCCGCTGGAGGTGGAGGGATCGACGCGCAGGGCCACGTCGGTTCCCCAGGTCTGGCCCGGCCGGGTACCGGCAGGTGTCGGTGTGCCCTTGCCGTCGCAGGAGGGGATCCCGGCGATCCAGGCGTCGCCCTGGAGGTAGATGTTGCTGATCCAGCCGCCGTACTGGGGCAGGTAGGACCAGGCGTCGTTGGTGTAGCCCTCGGCGGTCACGGTCTGGGCGTGCTTCTGGCAGCTGAGCTGTACCGCCGTCGGCCCCGTGAGCCGCGTCAGCACGGTCGAGGTCGAGTCGGTGTACGGCGTGGAGCGGACGGCCACGTCGGTGCCCCAGGTGCGGTTCGGGCCGCCCGCCCCGTTGGGCGCGCTGGAGCCGCTGCCGACGCTGGAGTCCGTCTCCCCGGTGCCGCACTGCGGGACGTCACTGAACCAAGCCGGACCCTGGAGGTAGATGTTGCTGATCCAGCCGCCCAGATCGGGCAGGTACGACCAGGCGTCGTTGGTGTAGCCCTCGTCGGTGACGGACTCACCGTGCTGCTGACATCTGACGTACACCATCGTCGGGGACGGCAGGCTGGTCACGACGTTCGCCGAACGGTTCGGGTGCAGGCGGACGTTGACGTCGGTCGCCCACATGCGTTCGGGAATGCCGTTGCCGCCGCCCCCACCCCCGCCGGCGCCGGGCGCGAGGACGTACGCGAAGGGGTTGTTCGGGTCGATGGCGGGGTTCGCCGCCGAGTAGTTGCCGGGCTGCTCCAGCGCGCCCTGGTTGCGGACGCGGACCGCACCGACCAGACGGCCGTCGGTGGTACGGGAGGCGAGCGTGGTCACCCGGGCCACCTCACCCGACTGCCACTCCTCCACGACCTTGCCGTCGCCCAGGTAGAGCATCACGTGCGAGATGTCGGCGACGCTGCCGTTGCCGGAGGTGAACACCAGGTCACCGGCGAGCAGATAGCCCTCGATCCCCGAGCCGCCGTTGTGCGCCGGGTACACCTGGAACGCGTTGGAGCTGCGGTACTGGTCCAGCGCGGTACCGGGCAGGACGTCGCGGTTCATCGCCCGGTACCAGGCCCACCGCACGAAACCCGAGCAGTCCAGTCCCTTGATCCAGGGGTCCCGCCACGAGTGCTGGACGTCGCTCCAGTCGACGGAACCGTAGGTCGGCCCGACATAGCCCGGGTTGTGGCCCCCGCCCCAGGTGTACGGTGTCCGGGCCCGCCAGGCGGCGCACGCGAAGGCCACGGCGGTCTGTGCCTGCGGGCTGGCCGGCCCGGCGATCTGGCATTGGTTCAGCGGCTGGGCGTTGTCCGCCCGGGCCACGGCCGGTACCACGAGGACGGCCGTCATCGTTGCCAGGGCAACGGTCAGCGTCCGCCAAAGACGTCTCACCCACATTGAGCTGGTCCCCCACTTCGGTCTGTCCCTCACGACGTCCGGATGTCCGTCGGCGGGCCAGCCTTGCCGGGGCGGAGCGCCCATGTCGAGAAGCCGTCGGTTGCCCAACCGAAGAGGCAACCGGGAAACCGGCCGAAAAAGCCCCGCACCGGCCGGCCCACGCGCCTGCCGGGACGCCGAGTGCCCGGTAGAAGCCCGTCGGGCCGTCCGGTCCGGGATGCCAGGTGGTCGTCACACGGGTGCCTCCTCGGCGCCGGATCTCGTCGCCCACCGACCGCACGGCGAAGCGTCCGTAGCCCCGGCCCTGCTTTCCGTCCGCGATGTTGAGACGCCACAGTCCGGAGCGGAAGTCGGTGCGTCCGCCGGGGTATCGCCGTCCCGCGTGCGGCCGGTGGATCCGGTCCGGACGCTCCGGCCGCCCCGAGACGACCCGTACTCGCGGACAGGCGCCACCACAAGGGAGGATGGGAGGTGCAAGCCATGATCGACCGATGCGGAGGAGCGGGCACATGCAGCACGAGCGAGCGGGCAGGAAGGCCGGCCCCGAGGACCTCGTCGACGTCGCCCGGCTGGTCACGGCGTACTACGCGCTGCACCCCGACCCGGCGGACCCCGCGCAGCGGGTGGCGTTCGGCACCTCCGGGCACCGGGGTTCCTCGCTGAACACGGCGTTCAACGAGGACCACATCGCCGCGACCAGCCAGGCCATCTGCGAGTACCGGGCCACCCAGGGCACCGACGGCCCCCTCTTCCTCGGGGCCGACAGCCACGCCCTGTCCGAGCCCGCCCGGGTCACCGCCCTGGAGGTGTTCGCGGCCAACGGGGTGACGGTGCTCATCGACAGCGCCGACGGGTACACGCCCACCCCCGCCGTCTCGCACGCGATCCTCACCCACAACCGCGGCCGCACCGCGGCCCTCGCCGACGGGGTGGTCGTCACGCCGTCGCACAACCCGCCCGGCGACGGCGGCTTCAAGTACAACCCGCCGAGCGGCGGCCCCGCCGGATCCGACGCCACCTCCTGGATCCAGGACCGGGCCAACGAGATCATCGCCGCCGGCCTCGAGGACGTGCGGCGCATCCCCTGCGCGCGGGCCCTCGCCGCGCCCACGACCGGCCGCCACGACTTCCTCGGTGCGTACGTCGCCGACCTGCCGAGCGTCCTCGACCTGGACGCGATCCGCACCGCCGGGATCCGTATCGGCGCCGACCCGCTGGGCGGGGCGTCCGTCGCCTACTGGGGCCGGATCGCCGAACAGCACCGGCTCGACCTGACCGTAGTCAACCCGCTCACCGACCCGACCTGGCGTTTCATGACCCTGGACTGGGACGGCAAGATCCGGATGGACTGCTCGTCGCCGTACGCGATGGCCTCGCTGATCGAGCAGCGCGACCGGTTCAGCATCGCGACCGGCAACGACGCCGACGCCGACCGGCACGGCATCGTCACGCCGGACGCCGGGCTGATGAACCCCAACCACTACCTGGCCGCCGCCATCGCCTACCTCTACGCGCACCGCGAGCAGTGGCCCGCCGACGCGGGCATCGGCAAGACCCTGGTGTCGTCCTCGATGATCGACCGGGTGGCCGCCGATCTCGGACGCCGGCTGGTCGAGGTGCCCGTCGGCTTCAAGTGGTTCGTGGACGGGCTGGTCGACGGCTCGCTCGGTTTCGGCGGGGAGGAGTCGGCCGGCGCGTCCTTCCTGCGCAGGGACGGCTCGGTCTGGACGACCGACAAGGACGGCATCATCCTGGCGCTGCTGGCCTCCGAGATCACGGCGGTCACCGGGAAGACCCCGTCCGAGCACTACAGCGCCCTGACGGACCGCTTCGGCGCCCCCGCCTACGCGCGCATCGACGCCCCGGCCACCCGCGAGGAGAAGGCCCTCCTCGGCAAGCTCTCGCCCGCGCAGATCACCGCCGACACCCTGGCCGGCGAGCCGGTGACCGGCGTGCTCACCGAGGCGCCCGGCAACGGCGCGGCCATCGGCGGCATCAAGGTGACCACCGCCAGTGCCTGGTTCGCCGCCCGCCCCTCCGGCACCGAGGACGTCTACAAGATCTACGGAGAGTCGTTCCTCGGCCCCGACCACCTGCGGCAGGTCCAGGAGGAGGCCAAGGACGTGGTGGACGCGGCGCTCGCCGGCTGACCGTCGCGGCCCCGGCCCCGGGGTCGGCACCCGAGGGCACCTGAGGCCCGGGGCCGACACCTGGGACCCGGGGCCGGTGCGGGCGCACATGTGGGGTCGGATCCGGGGCCGTTATCATCCTCTGAAGGTAAAATGTGTGTTTTGCCCGATGAGTGGCCCCCGTCGGGCTGCCGTCCCGCCGGAGTGATCGATGTCGCGCAAGCGCCCCACGGACGACGGTGACGAGCTGCTGGCCAGACTCGGCTCGCTGACCGCGCAGGCGCGCGAGCGCGCCGAGCTGCAACGATCCCGCGTGGAGCTGGCCCTCGCCCTCCAGCGCGGCATGCTGCCCCGAGGCCTGCCCACCGCCCCCGGCTTCCGACTGGCGGTGCGGTACGCGCCCGCCTGCCACGGCCTCAACGTCGGAGGCGACTGGTACGACGCCTTCACCATGCCGGACGGGCGCATCGGCCTGTCCATCGGCGACGTCCAGGGCCACAACATAGAGGCGACCGCGTTCATGGGCCAGGTCCGGGTCGGACTGCGGGCCCTCGCCTCCGTCACGGGCGAGCCCGGCGCGCTGCTCGCGCGGACCAACGAACTGCTCCTCTCCCTGGGCAGCGAGCTCTTCGCCACCTGCATCTTCATGCGGCTCGATCCCGCCACCGGGGCCCTGGAGAGCGCCCGAGCGGGCCACATCCCGTGCGTGTGGGCCACAGCGGACGGCAAGTCCGGTGTCGCCGAGGACGAGTGCGGACCGCCCCTCGGTGTCCTGGAGGGCGCGGACTACCCGGTCACCCGCTACCGGCTCACCAAGGGCGGAATCTTCGTCCTGCTCACCGACGGTGTGGTGGAGGGGCCGACCCTGAGTGTCGAGGAGGGCCTCGACCAGGTCGTACGGCTCGCCGGGATCGCCGCGGTCGCCGGCATGCGGGCGGACGCGCTCGCCACCGCGGTGATCAAGGGGGCCGAGCGCGTCGGACACGAGGACGACGCGGCCGTCCTGGTCGTGGGGCACGACGGGCGGACGGCCCCCGACGTCCCCCTGGCGGGACCGTAGGGCCCGGCCCCGCGCGTCTCGCCTCGCCGACGGCGCCGCACCGGTGTCTGATGGCTCCTGTGGTGGCTTCCCCGGATCTGCGCCGACGGGCCGTCCTCGTCGTACAGACGCTGGCCGTCGCCCTCGGCTACTACGCGGCCGGGCGCCTCGGGCTGGTGCGGGAGCTCGTCGTCGAGGGCGCGGTCTTCACGCCCATCTGGCCGCCCACGGGAGTGGCGCTCGCCGCGCTGCTGATCCTCGGCATCCGCTGCTGGCCGGGCATCACCCTCGGCTCCCTCTTCGTCATCATGTCGCTGGGCCCGCTGCGGCCCGCGGCCGTCGGCAACCTGATCGGGAACACAGCCGCCCCGGTCTGCGCGTACCTCATGCTGCGCAAGGTGGGCTTCCGCAACGACCTGGCCCGGCTGCGCGACGGCCTGGCCCTCGTCTTCCTGGGCGCCCTCACGGCGATGCTGCTGAGCTCGACCGTCGGGGTCGGCCTGCTCGTCCTCGCCGACCGGCTCGCCGCCCACAGTTTCTGGCCGGTCTGGCTGGCCTGGTGGGTCGGGGACGCGATGGGCGTCCTCATCGTCACGCCGGTCCTGCTGGTGCTGCACACGGTCACCAGACCCTTCCGGCTGTCCCGCTGGAAGGAGGCCGTGGGCCTCGCCCTCGTCACCTGCGCCCTCGTCCCGCTGGCCACCTACAGCTCCGTCAGCCTGCTCTTCCTCGTCTACCCCCTGCTGATCTGGGCGGCGCTGCGCTTCGAGCTGGCGGGCAGCATGCTGTGCGCCCTGTTCACGTCCGTCCTGGCCACGGTCGCCGCGACGGACGGCGTCGGCCCCTTCGAGCGGCTGAGCCGCATCGAGGTGATGATCAAGCTCCAGGCCTTCAACGGGACGATGGCGCTGACCGCCCTGCTGCTCTCCGCGGTGATCGCCGAACAGCGCAACACCAGGCGCTCGGTGGAACGCGCCTGTCAGGAACTGGTCGAGGTCCTGGAACACCTGGCCGCCGGCGACGCACCGCCGGGACGCCCCACGAAGGACGCCGAGAACGGCACGCCGAGCACCGACCCGGGGCCCGTCGAGAAGGCCGGTCCCGCCGGGAAGGCCGGTCCTGTCGGGAACCCCGGGCCCGGCGATGCCACCCAGGGCGTCGATCGACCCGAGGGCCCGAAGGATCCGGACGACCCCGGGAGCCCGGGAAGCTGACGGCCGCGAACGCGATTGTCAGTGGCTGCCCCTACGGTTCAGGGAGTGGGACCTGCCGGAAAGGCCGCGGGTCCACCCTGGGGAGGGGTTTGTCATGGCTACCGGGTCGAGCACCGTGTCGACGACGTATCTGGAGCTCTCGCAGGACGGCGGCGGTGCCCACAAGTTCTACGAAGTGGCCGTGGACGGCGTGGTGGTGACGGTGCGGTACGGGCGGATCGGCGCCACCGGACAGCTCCAGACGACGACGTTCCCCACCGTGGAGAAGGCCCGTGCCGCCGCCGCGCGCAAGGTCGGCGAGAAGGTCCGCAAGGGATACGCCCCGGCCGTCGCCGGACAGCGCGCCCCGCGCGCGGTGACCCGCCGCGAGGTGACCTCGGCGCCGTCCACCGCGCGTGCCGTCGCCCCGGTGCTGTGGCGCTTCCGCACCGGCTCCTCGGCGTTCGGCATCCACGTGGACGACGACCGCTGCTGGGTCGGCAACCAGGCGGGCGACGTCTACACCCTCGACCACGACGGCGGCGTCCTGGCCCGCTTCAGCCTCCCGGACGGGGTGAAGTGCCTGGTCGCCGACGACTTCTGGATCTACGCGGGCTGTGACGACGGCAAGGTCTACGACCTGTCCTCGAAGCTCCCCTTCGCCGCGTACGACATCACGGCCGATGTCGACATCTTCTGGCTGGACATCCACGAGGGCCTGCTCAACGTGTCGGACCGCGACGGCCGGCTCACCGTCATCGACCACGAGGACGAACACCAGTGGGCCCGGCGCAGCCAGGGGGAGCACGCCTGGATGGTCCGCGCGGACGACCGGGCCGTCTACCACGGGCACCACCGCGGCGTCACCGCCTACGCGCCCGACGGCGGCGGCGAGCTGTGGCACACGCCCACCCGGGGCGGTGTCCTGTTCGGCTGGCAGGAGGAGGACGCCGTGTACGCGGGCACCGCGCACAAGGTGGTGCAGCGGCTGTCGAAGGCCACCGGGGCCGTCGAGGCCACCTACGGCTGCGACAGCGCGGTGTACTCGTGCGCCACCTCGCCGAGCGGGAGGTTCGTCTTCGCGGGTGACGCCTCCTCGTCCGTCTACTGCTTCGACCGGGACGGCACCCGTCTGTGGAAGCTCGGCACGGGCGGCGGCTCGGCGCTGTCGATGCAGTACCGCGACGACCGGCTCTACCTGGTGACCACGGACGGCTCGCTGGTGTGCGTGGACGCGAGCGAGGCGGCCGTCACCGCCGCCCAGCAGGGCACGGTACCGGTGGCACGGGACGTCAAGCTCGCCGCCGCCCTGCCCACCTACGTGCCCGCCACCGCCGCGGCCACGGTCGCCACCGTGACCCGGGCGCCCTCCGGCGCCGTCGTCGTCGAGTGTGTCCAGGAGGCCGGCCGGGTCCGGGTCCACGTGGTGTCCGACGGCTACGACTCGTCCATGAACGTCCAGTTCCCGCGCGACATACGCGAGCCCGGAGCGCGCTACGTCGTGGACTCCCTGCACACGGCGGCCGGCGGCTTCTACCGGGTCCGCGGTGACATCCGACGCCTGGTGTGACCGGGGCGCGCGGGGCCGGCGGCCGACCACGGCGCCGACCGGTCCCGCGCACTCCCGTTCACCGGCCCGTCCCGCGCACCCGCGCTCACCGGCCCGTCCCGCCCGCGCCCCCGGCGGCGACCGGCCGTGCGGCCCCGGTGTCCGCTCCGGCGGGGCGCCAGCCCAGCTCCGGCGCGATCAGGTGCCGCACATCGTGCAGGATCTGCTCGTAGTCGGCCCGGTGGAACTCGTACGGCAGCTCCAGCCGCAGTTCCGACACGGCCCCGACCACGGGATCCGCGGCCAGCCGCTCCAGGATCTGCTCCGCGGTCCCGACCAGGTCGGGGGCGAACAGGGTCCGGCCGGCGCCCTGCGGGCCCAGCGTGCGCGCGTGCCGGGCCGCCGCGTACTCCCGGTAGCGGGCGCGGGTGGCGGCGTCGGCGCTGTCGAAGGGCACGACGACCCGCCCGAGCCCGATCCGCGCCGGACGCCCGGCGGGGACCGTGCGCCGGTACTCCGAGACCAGGGCGAGCTGGGCGGTGGAGAAGTCGTCGGTGCCCTCACCGGTGACGATGTTGCCGGTGAGCAGGTTCAGCCCCTGCCCGGCGGCCCACCGGATCGAGCGCAGACTGCCGCCCCCGTACCAGGCCCGGTCCAGCAGCCCCGGGTCGTGCGGCTGCAACCGGGGGCGCTGGACGTTGCCCGGCGAGCGGATCACCGTGTCCGGACCCCCGAGGTAGTCCCCGCGCAGGTTGTCGATGACCCGGGCGATCCTGCCGTACGACAGGTCGAAGTCGCGCCAGTCACCGTCGTACACCAGGTCGCCGAGGAGTTCGGCGTGCGGCATGCCGGTGCTGAACCCGGCCTGGAGCCGCCCCCGGGACAGGACGTCGGCCAGCGCCAGGTCCTCGGCCAGCCGGAACGGGCTCTCGTACCCGATCGGGATGACCGCGGTGCCCAGCTCGACCCGCTCGGTGCGCTGACCCGCCGCGGCGAGGAACACCGCGGCCGAGCCCACGCCGTGCTCCAGATGGCGCTGGCGGATCCATGCACCGTCGAAGCCGGTCCGTTCGCCGTACTCGAACAGCTGGAGCGTCTCTTCGAGACCGGTGTACGGATCGTCGTCGGCGAAGTTGCCGGGCGTGAGAAAGGCCAGCGAGGTGATGGTGGGGATGCTCATGCGGTGCTCGTCCTCAGGGTCGGGGTCGGCTCATCGGCGCACGGTGGTCACGACCCGCCGCGCTCGCGGGGGATCCGCTCGCCCGCCTCGACCGGCACGGGCAGCCGGTTCTCCGCGGGCGGCAGCGGGCAGGTGGCCAGATCGGTGTACGCGCACGGCAGGTTGGTCGCCCGGTTGAAGTCGAGGACGACCGTGCCGTCGGCGGCGGGCGCGTCCAGCGCGAGGGCCCGGTTCGCCGCGTACGTGGTGACGCCCGAGGTCGCGTCGGTGAACAGCACCAGCAGACCGCCCGGCCCGTGACCGGGGAACGCGGTCAGCGCCAGGGGCTGTCCGGCCAGCTCGAACTCGACCCTGCCCGGAGCGTCGTACACGTGCTCCAGCCCCTCGACGGCCGCGCCCACCGTCGTCGGCCGGGGCTGGTCGAACGCCGTGTAACGGCCCGTCACCACCCATCGGGGATGCGGCTCGTAGGCCGGGGTGCCGTTGAAGGCGGTGCGCAGCGGCGCGTCCGGGTGCCGGGGCCGGACGATGTCCTGTCCGCCGCGCTTGGCCACCTCGACGACGGCATCGCCCCAGACGGCGTGATCCCGGAGCGCTCCGGGATCACGCCGAACCGGTGCTCGCCGCGGACGGCCACGCCGTCGATCACCAGTTCCTCGCCCTCGTCGAGGACCACGAGGACGCCGTCGGCGCCGGTCGACCACGCGCCCGGGGCGTCCGGGAAGCGCTCCGGACGCTCGCTCAGCCAGTGCAGGCCGGTGACCGCCAGGAACCCGTGCGGGTCCGCGAGCCGCTCCTCCTGCCCACGGTGCCATTCCCGCCAGTCGTCGGCGAAGGCGTCCAGATCGGTCGATGTGTCGTGCACGGTCATATGAGCTCCTCGGTTTCGGATGACGCGGCGGCCCCGGACGGCGCGTGGCGGCCGCCGGGGATCGCCGCGAGCAGTTCGCGGGTGTAGTCGTGGCGGGGACGGGTGAACAACTCCTCGGCGGTGCCCGTCTCGACGATGCGGCCGGACCGCATGACGGCGACCCGGTGGGCGATCTGGCGTACGACGGCCAGATCGTGCGAGATGAAGAGGTACGCCACCCCGGTGTCGGCCTGGAGTTCGGCGAGCAGGTCGAGGACCTGGGCCTGGACGGACACGTCGAGCGCCGACACGGGCTCGTCGCACACCACCAGGTCCGGCGAGAGCGCGAGGGCGCGCGCGATGGCGACCCGCTGCCGCTGCCCGCCGGAGAGTTCGGCCGGGCGACGGTCCAGGACGGAGGCGGGCAGCGCCACCTTGCCGAGCAGTTCCCGCGCCCGGGCGAGCCGCGAGGCTCGGTCGCCGACCCGGAACGCCCGCAGCGGCTCGGTGATCACCTCCCCGATGGAGAACCGGGGATCGAGCGAGGCGTACGGGTTCTGGTAGACGAGCTGGGCCCGCCGGCGCAGCTCCCGGGTCCGCGCCCCGCGGGCGGTCGTCACGTCGGCGCCGTCGAACAGGACGCTCCCGGCGCTCGGTTCGGCCAGCCGCAGGACCAGGCGCGCGGTGGTCGACTTCCCGGAGCCGGACTCCCCGACCAGGGCGAGCGTCCGGCCGCGGTGCAGGGTGAGGCTGACGTCGTCGACCGCGCGCAGGGTGC
Source organism: Streptomyces asoensis (assembly GCF_016860545.1). Classification (NCBI taxonomy): domain Bacteria; kingdom Bacillati; phylum Actinomycetota; class Actinomycetes; order Kitasatosporales; family Streptomycetaceae; genus Streptomyces; species Streptomyces asoensis. The sequence goes on along the minus strand of NZ_BNEB01000005.1, from coordinate 636,829 downwards.
GGGCCCCGCCGCCGGCCGCGGGCAGCCGGAACTCCTTGACCAGGTTGCGGACCTCCACGAGCGGGGCCGTACCGGGAGCCGGCGTGTCCGCGGGGCCGGTGGGACCGGTGGGGCGCGGGCGGGCCGTGGCCAGGCTGGGCGCGGCGGCCAGCAGCCGCCGGGTGTACGCGTGCCGCGGGTTCTCCAGGACCTCCCGGGTGGGGCCTGCCTCCACGACCTGCCCCTCGGACATGACGACGATCCGCTGGGCGCGGTCGGCGGCCACCCCGAGATCGTGCGTCACCAGCAGGACGGCGGTGCCGGACTCCTCGGTGAGGTGCTGGAGGTGGTCGAGGATGACGCGCTGCACGGTGACGTCCAGGGCGCTCGTCGGCTCGTCGGCGATGATCAGCTCCGGACCGGCGGCGATCGCGACCGCGATCAGGGCCCGTTGGCGCATCCCGCCGGACAGCTCGTGCGGGTACTGCCGGGCGCGGACCGCGGCGTCGGGCAGTCCGGCCCGCTCCAGGACGGCGATCGCGGCCGCCGGTGCGGAGCGCCGGGTCGCCAGCCCGTGGATGCGCAGCACCTCGGCGACCTGCTCACCGACGCGTTTGACGGGGTTGAGCGACACCGTCGGGTCCTGGGGCACCAGCCCGATCCGCGCGCCGCGTACGGTACGCAGCTCGCGTTCGGACAGCGCGGTGAGATCGTGGCGGCCGAAGCTGACCGTACCGGCGTCGACGTGGGCATTGGCGGCCAGCAGCCGGGTGATCGCGTGCGCGGTCGTACTCTTCCCGGAACCCGACTCGCCCACCACCGCGGTGATCTGCCCCGGCCACACGTCGAGGTCGACGCCCCGCACCGCCCGCACGGTGCCGCCACGCGTGCGGTACGACACCGACAGATCCCGCACCTCCAGCAGCGGGTGCTCCTTCCCCACGGCCTCGCCGGGTGCGGGTGCCCCGGACGCGGGCCGGTCCGTGGCGTGCTCCCCGGACCCCGGCCGGGCTTCCCCGGGCGCATCGAGTACTGCCCGGTGGGGCGCGGGCGTGCCGGGCACCTGCCGGTCCTGCACGGTTTCGTCGGGCACCTGCTGCTCCGTCGTCTCGGGTCGGTCGGTCCCGGTCCGGTTCGCCGCGGGTCCGTTCGTCGCGGGGCCGGTCATCGCCGGCGCGACCATTCGCCGTCCAGCGCCCGGGCGACGCGGTTGGTGGCGAGGCCCGTCGCCGCGATCGCGAGGCCGGGCAGCACGGTGAGCCACCAGGCGTTGGCCAGGTAGTTGCGCCCGTCGGAGATCAGCGTGCCCCACTCCGGCGCGGGCGGCGGCGCCCCGTAGCCGAGGAAGCTCAGCGAGGACACGGCGAGGACGGCAGAGCCGAACTCGAGGGTCGCGAGCACGATCACCGGACCCGCCGCGTTGGGCAGCACGTGCCGGCCCAGTACCGAGTACCAGCGGGCGCCGCAGGACCGCGACGCCTCGACGAACACCGCCTGCCGCACCCGCAGCACCTCGGCGCGCGTCACCCGGGCGAAACCGGCGACGCTGGCGATGCCGACCGCGACCGCCACCTTCACCGTCCCGTAGCCCAGCGCGGTGACCAGGGCGAGGGACAGGAACAGCGACGGGATCGACAGCAGCACGTCGACGAAGCGCATCAGCACGTCCTCGACCCAGCGCCCCACGAACCCGGCGACCAGACCGATGATCCCGCCGACCACGAATGCGAAGCCCACCGCGATGAGGGTCGCCTTCAGCGAGAGCTGCGCACCGTGCACGACCCGTGAGAAGACGTCACGGCCCAGCTCGTCGGTGCCGAACCAGTGCCCGCCGCCCGGGCCGCGGAAGTTCTCCGAGGGCACCCCGTGCAGGGGGTCCAGCGAGGTGAACAGACCGGGCCGGAACGCGGCCAGCACCACGAGCGCCAGCACCAGGACCGAGAGCAGCAGTCCGGGCCGGGCCAGCAGGAAGCGCAGGACCTGCTGCGCTCCGGCGCCGCGTCCGGCGACCCCGCCGGGGCTCGGATCGGTGACGGGATCCACCGGCCGCAGCGGGCCGGCCGCGGCCTCGGCCCCGGCGGTCGTGGCGGCTCCGGCCGCCCGTGCCGCCTCGGTGTCCGTGGCTGCGGAACCGTCGGCGAGACTCCGGCTCATGCGAGACGCACCTTCCTGCCCGGGGCCACCACGATCCGCGGGTCGAGCAACGGGTAGACGAGATCGACGACCAGGTTGGCCGCCACGAAGATCAGCGCGCCGAACACCACGACCCCCTGGACGAGCGGGATGTCCTGCACCGTGACCGCGGCGGCGGTGACCCGGCCCAGGCCGTCGCGCGAGAACACCGTCTCGACGACGACCGAACCGGCGATCAGCTGGCCCGCCAGCAGTCCGACGACCGTCAGGGCGGGCAGGGAGGCGTTGCGCAGCGCGTGCCGCAGATGGATCCGCAGCCGCCCGGCGCCCTTGGCGCGGGCGGTCTCGACGTAGGCCTGGTCGAGCGCCGTGAACAGGCTCTTGGCCAGGACCTGTGCGACCAGGGCGCCGGTCGGGATCGCGAGGGTCACGGCCGGCAGCACCAGGCCGCGCGGTCCGTCGTTGCCGAACGCGGGGAACAGGCGCGTCCGGAAGGAGAAGAGCTCGACGAGCACCAGCCCGACCCAGAAGGTCGGTACGGACACGCCCAGCGGCGGCAACGACAGCAGCAGTTGCCGCAGCCACCGCCGGCCGGTGTACGTCGCCGCCACCGCCAGTCCGCCGCCGAGGAGCACCGCGAGCAGCAGCGCGGCGCCGGTCAGCTGGAGTGTCTGCGGCAGCGCGTCGGCCAGGGTCGACGTCACCGGCCGGCCGGTGGACACCGAGTCGCCGAAGTCGCCGCGCACCGCTCTGCCGAGGTGGTCGGCGTACTGCGCGAGCACCGGCTTGTCGAAGCCGTACGCGTGCCGCAGGGCCGCGAGCCGGGCGGGATCGACCTGGCCGGTGTCGGCGCCGGCCCCGGCCATCGCGGAGACGGGATCACCGGGCAGGAAGTCCAGCACGAGGAAGGAGACGGTGTAGGCCGCCCACAGCACCCCGAGTGCTTGTGCGAGTCGTTTGGCCACGTAGAGACGCATGCCGGCCGCTATCCGATCCAGGTGTCGTGCAGCTGGACCCGGCTGGAGGCGTCGAAGGCGAGGTCGTGCACCTTCTTCGCCATACCCAGCTGCGTCTGGAGCTCCACCACGGGTACGACGTAGGCGTTCTGCACGATCAACGTCTGCGCCTGGGCGACCAGTTGCTTGCGCCGGGCCGCGTCGGTCGTCGCGGCCTGCCGGGTCAGCACGGTGTCCAGCGGACCGGCGGGCAGGTGGTAGAAGTCGGCCAGCAGGGTCGAGTAGGAGCTGCGCAGGATGTCCGGGTCGGCGCGGGTCACGTTGCCCCACACCGCGTCGAAGTCGCCCGACTGCAAGGTCGGGGAGAACTGGGTGATCTGGAGCTGCTTGAGCACCACGTCGATGCCGACGGCCTTGAGCTGCTGCTGGACGAGCTCCAGCGCGGGCTGGTTGGTGGCGGCGTTGGCGAACCACTTGACGGTCAGGCTCAGCTTCTTGCCGTCCTTGACGCGGACGCCGTCGCCGTTCGTCCTCCAACCCGCCGAGTCCAGCAGGGACTTCGCCTTGGCCTCGTCGAACGCCAGATCCTTGCCGAGGTCGGTGTAGTCCGGTGTGGTGTGCGCCAGGATGCTGGTCGCCGGGCGGGTGCCGGTCGGGAAGACGGCGTCGACGATCTGCTGCCGGTCGACGGCGGCCAGGATCGCCTGACGCACCTTCGTGTCCTTCAGCAGCGGCCGGGAGTTGTTGAGGCCGAGGTTGAACACGACGCCCGGGTTGGCCCGTTGCTGCAATGCGACCGTACCGCCTTGCAGAGCGGCCTCGTTGGCCTTGCCGACGCTGCCGATCGCGTCCACCTGGCCGGACTGGAGGCTGCCGCTGCGCACGCCCGCCTCGGGCACCACCTTGAACACCAGCTTGTCCAGGTAGGCCTCGCCCTTCTTGGTCCACAGCGAGGAGCCCCAGGCGTACCCTGCGCGCTTGGCCAAGGTGATCGACCGGTTCTGCACATAGCCGTTCAGGACGAACGGCCCGGAACCGACGACGCCCTTGCTGCACTTGGTCTGCGGGCTCTGCTTGGCGCTCGCCGACGACTCGATGCCGAGCGAGTGGGTCGCCGTGGCCTGGAGGAACTGGGCGTTGGGCTGCTTGAATCGGACCCGGACCGTCAGCGGGTCCACGGCGGTGGTGCTCTCCACGCCGCTCAGGTAGCCCTGGGCCAGTGTGCCGAGCGCGCCGAGTTCCGGGACGGCGTCGAAGTTGTCCTTCACCACGTGTGCGGTCAGCGCGCTGCCGTCACTGAAGGTCACCCCGGATCTCAGGTGGAACGTGAACGTCGTGGCGTCCGCGCTGACCTCCCAGCTCTTGGCGAGCCACGGCACGATCCTGCCCGTCTTCGGGTCCTGGTCGGTCAGCGAGTCGACGACCTGGCGCAGGGAGTAGATGGTGTCGTTGCTGCCCACCTGCTGCGGGTCCGCGCAGCCGGCGTCGGAGCTCACCGCGAAGGTCAGGGTGCCGCCCGGCTTCGGGCGGCCGCCGTCGCCGGTGGAGGTGCCGCCGTCGGCGGACGAGCAGGCGCCGAGCAGCAGGCTGCCGCTCACCAGCGCGGCGAGCGCCGCCCAGCGGCGGGTACGGGAATCCGGATGCGCAATCACGGGATGGTTCTCCTACTCCAAGGTCACCGCGCACCTGCCGGGGCCGAGCCAGGGCATGGCGATGCGCGGACGGTGCCGGCCGGGCACGGGTGGCCACGGGCGGCACTGCTCAGAACTGTCCGGGGGAGGTGGTGTCGACGAATGCGCCGACGACGGCGTGACCGCGCGGTGGGCGGGGGTCAGCCGGTGGGGAAGGGCGTGATCAGCCCTGACACAGACAGCTGGCGGAACGCCGCAGATCGATGTGGCGACGGCGGGAGAAGCCGGAGAACGGTGCCGTGGTGGTGATCGGGGCAGTCAGGTCGCCGCAGTGCCGCACGCTGCTCCTCCACCTCTCAGGCCCTCGAACGGGGCCACGCGCTTGCGGAGTCGGTGACTCCGCCGGGCTTTCACCTGGAGCACCCCACCGCGTGGGAGGGTTGCCGGTCAGCGAGCCAGGGCTTGACGCTGACACTCAATGCCGTTGCCGACCTTACGTAGTACTCACATTGTCCGTCAATATCGGCCCGAGGGCCGGAACGGGTCCGCCGCACCGGTCGTGACGGACCGGTGCGGCGGGACGGACATCAGGGCCCTTCGGCCGGGGCGGCGGCAGGGGCGCCGGTCACGGCTTGCGGGCGAGACCGCCGTGTTCGCCGATGACGTCCGGGGCGGGGGAGGTGCCTTCGGGCCGCCAGAGCGGGACCGACACGACCCCGGGGTCCAGGAGTTCCAGGCCGTCGAAGTACGCCGTGATCTCCTCGACGGTACGGAGGTTGTAGGGCACGGCGCCGCTCTCGTTGTAGGCGTCCTGCGCCGCCTCGAAGACCGGGTCGACGCCCCGCGAACCGTCGTTGACGGAGAGGTAGCTCCCGGACGGCAGCGCCGCCATCAGCGTGGTGACGATGGAGCGGGCCCGGTCGTGGTCGGCGATGTGGCCCAGGATGTTGCTCAGGATGAGAGCGGTGGGACGGCCGAGGTCCAGCGTGCCGGCGGCGGCCTCCAGGATGCGCTCGGGGTCCAGTACGTCGGCGTCCACGTACGAGGTCGCGCCCTCGGCGGTGGAGTAGAGGAGCGCGCGGGCGTGCGCCAGGACCATCGGGTCGTTGTCGACGTAGACGATCCGCGACGCGGGGGCGATCCGCTGGGCGACCTCGTGCGTGTTCTCGGCTGTCGGCAGGCCGGTACCGACGTCCAGGAACTGCCGGATGCCCGCCTCGGAGACCAGGTAGGTGATGTTGCGGCGCAGGAACGCACGGCTGCTGCGGGCGATGGTGACGATGCCGGGGAACACGGCCGTGTAGGCGTCGCCCGCCTGCTCGTCGACGGGGTAGTTGTCCTTCCCGCCGAGCCAGTAGTTCCAGATACGGGCCGAGTGCGGCACCGATGTGTCGATCTTCTGATGAGCCGCTGGTCCGGGCGAAGTCACATGGTCGGTCATGAGGGGCGTCCGTCTTTCAGCCGAGGCGTGAGCAGTTCGATCCACAACCTATGTCCCAACGGGCCTGTTACGTACACCCGTTCGCCTTTTCGTGTCCGGACCGTACGGGCTCCCGGCGCCGGACCCGCCCGGCGGGAGGCCCCGCGTTCCGGCATCTGTGTCCATCTTCACTGACACCGGGACTCCTGTCGTCCGTACTCGTTGTCAGAACACGGGCCAGGCACGCCGGACGAGGTGAGTGCCTGGCGGATCACAGGAGAGCAGGCGCGCATGAATCCCAGTGCTCACATCGAGGCCGTCTACGCACAGGTCTGCCGGCGCGATCCCGGGGAGACCGAGTTCCACCAGGCGGTGGGAGAGGTGCTGCACACGCTGGCGCCGGCCTTGCAGGCGCACCCCGAGTACGTCGACGCGTTGATCCCCGAGCGGATGTGCGAGCCCGAGCGGCAGCTGATGTTCCGGGTGCCGTGGGTGGACGACGCCGGGCGCGTGCAGGTCAACCGC